>JAQTPC010000005.1 GCA_028713005.1 Minisyncoccota bacterium | reverse complement strand
GTCTGATCGCCGACGAATGCATCATGGATCAAACGCTCATAGTCACCGAGCGCATCGGGATGAGCGAGAGTATCAGCATACTTGAACTTGAGCATCTTTGGCTCGGTGGCCATCGAGTACCCTGGTGTCTTCACGAAGAAGCGCACCTTGATACCCTCATCCGGCTGTATCCTGAATGTGAGCACATTTTGTTTTTCAATGCATTTTGGATCCTCACCGTGGAAAGCGCGTGCATTTTGTAGTTTGCATGATGCTGCATTGAAATATACATCGATCTCTGTGCGTGCATCTGCAAATGCCTTGCCTGACTCCATGTAGAATGGCACCCCTTTCCATCGTGGCGACTTGATGTGCGCTTCGATACGGAAATAGGTCTCAGTCGTAGAATCGGCAGCAACGCCAGGCTCTCTCGTATATCCCTCATATTGACCACGAACGACGAACTTTTCGAGAGTACGTGAAGTGATTGGTACGAGGCTATTCAATACGCGTGCACGTTCTTTGCGTATCATGTCTACTTCAAATGATTTTGGTTCATCCGTAGCAATGAGGGCGAGCATGGCCAGCATGTGATTTTGACCAACATCCTTAAGTGCCCCGACATTGTCATAGAATTGGCCGCGACCTTCGACGCTTACTTTTTCAAATAGCTTGATGTGGACTTTGTCGATATATTCACGATGCCAGAGAGGCTCGAACATGGCATTGGCGAAACGAAATGCAGTGATGTTCTGTAGTGATTCCTTTGCAAGATAGTGGTCTATACGGAATATTTGCTCTTCATCAAAAAGTTTACCGAGAAGTTTATCCAATGACTGAGCAGTATGTGTATTATTACCAAATGGCTTTTCGATCAGTATGCGTGTCCAGCCAGTACCATCATCACAGGGTTTGTTAAGAGCAGAATCAGCAACATTGGTCAAAATGCCTTCATAGAGAGTTGGTGGAACTGAGAGATGGAAAAGTTTGTTACTACACTGACCCCAGCGATCGTCGATTGCCTTTATAGAAGTGGCAAGATTTTTGTAGAGCATCGCATCATCGAACATACCTTGTTCATATGAAAAATGGTCGAGGAAGTGTTTGATATCCTCTTCCTTGAATTGACCTTGCTTGATATGCATATGCGTACGAATCGATTCACGAAATTCTTCACGAGAAAAAGTGCGGCGCGTAATACCAATGATAGCGAAGCGTTTCGGAAGCATCTGCTTGGTATAGAGACCAAGTAGTGCTGGAAGGAGTTTGCGTGAAGCAAGATCACCGGTTATACCAAAAATTATGAATATGGTTGGCTGGAGAGGCAAGGCGTCTAGTTCAACTGATTTGGCATTCATGAGGGGTATTATATCAGAAGAAACAATAACCAAGATACAATAACCAATAATTATCGGTTTGTGTCCATCTGCTTATTGATCATTGATTATTGATTATTTTTTAAAAGTCCTCTCCCCATTTGACCCACTTGGGAAAGAAATGATTGGCAACAAATACACACGGTAAGATAAAAACGCCAGTTATGGCCCAGAGGCATACGTGAAGAACTTTTGGGATAATCTCAAAGAAGGCAGACATCATCTCCTTGAAAACTTCGAGTAGATCGGTTACGAGTGCTGACATAAAATTGATTTGGACTAAGAGAATAGCACGTATTGTATATTTTTCAAATTATGATAAAGTATTTCCCACGGGCCCGTAGCTCAGTTGGTAGAGCAGTGCTTTTGCAAAGCAAAGGTCGGAGGTTCGATTCCTCTCGGGTCCACAAATACAAATTCGTCCGAAAGGGCGAATTTTATTTTGTGGTACACGAGTCTGCAAGACTTGATTCCAGCCTACTGTTAAAGAGACTTATCGACTGATATCAGCAAGTGCTCGTTGTATCAAATGGTCAACGAGCTCATGCGTATCACTGCCCACAGCACGTAATGCCTTTGGTACCAACGATTCATTGGTAAGACCAGGTAATGTATTCGTCTCAAGTATATAAATACCGCGACGTGGATGAATGATGAAATCAGAACGTGAGTAATGTCGTAGACCAAGTGCTTTATGAGCTTTTTCGGCGAGCTGGGACAGCTCTTGTTTTATCTTATGTGTGAGTCGTGCAGGCACAATCTCTTCAGACTTACCTTTGTATTTTGCCTCATAATCAAAAAAAGTAGTTTGGGGAACGATCTCGACTACGGGCAAGACGTATACTGATTGATTTCGAAATCCTTCAATGACACCAACGGTCACTTCGGTACCATCAATATATTCTTCTATGAGCACATTTGAACCATGTTGTGCAGCATCAACCAGTGCTTTGACGAGCTCGGTCTGTGTACGCACGATAGACACACCGACAGATGAACCAGCTGAAACAGGTTTAACAACTGCGGGTATTGGAAATGACCTGAATAGTTCGTGAGCTACTACCTGAATATTATTTTGAATATCTTCTGATGATATTTCTTTACCCAAAGCAACTTTGAGGCCTTGGTCTTGAAACACTTTACGTGACAGAGATTTATTCATGCCAACTGCTGAAGCAAGAGAGCCTGAACCCGTGAATGGCAAACCATGTGTTTCGAATATGTGTTGGACGGTACCATCTTCACCATATGAACCGTGGAGCGCATTGAATGCAACATCCAGACGCACAGTCAAATCAGCAGGCACAGTAGGCATGCCGTCGATATGCCAGTTCCCCTCTGTATCAATGAGGATATCGTGAGCTTGATAGCGATCAGAAAGTTTCTCGCGAAGAGATTTGAGTACATTGCCACCAGTCTGCAGTGAGATTTCATATTCACTGCTTGGCCCGCCACGGAGTACGCCGACTCGGATACGTTGATTCATACTCTGATTATATCAGAAAATCCAAGGCCTACCCTCGGATAACTTAAGTAATAAAGCTAGCCTTTCTTTTTTGCTTATGAAAAGCGATAGCAAAACGGTGCACTTCGGCATTCAAACGAATAATCTCAGTTTTGTATTTTTCAGCCAATTCACCATTTCCAATCAATTCACTCGCTTTGTGATACTCATCCTTAGTTACACCGACAACAGGGATACTGATGCGACGCGCCTTGAGTACTCCTTGTGCAGCATTGAGCTGAGCTTCACCACCATCAACAATGATGAGATCAGGGTATGTCCATTCAGTATGATTCAAGCGACGTGAAAGTATTTCTATGAGTCCGGCTACATCGTTATTAACTTGGCGAGATATTTTAAACTTACGATATTCTGCTGGTACAAATTCTCCATTGACTGATACTGTGAAAGCGCCGACCACGTTTGTACCTGAGAGATGAGCGATGTCGTAGGCTTCCATGCGAAATGGTCGCGATTCCTGTCCGCCGCCGGCAGGCTTCATTGTGTTTTGATCCTGCTTTATCAGTGCCATATCGTTCACATGATCGAGTGCATATATGAGTCGCTTCGCTTTTTGCGCCTCTTCAAACTCAAGCTTCTTAGCATGCGTATTCATCTCACGTGTCAGTTTTGCTTGAAGTAATTTCTTTTTTCCTTCAAAGAATAAGATAAGGTTAGCAATAGTGCGCTGATAGCGTCTTTGGTCATTGGTTATTGTTACTTGGTCATTTTGAGACACAGATCGTGGCGACCTCCCTATCGCCTGATAAAATGCATCATGACGTGGATCATGCGATTTATTGTCTTTGAATGGAAACATCTTGCGTAGTATCTTGAGTGCTTCTTTGATCAAACCTGAGTGCACATACGGACCAAAGACTGCTTTCACTTTATATAGTAATTCCCCTTTTGTTCTTTGTGCATCAAAGTCTCGGGCGCGTGCAAGGAATACGCGTGGCCATTCTTCTTTGGTAATGACGACATAGTATGAGCTTTTGTCGTCACGTTCATCGACGTTGTAGTGAGGCTGATATTTTTTTATGAGAGCACTTTCAAGAATGATGGCTTCGAGAACGGAGTCAGTCGTTTCCCATGTGAGTGTTTTTGCTTTGGTGACCATGTCGACGATACGTGGTCCACGAGTTTCGATGAGATCATTACTAAAATAGCTCTTGGTGCGATCCTTGAGTGATGTGGCACGCCCGATATACAGAGGCCGTTTCTGATAATCTCTGAAGACATAGACGCCGGGAAGTTCAGGGATATCGAGTTTTTTGACCTGTTGACTGATCATGATACTAAGAGTATGGTATTAGCGAATAGTAATCAAGTAAGTAGCACATTAACTTTCAACCTGAACTCAACCAAAGGAATACTATGCGAAGAAAATTGGAGCTTGCTGGTAATGCTTTCGAGGAAGCTCTGTCTGATCTCGAACAAGGTCTCTTCTATACGAACCGCGCACAGATGATCAACAAGGCAACCATGAGGCAGCATAAACGGATCGTAATCATGCTTTCTGTTTTTGTCATGGGACTTTTCTATCACGACCTCATCATTGAACCGACCCAGACGGTGATCTTGACCTTAGCAATCACGTTTCTCTTTGTTCAACGTAAGCACATCGTGATCGCGTGGACAAAGGAACATCCGGACAACAAGGGAGGTGAGGTATGAATGTCGCTTCTGCAATCGGCCGGGAATTTGACGACACCACAGCAGAAAAAGCACTATCAAGTGGTCGCTGGATTGTCGGACTTTTTTTCGTCATCTACGGTATTTTGTATGTGGCCTGTGTCTTGATTTGTCTTGCCATAATCAATATATTTTCTTTTTTCCTGTGGATGCTTGGTGCAATCACCTTCTTTGTCCTTCGGTATAAACCTGAAGGACGGGATGTTGAAAAGTAATAATGTTACAAACACAAAGACGGCTCATCACCGTCTTTTTTATTCTCCGAACTTTTTATTTCTTTAACACCTTCTTCAAATACTTACCCGTGTAGCTCTTCTCACTCTTTGCCACATCCTCAGGAGTTCCCTTTGCCACGATAGTTCCGCCACGTTCGCCACCTTCAGGACCAATATCGATGAGATAGTCAGCGCATTTGATGAGATCGAGGTTATGTTCGATGACCACAACAGTATTTCCTTTTTCGACAAGTCGCTGGAGGATTTCGATGAGTTTCTTTACATCTTCATAGTGCAAACCGACAGTTGGTTCATCAAGGAGATAGATCGTCTTTTGCATATGAGCACGATAGAGCTCTGATGAAATCTTCACACGTTGAGCTTCACCACCAGAGAGAGTCGTCGCAGACTGACCCAGCTTCACATAGCCAAGACCTACTTCCATGAGTGTACTCAAGCGATCTTCAACTGCAGGAATATCTTTGAAGAATTCAAGTGCCTCTTCGATGGTCAGTTCGAGCACTTCGTGAATATTCTTCTTACGGAATTTTATCTCCAATGTTTCTTTGGTAAAGCGCTTGCCACCACACACCTCACACGTCACATAGACCGTTGGGAGGAAGTGCATTTCAACAGCGATCTCACCATTTCCCTCACACGCTTCACAACGTCCACCAGGACGGTTGAATGAGAAGCGACTCGCTGTCCAACCACGTGCACGAGCTTCTGGTTCTGAAGCAAAGAGATCACGAACATGAGTCCATGAGCCAGTATATGTGGCTGGGTTTGAGCGAGGGGTACGACCAATCGGTGATTGGTCGATCAGGATAACGCGACCGAGATATTCTGAACCTTTGAATTCACTCGCATTGACTACTTCATTGCTGCGAACACGGGCTTCCAGTCTACGTGCAAGATTCTTGTGAATGATCTCATACATGAGTGATGACTTACCTGAACCAGAGACACCGGTGATAACATTGAGGACACCGAGTGGCAAATCCACATTCATATCTTTGATATTGAAAGCGTGTCCATTGCGAATGATGATCTTTCCTTTTGGTTCACGACGCATATGAGGGACTGCGATTTTTGCTTCACCGCGGAGATATGCGAGAGTGAGCGATTCTTTACCACCACCCTTTGGAAGGGTCTTTGCAGTGAGGAGCTGATCGAGATATCCAGCAACGACAACTTCGCCACCATGGACACCAGCACCAGGGCCAATATCGACGATATAGTCAGAGGCATACATTGTATCTTCATCATGCTCGACAACGATGATGGTATTGCCGATATCACGGAGATGGAGGAGCGTTTTGATGAGCTTATCATTATCACGCTGGTGGAGACCGATAGTAGGTTCATCCAATACATACAAAGCACCAACCAAACCTGAACCGAGTTGAGAAGCGAGACGAATACGCTGTGCTTCACCACCTGACAATGTATGTGCACGACGATTGAGCGTGAGGTATTCGATGCCCACATTTATCATGAACGACAAACGAGCGTCGATCTCCTTGAGGACTACCTTTGCGATTTCCTTTTCAGAATCAGTTAGTTTGATCTCTTCAAAATATGTCACAGCCTTTTCAATAGACATATTGACTACATCGACGATGTTTTGTTCACCAATCTTCACAAAGAGAGCCTCGGGACGGAGACGTGCGCCCATACAGACCTTACATGGATCATCTGAGAATATAGTTTCTGTACCGAGGCCGTTACATGCCGTACATGCGCCGTATGGTGAGTTGAATGAGAATAGTCTTGGCTCAATCTCAGGATATGAGAAGCCATCATAGGGACACATGAACTTGACCGACATGAGTGTCTCACTACCCTCTGCGTCTCCAGGATATTGGATCTTGATCAGACCATCCGCTTCTTGGATAGCGCGTTCGAGAGCTTCTGAGAGACGTTCTTTGGCATTGTCTGCTTGAGTAGTATTTTTCTCGTCTGTATCTTTTGATTCGCCAGATTTTGTAGATTTTTTATCTGTCTTTGCAGGTTTATTTTGGAATTCACTCAGAAAAAGCTCATCAACAAGTACATCGATATCATGCTTCTTGTTTTTCTCAAGAATAATTTGATCACGGAGTTTGTGTGGCACACCATCGATACGCACGCGCTCATAGCCTTTGCCAAGGAGATCGTAGAGGAGCTGATAGTACTCACCTTTGCGACCAACAACAACGGGAGCATATATGCCAACTTTAGCAGCGCTGAACTCCACGCCAAATACTTTTTTGTCACGGAGAGACTTCTCAGTGATTTTTTTGAGGATAGTCTGGAGAATTTCTTCTTTTGAAATGCGATGAATAAGACGTCCACAAGTCAAACAATGTGGCTTGCCGACACGCGCAAAAAGGATACGCATATAGTCGTAGATTTCGGTGATAGTTGCCACAGTAGAACGAGGATTGTTCGAACGGGACTTCTGGTCGATAGAAATAGCTGGGGAGAGACCAATGATCTCATCAACATCAGGCTTCTGCATTTTGTGGAGGAATTGGCGGGCATAGGCAGAGAGAGACTCAACGTAGCGACGCTGCCCTTCAGCAAAGATCGTATCAAAAGCGAGAGATGACTTTCCTGAACCAGATAGACCTGTGATAGCAATCATGGTGTTGCGTGGCATCTCTACTGTGATGTTTTTGAGGTTGTGAGTGCGCGCACCTTTGACGATGAGGCGGTCTTCACCGTGAATCGATGAATTGCGGCGGATAATCCTATCACCAGTACTTCCGCTTTTTTCAGCGGGCATTTTTTTGCTGTGAGCGGCTGACATAAGTAGACCGAAGATAGCACATTTTTGGGGAGATGGCAACTTACTTTTGTGCATATTTTATTGATCAGTAATAGAAACTAGACAGATGTTGACAAAATAAAAATATCATGTAAATATACTTTCGGATTGAAATCTTCTCTGCTTTCCAAAACAAACAAATATTCCTAGACTCAATGGCTATATATTTAGCCAAATCAGAGAAAAGAAAAACATTGAAATATGAGAAACATGAGCATAAAGTTACCTATGGTCAAGCTCTGCACACCATGCTCCGACAAGGCTAGTGGCGTGAAGGGGATGATAACCCATGTCATGGTTGGCATGGACCGTTCAGTAAAATATCTTTTTCAGCCACGTGGCCGTAACCCCGAAGATGGTCAACCTGTTCCACGGATGTTACTCGGACAAGAACGCTTGATCTTGCCGAAAAACTGTTGGGAGAACGTATCCATCCCCTTCAAAATACTCGGCACGCGAGTTACCGATAAGGCGAGCGGATTTACGGGTATGGCCATCGAATTTGTTGGACATCCGTATGGCTGTTTCCATGTGACTGTTCAGCCCAAGGGTGTGCTGCCGAAAACGAAATGCCCGATTGAAAAGGCTGAATTCGATCTCCGCCAGTGCACCGGTCCCATGATCAAACAATTGAACGCTGAGCAACTTAAACGCAGCAAGAAAAAGAAACCCTCGCCGACGAATCTGAGCATTCCAACCGCGACTACGCGAGTGACATCCGGCCTACTGACTGTGTGCCGTTAAACACTTGAAACTCCAACCATCCGATACCTTCGGATGGTTTTTTATTGAAAATATAACCAAAAGAAAAACCGCCATTACGGCGATCTTTCCCTGTGCCCCATCTAGTGACTGAGGTCAGTCCTGTCATTGGTTTAATCATACCTTGTCGACCAGATCACCGGCGCCACATTACCCTATCAGTCAGAGATAAAATTCAAATTAAAAAGCATTCAAAAAATAGCAAAGCTTCGCTCAAATTTTAGTAAACTATTTATCCCCAGCATTTCCCCTTTTTCGTACCTGCGCAGAAAAAATTTCCCACCAACCACTATGCTAAAATATCCTCACAAAACCAATTACAAAAAATACTTACATGGCCACCACTTCCCCTTACCTCAAAGCAAAGGATCTCAAGATCCCCCCACACTCGCTTGAAGCAGAAAAGGCTCTCCTCGGTTCGATCATGATCCGTCCAGAAGTGATGCACGACATCCTCGACCTCGTCACTGACCGTGCATTCTACAGCAACCAGCATCGTCACGTCTGGACTACCCTCTTTGAGCTTCACGGCAAGAGCACGCCAATCGACCTCCTCTCAGTCTCAGCCCGCCTCAAAGAAAAGAACGCTCTCGAGAACGTCGGTGGCATGGCATACCTATCTGAGCTCATCAACTCAGTCCCTTCCTCGACCAATGCGCACCACTATGCAGAACTTGTCGGCAACAAACACATCATGCGTGAGCTCCTCAAGGCAGCCGAAGAGATCACTGGTCTCGGTTATGATGAAGAAGCTGACCTTCACGAAATCCTCGAAAAAGCTGAGAAGGCACTTTATAATGTCACCAACATCAGTGGCTCAAACAAATTCGTGGCCCTCAAAGACACTCTCGATGAAGCATGGGAGCGCCTCGATCACCTTCACAAGACGCGTGATGAGCTCCGTGGTGTGCCAACTGGTTTTGTAGAACTCGACAACAAGCTCGCTGGTTTCCAGAAGTCTGACCTCATCATCCTCGCCGCACGTCCAAGTATGGGTAAGACGTCCCTCGCCCTCGACATTGCTCGCAAGGCCGCCATCAACCACAAAGTACCAGTTGCTATTTTCTCTCTCGAAATGAGCTCGCAGCAGCTCGTCGACCGCATGCTTGCCGCAGAGTCACAAGTCGACTCATGGAAGATTCGCACTGGACACAACCTCTCTGTCGATCAGGACTTCAAAGCCATCGGTGAAGCTATTTCACGCCTCTCAGAAGCTCCTATCTATATCGATGACCAACCAGGTAACAATATCCTCAAGATGCGCGCCGTCGCTCGTCGTCTCAAGAACGAAGGCAAGCTCGGCCTCATCATCGTCGACTATCTCCAACTTATCATCCCCGCCAAGAATGCAAACGATAACCTCGTTCAGCAGATCACCGAGATCTCACATGCACTTAAGAACCTCGCTCGTGAACTTGAGGTGCCCGTCCTCGCCCTCTCACAGCTCTCTCGTGCCGTCGAACAGCGCGGTGGCAAGCCTCGCCTCTCTGATTTGCGCGATTCCGGTTCTATCGAGCAGGACGCTGACGTCGTCATGTTCATCCACCGTGAGTCAGACGCCGACCAAGGTGGCCGCAAAGAAGAAGCTGAGATCCTCATCGAAAAGCACCGTAATGGTCCGACCGGGATCGCCAAGCTCTTCTTCGATAGTAAGAAGACGACATTCATGTCTATGGAGAAAGCGGATTTTGGTGGGTTCTAGTAGGTCACAAAGTAAATAGTAATTAGTAAACCGTAAACAGAGAATGCAGATTGAGAAATTTACAGACTTAAAGACATGGCAAGAAGCGCATTCAGTTGTTATTGATATTTATAAAATTACAAAAAAATTTCCTAAGGAAGAACTATTTGGTTTAACGAATCAAATGAGAAGATCGGCAGTTTCAATAACTTCAAACATAGCTGAAGGTTTTGGTAGAAATACGCTAAAAGATAAAGCTCGCTTCTTTTATATTGCACGAGGTTCGATGGTTGAATTGAGGAACCAACTTATTATCTCAAAGGATATTCAATACATTTCTGAAACTGAATATGTGACTTTTGAAAATAAAATCGATAATGCCCAGAGACTTCTTCATGGTCTTATTCGAAAAACTAATGCAATAGCTAGTCTAAAATCTTCTGTTTACTAATTTCTGTTTACTGTTTACTATATACCCTATGGACTCCCTCCACCGTCTCGAAGAACTCTTCGCCCATTTCCCTGGCATCGGTCCACGTCAGGCTCGCCGTTTCGTATATTATCTCCTCGGCAAATCCCCTACCTCTATCGCTGAATTCATCAAACTCATAGAAGAAGTCCGCAAAGCTACCTCTGAATGTCCGCAGTGTCATCGCCTTTTCATCAATTCAACCAAGCAAGTTGTTTGTAGTGTTTGTGCAGACCCTTCACGTGACACTTCAACCCTCATGATCGTTGCACGCGACTCTGATTTTGAAAGCATTGAAAAGAGTGGAACCTACAAAGGAATATATTTCATATTAGGTGGTACAGTGCCAATACTTGATAAAGAACCAGAAAAAAGGATTCGTTTGCGAGCACTTTTGGAAAGAATTGAAAAACAGCCAGTAAAAGAAGTTATTCTTTCATTGAATACAACGCCTGACGGTGAACATACTGCAACTATTGTCAGAGATGCGCTCAAAAATATTATTACGAGTAATTCAACTCTTTCTTCAACCAAAGTGACTATCCTTGGTCGTGGTCTCTCAACAGGCGCTGAACTTGAGTATGCAGATAGTGAGACTATTAGAAATGCGTTGAGTAATAGAAAATAAAAAACCACTGCACTATAAAAATGCAGTGGCCGCGATAGAGCCGAACTATTTTTTGACACCCAAATCCGGCGAGGTCCCGAACTCAAGCAGATCAAGCAAACTATTGACCTCGACCAATTTTTCTTCAAGGTCAAAGGTTTCTTGCGCCCACTCAGTGTGAAAGCGCAGATTCCGAAGAAAAGGAATCTGCTGACGAAAAACTTCAATTGGCTTCATATTCCACTCCGCCGAAAGACCAAAGATAACCTGCTGTATCCATGCGACGCTGAGCGCTTGGCTCAGATCGGCATCACGGATGATGTTGCCGCGCAGATCCACCTGATCATTGAGTGCTGGATCATAAGGATATTGGGTGAGCATGATCAGCCTCGCAATATCATCGTAATGACCCACATCTTCAGGTGCAAGGTGTTTTTTGAGACCACGGAGCGCAAGCATGATATTCAAATCATCATTACCCATCCTACCGGAATGATCGAAATCATGGAACATGTCAGCGATGAGCAGATTGCGTATCTCACGCTTCGTCAGATTCTTCTTGTAGTGATGGCATGCGCAATGGCAGAGCCAGAGCACATGGAAGATATGACGGAAGTTGTGATACGGGTGATTCAGATTCCGGGCATTGTTGAAAACGGCTCGGAAGTAGTGTGCCAGGTCACCCTCATACAAACCCTCGTCATTGCGGATGATTGAGGCCAAGGAACCTTGGATTGGTTTCATATTTTAAATGTTCTGTGTTTCTGTTTGGAAGATTCGGCACACGCCGATCCACCTTTATCGTATACTAAAACATATAATAAAAGTTAAGTCAATCTTCATTGCGTGGTATTTTCTTAATAAAAAACCCCGGACCAAAAGATCCGAGGCATGTTGTAAATAGAGCAAATCAACGATAGTGCGGAAAACAATTTTTACGAAATTGTTCCATGCGCCAATCGAAAACTGAATGTAGGGCTTCGTTCAGATTGAGGCAAAAACGAAAATTTTTACATTTTTTATTGATCAAACCAAGTTTATTTGCGCCACCACCGCAACATACAAGTAGCTCAGGCTCATGACCGACCATCGACTTTAACTTGTCTAAAAGATCGATAGTATACCCATCGAGCACATCATCAAAGATGACAATGTCGATAAAGTCACTTATAACCTGTGATCGTTTGACCAATTCTTCTTTATCAACATAAATTCGATCACAGATAACAAAATCCATGAGAGGATCCCAAATTGATTCGATGTGAACACCGACAGATATTGCAAAACTGGAACTTTTGCAACCCTTCTGCCCTACAACAGCAATACCCATAGGATGCTGAGTGAATATACGGCACCGTTGATTGGTTACATCTGGTTTTTGGATATGGTATTGCCCGACCTCCTGATCAACGCGAGCCCTTGAAAGTCCTGCGATAATTCGAGCGCCGAGCGTAAGGGCCTGACTACTAGTCATGTCTTTTTTTAATACTGATGTTTGTTTGGATTTCATAATATATCCGTTTCCATCATTGTTTCGTTGTTAACGTTCAATGCTGTTTATTTGCTAGCATCAGCTAACGTTTCCAGCATCTAAGGAAAAATTACGTTAATTTATATTATTTGTCAAACAAAAAATCCCCAGCGGGGACTTCTTAGCTCATATCTACTAGCTCTTACCTCTATTTAAGAGAATCAATCTTCACCTGGAAGTACGGCTGACGATGACCGTTACGTGTCCAACCTGAACGACTCTTTTGCTTATACTTCACGACGAGAACCTTTGCTCTACGACCGATCTTTGTGATGGTACCTTTGACCTCTGCACCAGAGATATAAGGAGCGCCGATAGTAGTGTCTTTGCCATTATCAACGAGGAGGACGTGGTCAAAAGTAATCTTGTCGCCTTCTTTGTGCTCACCGAGAATCTTCTCAATCAAAATGAGATCTCCCTTTGAGACTGTGTATTGCTTGCCGCCTGTTTGTATAACTGCAAATTCCATAAGTCGAAATACTATACAGGAAGCCATTAAAAAACGCAAGCAGATACTTATTCTTCATTCTCTGGCCCCTCCAAAACAGCCACCTCTATACCAGGCGCCTCACCTGCAATACGCATAATATCCTTATCTACCTTTTTAAGCTCTTTGCCAGAGTTATTGTAATGGTTGATAACTGTACCAAGAGATGTGCCGAGCTTGGTATGATATTCCTCATATTTCTTGAGGTGAGTTCCTAACTGTTCCACATGCTTGACGATATCTTTTGCTGTCTCTTCGATTTGCATAGCCTTGAGACCCTGAAGCACTGTTTGTAAATATGCCAAGAAAGACGTTGGCGATACGATAATGACCTTATACTTGCTCGCCGCACGCTGGATCAAGTTGTCAGTTTCACCGACTGCCGCGCCAATCTTGTTGACCAATAGATCGTAGTAGATAGCCTCATGAGGTATGAACATAAAGGCGAAGTCCATAGTGTTTTCAGATGGGCGAACATACTTTGCTGTTTCTTGGATACGCATTTTCAAATCATTGATAAATGTCTTCTCCAATTTTTCTTTTTCAGCAGGATTTTTTTCTTCAACAAGTTTATTATAATTTTCCAGTGAAAACTTCGAATCAATAGGAATAACCTTATCCTTTACAAAAACAGCTGCGTCCACAATCTCCCCATTTTTGAATGGATACTGCATCTGATACTGACCTGGCGCTAAAACATTTTTCAAAAGTGTCTCTAGATAGTATTCGCCGAGTATGCCACGCTGTTTTGGATTTTTCAGAATATCCTGCAGACTCTGGAGCTGATCGGCAAAAGAAACGACCTGCCGATTGGTCTCATCAAGCTTGGTGAGGCCTTGAGTCACTTCTTTTATCAACTTTGAAGACTCAGTCATCTGTCGTGTGGAATCAGCAAATTGTAGACGAAGTGAATCTTGCATAGAACGGTTGCTGTCGCTGATCTTATAATCCACTGTTTTTGTCAGACCTTCAACTTTTGAATCAACTGTTTTGGCCAAATCGCCAAGCTTACTATCAAGCTTTCCGTCGAATGAACGTGACATTTCATTGATCTGCTGAAGTATGAGATTGAGCCCCTCGCCTTGCTGAGCATTTTGTCCAGGATTCGCGGCAGCATTTTTCTGGCGTAATAAAAGCACTCCCAAAAAAACGATTATCAAAACCGCCAAGATAATAAGGATGATGAGAAGTATGGTCATGTACGTAATAGTACCTTAAATACGCGCGGCTTCCAATTTACTTATTCTCTTTTCATGCTTAGCTTGAGTGACACGTATCTCTTTGACTTCAGGCGCAAAAATATCCTTCATCGTCTTTTGCACTACATATCCAGCTTCTTCACGAACAATTTCACGCACCTCCTCTCTATTTGGCTTATCCTTTGAAATCTCAACTAGAAGGGAAAATTTGTGGTTAAAATCGTCTCTCAGAAGACCAAAATAATGTCCGAATTTTTGATCCAGTTTTTGATCTAGTAAATTACCTATGTAATTTTTATCTTCTATATCTAATGTCATTGATTTATACACTAATATTATAATGCTCTTATTATATAAACAAGGTGATAAAGAAATATTCAATAAGTTCTCAAGAAATAATGAAGTTTTTGCTAGTTTAAAAAACTTGCACCTTTAGCAGTTTCAACCTACACTTGCTATATGACCCTCCACAAAACTATCAAAGATCAGATAAAAGAAGCACTCCGCGCAAAAGACACTATCCGCCTCGACACACTCCGTGGCCTCAATGCTCTTGCCCTAAATGAAATGATGACAAATAACATAGCTGGTGACTTCCTCGCTGACGACAAAGTGATGGCCCTCATCAAGCGTAGTGTCAAACAACACAAAGACTCTATCGAACAGTTCGAGAAAGGCGGACGTACTGACCTTGTTTCAAAGGAAAAGGCTGAGCTCATTATTCTCGAATCATTCATGCCTGCCATGATGTCATATGATGAAGTAAAGATAGTTGTTCGCACTCGTGTAGATGCACTCAAATCTCAAGGTAACTTTGATCCAAAGGCTACCGGTAAGGTTGTGGGCATGCTCATAAAAGAATTTGCTGGCAAGGCAGATGGCAACATGGTCAAGCAGGCAGTGGATGAATTGGTAAAGTAATTATCTCTGCACAGGTCTACCCTGCGCATGTTGTATATAAATTGACATTCGCCCGTTAAAGGTGCTATAATAGTAGCAGGTAAACGAACATTTAAACCCCCAACCAAAAAGGAATCCTATGGCGAAAGTCATTCCAGAAAAACGTTGGCTAAGTAATGAACAGATTATGCAATGCGGTTCGCTCGCTCGTGCGACGACTCGTTATGTCATTGATCCTGACCTTGCTGCCAAGCTGTCACTTCAGGTTGTTCGCGGGAAGAAACTTCCCATCGACTTTGAAGCCGTTGAATCATGGGGCGTTACACTTAATCAAACACCCCTCGAACGAAACTAAGTCAGTCCAGGCGCCCATCTTCGGATCGGCGCCTGAAACTTTACCCAAGAAAGGAAATTATGTTCAGACAAACGTATTTTCAAAAGTTTAAGGAGTCGCGTGAGAAGGTTCAGACGGATCTACTCACCCTACTCCGGACTCACGTTGAACTGATGAGAAACAAGTACCCTCATCAACGTGGCATACCAAACTTTGAGTTAGCTACACCAAATAATCCTCGCCTGAAGCAGAGCGAACTCTACTCGTTCACTGGCCCGCTCCCAGACGAAACTATTGGCAATGATTGCCGAGGTATCAACGATAATCAGCCCTTCTTGGTCAAACTCTTGATCCAGACCGACCGAGCATCAGATCGGGCACTAGGATTCAACAGACTCCGCTCATTCCCTTACGGTCAGATCGACTTTAAAAATCCTGAAAGTGAATGGGTTCGGAACGCACAGAAGCGCAATGAGAATCTTCGTAAACGAAATGGACGTCATGGGAGTAGACCTATCGGTCATGACTCGCGCGAAGATACTGAACCTAGCGAGCCATACTTCCCTGAAGTTGGTCCCCGGGTCTACAGTGGCAGACAAGCACTCATGCGAGAACTCCACCGCGAATTCCTCCATTCGTCACCATCATTGCTCGACTTACTTGCACTCGGTTATACGAAGGCAGGCGAAGAACTTCGAGTGATCGAAGAAACACATGGTTATTATGACCCCACCTAACAAACCCCAAAGCAATCAATGTTTTGGGGTTTTTTGATTCAGCGGAATCATGTCCGCGCAACGTCCTTTAAGCGCGGACCGTGTTCAAAACACATTACATTTTCCCAAATGGTTCCATCTCCACGATAAATGTCGAACCTTTTCCTTCTCCGACAGACTCAGCGCGCACTTCGCCATGATGAGCAGTGATGATCTCTTTTGCCACAAAGAGGCCGAGACCGGTACCTTTGATATTTGTCTTATTTGCATTGCCGGCACGGCTCCATTTTGCGAAAAGATGCGGCAAAACTTCTGGTGCAATACCGATACCTGTATCTTTGATCATAAAGACGAACTTGCGTCGCGCGCGGTCAAATGAAAGCGACAAATCAACTGAACCGGTTGGCGTATATTTCATGGAGTTGTCGATGAGGTTGGCGATAACTTGTTTGAACTTGTCACGGTCGGCAGTAATGCGATAATCCATGGCTTCATCTTGAACTTTAAATGAAAAAGTGAGCTTTGATTTTTCTATATTCGGCTTGAGTTCGCCCAAGATATCTTGGATCAGGACCTTCCAGTCGATAGTCTCAAAGGCATACTTCATAGTGCCGAGCTCGATGCGTGTGATATTGAGGTAATCATCGACAATATTGGTGAGTGTTTTTGCTGAGTCAAAGATACGCGAAACGCCAAGCTTCGCTTCCGCTGATAGCGTACCCATATCGCCATCGAGGATCATTGAGGCATAACCCTTCATCGCAGTGAGTGGTGCGCGCAGCTGATGTGTAGCAAATGAAACGAATTCTGACTTTTGACGATCGAGCTCAGTCAGACGAACATTGGCGGTTTCGAGATCTTTGGCAAGCTTTTCAATCTTTTCACGCTGAGTGACTTCTTTTATAACACTGCGCACCAAAAAGATACCGGACACCACCAGTATAGCGAGGAGTGACCAATCTACTATCTGATCTTTGACATTGGTAGCAAGGAGCGCTCTGATTAAGAGAAACACCCAGATGCTGAAGGTCAATAACTCTGTCACGATGACTTTGAGGTTGAAGAGTCTGTGCTTCAAGATCGCATAGGTGATAAATACGATATAAAATATCATAAAATAATTTCCGATCGGAAGTGAATTGAAATTGAAATCAAGGAGGAAATTTGTTGAGCCTCCAACAAAGCCTATCAGTGCTGCATAATAGATATAATCAATTTGATTCTGAAGGATGCCTGTAGTTTTTTTGTGCGATGTTTTCAATAAAACTACGGTATAGACAACATAGAAAGCATAATAAACAAGGAAAAGATAATACAGTATACCCGTTTCAACTGGCCAGTAATGTATATCAGTAACTCCAGTAACACCGCTGATGAGTAAATTGGTGAATAGTAATGCTAAAAATGCAAACGAGAGCAGATAGCCAAGGGTCAAAAGCTTTTTAACCTTATCGGTTCTATTTAAGAAACTATTACAAAAATGAAAGAAAAATACAGGTATAAAGATTGTTCCTACGTAGAGTATTTTTTGCCAAAAGAATGCTTGATCTGCAGTAGTACTGATACATATAAAGCCGAGACCAAGCCAGTTGAGAAAAACTGCAAATGTCGTGAACGACCACATTCTATTTGTTCTATTCTTTGGATCCTGCAAAAAGATAAATGAACCGAGCATGATACTCAGTATTGCAGTTAAAAAGCTTGATACAATGAAAGAATTCATATTTTTAATATTCCTTTGATATCGTGCCACAAAGAACTAACCGAATAAACATAATGATGCTTGAGTGAGTTTGATTTCAACCATTTTTTGAAAAGAGGTCTGACATCTTTCATGTCTCTGATACTTTTTCCTTGATCTCTCAAAAAACTAATATAGAGGTTGCCCATATCGACGATCAAACCCTTGCCCGTCTTTGGTTTTTTTGAAATGAGATGGTCGATATTTGATAAGAGAGATTTTTCTTCCAAAATATGGGCTTGATCAAGCTTGAGTAGAGCATCAGAATCAGCATCCCAATCAACAAGTGTACTCTGGTCATTTATATGACTGGTCTTATCAGAGAGATATACATCAGTAGAAGGATCGCACTTGAGCCATCTGCCACTGATATACGCCTGAGCAAAGATGTGTACAGAAACTTCACTGATCGAATCCTTGAACTCAGGCAAGGTGATTTTGCCGAAAAACTCTCTGCCCTTAACCTTGAGTACGCAATACGCAGAAGGTATGTTGCAGGCTCTAAAGAGAGCAACAAGAAGGTTCGCTTTATTGGTACAACTGCCGTATCTCTCTGCGAGTGTCTGCGAAGCTGTCTTATTCCAAAGACCTACACGGTAATGGATACTATCGCGAACCCAGTAAAAAAGAGCTTCTGCCAATTTTTTCTGATCATTCGGATATCGTTTTTTAAAAGTATTAGCCAATGACTGAATGGCGTGATTATTGAAATCACAATACTCTGTCTCAAGCAGATATTCTGTTAGATTATGTTCTGTCATGGATTTCTTTTAAAATACTCTGTGCGATATGCTCTCGACCTGATATTTTGCGTGATTCCCCTGTCGTATCCATTAAAAATGCTTCATGATCCGCAAATGCCGGATTGTATATATTTGCCACGATCAGGTCAGCACGTGAATGTTGAAGACTCTTGAAAGCGATGTCTTTCAACCTATCTTCGGTTACATTCACTTCGAGCTTAAACTTAATAAGAAATGTATGAGGCAGAATATCCTTTATATAATCCACGATCTTTTTGGTTGGCACGAGCTCAAGCGTCAATGTATCTGTATCAGACTTTATTTTGCCATCATACTCTGTAGCCAATCTAAAATCAGAAACTGCCGCTGAATGTACAACGGCATCGTATGGGCGCTTTTCAAGCTCCGATTTCATCAATGTATCCAATTCATCAAAAAACTTAAATCTAAGTATGTTCAGATTTGCAGCCGGCTTGTATGTTGAAAGGTCAAATGAAGGGCCGAGCAAGAGAGTTACATCTGCACCCATATGTGCAGCTATCTCAGCAATAGTGAAGCCAATCTTCCCTTTGAAAATATTGGTGATGACGCGAACGGTGTCTATCTTGACCCATGTTGAACCAGCAGTTACTAGTATCGACTTTCCTTTGAGTGAAAATGTGTCCATTTAGATTAATGACTGCGCTGCAGCAATAATGTCTTGGTTGTCAGCGATCTTGCCCTTACCTTCATCGCGACATGCGAGCACTCCTGAACGTGGCTCGACTATGTGGTATTTTTTTGTATCAGATAGTTTTTTGAGATTTTCTTGGACATATGGATTTTCCCACATGTACGTATTCATAGCAGGAGCAATAACTACCTTTGTTTGAGGAAATGACGCCATGACAATGGTTGTGAGCAAGTTATCCGCAATACCACACGCAATTTTGCCGATAGTATTTGCGGTGATTGGTGAGATGATAATGAGATCAGCCCAATGTGATAGTTCTATATGTTCAACCGTATCTTGGCTCACTGGCTTCCATAGATCATCGTATACAGGGTTGTTTGTAAGGGCTTGAAAGGTGATCGGGGTCACGAACATCTTTGCTGCATCTGTCATCACCACTTTGACTTCTGCACCTTCTGCTATCAAACCGTTAACCAATGAGCATGTCTTATAAGCTGCTATACCTCCTGTCACTCCAACCAATATCTTTTTATTTTTAAAATTCATATGCAAATTATAACATAATTTAATTCACGCACTTTTCTTGGATCAAGCCGATATATCGTTGCGGATGAACACAGATATCATCATGTCCACCGGCCATATCACGGATATCGATCCACGTTAGCGCAGATATGCTTTTCATTTTTTTATGCGGAAAAACAACATCTTTTGTTCCACATACTATCGTTACAGCCACACCAGCCTCGTGTATAGCAGTCAGAGACTGTTGCATATGGGCATGAGATACTGCACTACCCTCGAGCAGACCAAGCATAGGGTTGCTCAAAAAATATTTGGACATATCGATGAATGATCGAATAAATGAAGTGAATTCATTTTTATTCCACAATACGCTCGGACCGCCTTGGAACATATTGAGCATGAACCTGCCGATAAGCTCAGGGTATGACTCTCTTTCAACAAGGCCCCCAGGACCGATAAGTATCAGTTGCCTAAACAGTGACGGTCTCATATGTGCTGCAATAACAGAATTGACCGTACCTTCGGAGTGTGCGATGACATCTACTTTGGTGATGTGCTCAGTATCGATGATCTCAGCGATGATATCCGCTTTTTGTAATTCAAAACGAGAAATATTGCCACGTGTGATCAGTTTGAGGTCGTGACGTGGGTGATATACAGATATAACCCTGTAGCCATTATCGTACAACAAGCCCATAAGGGTCTTGAATGTGCGTGGCGTTTCTCCCCAACCCGGCGCAATGAATATGGGAGTACTATGCTTTAAAGATGGAGGGGCAATATCGACATACGAAACTGAGTGACCATGAAAAGAAATCTTTTTCTTGGTCTTAAATTGGGATTCAAAATCCGGCATTCAGGTATTATAGCATTTTATATCAAATCGCTACCCCTCCAACATCTCCTCAATACTCTTATTGGCAAAACCACCCGCTTGAAGATTCCACAACTTGGCATAGGTACCATTTTCCTTCTTGAGCAATTCATCATGACTGCCGTCTTCGATGACACCTTCTTTGCCAAGCACGATGATACGATCCATCTTTTTGATAGTTGAAAGTCTGTGTGCGATGACAAGCGTTGTCTTGCCTTTCATGAGGGTATGGAGCGCATCTTGGATGAGGGCTTCAGAATGTGAGTCAAGGCTTGAAGTCGCCTCATCGAGAACGAGGATAGGCGCATTCTTGAGCATAGCGCGAGCTATAGCTACGCGCTGGCGCTCACCGCCAGAGAGCTTGATACCACGTTCGCCGACGAAGGTCTCATACTTCAATGGGAACTCTTGGATGAAGATATCGCAATGAGCCAGCTTTGACGCTTCGATAACTTCTGCATCTGTTGCATCTCTTTTGCCATAGCGAATATTTTCCATAAGCGTACGATGAAAGAGTGCAGGATCCTGAGGAACAAGGCTGACATTCTCTCTCAAACTATCTTGGGTGATTCCCTTTATATCTTGTCCATCAATAACAATCTCTCCTCCATTGATATCATGAAGTCTCAAGAGCAATTTGACCAAGGTCGATTTGCCAGCACCAGATGAGCCGATCAATGCGACTTTTTCACCCGCTTTGATTGTAATGTTGAGACCACTGAAAACCATCTTATTCTTTTCAGCTACAGCACCAAAAGCAAATGAAATATTTTTAAATTCAATCATGCCTTTATCTACGACGAGATCACGTGCCCCAGGAACATCTTTGATCTCATGCTTCAAGTGTATGATTTCAACCATCTCTTTGGCATCAGCCACTCCTTCGGTAATATCACGGACGATACGGCTAAAGCTCCACAGACTACCGTTGATGCTGATAATATAGGCTTGTACGAGCACAAATGTACCAACAGACAATAATCCTGAGTGCCAATACATGATGCCAAAATAAAAGACAAAGAATTCCGCAGCAACAGTAAGGATAACTTGAACGAAGTTCGTGATTTCACCAAAGTTCCAACGGAATAGATTGGCATTCATATGCTCGATATTGATAGCACCAAATCGCTCTGATTCATGGGTATTGCCAGTGAATAACTGAACTGCATTGTGATTCGAAACAGAGTCAGATAGAGCGCCTGTTGATTTTGAATCGAGTTCTGATGCGACAAGGTCATACTTATACTTGATCTTTGTCATAATGAAAGAGAATGCCATAAACGCACATATCCATGCCAACAATACATAGGCAAGCTTAATCTCAATAAATGAGAGGACGATAACAACACCGACCACTTTGATGATGAGCGGAAAAATATCCATGACAAACTTGTCGAATATACGCTCGAATGATCGAGTAAAGCGGTTGACTCTCTGCACGAGCGAACCTGAGAAATTATTTGAGAACAATGAGTAAGAATGCCTCATCAAATAATCGAATGCACGCTGTTTGATATCAATCATTGACCTCCCTTCAAAAGCTATCATTGAAAAGAATGACCCGCGGGAAAAGAGCAGTCCCACTAAACCGAATACGAGTATCGTAGTAATGATAGAGACGAGCTTTGCTACATCGGCGTCAGAATTGGTTACTACATGATTTATATAATCAAAAAACTGCTTGTAATAGAGCGGAATGATAACTGAGAATATAGCAGTACTGATTGAGATGCCAATGAGTGCGAGTACGCCAAAATACCAGTACTTTTTTGAGGACTTCCAGTACTCCTTGATGACATCAAATGTCGACACCGGCGGGTATATATTTTTCTTATGTGGGTCTGTATTCTTGGTCATATAATCGTGGTATTATAGTCAAATTATGACGCTTACACAACTTGCCCTCTTTATCATCATCTTCCTCGCTCCAGCACTGTATCAACGCGGGCACTATGCACTACGACCTGAGCATTTCAATAAAATCTCTCTTCGCAAGAAAGTCGGGCTCCAGATCCATCATGCACACTGGGGTTTGATCTATATCTTTATCTCAAGCCTCTGGTTCATCTTTGCTGACAAAAATATCTATATCATCCTTCTTGCGGGCCTTGGCTGGGGACTGATTCTCGATGAGATCATCCCTCATCTCCATATGCCGAGCGATGACCGCGCTCTCGAACTCGACGTCTACAAAAAGTCGACCAAGCCAACTCTCATATTGATTGGCATTGCCGTTCTCATCTTCATCGGATTGTTTTTCCTAACCAATTAAGCAGCTAACATTTCTTTTACCTTTGCCTCCATCGTTCGATTGACCTCTTCTGGATTTGTTCCCTGTATCACATTCATAACTTCACCCATTGTGATGAGTATTTTTTTACGTTGACCAGATTCACGGATCACTTTGTATGAGATAGGCAGTACCGGCATTCCTGTTTTTGAAGCAAGCGTAGCAGCACCGACTTTGAATGGTTTGAGATTACCAGTGATATTCATACTCCCTTCAGGAAAAATAAATACATGCTTCCCTTTGGCTAATAACTTTTGAGGTGCTTCGAGATTTTTATCGAGACCACGCCCCGGTATAACAACGAAAACACCGAAGAAATAAAAGATGACTGGTATGATACCTGTATACCAAAGTATTCTCATATGCAATGCATTGAAGCGAGTGACGCCCATAAAGTGCACATCGAGACTGGTCCAGTGTCGGTTGAGACGGAGCAAGAAGCTGTCGTAGAAAGAGATATGGTTAGCGATGATGATAGCTGGTTTGCCAACGATAGTTGCCATGCCATCTGGATTACGAAATTCGACAGTAAAGAAGAGTTTTGAAAAGAACCAGACGATCGGAAAACAGAGGTATTGAGATATGCGATTCATGGCAATAGAATAGCATATCGGCACATATACAAGAAGTGCTTTATACATGGAAAATGCCCTAAAATAAGCCTATTTGACAATACCCCATATGCATGTTGACTAAATAGAGCCATATCTGGTATAATACTTGGTAGCAAACAACGTAGAGGTATGGCGCAACCAAAACAAGCCACATCTCAAAGAAAGGAATTAGCTCTATGAAAAACACAACTCGTCGGTTCATCACGGCGTCGCTTTTGTGCGTCGCATTGATTGTCACATTGGTCACTCCCTCCTCTTCACAGGGGCAAGGGGTTATCAGTATCAGCTCACAGGCTGGACTTGGTCCAGTGAATGCAACGCCTGGTTTTGTCACGGACACGACCTATGCACTGCTTCATGGCTTATCTGCCTACGGACTCTGGCAATCAATACCGAACGGTAGCGCAGTCAATGTCACCAACATTTTCTCTTCTGCCAATGTCGGTAAGGCCATGTATTCGGCACTCGCAGTTACCAGTTCAGTGCCTTTTACCCTCGGTGGCATATTCAGCACCCAAAGCAGCCCGTTCTTTAATTTTTCTGGAACACTCGGCAGCGATGGTCTGACTTACACCAAATTTGGTATCGGCGTAGCGGCAGATGGAACAACTTATACTGCTGGAAATGCCAACACGCTTGTGAATGCAGTTTACATCATCGGATATGGGTATTCGATCGACATCACCGGCTCCACCATGGAACAGGCACTGAATACTTGGATTGGCCAAACACCGTTCACTGAGCAGGTCAGCTACACGGTCAACGGTTCCACTGCAAGCACTTCGATCAATTACATCACTGCCGTTCCTGAACCTTCAACATCAGCGATCGGCATCATCGGCGGAGCCCTCGGTCTCGTTCAGATCATGCGCCGGAAAAAATAATCGCCAAAAACGCAAATGCCACGTTCAGATGAACGTGGCATTTTTTATATCTTATTTACTATCAACTTAGATCTCTTGAATGTTTGATTTTGCACAAATACCATTCTTCAACTTATATCCATTTGCTATATCACAAACAAA
This sequence comes from Minisyncoccota bacterium, assembly GCA_028713005.1. Taxonomy (GTDB): domain Bacteria; phylum Patescibacteriota; class Minisyncoccia; order Phycocordibacterales; family PALSA-1337; genus C7867-002. The sequence goes on along the minus strand of JAQTPC010000005.1, from coordinate 44,893 downwards.
CTGACAGTCAGAAGCACTTGTAGGACAAGAGTTCACAACTGTTGCTGGTCCGGCATTTGTTGTACCACACGCGGGGGTAATGGTATGAGCAGGCTGAACACAAAGATTTGTTGGAGGAACGTATGGATTAACAGTTACTGTTACTGCTTTTGTCTTAACGACACCAGAAAGCTTATACGAGAGATTGAGATTTTTCGTACCTGTAGTTGAAAATGTGACGGAATCAGTATTATCAGAAGCAAGCGCCTTTCCAGTTAATGTAGTGATAGCCCCCACTGAAACTCCCCAATCAGCTGTTGCTGTCTGAACATTTGTTGCACTACCAGTTTGCCATCTAAGAGGAACTGTTATCGAACCACTCTGAGGCAAAGTGAAGCTTACACTTGGACCCCATACGCCACTACCTCCACTACCTGCACCATAGTCCTGAGCTTGAAGTATCAAATCATTTGAAGTACTTGGACAACTAGGAACACAAACGGTGTTTGGACCGCCATTGCCCGCTGTTGGACTAAACTGTATCCAGCCTGCAACATTGCCACCCCATGCATATCCTGAAAAGAGTCCGAGTGATGCTCCTGAGATAGCATACGTTACACCTTGAGTTGAAGTGCCATTGTATCCGCTTGTATCCGGCGAAGCGTGTGTACTTGGGTTTGAAAGTTCGATACAACCATCCCAACCATCATTTCTGCCTATACCAGCGACTGCACGTGCCCAACCATTGACTGCACCAGTAATAGTGTTGACCGTCGCAGGAGACGTACCGAGACATGCTGGTGCCACAGAGAGGTCAGCAGAGTTGAAACTAATCCAACCTATATTTGATGACCAGGCATATCCACTGAGGTTACCTGAAGCATCCATCTTAACATCATATGGTCCACCTCCCGCACCTGCATCAGTAGAATTGAAGCTGATCCAACCGATAGTCGATGACCATGCCCAACCTGAGAGACAGGTAGTCTCTCCAACAATACAACTAGAAGCCGCAACTGCATGCACTGGTGGACGACCGCCAACAAATGTCATTGATACGCCAAGCAAAATAACCAGAACAACGAGCGCGACAAGGTAAAGTGCTGTTTTTTTCATATGTATAAAAAGAGATAATAAATTACCCTTTTATTATACCTTATTTATGAGAAACCAAACGAGTAGTCTAAGCGTTAATTGTGGATAAAGACCCTAGTTTTTTGGCCACTCTTCTACGATAAGCATTGATTTTCCTGTATTCATCTCCTGCCAGATCTCTTCAGTCACATACGGCATAAAGGGATGAAGTGCACGAAGTACGGTATTCAAAGCGTGTAATAAGAACTGTACACGGGCAGTGCGAGCCTCTGCGTCGTCACCGTTCAAGATAGGCTTACTCTCTTCAAGTATCTTATCTGCCAGTTCAGCCCATACATATTGATAGAGCTTTTCACCTACGAGATAGAACTTATACTCTTCCATTTCTTTGGTTATTTCTGTGATGAGGTCATTGAGTTGTTTAAGGTAAGTAGATTCTGCTGATGTCCAATCTTTGAATTGCGGATCATACGCAATCTTTTCAACTGAAGTAAGACCGTAACGTTCCCCTGCGGCTGATGAAAGGATGAAGCGAGTGATATTCCAGATCTTATTACCAAAATTCTTATATCCTTTTACCTTATCTTCAGATAATTTCGAATCATTTCCTGGGCCAGTTCCTATAATGAGCGAGAGGCGTGTCGCATCAGCACCATACTTCTCTATCATGTCGAGTGGATCAATAATATTGCCGAGAGACTTGGACATCTTCTTTCCCTTTCCATCACGAACAAGACCATGAAGATAGACAGTTTTGAATGGCACTTCACCGACGAGACAACCAGTCATGAGTATCATGCGAGCTACCCAGAAAAAGATGATATCATAGCCAGTTTCGAGCACGCTGGTTGGGTGGAATGTCTTGAGGTCAATCGTCTTTTCTGGCCAACCAAGCGTCGAGAAAGTCCACAGACCTGATGAAAACCACGTATCGAGCGTATCAGAGTCTTGTTCCCACCCCTCTCCCGTTGGCGCTTCTGTACCCACGTAAATCTCAGCTTCTTCTGTTTTCTGTTTACTATTTACTGTTTTCTCTTTTTTGTACCACACTGGTATGCGATGCCCGTACCAGATCTGTCGTGAAATACACCAATCGCGAAGATTGTTAATCCAATTGAAATATACGCGTTCGAAACGTTCTGGAATGATTTCTATACTGCCATCAGGATTTGTTTCTTCGCTCTTAACCGCCTTGAGCATGATTTCCTTCAATGTCGTTTCACTTCCCGAGGGTAGGCCTCGGATATTTGAATATGGAAGAGTAAATTTCTTATTCACCGCAATGAACCACTGCAACTTCGGCAACGGTTCGATGACAGCGCCTGTACGTTCAGCGGTAGCTACGTTTTGTTCGATGTCTTCTTCTTTTTCGAGGAGACCTTCTGACTTGAGCCATTCAACGACAGCTGTGCGGGCTTCGCCTACTTTTTTTCCTTTTATGGATTCATTGCCTGCAGTCATCTTGGTGAACTCATCGATGACTTGTTTGAGTGGCAGATCATGTCTCTGCGCCATATCCCAGTCGATAGCACTATGTGCAGGAGTCACACCAAGTGCACCGGTACCAAACTCTGGTTCAACTGCAGTATCAGCGATGACGCGTATATGGATAGATTCGCCTGCAAAAACTACGTCATACTCTTTGCCGATGTACTGTTGATAACGCACATCATCAGGGTGAACTGCGATAGCAGTATCACCGAGCTTTGTCTCAGGGCGAGTCGTTGAGATGGTGATAGGAATATCCTTTGAATATTTAAAAGTATACAACTTTGCTTTTCTGGTTTCATAGACGATCTCATCATCAGAGATAGTAGTCTGACCTTTTGGGTCCCAGTTGATGACTTTTGAACCCCGGTATATGAGGCCGAGGTCATGCATCGTCTTGAAAGCAGTACGAACAGCAAGACTCCTTTTTTCATCGAGAGTAAATGCTTCTCGTGACCAATCGATCGATGCACCCATCTTACGGACTTGATTGACGATAGTGTCATGACTCTCTTGTGCAAACGTATCAACACGCTTCAAGAACTCTTCACGACCGAGATCGTGACGACGTTTGCCTTCTTTTTTTTCTATTTCCTTTTCAACTTTTGACTGTGTAGCGATAGCGGCATGATCGGTACCAGGAAGCCATAACGTCTTGAATCCTTGCATGCGCTTGTAGCGGATCATGATATCTTCGATGGCGAGCATAGCAGCATGACCCATATGGAGAGTACCGGTCACATTTGGTGGTGGCAGAACAATAGAAAAAGGTTCGCCTTTTTGCTGGCGTAGAGGGAGTTTGTCTGGATTGAAATATCCGCTCTTTTCCCACATCTCATATATACGAGATTCGGTTGAGCCAGGATTATACGGCTTGAGGAATTTCTCTGGTATGAGGGACTTTTCGTTCATGAATGAAATAGTAGCAGAAATAAGGTCGCTTTTCCATTAAAACCCTACTCAGTTGTACTCGCAGGTGCAATTTCTGGCACTGTAGTAGTTGTATCAGAAGTGGTGTCTGGTGTAACAGATGGAGGAGTTTCTATGGGTGGTGTAACAACATCAACAGGTGGAACAATAAGCTCCGTTGTTGAGGTGCTCATAACAGTATCAGCAGTTGCCACCGTAGTTGTTGCAATAGGTTCAGTTGTTGTAGCACTCACTACTGGTGTACTCGTACTCTCTGTTGATACCACCGTCTCAGTTGTAGATGTTGCAATTATATTTGTTGTATTTGTAGAAGAAATAACTGGTACAACAGGTGCAGAATACGTGCTTGGTGCAACTGACGTTTCAGATCCACAAACGCCGGATACAGTGACTGACTGCCCTCCTCTCACCTTGAGACAATATGGCATGCCGTTTACTTCGTCATAGAATGTCACACCGGTAGGTTTTGCTGATGATCCGATAGTGAGACTTTCAACTGCAATATTTTTCAGGTACGCAATACCATCTTTGATTTGCACGATCATCGAACCAATCTCCTTCACCGCATTCACCAGTGTAGCGAGGATAGGGCGATCTTGGAGGGTGAGGTTGCCATGTTTGTCTTGTGAGACAGCTTCAGGGATAGCTGTTTGGACATTTTGTGCAGAGAAACCAGTATAGGTATTCACAGTATCGAGACCTGTCTCAGGTTTCCAGTTGAAGCTGATAGGTTTGAGGGATTCGATAGCGTCCAAGCCTGTGGTGAAGTAGCCTTTGATATCCTTGAGCCGTTCATCTGATGATACTGAGAGGTTACCGTTGGCGTCTGTGGTGAGTGTACCGGCGCCGTAGTTGGTGAGTTGTACTGTACCTGTAGCTATGAGGGTGCCACCGAGGTATGTGTTACCTGCTACTGCGAGCTTTGCTGCGGGGGTGGTAGTGCCGACGCCGACATATCCGTTATCACCAGTGATTCCCATTCTAAATACTCCATTAGTACCAAATTCGATTGATCCATGTCCTGGATTAATCGAGCCAAAACTTGAGTTAGTATATATAGAAGCATGCTGGTTAGCAGTTCCTCCAGTAAGCACTACGCCCCCATTACTACTTTGATTATTAATAACTATAGATCTACTGAAATCGCCTTGAAGATTCATGGTTTGTAAAGATCCACTGTTTGTTCCGCTCACAAGGAGGGTTTTAGATCCTGTCCCACCGAGAGTTGTATTTGCATTAGAGTCGACACCAAAATAATTTGAGTTACCAACAGTTAAGAGAGATCCGGGAGTTGTCGTTCCAATACCAAGATTACCATTACCAATAATCGTATTACCGCTTCCATTTGGAGACAATGTGATATTAGCAGTATTATTGTTTAAATCGGATTTAATTGTAATACCACCAAGTGATCCTATAGTAGATGGTAAAACAAAACCAGTTGTACCATATCTCAAAACTGAACCATTAAAATCTATACCAGCGTTTGTACCTGATAACGCAATCATATTACCTCCTCCTGATAGTGAAATAGTTCCCGTCGCTGTCAGATTACCACCGAGGTATGTGTTGCCTGCAACCTCAAGTTTATTTGTTGGTGACGTGGTGCCGATGCCGACATTCCCCGTCGATGTTAAGTTTAATAGATTTGGTTTTGAATAGACCCCTAAACTAAACAGCCATTTTGTACCATCAAATGTATTAACTAATGATCCTGTTTCGCCACCATTTGCCCAAAACGAAAACTTGGTTCCAGCACCAGAGTTACTTGGATTATTTAATCTGAGAATATCTTGGTTAGATGAACTATCAGAATATATCTCAGTTTTTACACTTGGACTCGTGGTGCCGATGCCGAGATTGCCTGAGGCATCAATACCTCCAAGTGGTGTACCTCCGCTATTTTGCCACTGAAAGAGATTTCCCGTCTGACTAGATGCACCCCTCACAACCAGTCCTATTTTTGAAGCTTGCTGGTTAGGTATCATCACACTAAAATCATCTACGTTTCCAGTATTTGATGGCGTGTAACCTTGTGGAGTTGATTGTGAATTTCCGACAAGTTTCAAGCCCCAATAAGTCTGCACAGTTGACTGACCTCCTCCTACTGGGAACAAACCAAGATCAGTTCCAAGATAATACTTTGAACTTTGTAAAATACCTGCACTCAATGTACCTGCAGCATTACCTAAAGTACCATTTCCTACACCAACCACTCCTGCTGATATACGACTAAGACCTGTATCTTTTGTATTATATGCTTGTCCTGATGTGCCTGACCATAAGACACCATATGCAGGTGCTAATTCTACCCCATTCGTTGATAGTGCTGAGTAAGATGTTCCGTCACCATTGGTTGAACCCTGAACAAGAAAACCTGCTGCTCTAACATTTGTCAGCGCACTTGCGTTTCCATTTGCAAACACAACATTATTGTTTCCATTATAATAAGGGTACATCGAAAATCCCGCACTACTTGATTGACCAAGAACTAAATTCCCAGCAGAAGTAACAGTCAACAATCTTGCATCAGTCGACGAAGCGATAGCAAATATATCTCCTGTACCTGCTGTACCAGTGATTGCGAGCTTTGCGGATGGCGAGGTGGTGCCGATGCCAACTCCACCAAAATATCCATTTCCTCCAACAGATAATGTTCTAACGCGTGCACTCGTAGTACCGATATCGTAAGTATTATCAGCAACTGGTCCAAAGTAGGCATTTGTCGCATCGACAAACCACCTATTCACATTTCCTGTGCGTAAGTAGATGCGACTATTTGGTGCTGTGGAAGCATCAATTGTTAAATTAGTATTATCTGAACTTACGCTTGCGCCATCACCATTATTTGCACCATCACGACGAAAATACATTCCTGACCCTTGTGGAATACGGATCGATCCGCCTACTTCCAATGTATAAATCGGCGGATATGCACTACCAATAACAGCACTTGTACCGAGATAGAGTGTTCTTGGACGAGTTGCTTGATTGGCTCCGATATCGTAAGTATTATCAGCATTAAATACTACATTACTCAAAGTAGATGTGCCGACCACTGAAAGTGAAGCGGATGGTGACGTAGTACCGATACCTACTCTTCCACCAAATGTTGCGGAATTAACAAAAGACGAAGTGCCCGTAGTTGAAGCCACTGATATGGTTCCAGTAAAGTTTGCCACGGATGTAGTGATAGCCAATGGACTTGTTGCGCCAACAACAATTCCACTTCCTGTACCACCAAAACCAAGCCGCAAAACTCCTGAATTATTACCTCCATTATTTATGGTCAATTCAGGTCCAACCAAAAGATATGAGTTACCATTGTATGTTCCGGTGATACTTGGAAGAGTCAAGTAACCAGAACTATTAAATGATGCTAAGTTACTGGCAAATGAAACGGTTCCTGTAGCAGTCAAATTTCCTGCAAAGTATCCGCTTCCATTAACTTCTAATTTATTTGAAGGTGATGTGGTGCCAATACCCATATTACCACCAGCAGTAATTCTAACTTTTTCAGTTAACGATTGAAGTGTAGATCCTGACGTACCTGTATTTGAAGTTTGAAAAATAAGTGATCCTCCGATTGCGTTACCTGTAGACTTTCCTCCCGCCAATATCAAATCTGCACCAACATCATTTGCACCTTTTCCGCCAGTTGCATTGATACGACCATACGCACTTCTATATAATGACGAGCTGGTACGACCTGAACCAAAATACATATCAGTCAAACTTGAACTATATACTCCACCGATTATAAATGATTGATTTTGCGCATCAGAAACATCACCTTCTACAGAAGGTAAAATGTATACGGAGTTAGAAATACTAGACGGGAATGTTCCGGAATTAGCCGAAAAACCACCTACTAAAATATTACCAGAGCCTGTAGTTATTCCTTTACCAGCTTCATTACTACCTATAATAACGTTTCTCATTCCTGATGTGAGATTTGTTCCTGATTTATAACCCAAAAGAATATTATCATAACCTGAAGTCAGGCTACTACCCGCATTTACTCCAAGTACAGTATTTTCATGTCCAGTCATTGTCAAATTACCCGCTTGACTACCGGCAAAAAAGTTATTTGTACCGAAACTATGCATCAAGGTATCAGAGCCGGCATAAATAATGCCCGTAGCTGCCGTACTAATTGGTAATTGAAAGTTACCTGTGATCGAAATTTGTTGGGCCGGCGTACTCGTCCCCACCCCCACATTCCCATTGGCAGCAACAGTGAAGAGTGACGCTGCAGCAGAGTTAATGATGTTAAAGATATTGGCAGTCTGACCAGAGTAGCCAATGAGTGAGAGTGCAGTAGCAGTGGTGCTGGTACTCTGTGCAGTGAGGACAGAATTGGCAAATGCAGTTGTAGTACCAAACGATGATTGGTTCACGCCACTCACCTGTCCTGCCACTTGTGAGAAAGCAGTCGAAGTAATGAGAGAACGTGGTGAGAGAGTTTCGTAGGTAGCGTTGTCACTGGATACTTCGATCTGGAGATATACCTTGGTGTTGTTGTTGAAGTTGTAGTTGAGGGTATCAGGATATCCATTGGTCGTGTCACCGATATCAGCATTGAAGTATCCTTGTTTGACGGTGAGGGTAGTAACTCCTGGTGTAGCTGTTGGCCAGACTTTGGTACCTCCACCTACGGTTGCACTGTCCCAGAGGGAGAACTTGAAGTAGTAGGTAGTACCGGTGCCACCGAGCGCATTACCACCTGTGTCAGTGAGACGGCCCTGGTATGAGACTATACTAGGTGCTCCTGCTGCTTGAGTGAGTGGTGTGGCATATACAGAAAACACTAAAAAGAAGACAAGGAATATGCCATATGCAAATGGTACCGGTGTATGTGTACCGTGGGTCATTTGGCCTTATTTTATCATGTATGTACGCACGTTCAAAGGTAAAACTGTGTATTACTAGTACCTTTTGAACAAGAGTGAGAACCATGTCGCTACTGCACCAAATATGCGCTTGATGAATGATACTGGTTTCTGGAACTGCTCATTAAATGACTGAGTATTCGCAACTACTTCTACTGTGAGTGTGAGAGGAGATGCCGAGGTAACCAATGTATATTTGCCCGTACGCGCTGGTGCAGTTATCAAAGCAGTATTATTGGTAAAGACAATATTTTTTCCATTGAATGTTGCAGTGACTCGTTCTTCATTGACCGGGATGACTGAAATAGTCAAACGTGTATTCGGTGAAACTTTCGTAAACTCAGTGACGGTATTTTTTGCATCATATGCGAGATAGGTTGCTACTGATTCACCTTTATCATTTTTGACAGAAAAGTATCCAGGTGTCCCCTTTGTATCTTTGACCGTTAGACGATTATTCTTTAATGTCACGATGTCCTGCGCGCGATAAAAACCAGACTGCGCAAAGAGATCAAGCAATCCTTTCGTAAATCGACTGGTCATTTCTTGTGGAAGTCCTGCAAATAGGAAGTCGACAATGCCCGTACCCAAAGAGAAGGTATTTTTGCCGGTAACATCACCAAATGTAGGCAATGATTTGAACGTAACTGGCGCGAGCTTGTTGACTGGTATCCACAGAGAAGTGAAGTTTGTCGGAGAAAATGTTCCTGCAACCGAGCCAGTGTAGCCACTTGTTGTATGTGATCCCTGTGATGCTGAGTGAGTAGCTGACGAGACGATAGTAGTATTCACCGATCCACTTGAGCCGCTATATGATGATGGTGGTGGCGAACTACAGCCAGATACTTGCCCTCCCATATTTGAGAATGAAACAAGATATGAATCGGTCGTTATAAAGATATTTCCACCATCACCTGCGATACCACAACCAGTACTGTGACCACCATCCGCAACGATGACAGTTGTAGTTGATGTTTCAAGAAAAACGTTACCGCCATTTCCAGCTTGTTCTATTGGATCTCCGCCAGCTACATCGATATCGCCAATAATCGTACGCTTGATAGTTGTCGAGGCACCATCTCCTCCAATACCATTTGGAACATCATTACCACGTCCCCAAAGACCGTGATTGAAATTGAGGAATTTAATATTTTGGATAGTAAGATTGGTAAATGCACTCGATGTTGCATCGATTGAAAGTGACGATGTCGCGAATACTGCATACTCCGGTGGTGTACTTATACTTCCTGTGACTGAATATCCGTTACCATCGATTGTCACTCCGTTTGCCCTCACTGCAAAGCAAATATCATGTGTATAATTTGAAATATTTCCACCGAGCGTATACGTACTGTTTGGTGTATCGAGGATACCACACGATACTATTGACGAGTTTGGGCTGAGCGGTCTCAGTATGAACCCTCCATTTTGTTCCACGAGCGTCGTCGTTGTCGTTGGTGCTCGTCCAGCGATGTCGATCAGGTTACTGTACAACAATTTTACATATGCACCATCCGCCATGATGGTCCATGCGCTATCGGTAAAATTACGAAATAGATTTGTCTGAGGAGCTATGACCGTATAGAGACGTGTCTTAGTACCTGATATGATGCCTATAGTACTATTCTGACTATTTTCAGAACTATCACCGGTGAATACACCATTGAAAGCAAAGCCGATATTGTACGAACTACCGTTAAATGTTGCTGTGCCTGATACAACACCTCTGTTGCTTGAGGTGGCATTGAACGTCGCATCACCAGATACTTGACCGCTGCTTGAGACAAAGCTACCGCCATTAAATATCATACTGACAGCGTTGGTGACTGACCCGGTGAGACTTGCGCCATTGATATGCGTGATAACACCATTGAATGTACCCCCTGAGATGATACCTCCATTTGAAACACTGCCTTGTACAGTTCCTGCACCATTAAGTGACGCTCCCGCATCGATTGTAGCTATCCCTCCGATTGTTCCAGCATTTGTGTTTGCTCCAGCAAATTCAACATTACCTGAAACGATACCACCGGAAGAGTTATAACTCGTATCATAGAATACTGCATTACGTGGAATGGTCACATCGTTCCATGAGCCATTGTGAAATGTAATGTCGCCAGTATATGAACCAGTAGTATTTACTTGAGAAAGACTACGTGGGCCATATATATTGAGCACTCCATTTACCACACCAACATTTGTACTCGAAGCATAGAAATAGGCAGGACCAGATGCTCCAGTGAGATTAACCTGGAATGATCCACCTCCTGTTGTTGATGATGCCACGTTAATGCTACCCAAAGTGACAGGTGTTGTTGGACCCGTATCTATACGTGCACCAATATACACCGTATCACCATTTTGAGGTAATACGAGAGCGGGTTGTGTAAATGAAGAATCGAACCACCAGTTACCCAGAGTGTTCCAGTTTGTACTGACTGCATTATTAAAATAATATGGTATGTGATAGACAGTACCATTGACAGGACAACTACCTATACCCGGCAATGATGAATCATAAAAATCACAACGTACGGTAACTGTTCCTGGTGAACTATTGTGACTATTGATACTTGTATTATAAAAATTTGCGTAGTTAACCGTACCGGTATTGTAGGTACTGTCATAAAAACTCGCATTGACAGCAGTACCAGCATTATATGAGTTTGTGCGGAACGTGCTTGTGCCATTAATCGTGCCGTTGTTCTGACTATTAGTAAAAAGAACATCGCCAGTGAGCGTACCGGTATTGTTAGCAAAATTAAAATTCCAACTTTGTCCGAACGTTGCAAATATCCAAGATGATGTGTTGGCTGTCCAAGTTGAACCTGAACCAACAGTAAATATCACGGGTGATGTTGTAGTTGAAAATGTCACCGTACCAGATATTGTATGTCCCGCTGATATACCTGTTGGGTCACCGTTTGGTATGCCGCTCGCTGAATTGAATGATGAAGCGGTAAAAATCACATTCTGCGCTGTCCCCGCATTGTACGAACTATCATTGAATGTGCTCGATTGGGTAACGGTTCCCGTGGTATAGGAAGTATCGTTGAAGACAGCGCTACCTGAAAGTGTTCCTGTGAGCACTGATCCATTCACTAAATCCCATGCATTAATCTGTGCGCCCAACATATCAAACACTGTTCCACTCACCTTTCCAGTTCCACGAAAGTTACTATTGCCGCTTATAGTAACTATATTACTAGATGCCGTATAACCCAAGAACATCGCATCTCCCACAACAGTGCCAGCATTATAACCACTTGAACTAAATGTTGTTGTACCTGTTGTTGTGCCTACGTTATATGCAGTACCAATAAAACTCCACGTTCGGGTACCTGCCCATGTACTATCATCTCCTGTCCACACTTGTCCAGACGATACCAAAACAGAACCCGCCACAGTTATGCCACCACTCGTACCTGCTGGTGAACCTGAACCGCGGGTAGCCACGATTGTTTTTCCGACTAAATCGAGGTTAGAACCAGATATGCCAATGTTGCCACCATTACCTCCTGTACCACTACTCGCTGTACCACCACTCGTTACGAGCGAACCAAGACTCGATGATGCAATGACGATGTTGCCTCCATTACCACCCAGCGTTGTACCATTATTACCGCTCGCATTGATGCCTGCAGCAAAATTCGTAAAGGTGATATTTTGAATCGTCAAACCGCTATACGCAGAACCACCATTGGCAACTGAAGAAGTTGCAGTGATTGCATAACTTACGTTTCCACCCCGCGCTGTCACGGTATACCCATTACCATCGATGGTTACTCCATTTGCGGCTATCACGAAACATGTTCCCGATATACCATTCAGATTTGAGCTCAATGTATATGTTCCAGGTGCGGTAATCTTGCCACATGAAGTGATCGTACCAGACGAAAGTGGTAAAGTTGGACTTGAATAAGAACCAAATAGGATATGAGACAAGAATCCTGTAATAGAAAAACTGGTTGAATCCATCTCGTGACCAGCGCCAAATACAGAATCGGAAACAACGTAACTAGCCGAGGCCGACTCGGTAGCTTGAGCTTGGGATGCAGAAAAAAATATAACTACTGCTACGAGAAGTAGAGCGGCAAAACTATATCTTTTTGAGATAGTAGTCGCCATTGTTCGTGTATTATTTCTTTACTTGACTTGCGGTAGGTACACTCGGTGTTGTCTGAGTTGTAACTGGAGCTGTCTTTGACTGAGCTTGCTGGAGCTGAGCCTGTTGAGCCTGAATGCCTTGATTGATAAAATCAACCACTTGAGCGAGCGTAGCATGGTCATTTGCCATCTGTGCACGCAACTGATAAATAGTCGTCGCTTGGTATGAAAATACAGTAAGTATGACCCCCGCAACAAATGCAAAACTAACTATTAATGATACTTTTGTTCCTTCTTTTTTCATGGGTATTGAAATTAATGAACTACTTCTATTAAGTAATATATGGAATATTATACATTGTTAAATAAATTAAACATAGGGGTACTACGTGAATATCATCGAATCACACAAGTATAGTGATAGGTTTTAAGGCCTCTCGACAGGTCTTATTAGAATGCACGAACCTCTACAGGGAGTCGAAGCTTACAGACTCGGTACAGTCTTCACATTTTCTCAGAGCAAAGCTCCTCGAAAATATGCTCAGACTTTTCGATTCCCCGACGCGAGGCATGCAGATGCCTCGCTTAGGTTCTCATTCGCTACGCTCATGTGACCCTACAGGGAGTCGAACCCTGCTTACTGCCTTGAGAAGGCGGTGTCCTAGCCGATAGACGATAGGGCCATTAAACACTCAAGCCAAGATAAAGTAACACGATTTCTACTTTTTCTCAAGCCATTCCTTCTCTTGTCTGACGAGGAGACTTTCTGCCTGAGCCGGGTCAGCCATGAGCGCCTTGGTGACACGCTCAAGGCGCGGTGACTGCGATCCTTTGATGAGCACGATATCTCCAGTTGAGATGAGATTCGCCAATCCTTCTCCGGCCTCTGTTGATGATGCATACCACGTAATAGTATCTTCTTTCATGCCTTGAGCGATCGCCTCTTCAACGAGAGTCTTTGTACGTGGACCGATAGCGACAAGCTTGTCAGCGGTACCAACAACCTTCTTTCCTACACTACGATGTTCATCAGCAGAGTACTGTCCGAGTTCCATCATGTCACCAAGTACTGCAATCTTTTTTCCTGAGCATTCCAAGCCTTTGAGCGTATCAAGCGCGGCAAAGACTGCATCTGGTGATGAGTTATAGGTATCATCTATCAGTGTAGAGCCGTGTTTACCTGCAATGATATTCATACGGCCTTTTGGAGCTTCGTATGCATTGATATTTTCAATCACTTCACTGAGATCAATCTTACGAATTTGAGCGACGGCAACAGCAGCGAGCAATGGGTATATGAATGTCTGACCGATCACTTTTTTGACAGTGATAATTTTCTTTTCTGAACCAACAGTCAATGTAAAAGTAAAACCGGTTGGTACTTTTACCCCCTCAATCATCTCATAATGAGGCGCGTAGTCTGATCCTTTTATCGTTGAGTTTTCTGCAAAACCAAATGTATCAACAAAAATACCCTTTACTTTCAATTCTTCACCCAAGGCCACAATCTTTGGTTCATCTGCAAAGAGAACTACTGCACTACCAGGTTTAACAGCACGTACCAGTGCAGATTTTTCTTCGAAAACCTGAGCAGGAGAATCGAAGAATTCAACATGAACTGGTTTATCGCCCACTTTAGTGATAACAGCGATATCTGGACGGAGCCATTTCACAACTTTCTTTATATCATTTGGGTGATCAGCACCTATTTCGAGAATAAGCACTTTAGGATATTGTACGGTATTAAAAATGAGCTGTGCGCCCGCTTGGATATTGGATATCCAACCTGACATGCTTCGCCATGCAGTAGATACACCGATGATTGTAAGTGGTAAACCGATCTCACTGTTCAAGCTTTTATCGCTCTTGCGTACATGACCAGAACTTGAAAGCGCACAGAAAATGGCATCTTTAGTGGCTGTCTTACCCACACTACCTGTTACAGCGATGATAAAAGGCTTATACTTGCGCAATATGAGACGTGCTTCAACGGTCAATATAAAAACGATAAATTTCTTAATGAATTGCATAGAATTAAATAGTAACTAGAAAGACAAGATTAGTAAACACGAACTGCATGCATATTTTGTGAGAGCCTTGCGAGGCTCGACTGGAGCGAGCACGAGGAATTTTTCAGCAGAAAAATATCCGTGCTCGAAGAAAATATGTATACAGTTCGTGTGTTAAATTACCTATCTGGCGTAACACTATAGTAGTTTATCATAAACTTCGCTAAATCATCGAAAGGTGTAGCCAGTGTCTCAGATGCATATTGCGCCCCTTTTGGATAAATCTGATAGAGGAAAATGATGTACTTTGGATTCTTCACTGGGAAAAAACCAAAAAATGAATGCAAATATCTGTCCTTATAATAGCCGCCATTCACATGGTCTGCGATCTCAGCTGTACCCGTCTTCGCTGCGATCGTATAGTGTTCCATTTTGAGTTTACCGTTGGCAAGTTTTGTATCAACAACAGTTCGGAGCATGTCGCCTACCGTATCTACCGTCTCAGGCTTGAGCACTGGACCTTGCTTTGGCCAGTCCAAGACCTTCTTTGACCCATCTACATACTGAATCTCTTTTACCACGTGCGGCGTGATGAGGTATCCACCATTAGCAAGCACCGCAAGAGCGCGAGCCATCTCTACTGGTGATACAGCAATGCCTTGACCATATGAAGCTGTAGCAACATCGATATCTTGACCCTTTTTTGTTAGGTTACCGATGATACCTGTTGCCTCATTTGGTAGATCAATACCTGTCATTGTACCCAAACCAAAACTTGAGAAGTATTTTGACATATTATCTTTGCCAACCTTGAGCGCAACCGTTGCAGCACCGATGTTGAGTGACTGACTCAAGATTTCTTGCATTGGTATCACGCCACGTGCTTTGCCATCATAATTACAAATCTTTTTTTGATTTAATGTCATGCAACCAACGTCATCATAGGTTGAGTTGCGTGTCACTGCCCCTGTATCGATACCTACTGCCATAGTAAGTGGCTTCAAGATAGATCCCATCTCATACACATGTTCAACAAGCGGGTCAGACAGCACAGAAACATCGGATATTCGACTGAGGTTATTTGGATCAAATGTTGGCAATGAAGCTAATGCAACAATCTCACCAGTTTGCGGATCCATGACGATACCTCCGATAGAATCAGGGTGCCACTCAGCATAAGTGTCAGCGAGTACTTTTTCAAGATATGTTTCAACAGTAGGCTCGAGAGTAGTGACTACATCACCATATTTATTTGATGCACCAAATACTGAATCGAGGCCATTGAAGAGATCGGCAAATACATTCACCGCACTGCCCTGAGAGGGGCGAGTGAGTACAGAATCATACGATCGTTCGATGCCATATCTACCTTTGATCGTACTGCTGGCATTTTCCCCGATGATGCCGAGGGTATGAGCTGCAAGTGTTCCTCCGGGATATGACCTCCATGCTTCTGCAGACACACCGATACCGGCGAGCTTGAGACTACTGACAGAGTCAGCAACTTTTGCTTCGAACTTGTGACCAAGCTCAACATAAGAACCTGTCGAACGAAAGGCCTTTGCAAGTAGATTTTTATCGATAGTCACATATTGTGACAAAGCTTCAGATGTCTGAGTTTGATCTGTCACAAGCTTCGGGTTGAGATACAAAAAGTATCCACGCGCGATAGATGCGGCAGCAACATCGGTACCATCTTTTGTTTGAAAATATATTGAACCTCGATCAAATATCGAGATTGAGGGTCGTGAGTACTGAGCTTCTGCTCTATCAGCATATTCCTGACCTTTTATAATCTGTGTCTTATAGAGCGTAGCTATGATGAGAAGCGCTACGGCAATGATAGCTATGAGAACAAAACGTGCTCGATTACGTAACTTAGAGTTCATGGCTCGAAAGAGCGACACTGAGTGAAGTCGTGCGTGGGATGTATGCAGTTACTTGTCCTAGGTTCATACCATATTGAGAAAGGGCGCTTGGCGATGCTGAGTGTGACAATTTTATATATTCAGAACCGAGCTGATTGACTGAGTTACTGAGTGCACTTGCTTCTTTTGACACATTTTCAGCAGCAACAGTACGTGAAATAGCTGAATACACATTGATACCGTACCAAAGCGTTGCAAGAGCACACATAACACACAATACACGCATGATCATCACGCGATAAGTGTGTACTGTTGTATATGTGTGTGCAAGTGCTTTGGTCATGTGTAGTATTTAGTTAATTTTTTCTATGATTCGTAATTTTGCGCTTCTTGATCGGGGATTCTCTGCTATTTCTTGTGGAACTGCCGTTACTGGTTTCTTAGTTAAAATGTGAGCTTTACCAGTTTCTTTTTTTTCTTTTAAAAACTCTTTGACGATACGATCTTCGAGACTATGAAATGAGATAACTGCCATACGTCCACCAGTCGCCAATTGTGCATACCCTTTTGCAAGCCCTTCCTTCAATGCACCAAGCTCATCGTTGACAGTTATACGTAATCCCTGAAATGTTTTGGTAGCTGGATGAATAACCTTTTTACCAAATGAGCGGAATTGTTTTGGCACCGCACTCTTTACTATCTCTGCGAGCTCCATTGTTGTTTCTATTTGCTTTTTTTCACGGTATTCAACAATCTTTTTTGCGATGCGACGTGCATAACGATCTTCTCCGTATCCAAAGATGACATTGGCAATATCTTCTTCTTTCCATCCATTGACGATATCTTTTGCAGTGAAGGGATACTGAGCAGGATCACCCATCGTCATTAAGAGCGGTTCATCTTTCAAAAAGGTAAATCCCCTCCCTGAATTGTCGAGCTCATCTGATGAGATACCGAGGTCCAACAAAATAAAATTAACCTTTGGTACAGCATGTTTTTCAAGAACAGCCTCAATAGCACGGTAGTTCTCATTTTCCAAGATAAGCTTTTCGCTATACCCTTTCAATGATTCTTGTGCACGAGCTATAGCCTGACTATCTCTGTCAAAACCGATAACATTCAACTTTTTCCCGGTACTTTTTTGAAATTCTTTGGCGAGAGCAAGAGCATGCCCTGCACCACCCAGTGTTCCATCAACATACCAGAATGAAGTTTCAGAAGTTGGAAGTCTGGAACCAGAAGACGCATCTCCACTGATTCCCGACTGCCAACTTCCGACTTCTTGTCGAAATGTTTCTATGATCTCATGTAAAAGAACGGGAACATGAACACTACTATCACCTTGTTCGATCGTACTCATACTAGATAACTCCTGCAGATGCGAGCTTTTCAGCGATCACATCAGTCTTCTTACCGAACTCTGTGCGATATGCTGACCACACATCTGCATTCCAGATCTCGAGGCGATTCATAACGCCAATGATCGTGGTTGCAACAGTGAGACCTGCATGCTCTCTCAAGTGCTCTGGTACAAGGATGCGACCGATACTATCAACCGATGTTTCAACCGCCCGTCCGATAATCAGGCGATTGAAATTACGATTGTCGGTGCGCAACATCGAAGCATTATCATTCATCGACAAACGGTTCGCGAAACTGTTCCACTCCTTTACTGTGAACACGAACAGACAGTTATCTATGCCTGGCGCGATCACAACCGTCGACCCGAGCTCCTTGCGGAACTTGGCGGGGAGCGAAATGCGACCTTTGTCGTCGAATGTATGCTGATGTTCTCCGATGAGCATATGATTTTATGGTAGGAGACGCGGTACTTTTTTTGATTGGATACTATTGCAAGCAATGTGATCAAATCTAAAATTTCCTACTTCTTCCCACTTAGCTACCATTCTACCCCACTCTATATACATTTGCATGTTAACAATACTGTGGATAACAGGTGCATAACATGATTTGGTGACGAACTATGAGCGTCAATTTCAAAACAAAAAACTACCACTTCAATGGTAGTTTTTTGTTTATATCTAACAGTTTTAAATTTGGTTTTATTACTTCTTCGGCTTCATGAGCGGGAACAACTGCGTCTCGCGAAGCGGCTTATCAGCCAATACACCAAAAAGGCGCTCTCCAAAACCAAAGCCACAAGTAGGCGGCATACCATGTTCGAGCATCTCGACAAATTCATCATCAGACATCATGGCTTCGGTATCACCACCTTCAAGAAGCTTCTTTTGTGTATCAAAACGACTCTGCTGGTCGATAGGGTCATTGAGCTCAGTGTAACCACGCCCGATCTCACTACCTGCGATGATAGGTTGGAACATCTGCACAACTCCTGCAGGACTACCCTGCGCATCGATAACAGATTTTGCGAGTGGAGCGACGATAGTAGGATGATTGACGAGAAAAGCCGGGCCAGAGATATTCTTCCTGCAATACTTCCAGAGCGTATCAATCAATCGTTCCCTGTTTGTGCCATCATATTTAACATTCAAAGAAATAAGCTTGTCCTTGAGCTCTTGATCAGAAGCGCTCATGATATCGATACCCGTCTGTTTTTTTATCTCATCAATATAATTGATACGTGACCATTCTGCAGCTAGATCAAAACTATGTCCGCGAACTGTAAACGCAGTCGTACCAAATACCTCTGTAGCTATACGACGATAGAGATCTATGACGAGCTTCATGCCATCTTCGTAGTCTGCATACGACCAATAAAATTCGAGATTAGTGAACTCCTGAACATGCTCAGGACTCGATCCCTCGTTACGGTACACACGACCTATCTCAAATGTTTTTGGAAAACCACCAGCCATCAAACGCTTTTGCCACAATTCACCTACTGATATACGCATGAATACATCAAGATCAAAATCATTGTGATGTGTCTTGAACGGTGTTGCTTCAGCACCACCAGTTGTCGTCTCAAGAGTAGGTGTCTCGACTTCGAGGAAACCATGCTCTTTCATAAATGTGCGCGTCACATCCCAAAACTTCGCTTTTTTATAGAAAATCTGACGAGCTTCGCTATCCATGATGAAATCAAGATATCGCTTGCGGAGCTTCTCATCGGGATCAGTGATACCATGCCACTTTTCAGGTAGTGGGAGCAATGACTTTGAAGCCATCGTCCATGATGTAACCAAAATACTCTGCTCACCACGCTGAGTCGTGAAGAAAGTACCCGTGACGCTGATGATATCGCCTATATCCGCAACACTCGTGAAAAAATCAAATTGAGTCTGTGGAGTTGAACCGTTCAGTGCATCTTTTTTAACAACTGCTTGAAATGTAGACTTACCATCATCGAGAACAACGAAAAGGATTGCTCCCTGTCCTCGAATAGCCATGATGCGACCAGCAACTGATACTGGCTTTTGGGATTTTTCATATTCAGCAAAACCGGCCTTCGCATCAGCCAAACAAAAGTCACGAGGTACTTTTGCAGGATATGCATCTATGCCAGCCTTTTTGAGGAGATCCAGCTTGGCAAGGCGGATATTTTTGAGTTCGTCGAGTGATGATGACATAGAAATTTATCCGAGTGCGGCAACACGGTACACCGTAGTCCCCTTTGGGGTCTGTACGCTGACCTTATCACCTTCCTTATGACCAATGAGTGCGGAACCAAGCGGAGATACATTTGATATCTTGCCCTGAGCTGTATCAGCTTCTTCTGAACCGACGATCGTATAGACCATTGATTTATTGTCACTCACGCCGTCTTTTTCTAGTCTCACCGTAGAGCCAACTGTGATGAGATTACCTGCAGTAACTGTAGCGATCACTGCGTTTTTGAGTAGATTTTCGACATAACGAATACGGTCTTCGACTTCACCTTGCTCTTCACGAGCCTGATGATACTCAGCATTCTCGGAGAGGTCCCCGAGCTTTTTTGCATACTCAAGATGCTCAGCTACCTCTTTGCGTTTTTCCGCCTTCAAAAACTCAAGTTCTTTCTTGAGTTCTGCAAACTTTTCATTCGTGAGGTATTGAGTATCTGTAGACATGATAGTGGGGATAAATAGTAAATTCAGCCCGGTTCTCCGAGCTGAAGTAATATGCAGTATATACTACAA
Source organism: Minisyncoccota bacterium (assembly GCA_028713005.1). Lineage (GTDB taxonomy): Bacteria > Patescibacteriota > Minisyncoccia > Phycocordibacterales > PALSA-1337 > C7867-002. Next base: position 24,425 of record JAQTPC010000005.1, on the reverse strand, counting down.
CATCTTATTCGTCAGCATTGACATAAGCTTGACGGCATTGGTCTGCGCTATCTTTGAATCTTTACTGTTGACGAATTCAGTCCACTGAGTAGTAAGACTAGAATCATGGATCTGACGGATATCATTTTCAAGCTTGACACGATCATCAAAAGCAATAGTTCCCTGAGTGTTCAGGACAGTATCGATGAAGTACTTAAGGAAACGGGCAACCTGGATACGTGTAGCATCTTTGTCGATAACTGAGTTCGCTTGAGCGGCTTGATCTTTTATACTCTGTGTATATTGGACACTAAAGAAAATATTTCCTGCAACAAGAACGAGCATGAGCACATTTGACATGAGTCGTGTCTTGTCGAGGATACCTGATTGAAAATTCATATGATTATAATGGGGTTAATTAATACTAATAGTATATCATTCTCACACCTACAGCCTTGTGGATATCTATGAACCACGAATCCACTTAACCACTTTCTGCCACCAATGAAGCTGCTTTTCTGGCGCTGGAGGTGGTGGAGGCGCGGTGACATTGATAACCAATGGAAGCGGTGCTGAGGCTGTGGTCAAGAGATATCTGCCTGGTACAGATGGTGCAGTAATAACTGTATATACAGCAGTTTTTGGAGTCGGAATAAAGGTAAAAGCTGATCCAGCAAATACACCTGTCACTTTCCCTTTACTCAAAGGAATCAGACTTACATTGAGTACATCCCCCGTATGGACATTGACCAATTCGATCAAATCATGGGTCAAGTCCTTTGATACAAAGGTATCGAGTGTCGTAGTGCCGTTGGTGACTACGAAAAGCCCAGGAGTATCACCTCCACCTCGTGGGAGAAGTATTGCCTGTTTTTGAAGCTTCACGAGATCTTGTGCACGTGATATACCAACCGAAGCGATTGTATCTGAAAGTTTAGGAGCTTTACTCAAGGCATCAGTGATAGATTTTGGTAGTGGTGCGAAAAGAAAATCTGAAAGAGGAAGAGTGAATGAGAATTTCAAAGCTTTGAGTTGAAGTGCGCCTGGAGCTTGAAGTCCTGCGAGTGGATTGCCGAGTATGGTATCACCTGAACCATTCACACCAAAAGCAAATGCAGGAAGTGGTTTGAGTATCAATGAACCACCGACTGAGCCAACTTGGATAGTCACGCCGTTGAAAGTTGGGGTAGAGTTATTGCCACCACCTCCACTGTTACCACCTGCTGGTGCGACATATGGATTGTAACTTGCATAACTACATGAACCATTGTTGACGGTTGCATTTGGATTATAGTTTCGAGCACCTGGATCAGTACAGCCACGAACTATTTGGACTGAATATCTACATGAGCCGTTGTCTACGGTAGCTGATGAACTGTAGTTTGAAGCGCTTGAATCTGTACAACCAGGTATAGATGAGCTGTTTCCGCTACTGCCACCCGTATTTTGTTGTCCGGTTCCCTTGTTTGGACCATTTGATCCTGCATTGGCAGTCTGAGATACCGCCGTCGAACTTGTGAGGTTGATATGACCTGCAGCTCCACCAAAACCGAAGTCTGTTGAATTTCCACCATTTGCAGTGAGTGCTCCACCTGTTGAGTTTGTTAGATTTATTGTTCCACCAGCCTGTGCGTCGCCGACGGCATCGGCACCATTTACGTTCACGGCAGCAACTGTTGAATTAGCGATTGAAATGGTTGCACCAACAGAAGTGATACTGCCTAATACCGTGGCATTAGTTAGACTGAAGCTATTACCGTTAGCTGTTATATTGCCGCCAGTAAAACCTCCTAGCTGTTGGGAGTATATACTCGAAATTTCAGATGGAGATAATACCCTATTCCAAATAGCGAATTCATCTACTGAACCCGTAAAACCGTTCCAGGTCGGATACCGGCCAATATATAATGTTGGTGAGAATGCTATATTTGTTGGGCCCATAGAATAATTAGTTGTACCTGAACTTATACCATCGATATATATCGTCATTACCTGATTATTGTATACACCCACAACGTTATGCCAGGTATTTGCAGAAATAGAAACGGATGATGGTATGTCAGTACAGTTAACATTTTCATTACAACCACGAAATACTACATGACCACTTGAGTCCATATAGATAACTGAAAAGAAAGTATTAGAAGCGCCTTTCTGACCCATGAAATAAAGTACTGACTGGAAATTAGGGTTCGGAAGTTTGATCCAAGAACTAACAGTAAACGAACTGTTGTAATTCAAACTTGGCAACGGAGTAGTAGCTTGAATATAGGAACTATTACTTACAAAAGTGACGGCACTATCAACAACACCTGAAACACTATATGTCGGAGCTCCGGTAACAGAACCTGTATGATTTTGTCCTGATGAATCAATGATTGACCCAGAGGATTCATTCATATGATACAGAAGTTTATTACCCGTCATATCGATCCATCCACTTGAAGCATTGTTTGGAAAAGCCTGTGGCAAAGAACCAACACCAAACTGATTACTTGCTCCATCGAGTACTACTCCATTACTTTTAATATTACAAATATTAGCTGTACTTGTAGCGAGCGTATACGTACCCGCAAACATCAAATCCTTCGCACAAGTAGTATATGAACCAGGTATACCTTCACCAACAAAGTTACCACCATTTGATTCTGTGAATGTAGTTGTAGCATTGAATACTGATGTAGATGCAACAGTGACTTCCACAGCATCAGCTACAAGTATCCATGGCCCAGTAGTAACAAAATTCCTGTTTACGGTAGTAGTTGATGTAAAATATCTAGTCTTGAGTCCATCAACAGTTCCGTTGTTCTCTGTTGCATTGTTGTAGAATATTGCATTGTATGAGATTGTTCCAATATTGTATGAACTATCATTAAATGTGGCAGTGCCGCCAATCGAACCTGCTGTCGTATTGTTATAACTACTATCACTAAAAGTAACGTCACCAGTGATTGATCCGCCAGCGCTATTCAAACTAGAATTATGGAAAGTTGCATCACCAGAAACGAGACCATTATTTTGTGTCGTTCCATAAAAATCAGCAGATCCCACAATAGTTCCTGTGGAGCTATTTTTTGAAGTATTAAACAGTGATGTATTACCCGAAATGACTCCATCATTTATTATAGCTCCACTTAATATTGTATTACCTGTTATACCCGTAGATATATGGGATGTTGTTGACGCTGAGATAATGAGACCAGTCAAGCTCGCATCAATACCTGAAGGTTGTGTCCAAGTGAGTAGATCAATAGTAGGTGTCGATGTACCGAGTATCACCACCATCTCAGTTGATGATGCCACACGGCCGAGGGGTGTTGTTGAACCCACTGAAAACCAATTACTGATAGTAGTCCAGTTTGTATCAGCACCATTACTATACCAATACACTGTTGCGGGACCACCGATAAATGAACCTCCGTTCACTGTACGGAATATCGTAGAACTATCGTGTGTTGAGCTAGAGACATCCACAGTTACACCATCAGCAACTACTGTCCAACCAGTGAAGTTACGTGTCGCTGTTGTTGTTGCATTATAGTAGCGAGTCTTTATACCCAAAACTGTTCCTGTATTACCTGTGCTATCGCCATTGAATGTCGCTCCCCCTTGAACAGTTGCTGAGTTTGTGGATGAAGCATTGAATATAGCGAAACTTTTGACTGTGCCGATGTTAGCACTTGCATCATTGAATGTTGCGACACCATTTACTATGCCTTTGTTTTTTGCTGAACCAGTGTATTGAGCCTTTCCATTTATGGTGACTGTAGTTGAAGCGTTCGTAGAACTATTAAATACAATGCCTGTATTACCTGAGTTGATGAGGTTTGGTTGTGTCCACGTATCGATGTTGACGGTTGGTGGTATTGAGTAGAACAAAACATTTACTTTATCTACTTGAGTTGGAAGACTGCCCGCAGATACTGTGTGAGATACATCTGTATACCAGTTACCCACTGTTGACCAATTTGCGTCGGGTCCAGGATTGTAGAAATATAGCTGACGTGATGGTGTATAGTTTATCGTACGTATTGATGTCGTAGCGGTGCCATTATAAAAAGCTCGAATAACAAACAGTTGCGTACCCCTGTTTGTCGGTACGAGAATATCTGATCCATTGCCGGTACAGCTCGCGCCACTCCAACTACCGACCGATGGACCGCTCGCCCAATCATCGACACCATTCCAATCTGAACTGTTACCAAATGAATACTGACATGAAGTGTAGTTATATCCTCCTGCCCCTTGATTCCAATTTACTTGTGGAGCCCATGAAGAAGTAATGACGGCATTATTTGCAGGGCTAATAATAGACACGCCCGGTGGACCGGAAAGACAATTTGGACCATATATGAATGAACCACCATTTACTGGTAGAAATGTCGTATTGGCATTACATGTTGCCCCTGACAAATCCACGACTACGGCATCGGCAGTGATCACCCATGAATAACCGTCGGAAGTAAAGTCGCGTGATGTCGCTATAGGTGAACTATAATAGCGGACAGGATTACTACTTGAATAGCCGGGATAAAACTCACTCGAATCTTCATTAAAGATTGCTTGTCCATATAGTGATCCATTGTAATTGATTGATGTACCGTTAAATGTTGCGACTCCATCAACTTCATTTGTATTTGCACTATCTGAATTAAACGTAGCGTTCTGAGATATGAAACTGTTGTTGAAACTTGCGTTGAATACAGAATTCGTCACATAAATTGACGCATTATTATATGCTCCATTTTCAAACTGAAATGTATCGATAGGCTGGTTATCAGAACCATATATCGTATTACTGAAATTTCCTCCCCAATAGCCACCATAATTTCCATTGATGATGAGCACGCCATTCGTAGGCGCTGTTCCGCTATACCAGTTACTGTTAATCGTGAGCGTCCCACTACCACTTCCACCACAGTCACCGATATAACTACTATCATTTAATACTACATTTCCACCAGCATATGAACAATAAAAATAACTTGAATCATAGAACGTCGCATCATTATCGATCTGCCATGCGTTGGTATAACTTGTGCCATGAAACTCTGCATTTCCATGGATATAACCACTACCGATAAAACTACTATCATTGAAAACTGTGCTGATGGCAGTTAATTCACCGTAGTTAAAATAACTTGAGCCGTTAAACGTTGTAGTGCCGGAACTATATAGATAGAGATAATTGTAGTACGGGTCCCATACGGTACCATCAGCGAACGTAACGTTGTTTGCATATGCACTGCCACTACTAATATTAGTGACGCTTGAGTTAATGACTACATTCGTAGACGAATCAGGTACCATGCCATTTGACCAGTTGGCAGTATCATCCCAATCTCCAGAACCGTTATCAGTGAAGATAACCTCGCAGCCAACAGCATTTGGTCCACAATTACCCGGATTTGCTGTTTGAGACGTGGCACTTGAACTTGTGAGATTGAAACTTCCCGCGGCACCTCCTTGACCGTTATCAGTTGAGTTTCCTCCATTTGCTATGAGTGCGCCTGCCGTAGTGTTTGTGAGATTGATGGTACCACCATCTTGACCGTTACCTGTAGCATTTGCACCTGTTACATTGACCGTTGCTACTGTTGAGTTGGCGATAGATATTGTTGCACCAGCAGACGTGATAGTGCCGAGTACGGTTGCATTGGTGAGACTGAAGCTGTTGCCGTTTGCGGTTATGTTACCGCCACTAGCTGATCCTCCTGTTTGCTGAGTATATATGGTTGCAATTTCTGATGGCGAAAGTGTGCGAGACCACATTGAAACTTCATCCATAGAACCAATAAATCCATGTCCATAGAAATCTGTACCGATAGCAGTAGTACGGTTTGATCCAAAATTCATAGCACCTGGCTGACTACATGTATTTATCAAAGCTCCATTCAAATACTCTCGAATGTTTGTGCCGTCATACGTAAACATGAGATATGACCACGTATTTGCTTGCAATGCCTGCCCCATATTACATTGTTGCCCACTAAACATGAAAAACGGACCTGAACCTTGCCAATCAGCATATATCTGAAAATTAATTGGGTCACGTTGTACCATCAATGCTTCATTAGAAGGTGAATGATCAGGTTTTGCCCACATACCGATAGATATGGCTGTCGTGTTACCTTGCATATTCATCGATGAGGATCCGGGTATTGTAAAATAGGCACTTCCATTTAGACTTACTGAGTTACCAACCTTTCCAGTCGAACTATATGTTGGACTACCATTTTGAACACCGTTATTAGAGTTTCCTGACGCATCTGCAACAGATGTTGATGTATCGTCCATATGCATCAACATGACATTACCCGTCATATCTACCCAACTAGAGTTTGATGCGCCATTTGGTAATTGTGAGAACTGAGCTCCAGAGACTTGAGTTGTGTAAATATTTGTTACATCAGAACCAGAAAGTTCACTGCTCCAAAATGCCACTTCATCAATAGAACCTTTAAATGCAACATTTCCAAAATGGGGAGCATCTCCAATATTTAAATGACCACTGTTTGTAGAACTAAGAGGGCCACCAGAAGTGTTAGAGCCTGTTAATGATCCGTCGAGATATATTTTTCTAGCATTTGTCGCTGAATTATATGTACAAACAACGTGGTGCCAATTGAAGTCAGTCACCGCAACACTCGATTCCAAATCATCGTTATAAAAAGCACACGTAGGTCTATTGACCACACCCCAATCTGTACCACGAATTATCACTTCAAAATCATTTCGTGTATTATGAGCACCATTTTTATCTACCAGTACTTCTGCATGATTTACACTCACCTGTCCACGTTTGAACCAGATTGACACTGAAAACGTAGCACCGTCTAGGCTCGGTAAAAAATTACTTGTGTTTGAAAAATAATTACCATGAGCTCCACCAAAACCTACTGCCCCTTCAACCCGACCTTGATTACTGTATATAATACTGCCGGTTGGCGTAGCACTACCACCATGTCCGGAATAATCTAGTACTGTACCTGATGTCTCATTCAAGTGATACAACGCGGTATTATTTGTCATGTCAATCCAGCCACCACTTGACGCATTATTAGGAAATGCTTGTGGCGCCGCAGAGTTAGTACCAAACTGATGCCCTGCTCCATCAAGAGTAATTCCTGTTCCAGTGATATTACAGTTATTAGGGGTATCCGCTGCAAGTGTATATGTAGCGGCGTTGGTAGAAAGATTTGTTGAACAGTCAGTTGTGACTGCATTAGCAAATGTTGAGCGGGCTAAAAGTGCTGCACATATCATTGTGAGAAGAGCGCCATATTTGATATACGCGTGAGAATATTTCATTTAATTTGTTTCGGGTGAACTTGAAGAAGTAGTTGTTATGTCTGTAACAGGAACTTCTGGCGGTATAACTGATTCGGTAGTCGTTGTTGCTGCTGCCGGCTCACCCGAATTTTGCGTACCACTGGTATCAGGTGTTGTTGTGGCCTGATCACCACTTGAATTCGTTTCAACTGTTTCAACAGTAGTTGTACTTACACTGTCATCACCAATTGTTTCCGTTATCATTTGAGTCGAACTTGCTTCAATAGTCTTTTCAATAATTTCAGGTTCAACGACCACCTTCTTCTTTGGTACTACTGTCTTTTTTTCAACGACCACTTTCTTTGGCAAAACTTTTCCACTGATTGCCGCTTGAACAGCTTGTACATCTTGTATCGTCGTCGCCGTGATAACTTGATGTATCAAACTGGCTTTCACAAAAGATGTTTTAGAAAATACGAGCGGCGTAGTTTTTTTAGGAATATCTATTGATGCTGACGAGGTGGCAACTGACTGTTGTTTGAGAAGACTATTTTTTTCAGCCTTTTTTGTTGTAGTACTTGTGGTGGTACTCATTGAGCGTACAAATGAAGCACGCATTTCTTTTGCGGATGGCTTGAATGCATTCACGAGAATATTCATCTTCATATTCAAAATAGTATCCTCTTGCGTGAGTGATACATGAGGAGGAATCATCTTTGAATCACTTTTAACCTTTGTTGACGTAGAAGTAGAAGTACTCGATATATCATCAAGTGTCTTTTGCATACGTGCGATAGAAGCTAGGATCTCTGTATTCAATACTTCTCTATCTGCTTTTGGCAGTGAAGCGAGCGATGTAGATGCAAATGCCTGATATTGAGCAATACGCATCGTGAGCATTTTTTGTAATGAACCAGTAATAGTTAACGCCCGTTCTTTCTTTGCTTCTTCGGCACGAATCGTAGCAGTACGAGCAGAAGCGCTATATACACCTGCAAAAAAGAGAGTGATGAGTATCGATAGAAAAATGAGATGCTTATTTTTAAAAAATTGACTCATAACAACAATAGGCGTACTAGAAAATTCACACTAGTACAGCAATTTTAACATGAACTTATGGTAAATAATATGTTAATAACATCTACTTTATTGAACCATAAAAGGTTTTAACTAAAGAAATAAATATAGCAAAACCTTCAACTTTGTGGCATACTATTCCCCATGCATTCTCTTCGAGAAATAGCCACATTGGGTATACTTTTTACCTCTCTGTATTTCGAAATATTTATTCTCGTGACATATCTCGAGCATCGTCGAAACTTGCACAATCTCCGACATGCTTCGACACATGTTCATCCTGATCTACCAGGCGTGACAATCATCGTTCCTTGCTTTAACGAAGAGACAACTGCTGTAAAGACGATTGAATCACTGCTTGCTCTCGAATACCCTTCCGACAAGCTCCACATCATGGCTATCAATGATGGTTCAACAGATGGTACAGCACTTTCCTTATCAAAATACGCCAACCATCCACAGATTGAAATCATCCATAAAGAGAACGGTGGCAAACATACCGTGCTCAATATGGGTATAGCTCGTGCCACGACAGCATTTGTTGGCTGTCTCGATGCTGACTCATACGCAAAACCAGATGCGCTTGCTCGCATCATGAAGCAGTTCAACAACCCAGATGTCATGGCAGTTGTACCCTCTCTCCATATATATAAACCCGAAACACTTGTTCAACGTATGCAGAAAACTGAATATCTCATCGGCGTTTTTCTCCGCAGTGTTCTCGCTGAGCTTCGTGCGCTCTATGTGACTCCTGGACCATTCTCAATTTTCCGTAAAAACGTCTTCGAGCAGATAGGTTACTATCGTAAAGCCCACAATACTGAAGATATGGAAATGGCTCTTCGTATGCAGTCTCATGGTATGAGGATAGCCAGCGCACACGATGCTGTTATCTATACATCTTCACCGCGTACTCCAAAAAAGCTCTACAAACAGCGTGTACGTTGGACTTCCGGCTTCTTTCATAACCTCCGTGACTATCGTGGCATGCTCCTCAATCGCAAATATAGGCATCTTGGCGGATTCGTCCTGCCAATGATGATCATATCCGCAGCAAGTGTACTCTTTGTGGTAGCAATGTTCGGATATGACCTTGTACGTTCAGTTCACAGTTATATAGTTCATTTCCAGGCACTAGGTTACAAGATGTTTGAATGGTCATGGCCTTCATTCAACTGGTTCTTTTTGCATACATCACCGCTCGTCTTCGCGGGATTTGTCGCATTTAGTCTTGTTATGGGATTCATTCTGATCGGCACACGGCTCTCACATGGAAACACCGCAAAACTCTTTGATATTGCTTGCTATGTGTGCTTATATTCAATCATTGCCCCTTTCTGGATAGTCCGTTCAATCGCAAATGTAGCATTGAGCAAACAGGCAGTGTGGCGCTAAATTAACTTACTTTATGATCAAAGACTGGAAAAAATACGCATTTACTTTTTTAATTACCACAGCGATATTTATCACCGCTATCGGTATCAGCTCATGGATCGACAATCGTCGCGTCGATGAGGTCCGTACCATGCAAGACTCTATATCGCTTAGCATCCTCTCATCTGAGACACAGTTCAACCTCCTCAAATCAGCTGCTTGCGATGACCTATTCAGCTCTGAGCTCGGCAAAGAACTCGGTGACATGTCAGACCGCCTCTCATACCTCGAATCAGCAGGACGTGGACAGGACGCTGATGTGATTACACTCAAACAGTATTATTCACTCCTTGAGATCAAAGACTATATCTTGATCAATTCAGCGACACAATGTAAAAACCGCCCTGTTATAGTTCTCTATTTCTATCAAGCAAAATGCCCTGAATGTGACAAGCAAGGAGATGTCCTCACCTATATCCGTCAGCATTATCCTGGTAACATCCGTGTGTACTCATTCGATAATGATTTGAACGTATCAGCGATAAAAACCTTGGCAAATATATATAAAATAGGCACACCTCTACCTGGTCTTGTAATCAATAATAAAACGTATAGTGGTTTTCATACTATTGAAGATATTCAGAAGATTGCACCGGGGCTAGTGGCGACAAGTACAGCGACGAGTACAAAGAAATAAGGATAAACAAAAATACTCGATACAAATTGTAACGAGTATTTTTGTTTTGGTGTCGCTTTACCACGTCTCGAGATTTAGTTAGCTTCGCTATCTAAATCCGCTCGACGTGAATTTCGCTAAACCGAAATTCAGAGCCGCCTCTCAGACTTGAACTGAGGACCTTCGCTTTACAAAAGCGTTGCTCTACCAACTGAGCTAAGGCGGCATTACCATTCCTTTGCAGTCTACCAAAACAGCTAAGGCGGCGAATTTTCTATCTAAGAAAATTCGGATCAAAAGATTTATTTTAGCGAAGCTGAAATAAATTTTTGACCAGAATTTCTTGTTCACATAGACTACCGTATTTTCTTAATCAAAGCAAGAAGCTTACTTGTTCCCCTTCTCTGCAATCTTTCGGAGATAGAATGATGCACCGTGATCTCTCACCTCCCCACGTCCGCGCACCGCATCGATCATACGCTTGCCGTGAGGATTTGCGAGTGCACGGTGTTTGATCTCAACATAGACCTTTCTGACACGTACAAGGACATGAAATGTCATCCACTGTGCAACTGCAATGAATGTGTGTTTATTGATATATGAGATACCTCTACCTACTGCCCCAAACAAGGCATGGAATATATGATCACTTCCTTGTCCAAGACGAGAGACTAACGAAGGTTTATTTGTTTTTACTTCATGACGTTTAAGCAGAATCATGATGATTATGCCCAGGAGAGAGATATAAAAGATTGTAATGAGTGTATACATAGGTGGCACGCGATACGCGCCAATTGTTGCTATGCCTCGAGCACCTTGAAACGCTTGAAGCGTCCGACAGCGACCTTTTCACCAAACTTTTGCATAGCGGCATCTATCAAACCTTGGATAGTAACGTCAGGGTTCTTGATAAATGGCTGATTGAGAAGGACCATCTCAGCGAAATACGTGTCGAGCTTTCCTGCGAGGATCTTTTCTTGCATAGCAGCTGGCTTGTCTTTGACTTCATTTGCAAATACTTCCTTTGCAGCAGCCATATCAGCTTCTGTAATGTCTTCTTTTTTGAGGAACTTTGGGTTCGTAGCAGTCACGTGCATAGCGATATCACGAGCAACGGTCTTGAACTCTTCGTTATTTGAAACGAAGTCTGTCTCACAGTTGAGCTCAACCATAGCACCAACACTGCCGTTTGCATGGATGTAAGCTTGGATAACACCAGCGCCGAATGTACGGTCACCTTTCTTTGCAGCGAGTTCACCTGACTTCTTGCGGAGAATAACCATGGCCTTTTCCTTGTCACCACCAGCTTCTTCAAGTGCCTTTTTACACTGCATAACAGAGATACCTGTCATGTCGCGAAGTTCTTTTACCTGCTCTGTGGTGATGATAGTTGCCATAGTAGTATGAGTTAATTAAATAGATTATAGTTAATTATAACACGATTAATGATCAATTATACAATGACGCAATGCTCAATTGATCATTGCGTCATTGGCCATTGCTATATTTATTTAGCTTCCTTTTTGCCAGCCTGATATGCGGCAGCAATCTCACTCAAATAAAACTGGATACTAGCTTTTGCAGCATCATTTCCAACAATCGGATACTTGACCTCAGAAATATTACAGTCTGAACTTGCAAGAGCCATGACAGGAATCTTTGCGTGACCAGCTTCGCCGATGGCGTTCTGCTCTTTACGTGGGTCGATAAGGAAAAGGAGTTCTGGCATCTTCTTGAGAGAAACGATACCGAGGAACATGCGTTCGAGCTTTGCAATCTCACGGTCGATGAGCATACGTTCGCGCTTTGTATATTTTGCGAGCTCACCCTTTTCGCGGTCTGAGATGAGTTTCTCATAACGCTCAATACGCTTGCGGATATTGCCGAAGTTAGTGAGGGTACCACCAATCCAACGTCCTTCGACGTATGGCATGTTGAGTGACATAGCCGTTGTCTTTACGAGTGCCGAGGCTTCTTTTTTGCCACCAACGAAAAGGATGGTCTTGCCTTCCTTACCGAGAGCAGTAACGAGTGCTTTTGCTGTTTCGAGGGTCTTTTCTGTCTTTTCGAGGTCAAAGATATCGGTACGGTTTTTTGTACCAAAAATAAAAGGAGCGACTGTTGGATGACGGCGTGAGCGACCAAGTCCAAAATGCGCACCTGCGCTAAACATTTGATCTATTAGTGTATTTGCTGACATAGGTAACGACTAGCTTAGCAGGAGGCGATAAATAAGTCAATTAAAAGGTGGCTAAGCCGTATTCTTGATTACTCTTCATCAGCTTCCCCACCAGCTTTACCCGTCTTTTCGAACTCATGGAGAGCATCGATGATAGGCTGGATGCGTCCTTCGAGAATCACAGGTATATTGTGCCATGACTGCTTGATACGGTGATCGGTGATGCGATCTTGAGGATAGTTATAGGTACGAATCTTCTCTGAGCGGTCACCGGTACCGATCTGACCTTTGCGGTCACTGGCAAATTTCTTTGCTTCCTGTTCTTCTTGGAGCGCTTCCACTTTTGCTGTCAGGATCTGTAACGCAAGCTCGCGGTTGGCGCCCTGGCTACGCTCAGCAGTAGAACGAACTTCAAGACCAGTTGGCTTGTGAACGAGGCGCACTGCAGACTCGACTTTGTTGACGTTTTGACCACCTTTACCACCAGCGCGGGAGAATTCCATTTCAAGATCTGCAGTATTGAGAACTACTTTTGATTTCTTACGCAGGGGCATGATAGCAACGGTGATAGTCGATGTATGGATACGACCCATCTTCTCTGTTTCTGGTACACGCTGGACACGATGCACGCCTGTTTCCCAACGGAGGTCTTCGTATACACCAACACCTTTGACCTGAAGTGAGGCATCTTTGAAACCACCGAGACTATTTTCTGTTTTTTCCATAAGAATCGCTTTCCAACCACGTGCTTCGGCATATCTCTTGTACATATCGACGAGTTCAGCTACAAAAAGTGCCGCTTCATCACCACCAGCGCCTGCACGGAATTCCATAACAATCTCCTTTGGCTTTTCTTCTTCTACAAAGTCGTTCTTGATGATTTCATCCATTTCAGCGAGCATAGAAGCCTTTTGCTCTTCAATAGAGACGAGGTCAGCTTCAACCAACTCCTTCATTGAAGGATCCTTTTCGGCCATGGCACGCGTCTCAGCCTCATCTTTGAGGAGTTTTTCGTAGAGACCTGCCATAAAGGCTGTCTTGGGGTTTGCTTTGTATTTTTCCATATCCATGGATAGTAAAGTAGCACGAATCAGCATTTCCGTATAGGTTTTATGGGTTATAAATTTATATCTGCTATAATTAAACTATGAAAAAATTCTCAATCATAGCAAGTTCAGTTATTGTTATTTTAGTGCTTTTATACATCTTTAACCCTTACAAAGTTGAGACCGTATGCTTTGGAGACGTTTGTCCACAAAATGGTGGCACCTACTTGCTCTACAAACATGACTATACTGAAAAAGAATGTACTGATATGGGTGCTCAACCTATTGTTGGCATCGGCTGGACCAGAGTATATGCAGGTTGTTCACCAGACACATCTTTGGCGCGCTTTATCAAAAGCACTTTCCTTCACGAGTAGCAAAAAAGCGCCCTTGGGCGCTTTTTTATTTCTTTGCTTTTGCCTGACGAGTCTTGAACTTCTCAACGCGACCTGCTGTGTCGATCGTCTTGTCCTGGTTTGTATAGAAAGGATGTGAAGCACTTGAGATTTCGACGTGAAATACTGGGTAGTCCTTGCCATCTGTCCACTTTGCTGTCTCCTTTGTGGCGATAGTAGAAGGAATGAGGAATTTAGCGCCACTAGAGTTGTCGGCGAAAATAACCTGGCGATAGTTCTCTGGATGGATATCTTTCTTCATAGTTCGTATAAGGTAACATAACTAATAAAAAGGGGCAAGTAGGGTCTTATTTACCCTTCCCGATCTGCGCCTTCCTGATAGATAAAGCCTGGCACTTTTTTGCTAATTCCATGACCTTTTCATTATCCCCTGCCTTTTCGGCAATCTTGAGCTCATGCATAGCGGTGACGATCTCATCACTGATGATATCCTCTTCAAAGTTCTTCAGAAGTTCCTTCATTGGACGTTCCCAATTTTCACCATCTTTACCGGCGTCAGTACCAAAGAAAGATTCTGCTTCGAACATCAGATCATTTTTGTTTTGATCAGCAAATGCTACACGAGCTTCATAACTCTCACCAGCCATTTTCTTCACTTGGTTATTGGTTGTTGTTACTTGGTTATTCAACCCTTCTTTCTCCATAAGGAAAAGTAACCCGAATAGACGTCTCTCAATGAGATCCACTCGTCTTGGCATCTCACTCGTCGTACGCGCTTTAGTGATCGTATTTCTGCCAGACGTTTGAGGGGCAGAGTTAAATTGATTCGCCACTGGATTTGCTGCTGCCTCAGCTTCTTTGAGACGCTTTGCCACCACGCGCACATCCTGCCAGACCGAGTCAACTGGAATCTTAGCTTGATCAGCGATCATGGCCACAAAATGGCTCTGGTCGCTTGAGCTTTCAATACGAGCAACGAGTGGTAAGACGCGTTCAGTAACCATCTTCGTTAGCTTGCGCGCATCAGTACTCTTTGATTCGACATGCTCACGTACGACATTTCCCAATTCAAATTCGATAACTGGCTTTGCATCCTTGAGTGTCTGTCGCCACTTCTCAACATCTTCTTTCACCAGATCTGCAGGATCCTTACCGCCAACGATATCTGCTATCTTTACATCCATTGCCAATGAAAGTGCTATACCAGCAGCACGCAATGCAGCTTTTCGTCCAGCTGAGTCACTATCAAAAGCAATAATGACATTTGGTGATAACCTACGGACCAAACCGAGGTTTGAGATAATTCCAGTTGCATTCATTGTTTCCTCTGAAAGTGCTGTACCAGATGAAGCAACAGTATTCTTGATACCAGCCTGATGCGACATGACCAAGTCCATCTGTCCCTCAACAAAAATAGTGTAGTTCAAACGACGAATCTCCGTCTTTGCTTTATCGAGACCATATAAGACGAGTGATTTATCAAAAAGAGGCGTATCAGGACTATTCAAATATTTTGCTGGCGAACTGCCATCTGCATTTTTTACATCTTTCAAAATACGCCCAGAAAAAGCGATGACACGACCACTCGAGTCAGATATCGGAAACATGATACGTCCACGGAAGCGATCATAATAGTCGGACGTGCCTTCTTTTTGCTTTATAAGTCCCACTTTTTCCATCGCTGCCTCATTGAATCCCTTTCCTTTCAAATACGTCATCAGATTCCTCCACCCATCTGGTGCGAGGCCTATTCTAAAAGATTCCTGTGTTTCTTCGGTGATACCACGACTCTTTATATACTCTCTGGCCTCCGCGGACCGCGCCAATTGCTCTTCAAAGTAAGCTGTAGCCAACTCCATCACTTTATACAGACGATCACGCTCACCATCAGCTTTTTCATCATGAACAAGCTTGACCCCTGCTCGATCGGCAAGAATCTTGAGGGCACCACGGAAATCCAATCCTTCAAACTGTTCAACAAAAGAAAAAATATCACCTTTTGCATTACACCCGAAACAATAGTATCCCCCGCGATCAGGTGAAATAAAAAATGAGGGAGACTTTTCATTATGAAAAGGACAGCGAGCCTTGTAGGACTTACCTGATTTTTCTACTTTGATATATGAGCCAATCAAATCCTCGATTGGTATGCGAGCTTTTATTTCTTCAACGGTATTTCTATTCATTGCACTCATGTTATTATAGTATCATGAATCTTATCAACTCTCGCCCCATCCCGCGCAGTCACGCCGTTTACACTATTGCCATCATCGGATTTATCTATGTGCTCCACACGGTCATACCGATGTATTCGAACTCGAGCTTCTTGAGCCTTTTTGCTGACGAACAAACAGTTGGATACATATATATGATGGGTGCAGCGATCAGTATCTTTGGTTTTCTCATCATCCCTTCTATCATACGCCGTCTCGGCAACTATTCAGTCGCACTCTGGCTCATCCTCATACAGATGTGTTTGTTCTACGGACTTTTGAGTTCGACTTCACCTTTTTTGATCACTCTCTTTTTTGTTCTCCAAACAGCCGTCATATCTCTCATCGGTCTTAACCTTGATATTTTCCTCGAAGTCTATACAGATGCAACCAATGTCGGCACGACGCGCGGGCTCTACAATACTGCGCTCAATGCATCATGGGTTATTGCACCACTCATCGGCAGCATGCTCGTCAATGGCACTGAAAATTATCACAATACCTATGTCGCAGGCCTCTTTATGTTGATTCCGCTCTTTTATCTTGTGTATAGGAATTTCCCACGTTTCAAGGATCCAACCTATCACCACTATTCACCATGGCAGTTGATCAAACATATTTCAAAAAATAAAAACTGGGACAAGCTCTTTGCTGCAAATCTTGTATTACAAACATTCTATGCATGGATGGTAGTCTATAGTCCGATTTATTTAAATAAAGTTATCGGCTTCGGCTGGGATGAGATCGGTATCATCCTCGTCGTCATGCTCATACCATTTGCCATTATCCAGTTCCCGCTCGGCAGACTTGCTGACAAAAAATATGGCGAAAAAGAAATGATGATCGCCGGCTTCATCATCATGGGCATATCAACTATCGGGCTTTCATTTTTACACACAAACAATATCGCTTTCTGGGCTATCGCTCTCCTCATCACTCGCGTCGGCGCGGCTACTGCTGAGATCATGATGGAGACCTATTTCTTCAAGACAGTTTCACCTCGTGATGCTGCTGCACTTGGCATATTCCGCATCACTCGTCCTCTATCGTATTTCACTGGACCACTCATCGGTATCATCAGTCTTTCTTTTGTGACCGATCAATCATATATGTTTATCGTTGTTGGTGTCGTTTGTCTCTTGGCGCTCATTCCGATTGCGACAATCAAAGATACGAAGTAAAAAGTTCTTTGTGTTTCTCAAATTCAGCTATTGGCCAGCCCATTTTCTTTATTTCAAGGCAAATAGTAACTACCTCTTCATACGCAGTACCAATTGAATCTTTTTTAATTGAACTATAGGAAAATCTACTGTAAGGAAGACTCTTCTCATGAAGCAACTTCAGATGAACGATTCTTAGAATACGTTATCACTAAATGACAGATCAAAATCAGGTGTCAAAATAGAGCCCTAAATATATGTTGCAAACATACCCCTTGAAGAGTATTCAGCATATATTTCCTTGAGACTATTTGAAACGGACTCAATTAATAATTCTCTATTCATTATAATTATTTCACCAAAATATCTTTAAATTCTTCCATGTGCTTGCGCGCACGATTTTCTAAGATCTCTGCAGAGCTTTTCGGTGTGAACTCGTCGTATCCGGCTGTTAGCAATACTAAAACAGAATCGGGGTTATTTTTGAAATCTTGAACGACTGGTTTCATACATTTAAAGAAATCGGTTATGTAGTCAATCGCACTTTCAGTGTCATCAAAATCAGTATCCTTTGAAAAAGCCGTTACCAACTGCTCCAATGATTCCTTGTTGAGATTGTTATACAATTTTACTAAATCACTACTTGATACCTCCCCAGTCGGTAAATTCAAATACCTTGGGAGAAAATCTTCCATTATGAAGCTCGCCATATCATTATCTAAAAATGATTCACTCTCGACACAACCATAATTAGTATCGATTGCTTGTAATTCAAATAGAGAATCGTGGCTATTTTTTGCACTCCTAAGCGCGTCAGTATCCGCCGAAAAATTCTTCCAATGTTCATCTGCGCGTCTTGGATTAAATGAAAAATATGCAATATCTAAACTCATAGAAGGATTATACTACAACTTGACCGCTTCAAAGCACGCGAACATGGGCATTTCCTTTCTCATTCTATTCTCTTCATCAGCACGCAGACCAGGCTGACTCTCTTTGTGAGATATCCACTCTTCCATACGAGTGACGGCAAAGCCTGCTTTGCCCAACGTTTTGAAATATGTCTGGAGAGGTCTGTGGAATGAATACGTGAACTTCTTCATAAAGCCTTTTTCTGTACCCGGTGTCATATCTATCTTATTTTTCGTATCGGACATATAACCATCGAGACGACGGTATTGGGCACTGGCTTTCTCATCCCACTGCCATGATGAGCGTCCTGGAATACGGAATGCAGGATGATTCAAGACAAAGACCATACGTCCGCCGGTTTTGAGTACGCGCGCGCATTCAGCAAATGTACCACCGAGATTTTCTATATTTTGAAGAGCAAGAACGATCACAACAACCTCATATGAAGCATCTTTTGCAAAAGTGAGTTGATCCGCTGGAGCTGTGTGATATACAACATCCTTTTTATTGTCTTTATGTTTTCGAGCAAGCTCCACGAGCTCATTTGAGATGTCAGCACCGGTGACAGTAGCACCATGACTGGCAAATGCACGCGCAAAATATCCCTGACCACAGGCGCTCTCGAGGATTGTCACACCTCTCTTTGGGCCAATGATGCGCACCAGGTTTGGCATCAAGACTTTCTTTTGATATGAGTCTGCCGACTGCTCGAGGAGACCGTCGTACCACTCAGCAACATTGCCCCATGATGTGTCTGCATCAGGTTTTACGGGAGCTGTTGGAATGATAGGTTTCTTATTCATGGCGACACTATAGCAGACATTGACAAAATGGGCAATTAGTTGTTAATATTTTTACAAACAACGAAACCTCAACACTATAAGTTCCTTATGAAATCAAAACGTCCTGTTCTAGCCCTTCTAGGCTACGCAATCATGATAATGCTATATTCTGCATTGGCAGTATTTACCCTTCTCACTTCAGCGACCCTCTTCATGATCCACTACAATGGGTATGAGATCAGGGACATGTCCGCAGTGACACTTGGTGTCATTGCCTTTGCAACATCAGTCATTTGCTTTTGTCTTGGTATTTCCCAAATACAGCAGTGTAGGAAAATATTTGACTGAACTTCGACATCATTCACAAAGCCACCTGAGCAATCGGGTGGTTTTTATTTATGAAACCATTCTAACTTGCAGAAATTAGAAAAATGTGTTAGAAATTTACAGGAATATTGCTGTCATATTTCAGATTATAAACACCCTTTTGGGTATGATGTCCATTTAGGCTCGCGTTTGTAATCAGTCACACAAAAAACACGACAGGCAGAAAGCACATTGCAAATAAAATGAAAAAACTAACTCAACTCTTAGCCGCTTTTGCGGTTATGACAACTCTGGCGCTGGGTGGCACAAAGGCCACCGCAGCAATTACCTACACCAACATCACTTCAGTTCCGTGGATCTCTTTCGGGCCACTGCTTTCAGTGTCCAACGGGGTATTTTACGGCACGAGCAATCGCGGCGGCACGAATGCCCCGCGCGGCTCGATCTTTAGCGTCAGTGAATCGGGGCAAATGGATACGTTGTATGCGTTCTCATCATCAACAGCGACAAATGCCAATTCTCCAATGGGTCCTTTACTCATGATCGGCACGGACTTGTATGGTTCAGCAAATGGCTTGATATTCAACCGCGGCCATCTGTTCAAATACAACGTGCTCGCTGACACCTATACCAATATATTGCGCTTTGACGGCACAAATAATGGCGACGGACCAATGGGTGGCGTTATTACCATCCCCGGAAGCGGTATTGTTTACTACACGACTCCGTCCGGCGGATCATCTGGTAACTACGGAGTCGTCGGTGCGGTAAGCACCAACGGCAGCCTCCTGTGGGTCACTCCGTTTGCCAATACCAATGGTGCCAGCCCCTGGGCAGGACTGACCTACAATCCCAACGATGGATATCTCTATGGGCTGACAGAATCCGGTGGCAAATATGATGCCGGAGCATTCTTCAGAGTCAACCCGACCAATCACTCCATCACTGCACTCCACAGCTTCACCAACACCACCGATGGGGGCAATCCTCAGCAGGCGTTGGTGTTGGGACCGGATAATATCTTCCGTAGCACCTGGTCATCAGGAGCGGGGGGTGTATTCCAAATCAAACCGACAGGCGAATACAAGGTTCTATATACTTTCCCCGGCACCGACTATACGTTCCCGCAAGGATTGACACCTGGGCCGAACGGCGACTACTTCGGCGTCACCTGGTTTGGCGGATCTGCAAATGGAGGACAAGTGTTCCGTATCACTACGAACGGGGATTTCTCTGTTCTGATTGATTTGATTCCCACAGGTAGTGCGGTGTTCAAAGCGAACACCCTGACCTTTGGGACCAACGGTAACTTGTTTGGCACGGCGGTGGTTCAAACGAACATATTCCAAGTCAGCGTGCCACTGGTGCCTTTTATTCAAAAAATCGAAGGCTTGAACACGAATACCCTTCGTGTCACCATCAACTCCGCGGCTGGTCAGTCATATGTGTTGAAGGCATACAGTGGAGACCTCTCAATGACACCCCTCATTGTGAGCAATACAGCAGTCGGTGGCACTGACACGTTCGACATCACCGGCATCACGAACGGCTATGGGTTCTACCAGACGGGAGTGTTTACCAATGGTCTGCCAACAAGTTATCACACCAACATGACCAAGGGCATATATCCTCCTCCGATTACATATAGCAACCTCGCTCAACTGCCGATGTTACCAGCCCTCGGTGGTGGCACAAACGGTTCTGGCGGCGGCGGTCCACCGCTCCCTTGAATTGCAAATAGTTGGTTGAAGCAAACTAAAACACAAAGCGTCCTGCACATATGGGGACGCTTTTTTATTTAAACACTACAAAGGTGTTTTAACTGTCTTATAATATTCCCGAAGCCCGCCAAACTTGTCTCCTTTTACTGTAAAGATAGCAACTTCAGTCATCTGAATTTTCAAATTCCTTTTTGTATCGATGAACTCTGCATACCACTCAGCGATCACTTCATTATCTGTCACCCAATAATTCAGCAATTTGAATGAAATATCCTTTTGTTCCCCAACTACCTTACTCATCCAATACGCTCGGATAGCTTCACGGCCAATATTTTCTGGTTCATGAGGATCATTATACGTCGCATCTTCTATGAAGATGGTCACAATCAAATCTGGATCACGTGTAACCCATGCTTTTCCATATATATTCAATAATTCGAGAGCCTTTTCTTTTGTCATAATGATTTAAAGTACCACACTTTTCCCTTCTATGGAATTTTTGAAAAATAGAGGTTGTGCGGTAGAATAGCACCCTATACACAAATATAATTAATAACCAACATACCCTCATGACAAAAATAAAATCAGTTTGGGCTCGCGAAATACTCGACTCACGTGGCAATCCTACGGTAGAGGTCGACCTTACTCTCTCTGACGGCTCATTCGGGCGTGCCGCAGTCCCGTCTGGTGCCTCAACAGGCAGCCATGAAGCTATCGAGCTCCGTGACGGTGATAAGGCACGCTACGGCGGCAAAGGCGTTCAAAAGGCAGTAAAGAATGTGAACACTCTCGTCCTCAAGGCCCTCAAAGGTAAATCATTTGACCAGCGTTCGCTCGACCTTTCCCTCATCAAGCTTGATGGCACACCAAACAAGGCCAAGCTCGGTGCCAACGCTATCCTCGGTGTTTCAATGGCTTTCGCGCACGCTTCTGCAAAGAGCATGAAGAAGCCTCTCTATATCTATTTCAACAAGATCGCTGGCACAGCATCAAAAGCATCAAAATCTGGTGCAACTGAAATCCGAATGCCTGTTCCTATGATGAACATCATCAACGGTGGACAGCACGCTGAAAATTCCTCTGATATCCAGGAGTTCATGGTCATTCCTGTAGGCTTCAAATCATTCAAAGAGGCGCTCCGCGCAGGTGACGAAATATTCCACGCATTGAAAAAGATCCTCCACTATCGTGGTCTCGCCACAACCGTTGGTGATGAAGGCGGCTTTGCTCCATCACTCCCTTCAAATGAAGCTCCTTTCGAAGTCATCATGGAAGCTATCGCCAATGCTGGTTATTTACCTGGTAAAGACATCTGTATCGCTATCGATGCTGCTGCGACCGAGTTTTACAAAGAAGGCAAATACGTCCTCACTCGCGACAACAAGTCGCTCACCTCAGAAGAAATGGTCACTTGGTACGAAATGCTCGTTTCAAAATACCCTATCATCTCTATCGAGGACGGTCTCGCTGAAGATGACTGGGCTGGTTATGCAAAGATGACCGAGGTTCTCGGCAAGAAAGTTCAGATCGTTGGTGATGATCTCTTCGTCACCAACATCGAGCGTCTCGGCCAAGGTATCGAAAAAGGTATTGCCAACTCTATCCTCATCAAGCTCAACCAGATCGGCACAGTCTCTGAGACCATCGATGCAGTAAATCTTGCAAAGAAGGCTGGTTACACATCTATCATCTCTCACCGTTCTGGCGAAACCGAGGATACTACTATCGCGGACTTTGCTGTAGGTACTGGTGCTGGTCAGATCAAGACCGGCTCACTTTCACGTACTGATCGTGTTGCAAAGTACAACCAGTTACTCCGCATCGAAGAACAGCTCGGAAAAAAGGCTTTGTATCCAGGAAAGAAGGCTTTCGGGCAGAAGTAGAGGTTCAACCTATAGAAACCAGAACTTATATTGTCTAATATATAAAAGAAAGCGCATACCTCAAGGGTATGCGCTTTTTGAATTCGGACAAAGAACAATTACGAAGCCATCGCTAAATCCTTGCTCGTTTTTTTGAGCGCCCGTTTCGCTTTTCCGTAATAGGTTCCAACTTTCTCGTCTGTAGAAATAATTCCGAGACGCTGACAAGCTAAAAAGAATTCATTTAGCCTCGTCTTATTTACATGTTTCTTCTCTTCGGAGTCATCGAGACAGCCATGCACGATCATAGATACAAGTTTTGCTTCACATTGTTTAGTGATATGCAAAGGAATAAAGAAATATCCTTCTGCATCAGAGACAGCGCAACGCGGCCTCATCCAATTGATCTCTGAATAAGGAGAAGTTCTGTCTTCTCTCAAATCAGCAACAGCTTTGAATGTTTCCTCAAAGTCCTTTGTTAGCCAGTGTTGAGCTATCCATGAATCAAGCATTTCATCAGTTATTTTCACGATTTCAGATACTAATTTCAACATGCTCCACAGCGCAAGAATGATAATAAACATTAACCACATAACCGAGTGCATTGCATCGGACATGTTGAGCACTATTGGTGTCAACCGAACAACAAAGTTCAGTAAGCCGACAATGACCAACCCGATCACAACTGCTCGAGCCAATCGCAGTCGAAGGACGAACCTTTCGATCCGACCCCATTGACCAAGAGCATGATGACGAATGGAAAGGTCGTTCTTATCGCAAAATTTACTAAATGACCACTCCAAACCACTGGCACACTTGAGCATCTCATAGAATGATCTCGACGACTCAAACTTCTTAATGTTCGTATTCATTTTTCAACTAGCTTTCTCGCCTTTTGTTTTTACTTGAAAAGGATACTATCCCATCTTTGGAGCGATACTCTCGAACCAAAGACACATATCAAGTAATATCGGCAGGCACAACCAATATCTGTGAAAACAGTACATTATTTTTAGTAACTAAGTCAAATATGCATGCGTAATTTTTTACTATTTACTTTTTTCTATTTTACACATCTAATCTGTTGTCCCCAGAAAAATGGCACTTTTGCACAGCTTGTACACAGGTTTATACACCAATACTATTTGACTTTTGTCAATTTAGATTCATAATTAGTACTAGGTTACCATCTCACGAAATACGGGAAGATCCTTAACTCATATTTTTAGGGTCCATACAAAATATGCCGGCTACGCTGGCAATTAGGACACCACATTGTAATTTTGGAATTCTTACCCAAATCAATGAAATGAGTAGCCTACCCTATGGCGCAACATCCCCTTCGGGGGATTTTGTGCATATGGAGTAAAAACTTAAAAAATTAGTGGCAAATATGCTACAATTACGCCCTATGAAAACCACTATGCTTATCGTCCTCGACGGTTGGGGCTACCGCGAAGAAACAAAAGACAATGCTATCCTCGCCTCA
>JAQTPC010000024.1 GCA_028713005.1 Minisyncoccota bacterium | reverse complement strand
AACCATACTGGCCTCTTGTATCCAAATGCAGACTGGTCATGTTCAAACAAAGTCACTGGCACAAGCTTAAACAAAGCTCAATTTGATGCGTTGGTATATAGTTATACATCAAAATAGCAGAGTGATATCATGGTATAATGTGTACATATGGTCAATCCCTTCGACAAAAGTTTTTTCAGATTTTTCTTCGGGTTTGTAGTTATTCTGGCCCTAAGTTTCTTTATACTCTATGCGGTCGGCCAGTGGGGCAGTTCACTTGATACTCAAGCGGCGTTGCTCTTTAGATAAAAATAACACAGGTCTACCTGTAGAAGGGTAGGACCGCATGGCAGCTTCATCGTTCCTTTAGTTTTTCTTCATCAGAAATTTATCTCTGTTTGATACGCTATTAGCATTATCAAACTTATATTATTCTGATGAATCAACGTTATTTTTATCGCATCTTAGTTGTAACTATTCTAGTTCTCCTTAGTAGTTTTTTATATACATATGCTTCTTCTTTTGTTGGTACAAAAGTGGGAGGCACATTGGTGGGTGATGTAACATGGACACTTGAGGGTAGTCCGTATTTGTTGACTCAAGATGTGTATGTATCAAAAGGACAAAGTTTAACTATCGATGCAGGAGTTATAGTCGATGCTGATCCAAAAACACTCAATGAACCAAATATAAATATAGATGGTGGGTATCTCGTGATTGCAGGAAGACCTGATGCACATGTTTCTATACATGAAAGAATAGGTAATATAAATATAACTGGAGTATCAAGTACTATCGCATATGCAGATATACAAGGCGCTATGGTTTATGCACTCAAAGGTAGTGTGAGTATCTCAACATCAACTATAGCTGGCAACAGTGGCTCAGGCCTACTTTTGTGGGACGGAATTGCTGATATTCGCGCGAGTAGCATTAGGGATAACGCATATGGCATAACTATCTTCGCGGATTTTGATGGTCAGCACTCGCTACTAACTATCGACCATTCATTAATAGTAAATAGTAATGGATATGCGATCAGCAATAAAGGAAATTATCCGGTGATAGCACGAGACAATTGGTGGGGAAGTGTTGATGGTCCGAATGCCTCAATGTTCTATGGTGCAGTTACATATAAACCATGGCTCACCGCAAAACCTATAACAGAGTCGGTGAGCGCATGTTGTTCGAGCATCCTTTTTATTTCTGGACTTGAAGCCAGTTCACTGTATAGAACTGATTCATCACTGCTCGGTGCCCACACAAACACACTTTGGGCACCAAATCGCAACGATGATGTTAGAAAATTGTTTTTAAATACTGATGGTAAGAGTGTTGATCCGTCTATTTTCAGTGGGGGCCCTATCGGATCAGTTTTTGGAATATACAGTGTATATATTAAGTTCATGTCTTTCTTGGACGGCCTTGCTCGTGCAGGAACAATCAATGAGTGGCACGGCTTCGGGTATGATTGGCGCAAGCCGATAGTAGAAGTGGTGAACGGTGCAGAACAAAAAGCAACAACGACTGAGTCTCTCATCAAACTTGTTGAGGATATATCGTCACGGTCACAGACGGGGAAGGTGACATTGGTCGCACATTCCAATGGTGGTCTGGTTTCAAAATATCTAGTTAAGACACTTGCGGAAAAAGGTGAGGCGAGTCTCATCGACTCAGTCATATCTGTAGCAGTTCCATATCTCGGTACACCTCAGGCTATTACGGCACTTCTCTATGGAGATACTGAGGAGATAGCCAAGGGATATATTTTGAAAGCTAGTGTTGCGCAGGAGCTCGGTAGGAATATGCCGAGCGCGTATTCGCTCCTTCCATCTGCGCAGTATCTTTCAATGTTACCAGGTACTATTATCGGTTCGTCGTCGGTCGGCTATCCAAATCAGTCACTTATGGCTTCCGCGGCAGCGCTGCATAATATACTCGATACATTCCCTTGGCCAAGCACGATCAAACGCTGGGCTATCGTGGGATGGAATGCCATGACTGCTCAGGTAATTTCTTTCACTGATCGTGGACACAAAAATATTCTTTCAAATATGGGTGACGG
The DNA here is from genome assembly GCA_028713005.1 of Minisyncoccota bacterium. Taxonomy (GTDB): domain Bacteria; phylum Patescibacteriota; class Minisyncoccia; order Phycocordibacterales; family PALSA-1337; genus C7867-002. The sequence continues at coordinate 2,036 of JAQTPC010000024.1, read as the reverse complement.
TACCGTTATTGCTCAAAGTGCTGCATATGATGCGGGTACGACAACTTCAGTAGATGTGAAAGCGTCCGGTGCAAAGAATATAGCCCACGCAAATATCTTAGAATCTCCGTCTACTGAGAAGATTGTTGATGCAGTCATCAAAAATAACGATGTTAGTTCCATGTCCAGTGATGCAAAAATAGAAAGTATAATTCGTACTATTCCGGGAGTAACTTTAGGTGAGCCAGATTATTCAAAGGAACAGTTTCCTCTTGAGTTATCGACTCATTCACCAGTTGAGCTTCATGTATACGATCAAAATGGCAATCACGTCGGTGTTATACCAAAGCCAGCTGGCATTCCGGCTGATGTTGAAGATGATCTGTATACATTCTATGATGCCGATATACCGGGGAGTAGTTTTGATATCAGCGATGAATCAGATAGCGGGCGCGATACCTCGGTCATGATTCCTGATGATGGATCTGGGCCGTATACAGTAGTCATTAAGGGTGCCGGCGTTGGACCATTCAATTTTGATATTTCCAGACTGGGTAGTAAGGGTACAATCGAAAAAGTTTCTTATATAGATCTCCCGACTACACCGCTCATGAATGCAACAATGACATTGGACATAGCACCTCTCGGTAGTTCAGCATCCTCAAGTCTCATATTCAATGCACCGGATCTTGTGGTTGATATAGACGGGGATGGCGCGGGCGATATGAATGTAAAAGCAAACGCGGTAACGGATCCAGTCGCATTTCTTGAATCAATGAAGAAAGTCGTTCAATCTTTGTCATCCTCAATTGCTAACTCAAAAGGGAAGGATGTCTTCGCGGCAACGCTGCGCAAGATTGATCAGCTTGAAAATCTTGCACGCACCGGAAAAATATCCAGATTACATGATACTGCCCGTCGATTCTCGAGTTATTTATCGCACCGTATCATCAAAGGCATGACTGATGCAGATCGTATGACAATTGTGAATATGATAAATGAATTTTTGTCGCACCTTGCCTCTTCTTAAATCCTGTGATATCTTGGCTGACAAGGCTTAAGACAGAAGGCATGTGTCCATGAAAGTGGACCTATAAGACTTTCCGAGGAAAAATCTCATAACGTCAAAGCTTTGGTCGATTATAATAAAATAATCAATAGCGCAATGATGCAATGATCAATGAAGCATGTGTTTCAATTGAGCATTGAATTATTGAGTATTGGAAATTAACAAAATATGGCTCGTACAAAAGCACAAAAGAAAGAGATTATTGAAAAGCTCGAGACAATCATGAAGGGCGCAAAGTCCCTCGTCTTCGTTAACGTTCACGGTCTCAAAGTCTCTGACTCAACAACCATGCGTCGCGCCCTCAAAAAGGAAGGCGTCGGATTCTTTGTTGCAAAGAAGACATTGACCGCTCACGCTCTCGATGCTCAGAAATACGCAGGCACCATGCCAGCATTGGTAGGGGAGTTCGGACTTGCATATAGTACCGATCTTGTCGCTCCAGCTCGCGGTGTCTACGAATTCGAAAAGAAGTTCAAAGGTCAGGTCGCTATTCAGGGTGGTGTCTTCGAAGCAAAGTATATGGGCAAGGACGAGATGGTTGCTATCGCAGCTATCCCACCTCTCAATACTCTTCGTGGCATGTTCGTCAACGTCATCAATTCACCTATTCAGGGATTTGTTATGGCATTGAGTGAGATCAGTAAGAAAAAGACAGTTTAGTTTTCTTTATCAATTACAATTATTTAATTTAAATTACCATTATGGAACCTGTAGAAATCCCATCAAAGTTCAAGGCTCTCGTTGAGGGCATTGAGACAATGTCAGTTCTCGATTTGAACGAGCTCGTCAAATTACTCGAAAAGAAGTTCGGTGTATCAGCTGCTGCTGTTGCAGTCGCTGCTCCTGCTGCCGCTGGTGCCGCTGCAGATGAGAAGAGTACATTCGCTGTTCACCTCGCAGCTGCTGGTGACCAGAAGAGTGCTGTTATCAAGGTTGTCAAAGAAGTCCTTGGCCTCGGTTTGAAGGAAGCAAAGGATCTCGTTGACAG
>JAQTPC010000004.1 GCA_028713005.1 Minisyncoccota bacterium | reverse complement strand
CAGACGTGTGCTCTTCCGATCTTTTCCCTCATTGATGAGATCAAGGAGGGCCACACCACGGCCTTCGAATTCTTTGGCTATTTTCACAACAAATCGTAAGTTTGCCTCGATCATGTGTTGGCGTGCTTTTTTGTTGCCAGATTTGATCTTTTTGAAGAGATCAATTTCTTCCTTCAGAGTCAGGAGGGGAACTTTGCCTATATGGGACAAGTAGATTTCAAGAGCATTTCTGCTTATGAAAGGGCTTGGTTCGAATGAATCAACCACAGCCCCATTTGTTGTTTTGGGTGATCGGTCATTCATAACATTTCCTTTTGTTTTTGATGTTCAGTGTTGCTATGCAAAACACTAGCACATAAATGCCAGACATCAAGTTGTACGCATATCTTGCAGTAATTTATTTTGATATACTAGTATCGATGCTCATCGAAGATACCCAGCTCTATAAATTCATCCTCGACTCTGGACTTGTATCCAAAGAAGATTTGGAAAATGCCAAAAAAGAGGCAGATGATACCAGTAAGCGTCTGGGGGATATTCTCGTTACTCAAGGCAAGATCACTGCGGACAATCTCCGTCGTATGCAGGCGTATGTTCTCGGTATCCCTTTCGTAGATCTCAAAAATAGAAAGTTGCCAACTGATACGCTCTCACTCATCCCAGAACCAATCGCTCGTGGACATAGTATCGTTGCATTCAAAAAAACCGATACGACACTCGAAGTTGCCATGCTCGACGTGAACGATCTCTCTGCTATCGATTTCATAAAGAAGAAAGTTCACCTCAAGATCTTGCCTCGCCTCACTGACAGCGAATCTATCAAAGAGGCTCTCGTTCAATATCAAAAAAGTCTCAAAGCTGAGTTCGGAGATATCATCCAAAAGGAAACAGATACGATCAAGATGATCTCGGAAGAAAAAGGCGAAGCTGCTTCTGAAGAAGACCTAAAGAAAATCGCTGAAGATCTTCCCGTGGTCCGTATCGTTGATACACTCATCAAACACGCTATCCTCCAAAATGCGTCAGATATTCACATAGAACCAATGGAAGAGCAGGTGCTCGTTCGTTATCGTATCGACGGCCTTCTCCATGATGCCATGGTTCTCCCACGCCAAGCAGGGCCTTCGGTTTCTGCTCGTATCAAAGTGCTCTCAAACCTCAAGCTCGATGAAAAGCGTCTCCCACAAGATGGTCGTTTCAAAGTAGATCTTACAAACGAAAAAGTTTCATTCCGTGTGTCTATTTTGCCTACATACTACGGCGAAAAGATTGTTATGCGTCTGTTGCGTGAAAATATCTCCGGCTTTACTCTTGAGTATCTCCACTTCCACGGTGAAGGCCTGGAACGCATTCACGATGCTCTCAAACAGACGACCGGTATGATCCTTACCACTGGTCCGACTGGTTCCGGTAAGACTACCTCTCTCTATACGATGTTGGATCTGTTGAATACACCTGACGTGAACATTTCTACTATCGAAGATCCTATCGAATATCAGATGGCACGCATCAATCAGACACAGGTACGTCCTGAGATTGGTTTCTCATTTTCACAAGGTATACGTACTCTCGTCCGTCAGGATCCAGATATCATCATGGTAGGTGAGATCCGTGACAATGAAACCGCGGCTCTTGCGGTCAATGCCGCACTCACTGGTCACCTCGTTCTTTCAACTCTCCACACCAACTCAGCTGCAGGTGCTATCCCACGTCTCCTTGATATGAAAGTAGAACCATTTCTTCTGGTATCAACGCTCGATGTTGTCATTGGTCAACGTCTCGTTCGCCGATTGACTGATACAAAGACAGCATACGACCTTTCAAAGGCAGAATTTTCACAGCTCGAAAAGAGAGTTGATATGGACAATGTCCTTCGGGCACTCAAGGCAGATAAGGTTCTTAAACCAGATGCAACATGGAAGGACGTGCAGTTCTACAAACCTGTAGCCGGTGTTGATGATGATGGTTTTAAGGGCCGTGTAGGTATCCATGAAGTGCTCAAGATGACGCCATCGATCAAGGATCTAGTTATGAAAGGGGAAACGTCATCGGCTATCGAAGCTCAGGCAAAGAAAGAGGGGATGCTTACTATGCTCGAAGACGGTATTTATAAATGTGCTGCTGGTCTCACCACGATAGAAGAAGTGTTGCGTGTTATATCAGAATAATACAACGATATGAGCCATTTTGTTTTTAAAGTAAAAAAGCCAAGCGGGGAGATCGTCACAAGCGAACGTGATGCTGCTGACCGCTATGAGTTGTACCGCTTAATACATGAGAGTGGTGACGAATTTGTTTCAGTTCAGGAAAAGAAAAAGGGTGGTGCTGGTCTCAAGATGAACATATCACTCGACTTTCTTAAAACAGTTAAAGCGATTGATAAGATAAACTTTGCTCGCAATCTTGGCTCAATGGTTTCAGCAGGCCTACCCTTGTCACGTGCATTGTCAGTCCTCGAGCGTCAGGCGCATAACAAAAATCTCAAAGAAATCATCCTCGATGTACGCGATGGTATCGATAAGGGCCTTACATTTTCTGATTCGCTTGCAAAGCATCCAAAAGTTTTTTCTGAGCTCTTTGTATCGATGGTTCATGCTGGTGAGCAGTCTGGAACTCTCGCTGAATCCCTCAAAGTCATTGCATTGCAGCTTGAGAGTGCATATAACCTCGAGCGACGTGTCCGCGGTGCACTCATGTATCCTGCAGTCATCATATGTGCCATGGTTATCGTTGCTATTCTGATGTTTACTTTTGTTATTCCGACCCTCATGAAGACGTTCATTGATCTCAATGTTCAGCTACCTTTCACTACACAGATTATTCTTGGCATTAGTAATGTTATTCAAAACTACGGGCTCTATCTACTCGTTGCTGTTATAGTGTTCGGTTTCATATTTACTCGCTGGTCAAAAACTGCTACAGGAAAAAATATCAATCATAGCCTGATGATCAAGTTGCCTATATTGGGCCCCTTGGTGCAAGAAGTAAATACCGCTCGTACTGCACGTACACTCTCGTCACTCCTTGGTGCTGGGGTTGATTTTGTTGAGTCAGTATCGATCACGTCCCAAGTCATTCAAAATGTTCATTTCCGTTCTGTCCTCGAAAAGGCTGGTGACGCCATCAAGAACGGTGGTCTTATGTCAAAAATATTTGCCGATAACGTGAAACTGTACCCGATATTTCTTTCAGAAATGATGAGTGTAGGTGAAGAAACAGGAAAGATAGGTGAGATGCTCACTGGTGTTGCGCGTTACTACGAGGATGATGTCGATCAAAAGACAAAAGACATGTCTACCATCATCGAACCAGTTATCATGGTTATCATCGCTGCTGGTGTCGGTTTCTTTGCGGTCGCTATGATTACGCCGATGTATTCTCTCGTGAATGCTATCTAAAAGAGAATAAAAAATCGCTCACACAATGTGAGCGTTTTTTTATATTTCAGTCCAATTCAATACATTATATCCACCACCTGGACCAGCTTGGAACAATGTATTTGGCAAACCAGTATCGTATATAACATTGGCATTATTTTGAAGAGTAATCTTGTATGCCGTCACTTCTTTCAATGAAATATTATTTGAAAGTGGAATAAGGCCATGTGCAGCATAAGCTACAAGAGCAGTAGTATTGTTGCTCAACGTTATCGCATTGACTGACCCGCCATTTTCGGCACTGTTGTTTTGTGAAATCATAAATACGAATGAACCAGTTGTTCCAGAATTTTGAAAAGCAGCATTGTTCTGGATGCTAATGAGACTACCTGTTAATCTGTTGGTTGGATCGTCAGCTATAATCGCCACATTTTGAGCACCTAAACTTGAGTCCATTTTAAGGATGGAGTTATTTTGAATAGTTATGTTACCAGTTACCCAAATATGTCCTTTAATAGTAACTGTTGGACTGCCGCTGATGACAAGATCACAGGGTATTTTTATGGGGCCAATGATTACACTTGAAGTGATGGTATATGTTCCTCCAGAACACGTCGCTGTTCCACTAGCGGCTGCGTCATTTTCCCATTCAGTTATCTGGGCATCATCAATGGGCAGATCGACTGGAGTCTGATCTGTACTATTCGGGTATTTTATACCCGTGACATGCGACCCTGTATAGCTATCTATTGTTGCTGCACTATAGTAAAAAGCATCTTTACCTGCTCTAGAATTTTGCAGTGTATGAGCGTATATAGTCCCAGTGGCGTATATACCGCTAATCAAGCCGCTGGAGCCAGCTGAAATCACGTCACCGTATATAGTATTACCATTACCGACTACGGTTCCACTTGAAAAAACATTACCTGTAACTGTTGAGTTATTTTGTAGTACAAATCCACCTTGTCCTGACTGGATGCCATAGTGAAATGAAACACCGGTACCGAGTGTCAGGTCGAGTTGAATATTTCTTTGGTATGTATTACCAGGTGAAGTGATCGCCACTCTTTTGCCTGAAGGAGTATTGGTCACTATGATAGTAGCCGAACTCGATGCAAGGGTGATTGTTTCTGTGGAACCGATTGTGAGATTATTTTTGAGGCGGTAAAGCGCTTCGTTTGTAGCGCTATCTGCAAGTAAAAATGACTGTTTTGACTGAATAAGCCCCTGAGTAGCTGTGTAATGGGAAAGTATAGGATACGCAACACCGTTAATCAGCAAGAGTGATACCGCCAGAAAAAGAATCGTATTAAGGATGATGACCTGGCCTCTGTTATAAAGATTTTTTCTCATAAGTAGTATTAGTATGAATTTCGCATGATTGCCACATCACTATACGTGCGGGTTGAGGTTCCTGTCTTGGTGCCATAGGTAATATCGATATCAAATTTGATTGCTTCTGAAACCCCAGTTAATATATCTGAAATATAAAAACGAGATATTGTTGTGTCAGATGGTGAAAGGTATTGAGTTGTTCCACCATTCTCTTGGTATGTTATGCGTCCATTTACAAGCGCGTACCTTTTCGTAACAACTACAGAGTTTATGAGCGCATTTATAGACACGGCTCCAGAAGTAGTTGCGAAAGATGAGTTTGCACTATTAGTGCTTTGACCAGTCCTGATATCTCTTTCGATACGATCAGCGAGCGTGAGTGCGACTTGGTCGACGCGAGAACCGACGGTCGTGTTTCTGTACCAGTCATAGGTAGCAGACAGGAGGGTAAGCATAGCAGCGAGCAATAATACCAAACCACCTGCGTATACAAGTGTTTCCATCAGTGTAAATCCACGTTTTGTATTAATTGTTGTAGACATTATGTAAAAGTAGTTGAGCCTGAGCTAATGTGGTCGATGCATTGCCGAATGGGTATACAGTGATAATGACTTTTCTTGTCTTTAGATCGACTGTACCAGATGATGCAATGTCAAAATTGACATCACGTACGACTGATTGGAATACGATTGTACGAACATATTTTCCTTGACTGATCTGTTGTGTGGTCGTTCCGCTATATGCACTGCCATTCCAGTAGAGATAATATGTCGTGTTAACAGTGAGAGGGTTGATAGTGCTCGTCCAGTTAGTATCGCGCATAACACTGAGCGCTTCAGACGCTTCTTCGATGAGCATGTTTGCTTGCGCGTATTGATTGCTCAGATTTGAAACTTTGAGATAGAGTTGCCATGCACCAGCTATGCCGGTGACCGCAGTAGCGATGATAGCTGCTGATACGACGATCTCAACGACACTTATGCCTCGTATATAACGATGCGAACTCATATGTATTTATTGTACCACACCAACATCCCCTTGATTTTCAATAAGGATATTTTTCTTATTTGCATTATTGCTTACTTGCATGACTGTGACAGTTGCAGTGGTATTTGCAGCGCCCGTGAGTCGGTCAAAGATGATGATATTGTTTGGGTCAGAGATTGTTTCGCTCAATGAGAGAGAACTGTCGACTGTATAAGCGATATTTGTAGTTGCAACAGCGCTGTATGTTGTGCCAATAAATGAGATATAGGTAGATGTGGCGAACTTCACTCCATAGCTTTGACCATTTTTACCAGCAAGGGCGTTGTTTTTTGCACTTTCGAGTGTGGCAACTATTGAATCAGTAGTTGAACTAAGTAGCGCATTGCTTCGAGCTGATCCATACCAATATATAACCATGGCAGATAAGATCCCGATTATTGCCAATACGGCAAGCATTTCAATGAAAGTGAACCCTTTGGATGCGTGTGAACGATTCATAGATGAGATAATTGTATCATAATACCTTGTATGCAGAGCTATGTTACAATTATTCCTATGAATAAAAAACTCATAGTAGGAAATTGGAAGATGAATCCAGTCACTCTGGATGAAGCAAAGAAGATAGCTCGTAAGATAAAAAGAGCTTCAGATAGTCTTGTGTCAGTTGAAACTGTCATTTGTCCGCCGTTTCCATTTATCGTTTCATGCACAAGTAAAAATGAAAGTAAGTTTTTCCATATGGGTGCACAATCAGTCTCGGTTGAAGTCGATCGAGGACCTTTTACTGGTGAAGTCAGCGCCACAATGCTCAAAGAGATTGGTGTGAAATATGTCATCATCGGACACTCAGAACAACGTGCGCGCGGGGAGAGTGACAGTATTGTTTCAAAAAAAGTAAAAGCAGTACTTGATGCAGGTCTTTCTCCTATCATTTGTGTCGGCGAAGCTTCTCGTGACGAGGCTGGCGCATATCTAGATACATTGAAAAATCAAATCAAACAAAGTTTGGCAGATATACCCGCAAAGTTTTCGAGTGATATCGTTCTTGCGTATGAACCTATCTGGGCTATCGGTGCGCAAGAAGCGATGAAGAATGAAGATATCTACGAATCGTCACTTTTTGTAAAGAAAGTATTTTCTGATTTGTTCGGTCCAGATGCTGGTGTGAAGGTGAAAGTACTCTACGGTGGCTCAGTTAACTATCGCAATGCTCCCGATATCATCGCTATCGGCAAAGTCGATGGCCTTCTCGTTGGACGAGAAAGTGTCAACGCTCCTGGTTTTGTTGAATTACTCAAAGCTGTTGATTTGTTGAAATAAGATGAAGACACTCAACGATATTCCTCATCTTTCTGGCGTCAAAGTGCTCGTTCGTGTTGATTTTAATGTGCCGATAAAAAATGGCATCATCAGTGATGACTATCGTATTCGCAAGGCACTTCCAACAATAGAATTTTTACGTTCTCATGGCGCACGACTCATCTTGATCAGCCATATTGAAACTGCAGATGGTCTTGCTCCAGATCAAGGAGAGGGTCCTTCTCTGATAAAAAAACCAACTCTAGCTCCAGTTTCTGCATATTTGGATAAGAAAGACATTCCTGTCATGTTCGTAAAAAACATATCAGGAGCTTTTATTGCAAGTGAACAGCTCAAAGATGGAGAAGTTATTTTGATTGAAAATATCCGCGAAAATGAAGGTGAAAAAGAAAATGATAAAAAATTCGCCAAGCAACTTGCCACCCTCGCAGATATATATGTAAATGATGCTTTTTCGGTCTCACATCGCGAACATGCATCTGTATGTGCTATCACGCAGTTTTTGCCGAGTTATGCAGGTCTTCAGCTTCAGAAAGAAGTAGAGAACCTGAGCGCAGCGTTCAATCCCGCTCACCCATTCCTCTTTATCCTTGGTGGTGCAAAATTTGATACCAAACTTCCTCTGATACATAAGTTTTTGCAGACCGCGGATACGATCTTCATTGGTGGCGCGCTGGCCAATGACGCCCTCAAAGCAAAAGGATTCAATGTTGGCATGTCGAAGGTTTCAAAAGGTGACATGAATATATCGAGCGTAGTCAGTCAGGCTCAAGTAAGTATTCCTGCTGATGTAATTATTCAGGATCATTCAGTCAAAGGTGCAAGCGAAGTCGGAAATTTTGATGCAATATATGATGCAGGACCAAAGACCATGGTTGAGCTAAAGAAAAGGATCGATAGTGCCCAGTTCATACTCTGGAACGGACCCCTTGGTCTTTTTTAAAAAGGATTTACTGAGGCGACAATTAAACTCGCTGAGATGGTGGCTGAACGAACGACTGCCGGTGCTACATCAATGATTGGAGGAGGGGATACATTGTCAGCGATATCGAAACTTGGCATAGAAGATAAGTTTACTTTTGTTTCAACGGGCGGTGGAGCAATGCTTGATTTTCTAGCCCAAGGAACTCTGCCTGGTATTGAAGCCCTAAATGATAGTAAGGCTTAAATAAAAAGCACCCGTGTATGGGTGCTTTTTATTTCAAATAATCTCGAATTTTTTCCGCATTCGCCTCAAAATCTTTTTTGTCACCAGGTGTCCCTTCGGCAGGGTATATCCAGATATGAGCATGAGGTACTTCTTCGCCAATGATTTTGCTCTGCACCATCTGTTGTCCAAATGATTTTTGTTGTGCCTTTGCAATCTTTCCCGCAACTTCAAAATACGAGCCAAGCTCAGGTACATCCCATACCCAACGGTAATGATCTTTCGGAATAATGAGCGTATGTCCCGGAGATATAGGGCGGATATCAAGAAAAGCAAGAAAAGAATCGTCCTCATAGACTATATGCGCTGGAATTTCTTTTTTGACTATTTTACAGAAGATGCAGTTGTCATCAGTTATATTCATAGGGTTATTTTAACATAAGAAAATTAACAAAATAAAAAACAGTCTTCACCAAATGATGAAGACTGTCTGTAATTACGTTGCCGCAATAAGCTCTCTGAGCTTTTTTGTCAGCTCTTTATCGAAGCGTTCGAGGCGAGGGTTAGCTTCGGGATCAAGGATCAATGAGGCGAGATCTTCTGCAACTACTGCACCCATCTGATATCGCATAGGCACCCACTCGTCGAGCGTTTCTTTGACGGTATTGTATATGTGCTTTTGAGTAAAGGTGCTGAGCAGAATACCTGTGAGGATGTCGCGTTTGAAAAGACGCGCATACTCTTTATCCGGCATCTTCTGTAGACAGATGCAAATACGGATGGGCTGGAACTGCTCAGTGCTCACCATCTTAACAAACCAAAAGCGCGGCACAGTGCTTGTTTTGCCCCACGTATTTTCGACATGGGGTAGTCGCTCGCGCGATACGATCTCGATGCTTGTCCGAGGGGGAACTGCCTCACTCCAATGTGATGGCAGTGCTTCAATGGCTTGAGTGATATGCGGTTGGGCCTCCTTTGACCCTCCGCGATATGTTATGGGAATGTTCATAAATAAGTAATCCAGCAGAAAACATAACACTTTTTATCCATTTGTCAAATAAATGACGCATTAAATCACGCTTCGTCAATGCGGTGAAAAAAACCTACATGCTATACTTTTTTCTATGCCGTACGCTATCCGACGCAGTATCACCAACGACGAGCAGACAAAGCTTGCCGCTTTTTCTCCGGTACTCTCGCACATACTCTTTCATCGTGGTTTTACTGATGCTGCCGATGCTCAAGCTTTCATTTTACCTGACTATGATTTACACACTCATGATCCTTTTCTTTTGAAAGATGCGGAAAAATCCGCTTTACGAATTATCACCGCGATACAAAAGGATGAACGTATAGCAGTGTACTCAGACTATGATGCTGATGGCATCCCTGGTGCTGTCATTTGGAATGATTTTTTTACACGTATTGGGTACAAGAATTTTTCTATATATATTCCGCATCGCCATAATGAAGGGTTCGGACTCAATCTTGAAGCGATTGAACAACTTGCCGGTGAAGGAGTGAAACTACTCATTACTCTCGATTGTGGCATCACTGATGTGAAACCTGTTGAGCGTGCTGTTGAGAAGGGGATAGAAGTTATCATTACCGATCATCATGAACCGCCGGCGTTCTTGCCACCCGCTTTCGCTATCATTGATCATAAACAAAATGATTGTCTGTATCCGGACAAGAATCTTTGTGGGTCTGGGGTGGCGTACAAGCTTATTCAAGCGGTTATAAAGAAAGAGAAAGAGCGATGCAAATTACAAATGCATGCGAATGACGCGAATGAAACGCAAACAATTTTAAAAAATGGTTGGAAAGAAGGACATGAAAAATGGTTACTTGATATGGTCGGCATTGCTACGCTTTCTGATATGGTTTCTCTCAAAGGGGAGAATAGAGTTTTTGCATACTATGGACTGAATGTCTTGCGTCAAAGTCCCCGCAAAGGCCTCATACGACTTTTGGAAAAACTAAAAATTCCCCAGAAGCATCTCACTGAAGATGATATTGGTTTCATGATCACACCACGTATCAATGCGGCTTCTCGCATGGGTTTGCCAATGGATGCGTTTAGTCTATTGTCAGCACAAACTGACGAAGATGCACGAACATACGCTGATCATTTGGATACTATTAATAATGAACGCAAAGGCGTAGTTGCAGCACTCTCGAAAGAGATAAAAAAGATTTTGCATGATCGATATGGTGCTGATGAGTCACTGCTTCCAGCTGCGATTGTTCTCGGTAATCCAGAATGGCGACCATCACTCCTCGGGCTTGTCGCAAATACGTGTGCAGAACAATTGAGACGTCCTGTTTTTCTCTGGGGCCGTGATGGCGACGGTATGCTCAAAGGATCATGTCGTTCAGAGGGAGTATCGAGCGTTGTCGAGATTATGCGCGGTGTGCCAGAAGGAGTCTTCATTAAATACGGAGGACACAAGCATTCGGGCGGATTTGAAGTAACCAAAGAGCAGGTGCATTTCCTTGATACGCATTTGAATGAAGCACAGAAGAAAATCCAAGATACAAAAACCAAGATACAAGAAACAAATCAGGAGTCACGAGGAATGAATACTTTATCAGATGATGAAATGATCGACATGGAACTTTCGATGGATGAGTTGAATTGGACTTTGTATAACGACATTGCCAAGCTCGCTCCTTTTGGCATGGATAATCCAAAGCCCGTTTTTCTCTTCAAGAAAGTTGCCCCCGTTGCGCTCAAGATATTTGGTAAAACAAAAGAGCATGTCGAAGTAAGCTTTGCCAAATCAAATGGTCAAAAGATTCCTGCTATTTCTTTCTTTGGGGCGAATGAACAATGGGTAAAAGATTTTGTGCCTGGTAAACCCATCGATCTCATTGCTTCAATCGAGAAGTCACTCTTTGCAGGAAGGACCGAGTTGCGATTGAGGATTGTTGATATTGTTTAAGGTGGTTTGACTTATCTTTTCAAAAGAGTAGTCTGTGAACAGGTTCTGGTTTGAGGGGTACGCCTCGATAACCATGATGAACATCACAAACAAATAAAAGAGAAAGAATAAAGTTATGAGTAAGGATACGTCCAAGTTCTCATTAGAAAAAGCCGGTGAAATGATTCGTCCTCACCTCAAGGTGCTTCCGTTTAAACCGTTTCGGGAATATATCAGCATATTAAATAATCCTACGGTGGAGATTGAAGGGGTCAACCGTCACTTGAGATTTTACGATGGTGCGATTCGTGCACCATTAAGTTTTTCGGTGAAGGATCGAGTTTTTGCTTTTCCAATCCTGGTCAATTCAGGAAGAAGCTTAGATGGAAAGGTTGACCATATCTACATTGAACAATTTCTTCTCAAGCTTTCGGAGATGGGTGGGACATATGGTCTTTGGTATTTTCAACGGTCCTGGTTTCGTCCAGTGTCACCTCACGAAGAATCCTATTTTGATTGTTGGAAGTCTGAGATTAATTCCTTGAGTGGCAAGGATGACGAATTCTATGCCGTCGTCAAGCCGGCGGAAGATTTTAGCATTGTCTTTTGGTCAGCTATTGATGAATGGACGAAAGGTTCTATTTCGAGTCGTGAATCAATGATCGCGAGCGTAGCCAGACTGCGCTCAGATGCGATTGAACAGTTGCTACTTATCTCTAGGCGCACAGGATCTCCGTCTAGTGACACTAAAAATCACTGATAGTTTCTTAATCACAACGCACCAGCTCCGGTTGGTGCGCTTTTTATTTACCTAATACTGATATGCTAAAATAGTACCCATAAGCAATACCCATGAATAACACTGAAACAAAAATAACGATCTTTACCGATGGCTCATCGAGAGGCAATCCTGGTCCTGGGGGATGGGGATCTGTTGTAGTTGCGGGTGATCAGGTTAACGAACTAGGTGGAGATGAAAAACATACGACAAATAACAGAATGGAACTCACGGCATGTGTTGAGGGTATCTCATCTACAGCAAAAGATTCTCATATTTTAGTTCACACTGACTCGTCATATGTGATCAATGGCATCACCAAATGGATCCATGGCTGGAAGAAAAATAAGTGGATCACCAAAGCAAAAGAAGATGTACTCAACAAAGATCTTTGGATGAGACTGGATGCATGTGTTGCAGGTAGAAAAGTTGAATGGAAATATGTCGGCGGTCATATCGGCATCCTCGGCAATGAACGTTGTGATCATATAGCAACAAGCTTTGCTGATGGACAGGATACTAAACTCTACAAAGGAGCACTCTCTCAATATGATCTACCTGATATTCTTAATGTTTCACATAATGAAGCGGATTTAAAAAAGAAAAAATCGAGTTCATTAAAGTCGAGCGCAAAAGCCTATTCATATATCAGTATGGTTGGCGGAGTTATCGAGACACATAAGACATGGGCAGAGTGTGAAAAGAGGGTAAAGGGCGTAAAAGGTACACGTTACAGAAAATCATTGAGCAGAGAAGATGAGGCGAGTATTATTCGCGAGTTCAGCGCCTTCTAGGTCGGACCTAGGAAATTCCTTCATCGGTTCTTGATTATTATTTCATCAAAAATTTATTTTGCAGTTGTACTATGACTCGTTGTGAATAAACGAGTTATTATATTTTGGACAATCATTATTGGTCTTGCAGGACTTCGAGTATCGTTATCACTACACCAATATATTTCTGATATTGGTTCCTGTTTAAAACATACTGTTTATGGATATGGAACTATAGTGAAAGATCCTTCATTTTCTGAGAGTGGCCAGGTGCTTGTAGTGAAAGCGCAGAATATTTCTTTGGATCAATTAAGTTCATCTATAGATGATACTGCAAAGGTTGAAACATGTTCCGGAAATATTTTGATTCGAATGAAAACAAAATTATATCCCCGGTTTCATTATGCGGATCAGATTTATTTTTCAGGTAATCTGTCCGCGCCATTTAATTTTAAAAGTAATACAGGTCGAGCTTTTGACTACAAAGGGTATCTTGCAAAAGAAGATATTTTTTACGAGATAAAGAGTGCACAGGTCATAAGCGATGCAAATGAGAATGCGAATGTTGCAGGAGTATCACAATGGATAACTTCAGTACTGTATAAAATAAAAAGAAGTTTTGTAAATAACCTAAACCAAACTCTTGGTGAACCACATTCAGCTTTGGCCGCAGGTCTAGTGGTCGGAGAAAAAAGTGCCCTCGGAAAAGATTTACTCAATGATTTTCGGACTGTTGGGCTCATTCATATCGTAGTACTTTCAGGATTCAATATCACCATAGTTGCAGATGCTTTGCGTCGACTTCTCGCACGCTTACCTAGATTATGGGGTATCGTGATTGGAGGTATCGGTATGATTTTGTTCGGCGTACTTGTAGGTGGTGGCGCAACTGTGGTGCGTTCTTGTTTCATGGCGAGCATAGCACTTGGGGCAAATATCATTCGTAGAGATTATCATGTAGCTCGAGCATTACTATTTGCTGGTTGCCTCATGCTCATACAAAATCCACTAATTCTCCTGCATGATCCCTCATTTCAACTTTCATTTCTGGCAACGCTCGGACTCATACTTCTTGCAACACCGCTCGAAAAAGTATTTTATTTTGTGCCAGAAAAGTTCGGTATGCGTGGAATATTTGCTGCTACGTTCGCCACTCAAATATTCGTTTCACCCTTTATACTATATATGATGGGACAGATCTCGATCATAGGAGTGGTCGCAAATATTCTTGTATTGCCATTTATACCGCTTACAATGCTTGCCGTCTTCCTTACCGGTGCGCTCGGTCTCATATCTTCAGTTGTTTCACAAATATGTGCGTGGGGCGCACACCTTCTCCTCACGTATGAACTGTTCATTGTTGAGAGTTTTGCTCGAGTGCCATATGCGTCACTGACATTTCCGCAGTTTTCAGGCTGGTGGGTAGTTGGGTTTTATGTGGTGTTTTTCGTGATTAAGTTTAAATTGTATAAACTGTTGACTAAGTTCACCTTAAGTAGTAGTTTTTCATCAGAAACAACTGGAACCATTTAAAACTATATCTAATTATGAGTCAGACTATTGCCGAAGATCCGCATACTCTCATTGCAGTGCAACGTCACAATATCGATGAGATTGATGTTCAAATTGCCGAATTGCTCTGCAAGCGCTACGGACACGTGAAGCTTGTTGGCGAGGTTAAGGCACGTCACAACTTGCAGGTTCACGACTCGAATCGCGAAGCAAACCAAATGGCAGCGTTCGTTACTGTCGCTAAAAAGAATAATGTTCCACCTACTATTATCCTCTATCCCTTCAGGATGATTATCGGGGCTTCTCGGTTATTGCAAGGGGAAAAAAGTTCGGGGCCCATTATTCCCAAAACGTGCATGGTGTGTAACTGGGGAACGTCGGGGCTCGATTCACCTGACGGTAGCGGGCTTCGTGTTTGTCCGGTCTGTCGGATGCCCCTCATTTGAAAGTTGTTGAGTAAAAACAAAACCGTGTGCCAATTATCAGCACACGGTTTTTTATTATATAGATATTATTGACCGGCTTACTTCTTTGCTCTCTTGAAATTCTCCTCAATCACTGACCAATTAAGGTTGGCGAAATAGTCTTCCACGTACTGTTTCTTTCCTGATGGCTGATAATCAGCGACGTATGAGTGTTCCCACATATCGATCGCAAGTATCATGTCGCAACCATTGAGTTGACCCAAATGTTGCTCATCTATCCATGAGGTGAGCAAACGATCATCTTTTTTGTCATACCAGAGCACCATCCAACCGATACCACGAACAGTTGATGCGACAGACTTGAATCCACTAAGAAATTCATCGAACGGTCCACAATCAGTTTCAATAGCTTTTTTGAGATCTCCACTTGGATCTATGTCTTTTGGACCACCTTCAAGGGAAGAAAAATATACTTCATGGTTACGCATACCATTGTATTCAAAACTAAGTCTACGTCTGAGTTCGCCTAAAACATATGCATTTGCTTCACGATCTTTTTTATACTCAAGACGCTTTTCATCAATAAGGTTTAGGTTTTTTACATAGCCAAGATAAAGGTTTATGTGCTCACCGATAGACTTTGCAGATATGCCCTTGAGAGTAGGTATTTCAAATTTTTTTGCTGTGTATAGTTTCATATATTTTTTAAGTTAATTATTAAGTTTATTTTACCATTTTTTGCTAGGTCGGACCTAGTAAAAACCTTTATCTATTCTTGAGATGTTTTTTATATATATTTTATTTTGACTTGTTAATCTACTTGTTGCATCTAGGTCGGACCTAGCAGATGATCAAATATCTTCTTATATCAATAGTAATAGTTGCCAGTATCAGTGCGTACATATGGCATATCAGTGTCGTGCCTCTACGTTTTGAATTGTACGTTTTTAATACGAAAGGTAAACCAGCAATTTTTATTCGTACTCCCCAAGATGAAAGGGTGTTGATAAATGGCGGAGCAAATAGTGATGCTATTCGCTATATAACAAAAGTCATCCCTTTCTATTCAAGACGGATTGATATGGTTGTGCTTACAAATGATGATGCAAATAATGTTACTGGACTCATAGATGTCATAAATAGATATAAGGTGGGGTCAATTATTATTCCTGCTATCACAACCAGAAGTCTTGGTTTAGCTAGCTCAACAGATGAGATTTACGAGACATTTATGAACACAGTCAGTGCATCACATATTCCTATTAAAGAAGTAAAAATGGGGGATACTATCGAGCACTCTCATTTCAAGGTAGATGTTCTTTTTCCTGCTCTTGATAGCGAGGATGTTGCGTCGATGCATTCGACAACCTCAAAACAATTTAGCTATTCAAAAGCTTCGGTGCCTGAGTTAGTTTTAAAAATAACTTATGGCCGTACAGCTTTCCTGTTGATAGGGGATGTAAGTACAAAGATACAAAAGTTTATTGCAAAAGCTTCGCCCATGGCAAATGTTTTAATTATTCCACATAGCGCATCAGCCAGCGCTCTCTCATTGGATTTAGTGAATGCAGTTCAGCCAGAGTTTATTGTCTATACCCAGGCTATCACAAGCGCCCAATCTTCAAGTAAAATATCAAGCCGTGTTTCAAAGATTAAAAATGTTGACCCACTTTATATGATTCTCGATGATCATCGCTTGAATTTAAAACAAAAAAACACCATAAGGGTGCTTTCTGACGGAGAGTCCGTGGAGGTTAGGTAGTGGTTATTTGATGATACCTGCGTCGCGGAGAGCTTTGAATGGTCCTTTCTTCTGGATAGTGCGGAGTCCACGAGCTGAAACAACGAGGGGGAATGACTTCTTTAGTTCAGGAACATAGATCTTCTTTTTCTGAAGATTTGGGTAACGGCGGATATTGCCGCATGGGTTGAACTGAGTCGCACGAGTGCGGTTTGAGTATCGTCCTCCGACGACTGATCCTACTTTAGTTATTTGACAGATTCTGGCCATATAGTTTGTTTAAAAGTTGTGTCCGGACATCATAGCATTATTTCTATATTCTGCAAGTGCTGGTACAATAGAGTCTCAATATGATTACACTTATTTCAATTGTCATCCTTATATTCTCAGTTATTATCCATGAGGTCGCTCACGGTTATATGGCCAACTATCTCGGTGACCCAACAGCACGTCTACAGGGGAGACTGACCCTCAACCCGATAAAACATATTGATCCGATAGGTTCTATTGTTGTTCCACTCATTACCTCTTTGTCAGGTTTTACCTTTGGTTGGGCGAAGCCTGTTCCTTATAACCCATACAATCTCAAGAACAGGAGGATAGGGGAGTTCCTCATTGCTCTTGCGGGACCAGCTTCCAATATTTCAATTGCACTTATTTTCAGTTTGATTATTCGTTATATTGCAACAAGCATGACGGTTACCTCAGGGGTAGCATCATTTGTCGATGTAGCATCATATATAGTAGTCATCAATATTGTTTTGGCCGTTTTCAATCTCATCCCATTGCCACCACTTGATGGTTCTAAGCTCCTTTTTACTGTATTACCTGATCAATATGGTCGCATTCGTCATCTTCTCGAAGCTTATGCGCCTATCTGGGTGCTTATTGTTGTGTTATTTGTTTGGCAGTTTATCTCACCGATCGTGCCGTATGTGTTTAGGTTGTTTACAGGCCTTTAGCTCTATGTTATAGTCCCTCCACTGTCTTTTGGGTCCTAAAACTTGAAAGATTGGTACATTATCAAGGCAAAGTGAGTAATCGCCCCGGGCAGTCCTTATATATAAGGACACTCAAGCTCTGAGCGGTGAAGAATTCAGTTTGCCACAATTTAACTAAGCATATTAATGCCTACAATTAACCAGCTCACAAAGCGTGGTCGTGTCAGTTTCAAGCGTAAGAGTAAGTCTATTGCACTCACTCGTACGTTCAACAGTATTGAAAACCGCCCATCATTTTATCCAGCGCCATTCAAGCGTGGTGTATGTGTCAAAGTAACAACAAAGACACCAAAGAAGCCTAACTCAGCTATCCGCAAGATCGCTCGTGTTCGCCTTTCAAATGGTATCGAAGTTACCGCATACGTCCCAGGTGAAGGTCACAACCTCCAGGAACACTCAGTTGTTCTCCTCCGTGGTGGTCGCGTCAAAGACGTCGGTCTCCGTTATTCAGTTGTTCGTGGCGTGCTCGATGCAGCAGGTGTAGAAAAGCGTCGCAAAGGTCGCAGTCAATATGGTAACAAGAAGCCAAAGGCAGCGAAGGCTTAATACCACTCTAATATTTAACTAACATACTACTATGCGAAGAAAAAGAAATATAAAGCGCGACCTTAGACCAGATGCACAGTTTGATTCTCTCAAAGTCTCAAAGTTCATCAACTACGTCATGCAAGAGGGTAAGAAGAACGTTGCACGCACAATCGTCTATGATTGTATGACTGCGATCAAAGATATGGCAAAGGTTGAGAACCCAATCGAAGTCTTCGAATTGGCTCTCAAGAACACTACTCCAGCTATGGAAGTTCGCTCACGTCGTGTCGGTGGTGCAAACTACCAGGTTCCTCGTGAAGTTCGTCCAGAGCGCAAAAATGCTCTCTCAATGAAATGGATCGTTGAAGCTGCTCGTGGCAAGAAGGGAAAGCCTATGCACCTCAAGCTCGCTGATGAGATCATTGCCGCTTCAAAGAATGAAGGTGAAGCAGTCAAGAAACGTGAAAACGTTCATAAGATGGCTGAAGCCAACAAGGCTTTTGCTCACTTTGCTTGGTAATGGAATCTCGTATTTTCATTTAATTAGGATAAACAAAAATCACCCCGGCGGGGTGATTTTTGTTTGCTTAAGATATTTATTTTATTACCTTTTCAATTTCCGGGCCAACTGTTTCGCTGATGTCAGCCTGAATTTCTTTCCAGTGCGATTTCATTCGTTCGGCGAGGGACTTGAGTTCGTCTGTATCAATATCTTTTATCTTTGAGTACTTATCACTGACTTCGTCTATAATTTTATTGTAGGCATTTTGACTAAGATCTTTCATGTTTTCGACATGATCCATAACCTCTGCTTTCATTTTGAGCATCCAGCTTTTGACATGTTTACGATTTTTCGCTGACTTATCAGAACCATAGAGATAGTAGGCTCCAGCGGCTGCAGCAGCCAAAGCAGCAATACCAACTCCGATACCGAGAGCGTGCGAGTGTTTGTGTTCAGGGATTTTATTCATAATGTATGAGTATTATTTATTTCTATTAGTAAAAAGACTTTTAAATATCTTGAACGCTATGCCCCAACTAAAACCTTTAGCTTTTGCGCGCATAGCATCGATATCTTCTGCTATATGTCCAGCTTCTGTACGAACTGTTTCCGAGAGTCGGTGCAGATTTTTGAGGATCAAGATGATAAAGATGAGTGCAATGACTATGCCGATACTGATAATAACGAGTGCGATTGTGCTAATAAAGAAGAATATGTCTGCATGAATAAGTGTTTGCATGTGATTATCTTACTACATATATAGAATGACGGGGAAGGAGGTGGTCTATTACGGTGTTTATTTGCAGGCACTCATCTATTTGATTATTTCAGCCTTTTCCTGTACATTATCCCTTACTAAAGGCGACTCGCTTTTTTAATTTATCATCAATTCTTAGGCCACATTTATCATAAACGGCCCGACAATTATCAAACAAACACATGCAACGCGATTACCCACTTGAGAGAATGCGAAACTTCGGCATCATTGCCCACATCGATGCTGGTAAGACTACGACATCAGAGCGTATCCTTTACTATACCGGTATGATCCACAAGATCGGTGAAGTGCACACAGGTGAAACAACTACTGACTGGATGGAACAGGAACGTGAACGTGGTATCACTATCACTGCTGCTGCAATCACGTGTTTCTGGAACCCAACATATCAACGTGGCCTCAAAGATGCTGCAGGAAAAGATGATGTCTCACAGAAAGTTCGTTTCAATATCATCGATACACCAGGACACATCGATTTCACCGTAGAAGTGAAGCGTTCTCTCCGCGTGCTCGACGGTGCGGTTGTGGTCTTCGACGGTGTGGCAGGTGTTGAGCCACAGTCAGAGACAAATTGGCGTTACGCCGATGAAGCCAATGTTCCACGTCTCTGTTTCATCAACAAGATGGATCGCATGGGTGCATCATTCGAAAAGTCATACAAATCTATCCTTGAACGTTTGAATAAGAATGCCGTCCGTTTCCAGCTTCCTATTGGAACAGAGGCAGATCACCATGGTGTTGTCGACCTTCTCCGTATGAAGGCGTATACCTTCTCAGGTGAAAAGGGTATCGATATCATCGAAAGTGAAATTCCTGCTGATATGCTCGAAGATGCAAAGAAATATCGCGCAGAGATGATCGAAAAGGTTGTCGAAACAGATGATGCTGCTATGCAGAACTTCCTTGACGGAAAAGAAATCTCTATAGATGATTTCAAGAAAGTTTGTCGCAAGGCTGTTATCGCAAACAAGATCTTCCCAGTGTTTACTGGTTCAGCTCTCAAGAACGTTGGTGTTCAGCTCGTACTCGACGCCGTTGTCGACTATCTCCCATCACCACTCGATATGCCAGCGATCAAAGGTATTGACCCAAACACAGGTGCAGAGATTGCACGTCACGCTGATGACAGTGAACCTTTCTCAGCTCTCGCTTTCAAACTCCAGAACGATCCATTCGTCGGACAGCTCACATTCTTCCGTGTGTACTCAGGTACCATCGAAGCAGGTACATATATCTATAACTCAACAACAGGCAAGAAAGAACGCCTCGGTCGTATCGTCCGCCTCCAAGCTGACAAGCGTGAAGAGGTAAAGAAAGTTTTTGCAGGCGAGATCGCTGCAGCCGTTGGTCTCAAAGATGCACTTACTTCACATACGTTCTGTGATGAAGAAAAGCCTATCATCCTCGAAAAGATCAAATTCATGGAACCAGTTATTTCTCTCCGTATCGAACCAAAGACAAAGGCTGATCAAGAGAAAATGGGTCTTGCTCTCCGTAAGCTCGGTAATGAAGATCCAACATTCCGTGTCTCAAGTAATCAAGAGACAGGTGAGACAATCATCTCAGGTATGGGAGAACTCCACCTTGAAATCATGGTTGATCGTATGAAGCGTGAATTCACCGTCGAAGCAAATGTTGGCAAGCCTCAAGTGGCATATCGCGAAACGATTCTCGGTGAAGCTGAAGCTGAAGAGAAGTACGTCAAACAGACTGGTGGTAAAGGTCAGTATGGTCACGTCAAACTCAACATCAAGCCGATGTTGCCATGGCCAGAAGGTGAGAAGGTTCCAAAGAACGTTAGTAACTACGATGACTTCCGTTTCATCAACTCTATCACTGGTGGCGCTATCCCTGGCGAGTTCATTCCTGCTGTTGAAAAGGGTGTTCATGAAGCTATGGATCGCGGTATCCTCGCAGGATTCAGACTTGTTAATATTGAATGTGAATTGACGTATGGTTCATACCACGATGTCGACTCATCAGAAATCGCCTACAAGATCGCTGCATCTATCGCTTTCCAAGCTGCATGTAAGCGCGCAAAGCCAGTCATCCTCGAACCTATCATGAAGCTCGAAGTTGTCTGTCCAGAAAAATACATGGGTGACGTCATCGGTTCTATCTCATCAAAGCGTGGTCTCATCGAAGGTTCAGAACCAAAGGGTATGAATCTCGCTATTCACGCAAAGGTTCCATTGTCAGAAATGTTCGGTTATACCACTGATCTCCGTTCTATGACTTCAGGTCAGGGAAGTGCTCAGATGGAGTTCGATCACTACGATGTGGTTCCAAAGAACGTTGAGACTGAGATTATTGAGAAGAAGAAGTAGTAGCCTAAATGGGCTGTGCAAAAGCCGTCTGATACCAGGCGGCTTTTGTGTTACATTATGACTATTATCATTGTCTTCATATTTATATGAAAAAAATATACATCTTGCTCATCGTGATCGTCATAGCTGTTATCGTCGCCTTGTTCTATTTTACGTCTGGTTCGCCTGCGCTGACCACAGAGAACAATGAATCAAATCTAGCTGCTGCAAAAGGTTTTTCCGGCAGTAGTATTGTTCCACCTGAAATCATCTCTGTAATGCAGACATCCACATCAACTTTTGAGCTTGTGTGGACCGACCCAAATAGTAAGGAGAGCGGCTACATGATCTTCCGTGGCTCAGGTGATAATTATCTTTTGCAACCGCAGTATGCGAAGGTTGGAGCAAATGTTACAAAATTCGTAGATACCAAGATAGTTCCTGGTATGACATATTCATATAGTGTTCGCCCTTATATATCAAAGGGGAATCAGATGAGTCTATACCCAAGTTCAAACCTAGTTGTAGTAACAGCAAATTAGATCTCGATTGGGGATAACTTAGTTTGCGTGAATCTTTAATCACGCTATACTGTTCCTATCTACCCAAGCACGTGCCATTCAGGCACGTGCTTGTCTCGTTACATGTTCGTATTAAAAATATTATTAAAATCATCCATCACATCTATGTACAAGCACCTGGAAAAAGAAATCACACTCAGTTTACTTTCTCTTGTTATTCTTTTTAGTATCGCCTTTATATCGACAGTGTCGACACAGGCACAGGTGACAACGCCGGTTGTTTCGATTGATAATGTTTTAGTGTATTCAGGCAATCAGTCAGTTACAAATGTACAGCCTGGTAATACGTATAATATTAGTTGGTATGAGTCTGGAACAGTAAATCCAGTAAATGTCTCATTGTATAATCTTGTCGGGTCACAATGGGTCAAAGTGACTGACATCGCGTCTGTAAGTCCTATTTTTAAAGGACAAAACGGCGTAAGTTGGGCGGTGCCAGCAGATTTTAAGTTCTCCAATTCTCAGAACAAAATATATGTTGAAACGATTGGTGCTGGTGGTCAGATTTATATAAATTATCCAAACATCTCGTATCCACCAACATCTGGTATCACATTGAATTCCGTATCAAAAGGCACAACGGACGGATATCAGTTTTTTGATTACACAATTTCTTCATCTCAGCAGTTTAATTCTGTAACTTTTACAATCTCATGTAATTCTTCAGAAATAGATGTCAGTACAAAAGGAGGTGGCAGTTGCGGTGAGGTCTTAACGAATGGTCTTTTACAAGCTGCCAATAGTTATGTATTGAATATTGGCTATAAGGTCAAAGATTCAGTATCACATCTTATTGGTCTTTCAGTAACAGCACAGATGGACTCCGTTACTGTTGGCTCTGATAAGGACGCGATCACTGTAGCGCCAATTTCAACTGGAGGTGGCGGCGGAGGTGGAAGTACAGGAACACCTTGTTACGTATTCAGTTTGAATATGACTACTGGTTCAACTGGTGCAGATGTTACCGCTCTCCAGCAGTTTCTCGCTACTAACGGTTTTCTTTCAAAAGAATTTATAACCGGATACTTTGGTCCTCAAACACTAGAGGCAGTTAAGTTGTATCAAACAAGTGTCGGATTGCCATCATATGGTTTTGTAGGTCCACTGACAATTCAAAAACTAAATGCTTCATGTGCTGCTGGTGGTACGACAACAACTACTAATCCAATCAAAATCAGTTTCTACTCTCCAAAGAAAGGTGATGTACTCAAGGTTGGTCAGAAGTACAACGTGATCTGGTTCTCAGATAAAGTAGCAAACGATTCTACTTTTACTATCACAGAGTTCAATGATTATGGAAAAGGTAATATTGCTGAGAATCTCACTAGAGACCAAGTGAAGTGCTATGGTCTTGGTAAGGGTTCATGTGTATATAGTTGGACACCAAAAATTGTTTCAAGTAAGTATCAGCTTGCTATCAGTCAGGTAAATAATGGAGCAAAGGGTCAAGTTGCTGTGAGTGGTATAGGGTATTCAGAATTTTTCTCAACTGCTTCATCGACAAAAAATGAAAATTCATCAATTAAGTTGTTGAATTTAAACGGTGGTGAAGTACTTAATGCAAATAAAGGTGATGGTAAGGTGACTATCAAGTGGAAGAGTACAGGTGCTGCAGAAACTGCAAATGTGCAAATAGGGTTAATTGACATTAGATACAGTACGGAAGCTGGGGAAAGACCTGAACAAATAATTGCTTATTCAATTCCAAATACTGGTTCTTACGATTGGGCTATCCCAAGAATGCAGGGAACAATGGATCTTACAGTTACCGATAAACCAGTATATAAAATAATTCTTCATTCATGGGCAACAAATAAGGGTAATGCAATAGCTGATGCAAGTGCTAAGCCATTTACGATAATTGCACCAGATGTAGGAATTAGTACAGGTTCTATCAATGTAACTTATCCTCAAGCTGGAAACGTACTTGATAATAGTGGAGCAAAAGATTCTGGTCTTATCGCACGTATCAAATGGAATTCAAAAGGTCTCGGTGATCACATGGTGGGAATTGTTCTTGTAAACCCTAGTGCAAACAACACTTCAATTGCAAAAACAATTGTTGCAACTGCACCAAATACAGGAACATTTGATTGGAAGTATGATGCATCTATTCCAAACGGCACATATGCGATCCAAGTCTACGATGCATGGTCAAAAGGGGGTAGTGTCCAGGGCACAAGTGGTTATTTTCAGATTGTGAATTCACCAGCAAGTGCTCAGCCAGTCATCACACGCGTCTCAGCTAAAGCGGCAGAAGACTTCACTGTTTATCCTGGAGAAAGTTTCTTCATTGAAGGTAAGAATTTTGCCATGGCAAATAAAGGTGATACAACTGTATATTTTGCCTATAACGGAAAAGATGTCGCTCAGGTAACACAAATCGGAGACACTCTTATTGGAGCAATTGCACCATCAGATCTACCGGTAGGTACAAAGGTAAATCTATATGTGGTAAATGCCGGTCGCGTCAGTGAACCTGCACAAGTTACTGTGGGCGGAGTAGTTGTACCTCCAGTCACACCTTTCGTTAACCTACTCGTCAGCCCAACTTATAGTAATGGAAATCAAACTGTTGGTATCTGGGCTGCGATAAAAGGTGATGCAAATAACAAAAATATATCAAAGTGGGCTCTTGATATCACTTGTTCATCAGGGATAACTATGCGAACGCCGGATCAAAAAGAACTTTGTAATACAGTACAGACGTATTACTCAAGCTACTACTATGATGTAACGCAAGATATTCTCTTGTTGACTGTTGATGCAAATAATAACGGAACAATTCAGTCGACAAATCCAAATGTAACATTTGTACTTACTGGGTATGACGCAAATGGAAGTAGTTTTGGGTCTGACAAAGAGGTTGTGTCACTTGGATTTACAAACTCACCGCAACCTGTGACGTCAACTGGTGGTAGTTCAGGCGGAGGATCATCTCCGACCGCGACAATCCCAACAGCGACTACAATTACTACTATAGTTAGTAATCCTACGACTCCAACTGTTTCAACTCCTGCTCCAGTCATCCTTCCTACGATCAACTCAATCAGTCCAACGAGTGGTCCTGCAGGAACTACGGTCACAATAACTGGGTATGGCTTTGTTACAGGTTCAGTGATCAAGGCGACTGTCGGTGGTTTCACTACAAAGATAACGCCAAAATCAATTAGTGGAACTCAGGTGGTCGGGGTAGTGCCATCATTTGCAACACCAGGAGTATATTCACTCCAAGTGTACGGAGAAAAGCAGAGTAGTAATACAATCAACTTTACTGTCACAAAGAATATGCCATCTGCTGCAGTGTGGGATGCGGTCGGAAATATCAACTGGCTCGGGGCTTCATTTAATCAATAATTAATTATTATCTATGTTTGGAAAAAACTTCAAATACGTTCTTGTTCTTGGCGGTCTCTCGATTCTCACCTTCACAAATCCAGCTGTACTTGAGGCTGTATCAAGTGGTATGGCATATACACAACAGCAAGCTGCAGCAGGGGATGTTTTTAAGCAGGGACGTCCAGGATTTGGCTTCGGCAATATATTTAAGGTTGAAGTGAAGGATAGAGTTGCGAGTACATCAGTGAGAAGAGATGTAGGTAGTAGTACTCGTCCGATGATGCCATTTGCGTCATCAACACGCCCGATGAAAGATAAGCTTGATGATGAAAAAAAGGAACAGGAACATCGTCTCACACCTGAACAAGTCGTCACTATTCTTTTCAAAGCAGGGATTATTCCACAAGAAAAGCTTGATATAGCACGAAAGCTTATCAATGGCGCACAGATGGGGACATCAACTGTAGGCAAGATTATTCGTGAAGAAATTAAGAATAAAACAGCCACAAGTACTCGTAAATTGCCTCCTCAAGTTGAGAACCCGCCACTTCCACCAGTATCTACGTCGACAACTATTATGTAATTCAATATATATTACTTATATACATCAAAAAAAGCCCGAAACACTATGTTTCGGGCTTTTACGTATATAAATGTACGTTTGGTCGGTTTTGTTATACCATGAAAGGATTAAAGATCTCATCCGTCATCATTAATATATGAAAAAATACATTATCTTAACTATCATTGCGTGTACAGTTGTCTTTGCGAATGCTCATGCGCAGAACTTCGTCTTTTCAAATGATCTATCAGTTGGTAGTTCTGGGTCAGATGTTACAAATCTTCAGACATGGCTGATATCAAATGGTTTTGATATTCCATCTGTCAGTTCAGGTGTTGCAGTCAAAGGATATTTTGGTTCACAAACAAAGTTGGCGTTAATACGCTATCAACTGTCATTAGGCTTTCCTGCATTTGGATATTTTGGACCGATGACGCGTGGCTATATCAATGGTCATAGCAATCCGAACAACGCTTCATTTAAGGTAACTTCTCCAAATGGTGGCGAAACATGGGTAAAGGGTACTATACAAAACATTACCTGGAGTGGTTCAGCGAATGTTCTGGCTCAAAAAGGAGATATTAAACTTGTATTCCCAACTCCAGCCTGCGCACAACCAGGGCAACCTATTAAATGTATGGTTATGGTTCGTGCGCCTCTTACTATTGCAAAAGGAGTTAATTTGAGTGCAAAATCATACTCGTGGAACGTGGGTACAGCACGAGCAAATTGGTGTCTCACATCAATTGATGATTCATCGTGTCCACTTGATTCAAGTGCTATCACAGAAGGTCAATATAAAGTACAAATTTGCCCAGCAGATGGATCAACGTGTGCTGAAAGTGATTCAAACTTTACGATTACATCCAACCCGGTTACTACAGGTAACGCTCCAGTAATAAACGGTGTCGATGCGCCAACTACTCTCGCAGTTGGACAAACAGGGACATGGACTGTGCGCGCTACAGATCCCTTGAATGGTACGTTGAGTTATCGTATTCGCTGGGGCGATGAGCCATCATATTATGTGCCTGCAGGCGTAGCTGATCCTCTGGCAACGTTTTCTCAAATGACTACATTTACACATTCATATATAAATCCGGGGACATACACAGTTACGGTTATAGTTATGAATAGTTCTGGTCAGCAGGTTCAAACTACTTCAACTATAGTTGTAACTAGTGGAACAACGGCCGGATCACTCAAAATTATCTCTCCAAATGGCGGGGAAGCATGGGTGCGAGGAACGACGCAAAACATAACATGGTCATCTCCTTACTATTTCCGTGCCACATATGCCGATCTCAAGATTATGCAGAAATTTGTGTGTACTACTCAATTTTGTCCAGCTATTGCCTATGCGCCATATACTATAGCTACGAATATCCCGATTAACCAAAATTCATATAGTTGGAATGTAGGCACCGCTCTCAATTATTCAGGAATAGTACAAACAATGCCCGATGGACAATATACTGTTCAAATTTGCGAGACGGGCACAACTAACTGTGACTCAAGCGACAATGTGTTTACGATTAGTTCAACTCAAACATCAAATGTACCGGATATCAATATTATCTCGCCAAACGGTGGGGAGCAGTGGCAAACATCAACATACAAGACAGTTACACTAAATGTAACAGGGGATTCTGCTCTGATTGGTGATACTGTATATGTTTACGCTGTAGATTCGTTGAATAAGCAGACACTTATGTCAACGCAGCATGTAGCATCGCCTGGAATTAAAAATTTCAGTTTGTTAGTCAATGTTTCGTTGCCATATTTTACAGCACCGGGCTTGTACCGGCTTTACGTGACCCTCAACAAAGGAGTAACCATGCAAGCGTACGATTATAGTGATGCCTACTTCACAATAGGTTTACCTCCGTGCCCAACTGGTTACTCGTGTGCTCCTACGCCATCGTATTAGGTAAAGCGTAGAATATTTGCACATATTATAGACATATGATATGCTCTTTCCTATTCGCCTACCCGGCGGTTTTATAAACTATTAATAACTTTATCTTTATCTTTTGATGTTTGGCATCACGCCTAAACGTAAAAAGGTAAAGCACTAAACAAATAATACTATGGCAGCAGCAGAATTTAATCGTACCAAGCCTCACGTTAACGTAGGAACCATCGGTCACGTTGACCACGGAAAGACTACTCTTACTACAGCTATCCTTGCCGTTCAGGCAAAGAAAGGTCTTGCTCAAAACAAGACATATGCTGACATTGCAAAGGGTGGAACAGTTCGCGATGCTTCAAAGATCGTTACTATTTCTCTCGCACACGTTGAGTATGAGTCTCCACTTCGTCACTATGCGCACATCGATGCCCCAGGTCACGCCGACTATATCAAGAACATGATCACTGGTGCCGCTCAAATGGACGGCGCAGTACTCGTTGTATCAGCACTCGATGGTGTTATGCCACAGACACGTGAGCACGTTCTCCTTGCAAAGCAAGTTGGTGTGCCAAAGATCGTTGTTTTCTTGAACAAGTGTGATGCGGTTGCAGAAGCAGATCTTATCGATCTCGTTGAGGAAGAGGTGCGTGAACTCCTCACAAAGCAAGGTTTTGATGGCAAAGCAGCTCCAGTTATCCGCGGTTCAGCTCTCAAGGCTCTCGAAGGTGATCCAACATGGGAAGCAAAGATCGGTGATCTTATGGATGCATTGGATAATTATATCCCTATGCCAGTTCGTGAAACTGACAAGCCTTTCCTCATGCCTATCGAAGACATCTTCTCAATCGAAGGTCGTGGAACAGTGGTTACTGGTCGTATCGAGCGTGGTATGGTCAAGGTTGGTGAAGAAGTTGAGATCATCGGTTTCCGTGATACAACAAAGACAACTATCACTGGTATCGAAATGTTCAACAAGCAGCTCAAAGAAGGAATCGCTGGTGACAACGCTGGTCTCCTCCTCCGTGGTACAGCAAAGGATGACGTTTCTCGTGGTCAAGTTCTTGCAAAGCCAGGTTCAGTTAAGCCTCACACAGAATTTGAGTCTGAAGTTTACGTTTTGAAGAAGGAAGAAGGTGGTCGCCACACTCCATTCTTTACTGGTTATAAGCCTCAGTTCTATATCCGTACAACAGACGTTACTGGTGAAGTTACACTTGCTGCAAACGTTGAAATGGTTATGCCAGGTGACACAGTCACATTCAAAGTTAAGCTTGTAGCTCCAGTTGCTCTCGAAGAAAAGATGCGTTTCGCTGTCCGTGAAGGTGGCAAGACCGTCGGTGCTGGTGTTGTAACAAAGATCGTTGCCTAAATCCTCTTTATAGAGACTGATTATCATGACTACCGCTAAAGAAACAACAAAGAAATCTCCTGCAACCAAGGCTGCGCCTCGCGCAAAGAAGGTTAAGGCAGAAGGGGAAGTCTCTCATCTTCGCATCCGTGTTCGTGCCTATGAGCACAAGATCCTCGACGCTTCACTTCGTCAGATCATGGATATCGCTTCGAGATATGACGTAACAGTCAACGGTCCAGTACCTCTCCCAACAGAGATCAAAAAGTACACCGTTAACCGTTCATCATTCATCGACAAGAACAGTCGTGAACAGTTCGAAATGCGTGTTCACAAGCGTCTCATAGATATTATCAACCCAAATCCAAAAGTTATCGAAGCCCTAACGAACTTGAGTCTACCATCTGGAGTCAATATAGACGTAAAGATGATGTAGCTTGAAAAGTAAACAGAGAATAGTAATCAGTAAACAGAAGCTGGACTTCTTTCTGATTACTAATTACTGTTTACCGATTACTAATTATACTGACATGAAATTCATTCTAGGAAGAAAACTGAATATGGCCCAGATATATGACGCTTCTGGCGCTGTTATACCAGTGACTCTCGTCACGGTACGCGGTAATGTCGTCACTCAAGTCCGAACAAAGGACGTAGATGGCTATGAGGCTGTCCAGATTGGTGAAGGTACACGCAATCCAGGACGCATCAATAAGGCTCAAAAAGGCCAGTTCAAGGATATGGGTAATTTTGCAGCAGTTGCAGAGTTTCGTGTTGATGCTCCAGTAGTTAAGACTGGCGACAAAGTAGAGCTTTCACAATTTGCAGTAGGGGATGTCATCACGGTATCAGCTATTTCAAAAGGTAAAGGCTTCCAAGGTGTTGTTAAGCGCCATGGTTTCGGTGGTGGACCACGTTCACACGGTCAAAAGCACTCAGAACGTGAACCAGGTTCTATCGGTGGCGGTCTCCGTACTCGTGTTCCAGTCGGTATGCGCATGGCAGGCCGTATGGGAAGTGATCGTATTACAGTCAAGAACCTCAAGGTCGCTCACATTGACGCAGACGAAAATGTCATGTATGTTGCTGGAGCAATCCCAGGAAAGAGAGGTACATTAGTGGAGATCGTAGGTTAATCATTTATACCATCATGGAAACAAAAATCTACAATCAAACAGGCAAAGAAGCAGGAAAGTTCAAACTTCCTGTCGGTATCTTTGACATGCCATGGAATGCTGACCTCGTCCACGAAGTTGTTCGTCTTATGAATTCAAATTCACGCACAAACGTCGCTCATACAAAAACACGTGGTGAAGTTCGTGGTGGTGGCAAGAAGCCATGGAAGCAAAAAGGTACAGGTCGTGCTCGTCACGGTTCATCACGCTCACCTATCTGGGTTGGTGGTGGTGTTACTCATGGTCCACGCAATGATCAGAATTTCGATCGCAAGATCAACAAGAAGGTCAAGGATAAGGCTCTTCTCACAGTTCTCTCACGCAAGTGGAAAGATGGTGAAATCCTCTTTGTCGATGCTATTTCTCTTGCAAAGCCAAAGGCAAAGGATGCGCGTGCTATTCTTACCGCTTTTGGTGGTATCAAGGGCTTTGAGAAAGTTGCTACAAAGAAAAAGAACGCAGCACTCATCGCTTTCGATAAGAGAACAGAGGCTGTCGACAAGAGTTTCAAGAACTTTGGCAATGTTTCTATCGAAGAATTCCGTAACATTAACCCAGTTTCTTTGATGAATCACTCATATCTTATCGTCGTCAATCCTGAGAATTCACTCAAGGCATTATCAGCTAAGGTTACAAAAGCTTAATTTACTATTATGGCTATATTCGGTTCAAAAAAGACAAAGACAGAAGTAGTAGAGAAGACTGTAAAACCAGCTGCAAAGAAAGCTGTTGAAAAGAAATCGACTGCAGTTGCTCCAGCTGTGGTACATGTTGCGCCAATGTCAGCGGCGTCTATCATCCTTCGTCCACATATCACAGAGAAGGCAGGTATCCTCAGTCAAGGTGGTGTGTACACGTTCGTTGTTACAAAAGGTGCAAACAAGCCTTCGATCGCTCAAGCAGTCAAAGTACTTTATAAGGTAACTCCAGTCAAAGTGACTGTTGTCAATCTTCCTTCAAAAAATGTCTTTGTTCGTGGCAAGAAGGGTGTTGTATCTGGTATGCGCAAAGCAGTCGTTACCTTGAAGAAAGGGGATAAGATCGACTTTGTATAATCATTTTTCAATTATTTAATTTATTAACATGAAATCATTCCGCCCAACCTCAAAATCACGTCGACACATGACTGTTCTCCCATTCAAGGAGTACCTCACAGTCAGTGAACCATATAAGCCTCTTACTCACGGTTTCAAGCGTGACGTAGGACGCAATGCGCATGGTCGCATTACAGTTCGTCACCAGGGTGGCGGTCACAAGAAACTCTATCGCGAGATTGATTTCATGTATGACAAAAAGGACATCAATGCAACTGTGAAGACCATTGAATACGATCCATTCCGTACGGGTTATATTGGTCTTGTTGCATACAAGGATGGTGAGAAACGTTACGTTCTCCTCCCAAAGACAATGAAAGTAGGTAATTCTTTTATCGTAAGTCAAAACGCTCCTGTTACAACAGGTAACCGTCTCCCGCTCAAAAAGATCCCTGTCGGCGCTTTCGTTTTCAATATCGAAGTAAAGCCAGGCTCAGGATCAAAGCTCGTTCGTTCAGCAGGCTCATTTGCTCAGGTTATCGCTAATGATGCAGGTTATACTCACATCAAGATGCCTTCAACAGAAGTTCGCAAGATTCACGAAGATGCATGGGCAAGTATCGGTGCTGTTTCAAATGAAGAAAATCGCCTTGTTAACATTGGTAAAGCAGGTCGCTCACGCTGGATGGGTATCCGCCCAACAGTTCGTGGTACTGCTCAGAACCCAGTGGATCATCCATACGGTGGTGGTGAACAGCGTCAGGGTCGTGGTCTCCGCCGTCTCAAGACACGTTGGGGTAAGCCAGCAGGTAAGGGTCAGAAGACACGTACACCAAAGAAATACTCAAACGTCTTTATTGTTTCTCGCCGTCAGGTTGGTAAGAAGAGTACAAAGCTCTAATTATGAGAAACGTAGCTCATGGATTACACAAGATTTTTGTCAAAGTAACGAAGGCAGTTATGGAAAAGGTTACGATGATAGTTATCACCAAAGAATTTCTTGGTTAAAACCCAGTCAATTTAAGGTAAAAGCAAAAGGCACCCGAAAGGGTGTTTTTTGCTTTCGAAAAATCACTTACTGAGTGTTTGACTTAATATTGGTACCAGATTACAGTGACTTAAACCAAGGAACCTTAACAGAAAGGATTTCGATATGAATGCAGATGAAGAATTTCCGATGTTAATATATGTAGGTCTTGATTCAGGGCCTACAGTTTTTGAAATCGTCGAGTTCGCTCAAAGGAGTTACAAGGGTAATCACTTTTGTGCCTTAACTATGCGCATTGAAAACTACTATCTATATTTTGAGCCCTGCGATTATCATGCACCACTCACAGACGAGCAAATACCGCCACTGAACAATCATCCAGTGGACCCACTACAACCAGGCTGTGTTTTCGAACACTTTTTGCAAGGTGTGCGAAAGCAGTTTGCTGGAGTATCATTTGATCAAATTAATATTGGTTTTACATCTGAATGTTTGTGCTTTGGAAAATTCAGTTACAATGATTAATCTTCATTTCGCACACCCGGACCTCCTTCACAGGGAAGTCCGGTTTTTTATTATCTTACTTCTATTAAAGCTCTACGAAAGTCCGCCACATTTTCTAATATTTATGAAAATAAGCCCTAAATGCTTGACTTCGAAATCTGGCTCTGCTACTATACCTCTCACGCTCATTTGAGCTTTTTTAATTCTACATTTACTTATTCCATGGCACGATCACTCAAGAAAGGTCCATATGTCGAGGAAAGACTCCTCAAGAAAATAGCTGGCAAAAAGCCTGCTACTACTGGCGTTATCAAGACATGGTCACGTCGCAGTCAGATCTCTCCTGAGATGCTCGGTTTTACTTTTGGCGTACACAACGGTCGTGCTCATATTGAAGTTCTAGTCACCGAGGATATGGTTGGACACCGCCTCGGTGAATTCTCACCTACACGCAAGTTCGTACGTCACGGTGGTAAGATGCAAAAGGAGATTGAGCTCAAGGCAAAGGAAGCAGAAGTTTCAGCTGCAAAATCAGCAAAGGAAGCCGCTACTACTGCTACAAAGAAATAATACATTTATATGATTACTGCCTCACTCAAAAATACTCGCATCGCTCCTCGTAAAGTTCGTGTCGTCGCTGACATGATCCGCGGCAAGAGTGTTGTAGACGCACAGACTATCCTCGGTTTTGCTGCAAAGAAGGCTCGTCACCCTATCTCAGTCCTCATCGACTCAGCTGTTGCAAACGCATCTCACAATTTCAAGATCGGTCCAGAAGGACTCATCGTCAAAGAGATTCGTGTTGATCAGGGCTTTGTCATGAAGCGTTCAATGCCTGTATCACGTGGTTCAGCTCACCCTATTGCACTTCGTACAAGTCATATCCTCGTTGTTCTTGCTCCAGGAGTTGCAAAGAAGTCGAAAAAGACCGTAAAGAAGGCTACAGCTAAAAAATAATCATATGTCACACACCGTACACCCTTATTCTCATAGACTTGGTATCATCCGCGATTGGAAAGGTCGTTGGTTTGGAACAGATCAAGGATACCGCACAGCTCTCAAGACTGACGTTATCATCCGCGAATTCCTCCAGAAGGAACTTCGTACATTTTATGTAGGTGGTGTTGAGATCGAACGTTCACAAAAAGTACTCCGTGTTGTCATTAAGACATCACGTCCAGGTATGCTCATCGGCAAGTCTGGTGACGGTATCGTCAAGCTCCGTGCAAAGGTTATGACTCTCATCCGCAAGGCAAAGATCGACCTCAAAACACAGGAACTCAAACTTGATATTGAAGAAGTCCGTACTCCAGAGTCAAATGCCGCTATCACTGGCATGATGATTGCTGAAGCTCTCGAAAAGCGCCTTCCATTCCGTCGTGTGCTCAAGCAGACAATTGAAAAGGTGATGGCCAACAAGGAGGTAAAGGGTATTCGTATCCGCCTCGGTGGTCGCCTCGGTGGTGCTGAGATCGCTCGCAGTGAAGAGCTCAAGAAGGGACAGGTTCCTCTCCAGACACTTCGTGCTGACATCGATTTTGCTCGTGAAAAGGCTCACATGACCTATGGTGATATCGGTATCAAAGTTTGGATATACAAGGGCGAAATCTTCGCAAAAGACGTCGCTGCAAAGAAATAAATCATTTAATTTACTACCATGCTATTCCCTAAGAAAGTAAAACACCGCAAGTGGTTCACCAAACGCAAGAACAGCGTTAAGGAAGCTGCAAAAAATGAAACTCGTGGCGTCGAGGTCTCTTTTGGCTCATACGGTCTCAAGGCTATGAAGTATGCCCGCATCACTTCAAACCAGATTGAATCAGCTCGTAAAGTTATGGCTCGTTATGCTACCAAGTCTGGCAAGGTCTGGGTCCGCGTTTTTCCAGATCGTCCATATACCCAAAAGCCTGCCGAAGTAAAAATGGGAAAGGGAAAGGGTGAACCAGTCGGCTTCGTATGTGAGGTTAAGCCAGGACGTGTCATGTTCGAGATTGACGGTGTTGATGCAGAGGTTGCCCGCGAAGCTCTCCGTAAGGCAGGCACAAAGCTTCCTATGAAGACAAAGGTTGTCACACGTATCTAAATACTTTATATATACTATTATGAAATCTACTCTCAATAAAGACATCGCACACAAGACACATGCTGACCTCGCAAAGATGGTTGCGGACAAGCGTGAAGCTCTCCGTCTCTTTCGTTTTGGCACAGCTGGTGCAAAGGCAAAGAATGTCAAAGAGGGTAAGTCAATCAGAAAGGATATCGCACGCATTTTGACTGCAATGAATGCGCAGAAAACAGCATAAACTAGACAAATCACCTAATTTCAAGTAATATCACAACTCTTATGAAAGCAACTACAACAACAGCAGAAAAGAAGCTCACACCCCAGACATTCACTGGTGTTGTTAGTTCTGACAAAATGAAGGACACGGTCGTTGTGGTTGTTAGTCGCTTCGTCAAACACCCAAAGTATCAGAAGTTCATCAACAAGAGAACAAAGATTATGGCTTCAGATATCGGTAACACAAAGAAGATAGGTGACAAAGCTACAGTCGAGGCGTGCCGTCCAATCTCAAAGAACAAATCTTTCAAGGTTATTGCCTAAATTTTTAATATACTACTATGATTCAACCACGCTCAATCGTCAATATCGCTGATAACTCTGGTGCAAAGATCGGACGTATTTTCAAAGTTCTCGGCGCATCTCACAAACGTTATGCTGAGATTGGTGAAGTCGTTGTGCTCTCAGTTCAAAAGGCAGAACCTCGTAAGGCAGTAAAGAAAAAG
Organism: Minisyncoccota bacterium; assembly: GCA_028713005.1. Taxonomy (GTDB): domain Bacteria; phylum Patescibacteriota; class Minisyncoccia; order Phycocordibacterales; family PALSA-1337; genus C7867-002. Next base: position 38,526 of record JAQTPC010000004.1, on the reverse strand, counting down.
GATGTTCTCCATGCTGTTGTTGTTCGTCAGCGCAAAGCTACTCGTAGAAAGGACGGTTCATACATTCGTTTTGATGAGAACGCAGTTGTTATCATTGAAAAGGACAAGAAAGAACCTATCGCTGGACGTATCTTCGGCCCAATCCCACGTGAGATTGCAGAAGCTGGCTTCAAAACTATCGCTTCAAAAGCTTCAGAAATCGTATAACTTCTACTACCATGCATATCAAAAAAGGCGACACAGTTAAAATACTCTCAGGAGATGACAAGGGCAAGACAGGTAAGGTCATGAAGGCTTTTCCTGCTACAGGAAAGGTTCTCATCGAAGGTATGAACATGATGAAGCGTCACGAGAAGTCTCGCAAGCAGGGAACAAAGGGTCAGATCGTTGACCGTGCTATGCCTATGCATGCTTCAAAGGTTGCAAAGACTGAATAACATTTCATTTTAATATATTGCCATGACTACTACTCACAAAAAAACAGTTCTCGAACTCAACAAAGAATCATTCAAAGCTCTCAAAGATACGTTGAATATCAAAAACGCTATGCAGGCTCCACAGCTCAAGAAGGTGGTTGTCAGTAGTAGTTTCGGTTCTGTGAAGGATAAGAAAAAGATCGAGATCATTGCAGAGCGTCTCGCACGCATTACTGGTCAAAAGCCAGCTCCCCGTGCCGCAAAGAAAGCCATCGCTACTTTCAAGACTCGTGTTGGCGATCCGCTCGGTTATCAGATTACTCTCCGTGGTCCACGCATGTTTGATTTCATGGATCGTTTGATCAACATCGCTCTCCCTCGTACAAAGGACTTCCGCGGTCTCTCACGCAACTCTGTTGACGCTATGGGCAACTATACGATCGGTATCAAGGAGCACACTATCTTCCCAGAAACATCAGATGAAGACCTCAAGGATGTTTTCGGTCTTGCTATCACTCTCGTCACAACTTCAAGTGACAGAGCACAGACTCTCGGTTTCCTCGAATACCTCGGTCTCCCACTCAAGAAGGAGGATGACAAGAAAGGAAAGAAATAGTTTCACTTTTTTAAGTAAGAAAAAACCACCTTGAGTGGTTTTTTTGTTTCTCAAGTTCAGGGTTTACAGGTACGTACTGCTGTAGTAGTCTCAGATCAGTCTTAGTTTTTTGAAATAAACCCTCACAACGAAAGGATCGTAGTATGCTCAACCAAATCGTTCATCCATTAGCATTAAGTGACATTACGACAATTGCTGAAACAGGTGGCGCTTGTGCTGGAAAATCAACCGTCTTAGCGCAGTCTACCCGTCATCTTCAAGACAAAGGGGTTCATGCCTGTGTTGTTCCTGAGATCGCAACTGAATTTGCGACTCACGGGCTTTCTTTCGGTGATTTCGGTTCACCAGAAGATTTCCAAACGCAGATACTTCTCGCTTCCGTCGAACGCGAATATCGCTACCACCAAGCGATGAAGTGTATCAAGGCAAAACACAAGGTTATATTGACCGATCGAGGTCGTCTCGATGGTTCGGCTTATATCTCACCCGATGTATTCTTTAAAATGGCCGAAAAGTTGGGCTATGATGCCGCTTTGCTTGGGGAAGTTCCGTATAAGGGCGTCATCTATCTGCGCAGTTTGGCATATGATGCGCCACATCTTTACACATGCGCCAATAACATTGCTCGCCGAGAAACAGTCGAGGAAGCGAAAGAGCTTGATGAAAGGACGTTACGTTCGTGGATCCATCATCCTCATCTCGTCGTTATCAGTAATACAGATGGTAACGGTGGTTTCATCGACCTGCAGACTAAGGTGCGGAAGTCTGTTGCAGCGATCACTCATATTCTCGGTATCCCAGTGCCGATTGAGATTGAACGGAAGTTCCATCTTAAAAATGAGCCTCTGATTTCGGTTCCTCACGAGAACGTCTCAATCGTTCAGTATTACATCAAGACTCCAGAAGGGGATGAACGAATCCGCATGCGCACCTGGCGCGGGATAACGACGTGCTATCGGACGATCAAAAAGACGCTGCCAGGATTTTCTGGTAGTTTCGGGCGTTATGAAACTGAAAGCATCATTACTGCTTCAGAGTTCACTCGGTTGCTGAGATTCGCCAAGCCCGACTGCTGTCCTGTCACAAAGACTCGTAAAACCTTTGTTTACAAAGATCAGTATTTTGAGCTGGATGTATTCTTAGGCCTACATCAAGGGTTGGTTATGCTCGAGATCGAGCTGACGGATGCGAACGACCAAGTCTCGCTTCCGGATTTTCTCGGAAAATCGCGAGATGTGACGGATGATCTCGATTATTCAAATTATTCGTTGGCACGCAATCCGAGCCTGAGCTCGCTTTGGAAGAATTGCTAGTATCGCTCCCGACACAGGTTGTGTCGGGATTTTTTATTTGAGGTGATATACTAGCACCCATGACCCAAGCTGAAGCATTAAATATCCTCAAAACAGGAGCGAACGTTTTTCTGACCGGACCAGCGGGCAGCGGCAAAACCTATGTTCTTCGAGAATATCTACAGTGCTTACGTGAACGAGAAATACCCGTTGGTATCACAGCTTCTACTGGTATCGCAGCGACCCATATGGGCGGCGTCACGATCCACTCATGGTCTGGTGTCGGCGTACGCGACACTCTCTCAGAACAAGATCTCGAGGAAATATCAGAAAAGAGTTATGTAAAGACAAAGATAGAAGCGGCCAAAGTTCTTATCATCGATGAGATATCCATGCTCCATCATTTTCGTTTGGATCTCATAAATGAAATCGTGAAGAAGATTCGTAAGTCAGACGCGCCATTCGGAGGCTTACAGGTTGTGGTGTGTGGAGATTTTTTCCAATTGCCTCCAATATCTCGTGGGGGCGAGCCTGATGCGTATTTCGCGTATCATTCAAAGGCTTGGAAGGAGGCTAACTTTGTTGTCTGTTATCTCGAAGAGCAACATCGTCAGTTGGACAAGGAGTATGTTGGAATTTTAAATGGTATTCGTGCCCAGTCGCTCTCAACAGATATGATGGACTTATTAAATGGCCGTATTATTTCTCGTAATAAAAAAGAGGATGATGGCATAGAGTTTTTAACTGATGAGCACATGGGTTCTGAAGAAGACGTGGTCTTTATCGGTGATGAAGATGAAGTTAAAAAGAAAAGCGAAACAGATATTCCTATTGAAATTCCTACGATTTTAACTGAAAACATAAAAGCAACACGACTCTATTCTCACAATAGCGATGTTGATGCCGAAAATGATCGCGAGCTCAATGCAGTTCCTGGGGGATTCTTGGAGTATAAGATGATTTCACACGGGAACAAAAAGCTCATTGAAGGTTTAAAGAAATCTTGCTTGGCGCCTGAGGTTCTCAGGCTTAAAGTTGGCGCACAAGTCATGTTTGTAAAAAATAATTGGGAAGTTGGATATGCCAACGGCACACGTGGCATTGTCGCTGAATGTACCTATGACAGTATCGTCGTCAAAACGCTTGATGGTAGAGAGATAGATGTACCACTCGAAAGCTGGCGTGTCGATGAGGGAGATAGGACGTTGGCTGAGATTGAACAGTATCCTCTACGCCTCGCATGGGCTATAACCATCCATAAGAGTCAGGGCATGTCTCTCGACGCTGCACATATCGACCTGTCACGTTCTTTTGAGAAGGGTATGGGTTATGTAGCGCTCTCGCGTGTACGGTCGCTCCTCGGCCTTACCTTGGCAGGACTCAATGATATGGCCCTGCATATCCATCCGGAAGCATATGAATTCGATAAGCACTTTCGTGAACAATCAAAAAAAGCCCAAGCCCATTTTATGGGGTTATCAGCTGATGATCTCAATGTTCGACAAAAGAAATTCCTTGGCCCTGATCCGGTGACAAAAGAAGACGGTGAGTCTGATGAAGATTTTGCAGATCGAGCAAAGGCGGTTAAACGAACCAGAAAAGGTAAAAAACCAAAGATACCTACTGCAGAGGTGACTCGCAGCCTCATCGACATGGGAAAATCTGTCCGTGAAGTAGCAACGGAGCGCGGTCTATCTTTTGATACTATCCTCAATCATATAGAACATGAGAAAAGAGAAGATCCTACATGGAATATTTCACATCTTCGTGATGCACTCCCCGTTACACGTTTCAAAAAGATTTCTATGGCGTTTCATGCAGTGGGCATGCAAGAGGGGGGTGGTAGAGCACTTTCGCCGGTCAAAAATATCCTCGGCAGTAGTTTCACCTTTGAGGAGATCAGGTTGGTGAGGTTATTTCTGTAATCAACAGGTGGGAGCTGTTATTGTGTCAGTACTAGGATATACTTTGTGTATATTTAGTATATTCCTATGACAAATAAACAATTACTTGATTACATTTCATATAAACTGGCACATGGTTCGAGTGCAGAAGCTGTACAACAAAAACTTATTGCGGAAGGTGGTTGGAGTGCAGTTGATATCAAAGAGGCGTTTATAGCACTCGGTCATAGTGTAGTTACTAGTCAAACGCCAACAGCGACAATAAGTCCAAAAGTTTTTGTGCCCACAACTCCAGCCCCAGTAATACCAGTAGTTTCTGTGCCCGTATCAACGCCAGTTATAGCTCCAAAACCACAATTCACTGCACCTCCGATCGCACCTAAACCACCTATTGAAATCAAGATTACTCCTACACCTATCTCAACACCAAAACCACCAGTATCATCCGTATCACAGTATCCATCAAATCCTGTTCAGACAAGTCAACCGATTGCTAGCTTTCCCAAGCCACCACCTGCAACATTTGCTCAACAATATCAGACAAGTCCAATTCCAACACCACCACGAACATTTACTCCACCACCAAGCTTTTCTTCGATGCCACAAACTGTGGCATCAAAAGCGTTTGTTGTTCCGCAGCAATCATCTTCACCACGTCGTTCAGGTATTCTTATTTTGATTTTCGTGTTTATTATATGTGCTTTTGTCGGCGCTGGTGCATATGTTTATTTTTTCCAACCAAACCTAGTTCAATCAGTTACTGATAGGTTTACAAAAAAGACCAGTCAAGTGCCAGTAGTGAATACCCAGGTATCTCCTTTAAAATCTAAATCGAGCATTGTTGATAATGCATTGTACTCGTTTACTCTACCTAGAGGTTGGAAACCAAGTGTAACCTCAAATGGGGGACAGGGTGTGCAAGCCTCGAGTTCTGCTTCAGGCTATATCATGTGTGTTGCTATAACACCTATACCTGATACATCCGGACTGATCGATTCGGTTGACCAAATCATCACTTCTGAAAATGTAGATACGATTATAAAATCAGAATTTGCAGGTGCAGTATTGGGTAAAGTAAGTTCAAGTACATTGAGTGGTGAAAAGGCGGTTGTGATAGCCTTTACAGTTAGCAGTACAGGTTCAGATCAGTCGGCAAGAGAGGCTATATTACAATATAGTGCAGTGCATGGAGGCACACTATACAGTGTTGTATTCAAATCAAGTCTAGATAGAGGCTTAAGTTTGATAAAGGATGCTGAGAGTATTGTCTCAAGTTTTACATTTAAATAATGTGCTATTATCAGGGCACTAATTACAAGTCTTAATATATTTTTATGGCAAATACGCAATTGCTTGAGTACGTCAAACAACAGATAGCACAAGGTTTAACAAAAGAGTCTATACAACAAAATCTCGTAAGTGCTGGTGGATGGAATCTTGTCGATGTAAATGATGCTTTTGCAACTCTCGAACTCAATCAGCCAGCTCACAATCCAGTTGCACCTACAGGTACTGTTCCAACTCCTCCTGTAAATGTAAAATATGCTGGTTTTTGGGTTAGATTTGTCGCGATCATGGTTGATAGCTTGATTATTGCTATACCGATTGCCATGACGCAGTTTCTTTTAGGATTGATTTTAATAAAAAACCCAGGATCTGCTACACAGACTGCCGGGGCATTATCTTATGTTGTCTCATTGCTTCTGACATGGACATATTTCACTTTGATGACATATTATTCCGGCGCGACCCTTGGAAAAATGCTGGTTGGTATTACTGTTAAGTCAGATAGCTTTGAAAAACTTTCATTCGGTAAAGTTTTGTTACGCGAAACTCTTGGCAAGTTTGTTTCTCAAATTATTCTTTGTATCGGTTTTATTATTGCTGGATTTACGGCAAAGAAACAAGGATTGCATGATATGTTCGCACATAGTGTTGTGATATATAAAGATCCAGCTAAACCTCATACTGCTGGTCTAGTCGTAGGTATTATCATCGCTTGCATTCTCCCAATGATTGCAATATTCGGTATCATGTCATCGGTTGTACTTGTTGCACTGAGTTCTGCTCGCCAAAAAGGACAAGATGCTCAAGTCAGAACAGTGCTTAGTCAGTTAAGAACTCAAGCAGAAGTTTATTATGGAGATAATAATACATATTCAAAGACTCGAAGCTGTTCACAAGGAATGTTTGCGGACGCATCATTTGCTTCAGTATTTGTTCAGTTAAAAGATAAAAATGTTGTTACCTGTTATGCGGAAGGAGAGACGTATGCTATCTCTGCAGTTTTAAATTCTTCTGGCTCAAGTTATTGTTATGACAGTGCTGCCGTGAGCGGAGATGGTGTTGCGTTTGACGATGGATCTACAGCTTCATGTAAGATAATGTCGTCATCGTTAAATAGTACTAATATCTAAAGTAATAATCCTGGCAAATATGTAATTTGTGTGATAATTTCTACCTATGCTTATAAATAAACACATTCAGACGTGGTCAGGTTTTGTTTATGCTTCTCTCATTAAGGGCAGGTAGGTATTTACGCGTGTAAGTACTAAACCTGCCTTAATCGGCAGGTTTTTTGTTCATTAAATAATCAAAGAGAAAGGAAAGTATGATTCTTTCACCATCATTGTCGAACTCTATCGTTACAATTGCACATAACTATCTTGGAAAACCTTTTGATTGGCATACATTCCATTGCGTTCATTTCGTTATTGAAGTGTATCGTGAAGCTGGTATCGAAATGCCCGCTTTTACTGATGCCGGGTATCCGCCTACAGATTTTCATCTCTCGCCGGAAGAGTTTAATCTCATGCCAGTTGGTCATAGTGTGTTTTTCAAAAGGAGAGCAAATACCTCAAATCTCATTTGGACACATATGGCTATAATTGCTTCGCCAAATGAGTTGATACATTGTTCACGGTTTTTTGGATGTAAAGTGACAGTTACTTCTAAAATTGATTTCCTCGAAATATACGCATTAGCATCTCAGCCACCCCACTCATAGAGCAGGGTGGTTTTTATTTGACTCATTTCCTATCATCTGCTAGTATCATACCTACCTCAATAAAAGCTCGTTCTGAGGCAGTGATTGGAAGCAAACGCCTAAATTAATGGCTAAGCTAACCAATCGAAATTTTATTTTCAAAATTTCACTCATTTTACCTAATACAAATTATGGCAACCAAAGCAGTCATTGCACGCTCAAAGAGAACACCGAAGTTTGCTTCGCGTGTTGTTCGTCGTTGTTTCCGTTGTGGTCGTAAGCACGGTTATATGCGTGATTTTGACCTCTGCCGTATTTGTTTCCGTGAATTCGCCAATGAAGGTATTATCCCAGGCATAAAGAAATCATCATGGTAACAGACCCTATTTCAGACCTCATAACACGTATCAAGAATAGCAGTGATGCAAAGAAAGCATCAGTCACTGTTATCGCATCGAAGCTCTCTGAGAATGTTGCTCATGTTCTCAAGAAGGCCGGCTATATCTCTTCTGTAGAAAAGAGTAAGACAAAGCGTGAGATTGAGCTTGGTCTCGTCTATTTTGATGGCGTACCACGTATCAACGGTGTAGAACGTATCTCAAAGCCATCACGCCGTCTTTATCAGAAAGCAGCAGACATTCGCTCATTCCGTAGTGGTTTTGGTAACACCATCTTCACTACTTCAAAGGGTATCATGACTGACGTCGATGCAAAAAAGCTCAAACTTGGCGGAGAAATCCTCTTTAAGATTTGGTAATAATATTTCAATACTACTATGTCAAGAATTGCCAAAAAACCTATAGTGATCCCAGCCAAGACAGAAGTTACTTTTGTTAACGGTGTTTTGTCTGTCAAAGGTCCTCTCGGCGAGCTCAAGAAAAACCTCCGTGATGATGTTTCAGTCACTATTGCAAACAGTGAGATCGTTCTCGCAAAGAACCGTAACACGCTCCAGGCTGCAGCTATGCTCGGTACGTATGCTTCACACATCCGTAACATGATTGCTGGTGTTCACAAAGCATATGAAAAGAGACTTGTTATTGAAGGTATCGGTTTCAAGGCTGATGTAAAAGGTACAAACCTTGTTCTCAACGTCGGTTTCTCACATCAGGTCACTCTTCCTATCCCTGCTGGCCTCAAGGTAACTACAGAAAAGGCCAACATCATCGTCTCAGGTATTGACTGTGAAGTTGTGGGCCAGTTCGCAGCAGTTACTCGTGCTACAAAGAAGCCTGAACCATATCTCGGAAAGGGTATCCGTTACTCTGATGAAGTTATCCGCAGAAAGCAGGGTAAGAAGGCGGCATAAACATAATTTACTTATATGAAATCAATTATCAAAACTCAAAACAAGAAATTTGCTCGCCGTCATGCGCGTACTCGTGCCAAGATCAGTGGTACATCAGAGCGCCCACGTCTCTCTGTTTTCAAATCTCATCGTTATATCTACGCTCAGATCATCGATGATACAAAAGGCAACACTCTCGCCGCTTTTTCATCAAAGGACGTAAAGGCAAAGAGTCCAGCAGATCGCGCAAAGGAAGTCGGTACAGGTATCGCAAAGAAAGCTCTTGCAGCAAAGATCACTCAGGTCGTCTTTGATCGCGGAGGCTACCTCTATGCCGGAAAGATCAAGATCGTGGCTGAGGGTGCTCGTGAAGGAGGACTTCAATTCTAATTTTAATAACTACTATGCAAGACAAAGACACACAGGTTAATACACAAGCTCCAGTACCAGTTGTTTCAGCAACAGCTGTTCCTGCTGCTGCAAATAAAGTCACCCCAGGGCGCAAGATGCGTGATTCTGCTCGTGCAAGCACACCAGGTGCTCGCAGTAGTAGTGATACTCGCGGTCGTGGTGGACGTACCGGAGGACGTGGTAGTGAGCCTCGTGAGCGTGTTAAGCCAGAGTTTGATGCAAAGATGATTGATATTCGCCGTGTTACTCGTGTCTCATCAGGTGGACGTCGTTATAGTTTCAGTGTGGCTGTCGTTGCGGGTGATCGCAAGGGCCGCGTCGGTGTTGGTCTCGGCAAAGCAGGTGACACGTCACTCGCTATCGAAAAGGCCACACGCGAAGCAAAGAAGCATCTCGTCAAAGTTCCACTTTCAGCGCAGATGACTATCCCTCATGCTACTTCAGCAAAGTTTGGCAGTGCTCGCATCATGGTATTCCCAGCTCGTGGTAGTGGTATCGTTGCAGGTAGTTCAGCACGTACTGTTATCGAGCTCGCAGGTATCAAAGATGTCTGTGCAAAGATCATGTCTGGTTCAAAGAACAAGGTGAACATTGCTCGCGCTATCATCCTTGCTCTCGATAACTTGAGTAGGATCAACCGCCGTACACTCCAGAACAAGGCACCAAAGGTAGCTGCTAAATAATTTTTAATACTATGCAATTCCATCAACTTAAACGAGTCCACAAGAACAAGAAGCGCATGACGGTTGCCCGTGGTGGCAAGCGTGGAAAGACATCTGGCCGTGGTGGCAAGGGTCAGTCTGCTCGTGCAGGTAACAAGCGCCGTCCAGAATGGCGTGACATTATCAAGCGTCTCCCAAAGTTGCGTGGTCGTGGTGTCAATTCACACAAAGCTGTCGAAGAAGCATTCAAGGCTATCAATGTCAGCTTGATTGAGACTATTTTCAATGCAGGTGACATGGTCACTCCTACAACTCTCGTCGAAAAAGGTGCAGTTGCTACATTCTCAGGAAATATCCCTCCTATCAAGATCCTCGGTGACGGTGAGATCACAAAAGCAGTAAAAGTTTCAGGTTGTGCATTTTCAGCAAGTGCAAAAGAAAAGATAGAAAAGGCAGGTGGCACTGTCACTGCTATCACACCAAAGGTTGTTGTAAAAAATACCGGTGCAGCTGGTATTGTAGGTACACCAAAGGTTGTCGTAGAGCCAAAGAAGGCTGTCAAAAAGGAGAAAGCAAAGAAGGAAGAAGGAAAAACAGAAAAATCTCCAGCAAAAGAAAAGAAAGCTCCAGTAAAGAAAGCAAAGGCTGAATAAGTAGGATATACTAGTTGAGTTACCATTAAGAAGTAAGTAATCGAAATATCATGCAAAACTTCTGGCAAAAATTCACAACAGCTCTCAAGGATCCAATTCTCCGTAAGAGAATCGGCTTCACTATTGGTGCGCTTATCGTATTTCGTCTATTGGCTGCAATTCCAATTCCTGGTGTTGATGTAGCTAACCTTTCAAATCTTCTTTCATCAAGTCAATTCTTTGGCTTTCTTAACATCTTTTCAGGTGGGGGTCTTTCAAACCTTTCTATTGTTATGCTCGGTGTAGGACCATTCATCACTGCATCTATCATCATCCAACTCCTCACAATGATGTTCCCAAAGTGGAAGGCTCTCATGCATGAAGAGGGACAAGCTGGCCGCATGAAGCTCTCGAACTACTCACGTCTCCTTTCGGTGCCACTTGCTATCGTCCAAGCTATCGGTTTTATTATCCTTCTTGAAAACCAAAATGTCATCGCACATGTGACAGGTATTGAACTTACTATCAATGTTCTTGTGGTTGCAGCTGGTTCAATTCTCCTTATGTGGATCGGTGAGCTCGTCTCAGAGTTCGGCATCGGTAATGGCGTTTCACTTGTTATTTTTGCAGGTATCGTTGCAAGTTTGCCAAAGAGCACAATCCAGTTCCTTTCAACATTCGATGCAAGTCAGATCACGGTATACCTTGCAGTTCTTGCGGTGGCTATTATCGTTATCGCTGGTGTTGTTTTTGTTACAGAGGCTGAACGCTCAGTTCCAGTTACGTATGCAAAGCAAGTTCGTGGCAATAAGGTATACGGTGGTGTTTCAACATATCTTCCACTCCGCTTGAACCAAGCAGGTGTTATCCCAATCATCTTCGCCCTTTCTATCCTTTTGTTTCCTCAGATTATCGCTAACTTCCTCTCACACGCTTCAAATGCGGTTGTAGCAGCATATGCCTCATCATTTGCAACATTCTTCAACAATGCATGGGTCTATGGTAGTTTCTACTTTATCCTCGTTGTTCTCTTCACCTACTTCTATACTGCAGTTACGTTTGATCCAACGATGATCTCGCAGAACCTCCAACAGGGTGGAGCATTCATCCCAGGTGTTCGTCCTGGCGACCATACACGTGACTATCTCGCAGCTATTGTTACTCGCATCACTCTCGTCGGTGCAGTCTTCCTTGGTGTTGTTGCTATCTTGCCACTCACGATGCAGCATCTCACGGGTGTTCAGACACTCGCTATCGGTGGTACATCTCTCTTGATCGTTGTGTCTGTGGTTCTTGATTTGCTCAAGAAGATCGATGCTCAGGTAAGTATGAGGGAGTACTAGGAAGTAAACAGTAATCAGAAAATAGTAAACAGAAAATCTCAAGGTTTAGCCTTGAGATTTTTGCGTCACGTTTAATATTAGTTGTGTTATTTAATATATTAATTAAGTACAGCAAGCCCTTTCCTCAATCCCTCCAAGATATCTTTTACATCCTCAAAGCCAACCGATAGCCGAAAGAATCCATCAGTGATGCCAAGTGATTCGCGTACATTTTTCGGTAGACTCTTATGGCTCATGAGTGGAGGATATGCGAGGATTGTTTCTGGACTAGCGAGGCTTTCGCCATAGATGATAGGGCTATGGGCGCGAACTGTGTCGACAAATTTCTTTAGTTTTTTGAAACTATGCTCGCGTAGCTCAAAAGAAACTACGCCACCGAAGCCATTTTGATGTTGTTTTTTAGCTATTGAATGTTGAGCATGTGAAAGTAGGCCGGGATAAAAAACCTTTGTGATCACTTTCTGTTTTTTGAGGAATTGGGCGACAGTCAATGCCGTTTCACTTACTCTCTTCCAACGAAGCTCAAGTGTCTTCACTCCTTGGAGTACCCGATAGCACTCATCAGGAGAGAGAACTGCTCCGAGCGTTCGATGAAGAAAATTTATGCGCTCAGCTAATTTCGTATTTTTCGTTATAACAGCACCGCCGAGTATGTCATTATGTCCAGCGATATATTTGCTCAGACTATGGATGACGGTCTCAGCGCCGTACTCAAATGCTTTGGTGGTGCACGGAGGAGAGAATGTGGCATCAACAACGAACGGTATACAGGCTTTCTTTGATACTTTCGCAACAAGCGCAAGGTCGATGATATGGAGAGAGGGATTGGTCGGCGTTTCTACGAAGAGGTACTTGGTATTTGGCTTTATGCCCTTCCAAATAGATTCTTCTGCAGAAAAATCAGCGAAATCGTAAGTAATACCAAAACGGGAAAGAAAGCCATCGAGTAATCTAAATGTTCCTCCATATACCTCCTGACAAAGAAGGACATGATCACCAGGGGAGAGAGTGAGAAAGAATGCCGCCTCAGCTGCCAATCCTGAACCGAATACAGTTGCGGTACCACCACCTTCGAGCGCTTCTAATTTCTCTATGAGCTTGTCGCGCGTGGGATTTTTACCACGTGAATACTGATATTCGCTCTCCTTGCCAAAACGTTTTTGGGCAAAGGTTTTCGATCTGACGATAACTGGAGCAACTGCACCTGTTTCTGCATCTGGTGTTTCGCCAGCATGGATTGCTAATGTTCCGAACCCGAACCGACTCTTGTTTTCAAAAGAGTCTTTTGTTTTTGTAGACATAGTTATATATGTTACATAATAAATATGGCTTCGAACCATAAAACAAAACGCCTTCCGAATGGAAAGCGTATACTATTCTTATATCGTTTTAATACGAGATATAGCATCTTTCCCTTTCGGGCTAGATTGAGCACTTACTTCTTTCGAAGAGTTGCTGGTGGGTCATTGAGCTAGTTCTCTCGCCACACTCTGAATAACTATTTTGTTGTACCGTAAGCATACACTACGGGTAGTTTTTCAGTCAATGAGTATGATTTAGGTAAATGAAGCTCATCTGCTATACTGTGGCTAATTAATTTAATACATATGGAACCACAAGCATTTATCTTCGTTGGCAGATCAGGGAGCGGAAAGGGTACACAAGTATCTCTTCTGTTAGAAGTGCTCAAGCAAAAAGATCCAACGCACAAAATCTTTACTGTTGAAACTGGCAAGGAGCTCCGTAAATTCATTGAGGGACCGTCATTTACTCAACAGCTTGCTCATAAGATCCAGGCATCTGGTGGATTCCAGCCCTCGTTCCTCGCTATATATAATTGGTCAAAAGTTTTCATTGATACATATGAAAAAGGTATGTCTATGGTCCTCGATGGCACATCACGTAGACTCCCTGAAGCTATCGCTCTCGACTCTGTTTTTGATTTTTACGGCATCACTAAGTGTTGGGTCGTATATCTCGATATCCATGATGAAGAAGCAACCAATCGTCTCCTTGCTCGTGGTCGTGCAGATGATACACATGAGGGCATCAAAAATCGCCTCAGCGGTTTTGAGCAGGACATGAAGCCGTCGATCGATTTCTTTAGAAATAACAAGAGATATGATTTCCTCGATATAAATGGTATCGGTAAAATCGAGGATATCCACGCTGACATCGTGAACAGACTTGGTCTCAAATAATCATTTGCCGTAGCCTGCTTTTCCTTGTAGACTGCTCCTATGATCAAGATAAAGACCAAGGAAGATATAGCTATTCTCCGTGAAGGTGGACGCCGCCATGGGGCTATTTTGCGTCAACTGGCCAGCATGGTTAAACCTGGCGTGCATGCGCGCGATCTTGAAAACTATACGAGAGAATTGATCGCTGAGGGTGGTGATACTGCGGCTTTTTTGAATTACACTCCCGTTGGTGCTGATCGGCCATTTCCTGCGGCGCTCTGTCTCTCGATAAATGATGAAGTGGTTCACGGTATTCCAAATGAAGATGATAAGGTGCTCATGGAAGGTGATATCGTCACCCTCGACCTCGGACTGGTTCACAAAGGACTCATCACTGATGCTGCGGTGACGGTTGCCGTGGGTAATGTCACTCCTGAACGAACATTACTCCTCTCAAAGACAAAAGAAGCGCTCTTGGCCGGTATAAAGGCTGCCAAAGGGGGAAAGAAAGTGGGTGATATCAGTAGTGCTATCGAGCGCATTGGTATTTCTGCGAAGTTCGGCATCGTCGAAGAGCTCGCTGGTCATGGCGTCGGGTATCATGTGCACGAAGATCCTTTCATACCCAACTATGGTGAAGAGGGTAAAGGTCCGCTTTTGAAACCGGGCATGGTCATCGCTATCGAACCTATCTTCAACCTCGGTGACAGACATGTTGAGCTTGATCTCGACGGATATACATACAAAACTGTTGACGGCAGTCCGAGCGCACATTTTGAACATACCGTGCTTATCACAAAAGGAGATGCTGAGATTTTGACGGCCTAAGGGAGTGCGTTACAATGTCTTCATGACTACACATACAAAAATCGATCACATGCATCCCAAGCGCGAGCGTACTCTTGTTCTTATAAAACCAGATGCTATCCAGCGAACGCTCATTGGAGAGGTTGTCCAGCGTTATGAGCGACTCGGTCTCAAGCTTGTCGGTCTCAAGTTTGTACGTCCGACAAAAGAACTTGTAGAAAAGCACTATATGAACGATCCAGAGTGGGTCAGTAAAACCGGTGCAAAATTTATTGCTCATGCTACAGCGCATAAGCTCAATATCAAATTTCATGATCCGGTGAAAATGGGTGAGCATATCCTTCACCGTCTCTCAAAATATATGACTTCCGGGCCAGTTATTGCTATGGTTTGGCAGGGTTTGCATGCAGTTGCTATCGTCCGCAAGATTACAGGTAGCACTGAACCACTCAGTTCAGATGTCGGTACGATTCGTGGCGATTTCGTCCTTGATTCATATGAATTTTCTGATGCAGAGGACCGTTCGATCCGTAACCTCGTCCACTCATCTGGTTCAGTTGATGAAGCTCGTTCAGAGATTGATCTCTGGTTCTCAAAAGACGAATTGATTGATTATATTCTTATACAAGAAAAGGTTTTGTATAGTGCACATATGGACGGTATTTTTGAGTAAATTATTTTAGCGAGGTAAATAAAGCTCGAGTGCAGTATCTATTTTGTTTTTTGTCAAAGTAAATGGTGTAACATAATATTCACACTTGCATTACTCTGTGAGAAGAATACAATGAATTCAGGTTGCGAGAGTTAAACCCTAAACTTTTCAACGGGTAGTCGATTGGCTCTTGAAGCTAGCATTCGCTTATGCTTAGGCATGTCAGCGATAGACCTCCCACCTAGAATATCTAGGTCTGACTCTCGCAATCCTTAGTAAAATATCTTTTCATCTGCTGATGGGAAGGTATTTTACTTTATGGCTCTGTTTACCTGTCTGCGCAGGTAGACCGATTACTGTTTACCGTTTACAATGTTTATATGAATCCAAACAAAATCACATTCTGCACAGGCGTAGGAACAGTAACGGGTGCAAACTTTCTTTTTGAAGCTGGAGGTAAAAGAATCCTCGTTGATTGTGGTATGGTCCAAGGAGAGAGAGTGGCTCAACAACAGAACTACGAGCCATTTGGCTATGAGGCTTCATCGATCGATATTCTCATGATCACGCATGCCCATCTCGATCACGTCGGACGTATCCCAAAGCTCGTTAAAGAAGGCTTTAAGGGCGTGATTTATTCAACACCTGAAACGCAAGAGCTTGCTCTGCTTGTTTTAAATGATGCGGTCAATATTCTCACAATGGAAGCGGAACAGAATGGTCTTGAGCCACTCTATACCGTCGATGATGTTGCTCAGGTCTTTCCACTTTGGAAAAATATCGCCTATCATGAAAAGTTTGAACTGACGCCAGGTGTTTCAGTGTTCCTCAAAGATGCAGGACATATTCTTGGGTCAAGCATGTTTGAGTTCAGTGTGAAAGATTCTAATGGTCAGGGTAAGAAAATACTTTTTACTGGTGATTTGGGCAATTCACCAGCACCGCTCCTCCGTGATACAGAGCCAGTTGGTGATGTTGATTATCTCATCATGGAAAGTGTCTATGGCGATCGCAATCACAACACTCGTGAAAATCGTTTGGAAGAATTCACTCATGTCATCACTGAGACTCTTGCACGTGGTGGTACACTCGTCATCCCCGCATTCTCTATAGATCGTACGCAGGTACTTTTGTATGAATTAAATAATCTGGTTAAAGATAAGAAGATTCCATCTGTACCCGTATTTCTCGACTCACCGATGGGGGAGAAGGCTACTGCTATATATCGTGCAAGTACGGAGTTTTTCAATGAAGCTGCTCAAAAGCAGATCAATGGTGGTGATGATGTCTTTTCATTTCCGCATCTCACTTTTGTCGAGTCACAGCGTGAGTCTCAGGGTATCGATCATTTGAATGGTGCAAAAATCATCCTCGCAGGTTCAGGTATGTCAGTTGGCGGACGTGTCATCGGGCATGAACAGCATTTTCTCACTGATCCAAAGAGTACGATCCTTCTCGTCGGCTATCAAGCGTCAGGTTCACTCGGCCGTGAGCTCGCTGATGGGGGAAAGAAGGTCACTATTCACGGTCAGAAGATCGAGGTTAAGGCTCATATCGAAACTCTGTATGGTTACTCGGCTCATAAGGATGGTGATCATCTGGTGGAGTTTGTTTCTACGGGAACAAATAAGCTCAAGGAAGTTTTTGTCGTCATGGGTGAACCTGGAGCGTCTATGCATCTCGCACAGCGTCTGAATGACGAGCTCAATGTGAAGGCAATAGTGCCGGAGAGGATGAAAGAATATACAGTTTAATGATCAATTATCATTGATGCAATGACCTTTATTGATCATTGCATCATTGGTAATTGGATAATTTGAGTATTATTTTATACTTGTTACAACCCTCTTAAATGTTTCTGGCTTGAACTCAGCGAGGTGAGCGAGAGCCTTGCGGTCGAGGAGAATACCAGCCTTCTTTGCTGCACCCATCCACTTGCTGTATGAGAGCTTTGCATCGATAGCACGGAGGCCAGCGTTGATCTTGACGTTCCAGAGACGGCGCATGTCGCCCTTCTTGTCACGACGGTGAGCGAAGGCATAGGCACCAGCGTGCTGGAGAGCTTCGATAGCTGCCTTTTCATTTGTTGAACGGCGGAAACGGAAACCCTTTGTCTGCTTGAGGATATTGCGGCGATTCTTTAATGCATTGACACCTTTTTTGACACGTACCATAGTAGTAGATTAAGTAATTAAATAAAGGGAATAAATAGGGAAGCTTAGAAACTGGTTGAAAGGAAACGACTGCGAGCTTTGTTATCCATCATGATGACCTGTGTGCGGCGCTTGCTTGTGCTCGTTCCACTGCGCTCCTTTGCATTGTAGTGGTTTTGTCCAGGCTTGCGAGCGATAAGTTTACCGTTCTTGGTAACCTTGATGCGCTTCAAGTATGATTTATTTGTTTTTGTTGTAGACATGGTATTAAAAGTTAAAATTAAAAGTGATTATTTCTTTTCAAGATAGACAGTGAGACCTTTTGGTCCTTTGACTGGCTCCTGGGCAATCTTGTATTCGACAGTGATGAGTTTCAAGATGCGTTCGAGGCGTTCCTTGAGGAAGTTGAGATCCATGAACTTTGATCGTCCGACGAGGTAGAGGTCAACTTTGACACGGTTTCCTTCGGCGAGCCACTCAGAAGCCTTCTTTGCCTTGAGTTCGAGGTCATGTTCGCCAGTACCTATCTTGACCTGAACACTTTTGAGTTCACTAATCTGGGTACGAGCCTTGGCGACCTTCTCTTTCTTTTTTTCATCGTACTGATACTTGCCATAATCCATAATCTTGGCAACAGGAGGTACAGCGTTCGGAGAGATCTCGATGAGATCAAATCCGCGAGCCTTGGCCTCTGCCAATGCCTTGTCTGTCGATATTACACCCAGGTTTTCACCTTCGGCTGTGATAACGCGCAGTTCTGGCGCTTTTATTTGGTGATTTATACGTGCTTTCATCAATAGATTACAGGCTATAGTTATAGCATATAAGTAGACGTTTCTGCAAGTATCACCGAGGGTAGGCCTCGGCTATTCACTATTTATCAACAGGTTTCTATTCCAAGTCATTTTTATAGGGTATAATATATGCATATTCATTGTTGCTATTAATCGCATATTAAATTATTTATTTATGAAACTTACTCGTCAATCAGTGCTCGCAGCTTCAAGTCTCATTATTGGTGGATTCCTCGGCGCTTCAGCTCTTGTTGCTGCAGCTGCAAACTGGACCAATGCTCCAGCTAACCCACCTTCAAATAACGTTCTCGCACCTATCAATGTTGGATTCAATGGTAATACCACCATCCAAGAAAAATTAGATTCACTTCAGATTGACGGTGGTCTCGGTGTTGTCGGTAACTTGATTGCACCAAACCTCATCGTTTCAACAAGTACTTCAAATTCAGTAGTTTCAGCAGGATATTTTCTCACTGCTGCTGACAGTACTGGAAAAGTAAAATGGTCAGCTCCAAGTGCAGCTGCTCAAGAGTGTGGTAGTGATGGCAGAATGGGAACAGTTTCAGACGGTAACATCAATGACTGGGGCTCAAGTGGTGGCGGTGATACCATCGAATATTACTGTCGTAGCCACGTTATACGCATCTGTCTCGGTAAAGAGGCTTGTACATGGAGAACAACAGGTATCACCAGTGACGATAGTCACACCTGTGGCGATAATACGCACTTGAAGACCGGTACAGCAGGCTATAGTGCTTGGGCATATGCGCCAGCGTCGCTTTGTGCAGGCAGCTCACCATGCGTTCAGTCAAACTTCAACCTCGGCGTTGGCGGCAAGGGTCAGGTGATGGCATATAACAAGTCGACCAGCGAATTCTATACGTGTAGCGCATCTCGCCAGAAAGGAATCATCGATGAGACCGGTCAGATCGTAAAAGGAGTAGCGGTACAATAAAATTTGTAAAAATAAAAAACCACCTTATGTAAGGTGGTTTTTTATTTTATAAAAACTTTCGGACGAGAGTGATCAGCTTTTCAGGTATCTTTTCGATGAAGAATCTTTTCTTCCATTCCTCGTACAAGACTTCTTTGGAATCGTGCATATCACGCACAAAGAGCGCGGCGAGCTCCTCTGCAAATCGCCCATTGCGACTGACGATGTTCGCTTCAAAGTTGTAGAGCAGGCTCACACGATCGAGGTTCATGCTGCCGACTGTTGCCCATTCACCATCAATGACTGCAGTCTTTGCATGGATCATATTCCCAGAATATAGAAATATACGTACTCCTGAAGAGAGCAAGGTATTGAAATATGATCGCGCCCCGAGGTCCACAGCGTAATAGTTTGAATTTTCTGGGATGATGATGCGTACATCGACACCACGTTGTGCTGCCAAACGAAAGATGCGCACGAGCCGGCGTGTCGGTACAAAATAAGGATTGGTAATATAGATATATTTGCGCGCTGAACGGACAGCTTCGATGAGTTCTGTGTATATATGACGTCTGCGGGGGGCAGGATAGTTGGTGATGTAGCGGAATTCATGGTTACGAACATGGATACGTTCAGGCATGGCTTGTGCACGAGTGGCCCGAGCCCACATGCGATCAAATGCATTCCTCATCTCTTCCACAACTGACCCTTCGAGACGGAGGTTCGTATCACGCCAACTTTTCATTGGTTCGTAGACGCACATACTGCCTGTATAGCCGATGCGTTCATCGATGACGAGGGTACGGCGGTGATTGCGGAAGAACCATGCACGAAAATTTTCTATCTTTGAATAGTCAGGGATAAGTGTCTTCCAGAAGATAAGTTCAATACCTTTCTTTTTGAGATCTTCGGCAATATTTGAACCCCAGAGAGTGAAACTGCCAGCTGCATCCCAGAGGAAACGGACTTTGACACCCTGGGCCGCACGTTCGGTGCAGATGTCTATGAGCTTTTTGCCGAAGTCGTCCGCCACAAAGATGTATTGTTCGAGGACGATGCTTTCTTTTGCTTGTGCGCAGTCGGCGAGCATAGCTGCCCATGCTTCTTCGTTTGATGAATAGAGGTTCCAGGTTGTTTCGTGATTCATAGGTAAAAGTATACTATACTTCCACTATGGCAGTTTTGATTGATTATCGCAAAGCCCATTTTGAATACGAGATCCTCGAGAAATACGAGGCAGGTATCGAGCTACTCGGTTTTGAAGTAAAGTCGCTTAGAGCAAAGCGTGGTTCGCTCGATGGAGCATATGTGTTGGTAAAGGGTGGTGAAGCATTCATTCAGGGCATGCTCATTTCTCCATATCAGGAGAAAAATACACCTAAAGACTATGAGCCTCGTCGTCACCGCCGCTTGATCATGAGAAAGAAAGAGATCGCTCAAATTGCAGATGTCAGTAAGGGATTGACAGTAGTGCCGATTTCAATGTATCTTAAAAACAACCTTATCAAGGTCACGGTCGCTGTCGTCAAAGGAAAAAAGAAGTATGATAAGAGAGAGACGACAAAGAAACGTGAGGATGATAGGGAAATGGGTAGGGCTATGAAGGATCGTTGAAAACTAAGTATACCACTAACCTCTGTGATTCTGGCCAAAAACTTTTAATTGCTCGCGCAATAAAAAGTCTTTTGGCACGAATTTTGAGGTGCAAAATTCGGGGATGCAAGGCATCGACAATCGACAGTTTTCGTTCGTGCGGTGCGAGCACCAGTGACTCGTAAATCCGCTGGAAAACCCAATTGCAAAATCTATTGTTTCTCCATTTTTTGGAGTCAAAGACTTTCAATTCGCTCTCGTCTAACGAGGCCGTCTACTCACTGGGATCCTAACAGTAAGCAAGGCGTAATAACTTGGATGTAGGGTAGATAGAGCTTCTCACTCTATCTCCTGAAACAATGAGATCGTGACTATGTGCTTTGTTTTCTTTGTTAGCATAGTCATTAAACTTCAAAGGATTCTATCACCGTAGAGTCGCTCGACGAACTTCGATTGCACGGCGGTTCAATTCCGCCCATCTCCACACATTAAAAAAGCCGGCTTTAGTCGGTGTTTTCTTTTATTGACTATAACCATTCCATGTGGTAATTTATATTTTGGAGTTAGATACATTTACATCAAAAAACTATGAACATTATAACCACACGTGGAGGCGTTGGTTCATCTGGTTCACACCAGAAAGAGGGGAGGCTTATTTATGGTCTCCGATAATACATTGAAGAAATCGCTGGCAGCAGCTAGTCGAATGCATCATCGTCAACGGGCGACACAGTTGCCACCCGAACCGACCAAGATCGAAGGAAAAACATCCAAGAAATGCCCTACATGCGGATCGAAGCGTGAACGCGAATGGCGCGTTGGACGATCGGTCACTCTTCGGGAAACTGATCCGTTGTTGCGGATCAAACACGCTCGTTCTGCTGGCTGGTTCATCGCTCGGGCGCCGTTCATGCGGATACTCTTCGGGACACCGGAGTATTCGACTGATCGTTCTCAAAATGATCTACACAGCCATGGCTGGCATGAGTGCTGGTGTATCGCAACTTGTCCGCGATGTGGTGTTGTTCGGGTTAATGAACTCGACTACGTTCGGAAGTTTAGTCTTTTCCGGATTTTCTTTATCCGGCTTGAGGAGCAGCTTCCAATTCTCCGAGTCATCTTTCGTTCTCGTTAATGAGGTTGTCTTTTCAAGGCGCATACTACATTTGATAGTGTGCGCTCTTTTTATTTCCTTTACCTTATTACAACATGTAAGCGAGCTTCCACAAATCCTCACTTGAGGCTATATTCGCTTTGCTCATATAGCCTCTGCACTCGGACATCGTGCCAACGAGTTGTCACATGTCCTCATTTGAGGCTATAATCAACCTCTATGAATCCCCAAAATAATACACCGAAAAACAGCCAAAATGCGCCTCAAGGCAAGAAGGGAAAGGGTTTCCCAAAGATGAATTTCTTAAATTCAATCGCTACAGTCATTATCATATTTTTGATCATTACGACGCTTTATGCGGAGTTTTCCGGCAAATCAACAACAGGCACATCAGTACCACTTTCTTCACTCGCGCAGGATATAAAGAAAGGTTTGGTTACTTCACTCACCATCCAGGACACTGAAGTTGTCGCACAGTACAAAGACAAGACAGTCAAAACAACCCAGCGTGAGACCGACGCCTCTCTCACTGACAGTTTGAGTCGTTTTGGTGTAACTTCTGCCGACCTCGGTTCTACAACTATCAGTGTTATCTCGCCATCTGGCTTCTGGTATTGGGTAGGACAGCTCGCACCATTTATAATTCCTCTCCTTTTCCTCGCACTCTTTATCTGGATGCTCTCTCGTCAGATGCGTGGCGCAGGTATGCAAGCGATGTCGTTTGGTCAGTCAAAGGCGCGTATCACGCTCCCAGATGATACAAAGCAGAAGGTAACATTCAAGGATGTTGCTGGTGCAAAAGAAGCAAAACAAGAGCTCTCAGAGATCGTCGACTTCCTCAAAAATCCAAAAAAGTTCATCGATATCGGTGCAGAGATTCCAAAGGGCGTGCTCCTCATGGGCGCACCGGGTACAGGTAAGACACTTCTTGCTCGTGCAGTGGCAGGTGAGGCGGGAGTGGCATTCTTCTCTATCTCTGGCTCAGAGTTCGTCGAGATGTTCGTCGGTGTTGGTGCTTCTCGCGTCCGCGACCTCTTCCATATGGCAAAGCAAGCGGCTCCAGCTATTGTATTTGTCGATGAGATCGACGCTGTCGGTCGTGCACGTGGCTCAGGTACGGGTGGTGGCAACGATGAGCGTGAACAGACATTGAACCAGATCCTCGTCGAGATGGACGGCTTTGAACAGAATCAAAAAGTCATAGTTATGGCTGCAACAAATCGTCCTGATGTGCTTGACCCTGCGCTCCTCCGTCCAGGCCGTTTTGATCGCCGCGTAACCATTGATCTTCCTGATCGTGCTGATCGCGAGGCTATCCTCACCGTGCACTCAAAGAAAAAGCAGTTTGCAGAGGACTTCAATCTCAAAGTAGTCGCTGAACGTACACCAGGATTCTCTGGTGCTGATCTCGCTAGTCTCATGAATGAAGCAGCTATCCTCGCTGCTCGTGAAGAGAGAAAGACGATCGGTCAGTTCGATCTCATCCGCTCTATCGAAAAAGTTATGCTCGGTCCTGAGCGCAAGAGTCACGTTCTCTCACCAAAGGAAAAAGAGATTACTGCATATCACGAAGCTGGTCACGCTATCGTCGCATCGGTACTTCCGCATGCTGATCCTGTGCACAAGATATCTATTATCTCTCGTGGTCGTGCTGCAGGGTATACATTGAAATTGCCTTTTGAAGAACGTAAGCTCCAGTCTCGCAATGAGTTCCTTGATGATATTGCTATGTCACTCGGTGGATATGTTGCAGAGAAAATGGTCTTCGGTGATATCACTACTGGTGCATCGAACGATCTCCAAGTCTCAACTGCTCTCGCGCGCGATATGGTCACTCGGTATGGCATGTCAGATAAGATCGGCCCAATCGCTCTCGAGAGTGCCCAAGGCCGTGTCATGTTTGGAATGGGTGTTGCTGAGCGTGAATATTCAGAGAAAGTTGCTAGTGAGATCGATAGTGAAGTTTCAAAGATTATGACTGAAGCTCGTGAACGTGCGATTGCGACGCTCGCAGAGCACAAAAAGGCTTTTGAAGCAGTTTCAAAGCGCCTCATTGAGACAGAGACAATCGAGCGTGAAGAATATGAAAAAATCATCGTTGCGCAGGGTATCCCGCTCAAAAGGGAAGCAAAGGTTGTCTAAATAGGAAATTTAAAAAGACCACCGTAGGGTGGCTTTTTGTTGCCTTGACTGTTTATGTAAGTGGAGTAGGATTTCATTAAACAATCAACAAAAGGATCTTTATGAGAATTCCATATTTCTTTACTTGTTGCCGAGACATGGTTAAGTATCGCTGGGAATGTAGATTGATGCCCTCAGGAGAGTTGCATCTGTGCTCCAAGATTGAGCTGGTATGTGAAGATGTTTCGGTATTCCATCCGTTATGTTCAGTAGCTAAAGATGTTACTGGCTTTCGGTCGCAGTCTGAAAAAGATTTTATTAAAGCCGGAAAAGTCTTGGAGTTGCCGAACGAGTTTACCCTCCTCGTTTTTGTAGCATCACTGCAATCGAGCGGTCTTTCAGGAAAGATTTTGGCAGTTAGACAAGAATTAGTCGAGTGTCTTCGTCCGCAGAAGCTTTTCGAGCCACCAGAAAATTCTTTGCGTGCGCCGCTCATTTCAGTATAGTTATTCCACGAAGAGCTCTGGATTTTCTAGGGCTCTTTTCTTTCTATATTTTACAGTTGTTTCTCTGGTCGGTTTACATTATGATGATTGAACCAACACCGCCCTTAGCTGTTTTGGTTAGTTAAACAGCTGAGGCAAATCCGCCCTTAGCTCAGTTGGTTAGAGCACAGAGCTTATACCTCTGGGGTCCTTGGTTCGAATCCAAGAGGGCGGACAATCAATCACTAAAAGCCCTCTGGGGTCATTGGCGCTCAGTGGAGCGTGTCGATGGAGACACGAATCCAGGAGGGCGGACAAATAGATGTATTATTGGCTTGCGTGTAAAAATAAAAACCCAACGCACGTGCGTTGGGTTGATAGACAGATAATTAAGTTGAGCAGATTTCACGTTCGCGACGTTCGATTTCTTGAATCGTGATTCGTATCTGCAGTTCCATAAAGATCATATTTGGGGTCCTGAGTTTGTCGAGCTTTTCCAGAATGGAAGGTTGATCAATGAAACGCAGCTCACCGGCTGTGAGCAATCGGTGATACATCGTTTGGAATCGGTCAGACCATTCTTGTCGAGTGAGCACGATTTGCATGTCCATGAGTGAGATGCAAATGGTGCCTGATGTTTGAATGTCGCCAAAACGTTCGATGACAAACACGGTATGCACGTCAGCATTTCGAACTGAAATGTGCTGCAACTCCTTCTTGCTGCACAGTTTTTCGAAATGGTGTTCGGTGTAACGCTCAATATTCATCATGAAGCCATTTGTGTGGCCGATGAGATGGAGCAGGTTTACGTTTGCCCGGTTCAATTTCGACACGACGAGGTCAGCATTTTTGCGACCTTGCTCAGCCAATGAGCGCTGCGTGCTATTCTTGATTGATTTGATTCGCGAACGAATCCGGCGACTGATTGCTGGCCAGTATTTGTTCGAGCCGAGCTTGATCCGCGGGAAATCCAAACGGGGGATTTGCATGTGGTGCCCGTTGGTTCTTCCCAAACGATAGTTGGGATTTGTGCCGGCGGGTCGGGATTTTCTGTTTTTCATGTGCTACTCCTATTTCAATGTTTTTTGGTTTCTCTGCGCACCGTGCGCCGATGAACCTCCAGATATAAAAGCTACTCTCTTTTTGATATATGTCAAGACCTTCGAAACTTTATTATTTAAAAATAAAACCCCAAAGAAACGATTGTTTCAGTGGAGTTTTTGATGCTGAACTTAGGGTGTGATTGGTGCTGCGTTCGTCGGTTTGATACGCGGGATGAGTGTGTATTCAGCCCGAGGATAGTTCGTGCGGGTATACCTGTAGGTTTGAACCGCATGCAGTGCCTCACCGTCAGGAATTTTGTTCTGCGGGCTGACGAGGGTCAAAATCTGGAGGTCGCTATTCCACAGATAAGCAGTCCGGGGCTGGCTCTTATTTGTAGATTCGAGCACGATCAGTTGATTTGGAAAAGAAGCTCCGAGCTGGTTTGCGGGGGCCGCGCCGGGTATCGTTGGTGCGATGGGGTCATCTGTTTCCGCAGGTGACCATATCGTCTGCATGACAGCGATGAGGATCAGGATGGGCATGAAGACCAAGAGCTGGATCTTGATTGATCCCCGAGCTTTATCAAAGGACGGAAGCGTGTTCATAAAGGATATTCCTTTCTGTATTGGTTTGTTTCGTTTACTGTATCTCTGAATTTACAATACATAAATCAGAAAATGCTGTCAATCATTACTCAAAATGCGTCTCAATCTTTTTCGAAGCCACTTCTTTTTTGAGCTCAGGATATTTCGATAGAGTGATATCTTCGATGATGAGTCGTCCTGCTTCTTCGCGAGCAGCTTCAACCATCTTGAGATTTTTAAGAGCTTCCATTGCTATGTCAGAAACACCCCACTGACGCATGCCAGAGAGTTCGCCGGCACCACGAGCCATGAGGTCGAGTTCGGCAAGTTCAAAACCATTTTTGGTATTTTGCAGAGCTTTGAGGCGAGCGATTGATTTTTCTGATGTGGTTTCAGTAAAGACATAACAGTGTGCCTGATGGCTACTGCGCATGACGCGACCACGCAACTGATGGAGTTGAGAGAGGCCAAAGCGTTCAGCACCTTCGATGAGGATGACGGTAGCATTGGGTACGTTCACGCCAACTTCGACTACTGAGGTAGCACAGAGTATGGTGACCTCACCACGCTTGAACTGACCCATGACGCGATCTTTTTCTTGAGGTGACATTTTGCTGTGCATGATACCCACCTCATATTCAGGGAATATTTTTGCCTGGAGACGCTTGGCTTCTTCTTTAACAGACTTTGCATTGAGAGCTTGTTCTTTGTCAGGATCTGGTTCGTCGATGCGAGGACAAATGACATAACCTTGCCTGCCGGATTGGAGTTCAGTGCGCATCTTTTCATAGACTGCATCGCGACCGTTAGGTAATACGAGTTCAGTAATGATCTGTTTGCGACCGACAGGGGATTGGTCGAGGAGAGTAAGGTCGAGGTCACCATACATGGTGAGAGCGAGCGTGCGTGGTATTGGCGTAGCGGTCATTGAAAGGAGATGTGGAGCGATAGTGTCTTTGCGAATGAGCTTGGCGCGTTGTGCAGTACCGAAACGGTGCTGTTCATCGATGATGGCTAGGCCGAGGTTCTTGAACTTCACTGACTTTTGGATGAGTGCATGGGTACCAATGAGAACATGGATGTCCCCACTCTCGACCCATTTGAGGAGTTGAGCGCGAGATATGTCAGTCCAGCCTTTTGGATTTATCTTTGAAGGGAATTTACGGCAACCAGAACCAGTGATGAGGCCGATTTGTATCGGCATGTATGAAAAATATTGGATGAATGATTCGAAATGCTGTGTGGCGAGGATTTCAGTTGGGCACATATATGCCACTTGGAGATTTCCTTGCCCAGCTGTAACAAAACCTTTTGCAAGAGGATTGGGATTTGAACCAGCGAGACGTGGAACTTTGGGTGGACGTGAAGTGATGATGGCATATGCAGCAGAAGCGGCTACAGCTGTTTTACCTGAACCCACGTCACCCTCGAGGAGGCGCGACATGGCATATTCTCGACGCATATCACTCAGGATCATTTCAATCGCTCTGGTTTGTGCTTCAGTGGCAGTGAAAGGAAAACGTTTGATGAATTCGCGGACATGGGCATCGTCGGGTTCTATGACGAATGCAGGATGCTTTTCATATTCACGTCGTGCTTGTTGCTTGCCGAGTTGGATAATGAATATTTCTTCAAAAGAAAAACGTTTGCGAGCCGAGAGCGCATCTTCGCGTTTGAGTGGAGTATGCATCCAGATGAGTGCGGTCTTGAGGCTCGGCAAATGATATTTGACGAGGAGATGTTCGGGGAGCACGTCGATCATATTGTCGATAAGGCCGCTCTTGAAGAGCTTTTGGATAGCATGGTACATCCAGCTTGAAGTAATGCCGCGAGATTCGGGATATACGGGGTAGAGGGTATGAGCTTCGCCATCATCGCCAAAGAGGGAGTCACCAACGCCGATAGGAAGCTTGTCGACGACTTCGATTTTTGGGTTGGAGAAGTAGAGCACACCAGTTTCTTCTTTGACGAGCTTGCCTGAAGTTACGTCTAAAGTTTCTTTTTTATTTCTTCGCTGAGAAATTTTTCCTTCGATACGAACCATTGCTCCCTCAGGTGTCATCTTGGCGAGGTACGGCTGGTTGAACCAGACACACTGGATCTTGCCGGTTTCGTCTTCGACTGTTGCTGTCGCCATAGTCATCTTGGTTTTGAAACCTTTGCTTGCTTTGAGATTGGTAATTCTTCCAAATATAACAGCAGTGTCGCCTTTGTTGAGTGTCTCAATATTTTTTGCTTCAGCGGTATCACCATAACGAGTGGGAAAATGATACAAGAGGTCGCGAAGGGTGATGACACCTATTTTTTTCAAGGCGTCTTTTTGTATGGGCGTTAGGCGGAAATATTCAGATACGGTGATTTCGGGAGTGATGACGGGCATAAGGTAAAGTTTACAGTGAAAAATGTAAAATGAATAGTTGACGTAAATAACCAATGAACAATGATCAATAACCAATTTATACGTTAGTTATATAATTCTATATACATTTATATTGCTCATGATGAATCCCTCCCTTACTAGAGCATCTAAATTTGTTCCTATCCGTCCCCTTGTGCATTTATATGATTCCTTCTTTAATTGTTTCTCAACCATTTCACGAGTCGAAGCCTGTTTCATAATAAGTTTAAGAATCTTACTACGAAGCTCACGATTCGAACCTTTAAAAGCTTTTTGCTTTACATGATGTGCACTTTGTCGCGATGGGTTTGGCAAATTCTTTTTTAAAAATGATCCATAGTCCATCAATGCCCAGTACCATTCGCGAGTGTTGTCTTTGAAGAAACCTTTTTTGGTAACAAGAGTGAGACTTTTCTCAACGAGAGGAAATATTTCTTTATCGTCGATCTTCTTACAAGCTTTTTTACCCTCTACTTTTTCAATCTCAGCAAAGAAATGATGGATATACACTGAACGGATATTGGTTTCAATGAAAGGGCGGGGAACATTGAATGCAAATGCGAGGATTGAGCCAGCGGTATTTGGTCCGATGCCGGGAAGTTTAGTCAGTTCATCAATGGTATTCGGGAGAACGCCTTTTGTCTTTCCATTATCTGTAATAGCTTCGGCAATTCTTTTTAAGAAAAGCGCTCGTCTGTTATATCCCAACCCTGACCATTCTTCGAGCACGTCTTTTGTTGAAGCCGTAGCAAGTGCGTGCCAGTTGGGGAATCTCTTGATCCATGAATCGAATTTACTCGTGACACGATGAACCTGTGTTTGTTGGAGCATGATCTCAGAGACCACAACGTAATATGCGTTGGTATCGCTACGCCACGGCATTCCGCGCTTATTTTCCCTATAGAACTTTTCTACTATACTGATGAACTTGTTGATGCGGGTGATTTCCATGAGAGTATGTCGTTCCCATAGAGTGCCACAGAGAGGAGTCCAGTTGCAATACCGATATCACGGATGCCGATAGGGCTGAGTCCGACAGATGCGATGATGCCGATCATGTGCAAGAAGAGAAGAGTTGCAAGTGGTCGTACACAAAAGCCGAGGGCTACGAGTCCACCTGCAACGACTTCAAATAGTCCATTTATGAAGACGAGGGTAGTGGCTGATAGGTGTGTGAGTGATATGACCCAATCTGGTATAAAAGAAGTCCACATTGCTTGGCTCAAGAGTTGTGAGGTTCCGAACCAGATGACAACGCCTGCGATGCCAAGACGAAGTACGACTGGTGCAAAAGAAGGGAGTTGAGGTATGTATGATTTGAGTGTATTCATGTCAGTATGTAACAGATTATTTTATAAGTGTACCAATCTTGAATCCAGCAAGCTCGCTCGCAGGACGTCGCTGTCCACCGTGTTGGCCATTGAAAGCATCTGAACCATCGATACCACAGAGGCCGATGATGGCTTGTTTGCCACCTGGATGTTGGCTAATCCACGAAGTAATATCATAGACGTCTCCATTGATAGTGGTCCAGCAACTTGTTTCGGTGTTATGTGCTGCTACGTGTGCGAGTGTGTATTTTTTCAGGATTGATGTATCTGTACTATTGGCTGATGAATTGGTTTGTGTGCCCGGGTTGATTGACTCGCGTGATGCTGATGTTGGATATGTGCGGGGCTGATTTTCCTGATATTGTGAGTACGCCACACTAGATGAGATAAGTAATACTATGATGCCTAATGTAAGGCCAGCCTTTTTATTTTTAGTCATATGAGTATTATACGATATGTACAGGATTTTTGGTTCAGCGAGAAATTGTGTGCGGAACCGGAGGGATTCGAACCCTCGAGGCCCGTTAAGGCCTGCCTCTTTAGCAAAGAGGTATGTTAGACCACTCCACCACGGTTCCAATCGTGCCATTCTGGCATAAAAATACGCTTTTATCAAAATAAACTTTTTTTGCAAAAGAATATATTCGTGTTAACCTATTTTCATCCATAAAAGGATTGGAGAGATGGCTGAGTGGTTTAAGGCAGCGGTTTACTAAACCGCCGTTCCCTTACGGGAACCGTGGGTTCGAATCCCACTCTCTCCGCTAGGTACTGCATCCAGGAGACGATTTATATATTTAAACATGAGTCTTTATCAGAAATATATCTTACCCATATACCTTAACTGTGTCATGCAGAGTAAGGATTTTAAACGACACAGAATCGATGTTGTTTCTGGGTTGTCTGGTATTGGGCTTGAAATAGGTTTTGGATCGGGGCTCAATCTACCTTACTATAAAAGTATCACCAGACTATACGGTCTTGATCCATCAAAAGAGTTATATGAAATGGCACATAAAAATCTTCAGGCTGTTACATTTCCTATAGAACAGATTCTGGGTTCAGCAGAACATATTCCGTTACCTGAGAATAGTCTTGATTTTGTTGTCTCAACATGGACATTGTGTACTATTCCTCACCCAGATCTCGCACTTAAGGAAGTGTTCCGGGTTCTGAAGCCTGGGGGAAAATTCTGTTTCATTGAGCATGGAAAATCACCAAAGACTTTCATTTGGAGAATACAAAACTTACTTACTCCAATTTCAAAATGTATCGCAGGCGGATGTCATCTGAATAGAGATATTGAGCATCTTATCCGTGATGCTGGTTTTAAAATACAGAATCTAGAAAAATTCTCTCAAGGTCCAAAGCCCTTGGGATTTATGTACAAAGGTGTTGGTATTAAATCTCTATAATTTCGACCTATTACCAGGCTGCAATGATTGCTCCCATAGCACTCATGACAAGGAGTGAGCTGACACATTCAAAGAGCCAGAGTTTGACACTACGTCCCATCCAGATGACCTCGATAGAACTACTGGTAACGAGAAAACCGATCCATACCCAGAATGCACAGACAACACCGTTCCAAGCGCCCGCTCCACCCATGACAGGGGAGGTAGATGCAAATAAATAGACGACTGCCAAAACGTATGCGGTGACAATGTTTGCAAGCAAGTTCCAGAGCATCTGAGGGATCATGTCTTTGAACTTTTCATTTCCCGTAGGATGAATGTTTGCAAGCTTCATCCAGAGTTTGCCAGCAACCGGTCCATGCATGAGAAAACCAATGATAAAGGCCACAATTGCTGCGACGAGGACTGCTACATAGTTAATAGGTAACATAATTTTGAATGTAATTAGGTGCTAATACGTACTATTATACAACAGATTATTGCTCATTTAACTATGCTAGAATAGAGGCATATTAGCTAATCTCTATATTTATGATGAATTCATCAATTTCGTATGGTCATATGTGGGGTGCACCGTGGTTTTACGGCTTTGGACAAGGTCCAGCACTATTTTTTAGTTTACTGCTCGCTGTAGCTTTTATGGCTTTGATTGCTCTCAAGGGTTATGCATTGTGGACAGCAGCAAAGCGCGATCAAAAGTGGTGGTTCATCGCTATACTTCTTTTGAATACGATGGGTCTACTCGAAGCAGTATATATCGTTTTCTTTGTGAAAGAGTGGCACAAAAAGCGCACGAGCCATACTCATCACGGCGATCATCCACACACACCTGCCCAGTAAAAAAGAAAATCAAAAAACCGCAAGGTTCAACCTTGCGGTTTTTGTTTACAGGTACTCTTTTCCGTAATTTCTCATCGCATCAACAATTGCACCAAGATGTGTACCTTGTTTAGTTATGGAATAGAAGTGAGACTCTTCGTCTTTTGAAATGATTTTTTCTGTTACCAGTTTTTTGAGCTTGAGGGTGAGTGTGCGCGTGCTGACGCCTTCGAGCGATCGTTCAAGTTCGCAAAAACGCATTGGAGCATTGAGTAAATCTCTGATGATGAGCATTGTCCACGTATCTGACAAAAGCTCAGCCACTTCTGCGACAGGGCAGGTGTTTTTTGAGTGGATATATGAAGCAGTAGTTTTACGTGCAGATAACGTAGTTGCCATAGACATAGGCTATCATGCGTGCTGTACTATGTAAAGTACTTTACAAAGTAAAGCAATGCGCGTAAGATATGTGGACTAGCTTAAAAAAGCGTTAAGAAATATTAAGCAAATTAACAAAATAATTAAACTTACTTAAACACATGAGTACACTTACAGAACTGCTCGAATGGCGTTATGCAACAAAGAGAATGAATGGACAAAGTATTCCTCAAGAAAAGATCGATGCTATCTTGGAAGCAATCCGTCTCGCTCCATCGTCGTATGGTCTTACTCCGTATAACGTATTTGTCATTACTGATCCAGAAGTTCGTAAAAAGATCCAGGCAACTGCGTGGATGCAGCCACAGATAGTAGAGAGTTCACATCTTCTCGTCTTTGCAGCATGGGACAATATCACCGAAAAGAATGTCGATGACTATATGAAGCTTGTCGCTGATACTCGTGGCATGGATGTCAAAGCACTTGATGGATTCAAACAATACATTATGGGTACTGTAAATAGTTTGGATGCTGCGGGGAAGATAAACTGGGCATCAAAACAAGCGTACATTGCTCTCGGTACAGGTCTCGTAGCCGCTGCAGCTGAAGAGGTCGATTCAACACCTATGGAAGGATTTGAACCTGCAAAACTTGATGAGGTTCTCGGTCTCAAAGAAAAAGGATTAAAGAGTGTTGTTTTATTGGCACTTGGATATCGTGATACAACAAATGATGCCTCTGCATCGTACAAAAAGGTTCGTCGTGCAAAGAAAGACCTCTTTATTACGGTGTAACACTACAATTACAACGCTGTAAAAGGTATAAAAATACCTCTCGAACTATTGGCGGGAGGTATTTTTTGTTTAGGAAAATAATGCTAATATGGCTTTTATGAATAAGGTAGACCAAAAAAGAATTGATGAACTTTTTGCGCGTGGCACCGTCACGGATATTTTTCCTTCAAAGGAGGCCTTGACGAAGAAATTACTCGCTGGTGAAAAGATAAAAATATATCTCGGTCTTGATCCGACTCATACTGCTATACATCTCGGTCATGCAAAGAATATCATGTTCATGGAAGAGCTTCGCCAGTTGGGTAATGAGGTGATTATTTTGTTCGGAGATTTTACTGCACGAATAGGTGATCCTGATAAAGCATCAACAAGAAAAGCTTTGAGTGAAGAAGATGTTACTCGCAATATGGCTGATTGGGTCAGACAGATCAGTCCGCTTATTGATTTCAATGACAAGACCAATCCTGCAACCATCCGTCACAATTCAGAGTGGCTCGCCAAACTTTCTTTTGCAGACGTTCTCAGTCTCTCTTCAAACTTCACGGTCCAACAGATGATAGAACGTGACATGTTCCAAAAACGTCTCAAAGAGGGTTCACCGATCCATCTTCATGAGTTCATGTATCCGCTCATGCAAGGGTATGACAGCGTCGCTATGGATGTCGATGCAGAGCTTTGTGGTACCGACCAGATCTTCAACGCTCTTTCTGGTCGCACACTCATGAAGAAGCTCAAAGATAAAGAAAAGTTTGTTATTGCCCTCAATCTTATCGCCAACCCTGCGACAGGTCAGCTCATGTCAAAGTCAAATGGCACTGGCGTCTTCATCGATCAGTCCGCGAATGATCTTTTTGGAGCACTTATGTCTCTTCCTGACCCGATGATCGAGCCACTATTCCTGAACTGCACCCGTATACCTATGGGTGAAAAAGATATGATCATGGCTCAAGGTCCACGCATGGCAAAAGCACTAATTGCAAAAGATATTGTCAAAAGGATTCATGGTGAGGCTGCGTCTGTTACAGCAGAAGAGGCTTTCATAGCAACCTTTGCAAAGGGGGGTGTGCCTGATGATATCCTCGAGATAAAGCTTGACGGTGCAACGCTTGCCGAGGTCCTCATCAAAGCTGGTGTCATAGAATCAAAGACAGAGTGGCGACGTCTCGTTACTGACACTGCAGTGAGAACTGATAGAGATGAAAAGATAACTGATCCAACGTATGTGCCAGCGAGCGGAACTATTTTGAAGATTGGCAAGAGGAGATTTGTGAAGATCATTTAGTGCGCCAACGAAAGCCCTGACACATTCATAAACCCAGATTTTTTCATAGTATCGATTGCTTCTCTCATAGTGCTACCAGTGGTGATCACATCATCGATGATAATCACGTACACATCTTCAATAGTTTGTTTTTTGTCATTCTCAAATCTCAAATCTAACTCTCTTAACTTTTTTTCATTTATTCCAAAAATTCCTTTTGCACTCTCAACTCTGTCAGTACGTCCTTTCAATGTATGTCTAGAATCATGATGAGTACGAATAAGTAAATCATTTTCAAAAAGTAAACGGACATTGGTCATTGTATTATTGATTATTGAATCATTTTCGTACAATCGTTTCATTTCATTCGTTAACAACTCACACTGATTGTACCCACGCTCTCGTCGACGCTGCTTTGTGATTGGTATTGGCAGAATAAATATGGTGTTTAGGTGGTCGTCTGACTGTGAGGAATTCGAGGAACATTTCGGAGGACGTGTAGACGTCTGAGAACTAGCCGCAGAGCTAGCAAGCTCTGACGGCGTGTTCCGAGAAAACTCACGGCCAGACGACTCTGCAATACTATTTAATTTCCTATGTAATGCATACCCACCAATCTCAACAGCGCGCCTCGACTTCTTATATTTAATATTCCAAATCAATTGTTCAACCCGCTTGTCCTTATATGCAAATAGAGAAGTACATTCAGGTAAGGGTACTGCAAGGCCAGAGTGATCCGGTGCAGGAGGTAGAATCTGTGAAATTTCCGTGATTGGATATGAGAAAAGCTCCTTTTCAGTTGCGGATAAAGGGAATAGTGCCTCAATTATAGTTTCAAAGAGTAGGTTGAATATTTTCATGTAAATAAAAAATGCGCCTGCACGCCATACTATTGTAATGATTTATCCAATCAGAACAACTTTTCACTTTTGTCTTTTCAATGTACACTAGTGATATGGCATCTCTCAGTTCGCTTTTCGGTTCATTTTTTAAAAAAGAGACAAGTGTCTTGGGTATTGATATTGGTTCATCGGCGATAAAGATCGTGCAGATCAAGAAAAAGCGCGGTCGCGCAGTCCTCGAGACATACGGTGAGCTTGCTCTTGGTCCTTATGCAAATATAGAAGTTGGACGTGCAGTTTCGCTTCAGACAGAAAAGACTATAGAGGCAGTCAAGGATATTTTGCGTGAAGCAAAAACGACTACGCTTTCGTGTGGAACAGCTTTGCCGCTCTCATCGAGTCTCATCACGTTTATCACTGTTCCTCCGGTACCAGAAAAACAACTTGGTGAAGTTGTTGCCATCGAAGCGCGTAAATATATCCCTGTTCCACTCAATGAAGTTCTGCTCGATTGGTCAGTCATACCAAAAGAAGAAAACTATGTGACCGAAGAAGATTCTTCAAAGACAGAAAAACAGGGGAGCGATGTCCTTGTTGTGGCTATTCACAATGAGTACCTCAACTCATACCAGTCGATCATGACCGGTGCTGCGCTGAATCCAAGTTTTTATGAAATCGAAATTTTCAGTGCTATACGTGCAGTTGTTGATCAGGGATTAGTGACAAATATGATCATTGATTTTGGTGCGCGCTCAACAAAACTCTATATCGTCGAGCGAGGTATATTGCGCACGGCACATATCATCAACAAAGGCAGCCAAGATATAACTCTTGCACTTTCAAAAGCTCTGAGTGTTTCAGTTAGCGAAGCTGAGTCGATGAAACGCCTGTTTGGTTTGAAGGGCGGTCCAGAATACAAAGAGCTTACCGAGATTATTACGGTAAACTTGGACTATATATTTTATGAAGCAAATGCAACACTGCTTAATTATCAAAAGAAATACGCAAAAAATATCAGTAAAGTGATACTGACTGGTGGCGGTGTACTCCTCAAAGGTTTTACTGATCTGGCAAAGATTAGTTTTCAGACTGATGTGGTTTATGCTGATCCATTCGGCAAGCTCGAAACCCCCGCATTTTTGGCCGAAGAATTTGCACAAGCCGGTCCAGAGTTCGCTGTAGCTATCGGTGCAGCATTGCGTAGACTGGGTGAGCAGCAGTAGTACGACTTATTCACAGCGCTTCCTTTTCTGATTCCTGCTATAATTCAAGGGAATTATGGAGACAAGATTTCAAACCTCTTTCATACCAAAGAAACCTACAGCATCTGCTATTGGCGGTGTTTCTTCTGCACCACACCCAAAGCATGGTGCGAGTATTTTCATGACGATTGCTACGATACTTTTTGTTGCATCAATTGCAGCTGCGGGAAGTGTTTACGCATACAAACAGTATCTCATTAACGATCAAGTCACTCAAAAAGAGCAGTTAGCTACCCGCGAAAAAGCATTCAACACTGATCTTATCGAAAAGCTCAAGACACAAGATGTAAAAATCAATCTTGCACGCACCCTCCTCAACAATCACCTTGCCCTCTCTCAGATATTCGATATTATCGGACGTCTCACCATCGAAAATGTTCGTTTCATGAGCCTTGATCTCACGGCACCTGCTACAAACTCAAGTGATGGTATCAAGATATCTCTTCAGGGATATGGAACAAGCTTGAGTGCGGTCGCATTTCAGTCTGACGTTCTCGGTAAGCTCGATGATTATGGTTTGCGTAAGGTGGTCAAAAATCCTGCAATATCAAATCCTGCGCTCAATACGAGTGGGGCAGTTTCATTTGGTTTTTCAGCAGTGATCGATCCGTCAACATTGTCATATGAAAAATTAGTTACACCAGCTACCTCAGCTCCTGCCGCATCGACAAATACTGCTCCAGCAGATGATCAGGTTCCCGTAGACAACGGTACACCAAATCCGTTCACCACAAAATAATTTTATGAATAGAAATATTACAGCTACAATTCTTATCGTTATTGCTGGAGCAATCTATTTTACCTATACCAGTGGGGTATGGTTGGAGGCAAAGGATGTAAAGGCAGTCAACGATCAATATACTTCAGCATTAGCAAATGCAGAAAAGCTCATCGCATTACGTGATAAGGCAAATAAGGACTATAACAGCATCACTCCTGACAATCAGGAAAAGCTCAACAAGATGCTACCAAATACCGTTGATAATATCCGTCTTATCATTGATCTCAATAATATCGGCACTCAAAACGGTCTTTCATTGAAAAATATCAATGCGTCAACAAAATCTTCTGGCTCGTCGGCGAGTAACGGGCAAGGCAGTGGTACTTTCGGTCAAAAGAATGCATCAAATATAAATATTCCCACGCTTGATACGGTCGGGGTTTCATTTAGTGTTACCGCTACATATCAGCAATTCATCACACTGATGCAGGCTCTCGAAGCAAATCTCCGTCTTATGGATCTAACTCACCTGAGTATTTCGGTGAGTGATACGGGTACATATAACTTTTCAGTTCAGCTCAACACCTACTATCTTCGCCAATAATATTATGAATAACAATAAACCAGCTGCAAATAAATCAATGATTTGGATACTGATCATCATCGCGGTGGTTGGTCTTGGTTATTATTATTTTTCGAGCAATTCCACCCCCGCTTCAACTTCACTTGTTGGCACTGACTCAGCGACAGCGGCTGCAGGGGTTCGTGTGCTCAATCTCCTCAATCAAGTTCAATCTCTCCAGATCGACACAAAACTTTTCAAGGACGCTGGTTTCAACACGCTTGTTGACTATTCAGTTGTTATACCACCAGTCAATGTTGGTCGTCCAAATCCATTCGCTCCGATACCTGGTTTTTCAACGCAATCGGCGGGTACAGCTAACGGACGCTAAAATCACATGAGTGTTATTGATATACTTCTCCAAAAGAGCCTCCTTAAGAAGGATGATATCCGCGCAATACGAACGCAAATGGGCAGCGGAGCATCGCTTGATGAAGCACTCATTGCTCATGGTGTAAAACCAGAGGATATTCTCATTGCTCGAGGAGAATTTTTGAATATGCCTGTTCGCTCGATCGCAGATGCATCGGTTCCTTTTGAAGCACTTGATTATATTCCTGAAGAGTCAGCATCGCACTATCGTCTTGCACCGATCGGTCTCAAAGAAGGGGTACTCGAGGTTGGGATCGTCGATCCAGACAACATGGAAGCTCGCGATGCACTCAACTTCCT
>JAQTPC010000013.1 GCA_028713005.1 Minisyncoccota bacterium | reverse complement strand
TGGATCGTCGATATATCCAGCACCTTTACGGGTTGTTGAAATGCGTCCAATAGTCGTATTAGCAGGCTTATGCATAGTTGTCATTACTCGAGGAGTGTAGCATTATTTTTGATAAAATACGATATACTACCTTGATGAATATCCACCGATTTAGCACAGATATATTGGCTTTCAAAACAGCTATTTCACTGAACAAATCTTTTAAAGCATGCGGAGGAAAACCATTTTTATTCCTTTCTTCTGGTGGATCGTCTCTTTCGACTCTCGAACATATAGATACAGATCTTTTTACCATAAGGTCTACACTTGCAGTGCTCGATGAAAGACATTCTCACGACCCAGAGGTAAATAATCTGGCGCAAATCGAGAAGACTTTGTTTTATAAAAAAATAAGAGATAATGGGTGTCATATTATCGATACAAGGCCACTAAAAATGGAGTCAGCAGAAGATGTGGCTCTTCGATTTGAAAAGCAACTGCGAGAATGGGCAGTAACACATCCAAATGGAATCATAATCGCTAGTGCAGGTATTGGTGCCGATGCCCATACCTCTGGTATCATGCCGTATCCCGAAGATCACACATTTTTCAGTCAGACATTTGATGAAACTACAAACTGGGTAGCTTCTTATGATGCGACAGGTAAAAATCCACATTCGCTCAGAGTAACGACGACATTTACCTTTCTTAGGAAAATAAACTACACTGTTCTTTTTATGAGTGGTACAGCCAAAGAAAGCGCGCTCGACAAACTCCTTGCACCAAACGGTTCTTTAGCGGATAGTCCCTGTAGGATTTGGAGAGAAGTTGAAAATGTTGAGTTATTTACAGATATTCAAGTATCCCGCTAGGTCCGACCTAGCTAGAAAACATGCTTTATATCCAATAATCTCGTTGCTTACAGGTCCGACCTAGAGATCGCTAGCCACTAGATTTTTTGTGGAAATTCTGCTAATTTGTGTAGGTTCACGCGCGGTTAGCTCAGTTGGTAGAGCATCCCCTTGACGTGGGGAGGGTCACAGGTTCGAATCCTGTATCGCGCACACTCTAGTAGTCCAGTAGCAAGACGTCTACACGTCTCGCGTACAGGATTTGCTACACTATCAATTATGATCATCCTCGGCATCGAAACATCATGTGACGAAACAGCTCTCGCTCTCATAGAGACACGTGAGCACGCTGATCATACGGAATATCGCATTATCCAATCACTCGTTCACTCTCAAGCCGAATTGCATAGCGCTTATGGAGGGGTATTTCCTACACTTGCCAAGCGTGAGCATAGCAAAAACCTTGTTCCCCTTTTAGAGAAAATACTTAAAGATCTTCCTTTAAATGATCATAAAATCCATCCGAACTTCTCCGAAACACTCGTATCATTCAAACAGGCTTACGGCGAACAGAACGCTGACCTGCTCGAATCATTCACTCACGCCCACTTCCTCGAGAACATCCCTTATATCGACCGTATAGCAGTCACCGAAGGTCCCGGACTCGAACCCGCGCTCTGGGTAGGCATCACTTTTGCCCGCATGCTGGGAGAGCTCTGGAACATCCCTGTAGTGCCGGTAAACCATATGGAAGGTCATGTCGTCGGCTCGCTTCTCGACAATGACAAGCCATCAGGAGCATGGCAACAATTAAAGAAACTGGAATTACCCGCAGTTGCATTGCTTATCAGTGGTGGCCATACCGAGCTGGTAAAAGTAGAAGATAGTAAAGCGAAAATAATTGTTTCTGGAGATATCCGAGTATTGTCTGAGCGTAGTGAAGCGGAGCGAGTTACGCAGGATATCGGAAGAAATAATTTTTTTCGCTATATTCTCCTTGGCCAAACGCGCGACGATGCTGTCGGCGAAGCCTTCGACAAGACCGCCCGCTTGCTCGGCTTGCAATACCCTGGCGGCCCACATATTTCTAAGCTTGCTCACGAAGCATGGGAACAAAAGATCACTTCACCAGTGAAACTTCCTCGTCCCATGATCAATAGTAATGATCTCAATTTTTCATTTTCCGGATTAAAGACAGCGGTCTTATATGCAGTTCAAGATGCACAAAAAAATAACATATTTGATGACACCTTTAAAAAAGGGCTTGCATATGAGTTTGAACAATCTATAACTGAAGTACTTGTAGCTAAACTCAAAAAAACCATCGAAGAAGTCGGGGCACAGTCCATCATTATAGGCGGCGGAGTGAGTGCCAACCATGTTCTCAGAGAAAATTTTACTAAACTTGCCGAAAACTATGGCATACCCTTATTTTTGCCTTCAATGCATATCTCAGGAGACAATGCCTTAATGATTGCGCTCGTTGGTTCACTGCATAAAGACGTAGCGATAACATCAAAACCTATCCACGCCCAGGGCACAAAAAAAATAACAGAATAATGGTATTATAGTACCTATATGGTTTCTATATATCCGTTCTTATATGCCTTTGTTGCTGGTATACTCCCCTCTCTCCTTTGGTTATTCTTTTTCACCCGTGAAGATTCTTCACACAAACGACCTCGAGGTATCATCTTTGGATGTTTTCTTGGTGGCGCAGTTGCCGTCATCATAGCCATCTTTGCAGAAAAACTGATTGCAGACAGTGTCTCAGACCCATCAATGCGCTATACCCTATGGGCAGCATTTGAAGAAACAGTTAAATTTATGATTGCGGGCGCGATCATATTTAGCACACGCGCAACAGAAGATCCTGTCGATGCTATGGTCTACTGTGCCAGCGTAGCTCTTGGCTTTGCGGCGATTGAGAATACATTATTCATACTCGGTCCACTCACAAATGGCAGTATCGTACAAGCTATTATCACAACCAATATGCGTTTCATTGGCGCGACACTGGTACACGTTGTTAGTTCTTCACTTGTTGGCTTTATGGTTGGATATGTCTTTTATCATAGCCGTTATACCAAGATACTCGCAGCGATAGTTGGCCTTGCGGGTGCTATCGCATTGCATGCAACATTTAATTTGTCTATAATTAACGCAAGTTCGATTGATACGCTCAAGGCGTTTGGATGGATTTGGGGAGCAGTAGTGATACTGATCATCTTATTTGAAGAAGTAAAGGCTGTGCATCCAAAATACATTTGAGTCATTAATACTTTAATAATCTACATACATCACCATGGCAAAAGATACCCGATCATTCTTTGAACGTCTCACTGGCACCGTCCGCATGGACGAAGACACTGAGCCAGAAGTCACAAAAAGACCTGCAACTTCAAAAAATGACCCTCTTGCCAGTGTGTGGAATGATGAGGAGTCAGAGACCGAGGGTGAATTAACCGTTGATGTATACCAGACAGCAGATATGATCATTATAAAGAGCATGATCGCTGGTGTACGCCCAGAAGACCTCGACGTATCTATCACCCGCGATTCTGTTTCTATTCGTGGTCATCGTGAAGAAGAAAAGATCGCTCAAGAAGATGACTATTTTGCTCGTGAGCTTTATTGGGGATCATTCTCACGTACTATACAGTTACCCGAAGAAGTCGATGTTGATGAAGCAGAGGCTGTAGAAAAGCATGGTCTGCTCATCTTGAAGCTTCCAAAGCTCGACAAAAAGAGACATTCAAAGCTGAAGGTGAAGACGGTGTAGAGTGCGATGCAAATAGTGCAAGCACACATGCGAATGACGCAAATAGGCGCAACTGACTAAATTTTATCTGAGTTAATTACTCTTATGGGTTTTAAATAGCGGTTGCGAAAATTAACTAGTAAAGCTAGTTTCGTATTTGTTGCATGTAAATATCTCTGTGTTTGGTAATAATCTTGCCTGAGAATCAAATTTTTTGCTTTTATCTCTACGATGATTTTTTCATCAACAAGAAAATCAATTCTGTCTCCTGTATTTTCAATGATATATTCCCGATTATACTTAATTCCTTTTTCTTTAAATATATCTTCAATCAAATCTCCATAATGGCGCTCTTTTGCAAATCTCCCGATATTGTTATGCACATCAAAAAAGATACCTGTCAGGGTATAAGAAAGTTCAGGATATATAACTTTTGATCCTTGTACAGACATAAGTAAAATATGCGATTCTTATTCGCGTCATTCGCATGCATTTGTAATTTGCACCGAGCCTGAATATTTTACTTTATGTACAAACTAAATGTCGAGTGTCGCCAACTTGGCATTTGACTGGATAAATGACTTGCGTGCTGGCACATCATCACCCATCAACATATCAAAGACCTTGTCCGCATCAGCAGCATCTTCAATATTGACCTGAATCAAAATGCGTTTCTGTGAATCCATGGTTGTCTCACGGAGCTCGTCAGCATTCATTTCACCAAGACCCTTATAACGCTGAATAGAGATCTTTGCAGACTTTACTGGCTGAGCTGACTCTCCTTTTTCTTTACCTTTTTTGATTGGTTCATCAGTACCACCCGCAGCTTCGAGCAAGCGCTCTTTGTCTTCTTCCAAGCCCTCTTCGCTCTGTTCGCCTTCAGCACTCAAGAGCTGACTTTCGTCAAAATCTTTTCCAAGGAACTTAACCTTTTCTTCTTCAGAATAAAAATAGAATAGCTCCTTACCCTTCTTGACCTTGTACAAAGGTGGCTGGGCAATAAATACGTGACCATTGTCGATCAGTGGGCGGAAATAACGGTACAAAAGCGTAAGAATGAGTGTACGGATATGTGCACCGTCAACGTCGGCATCGGTTGCGAGGATGATCTTGTGATAACGGAGCTTGCTGATATCGAATGTATCACCGATAGCTGTACCGAATGCCAAGACAAGGTTCTTGATCTGTTCTGAACCGAGCATGCGATCGAGACGGGCACGCTCAATGTTCAAGATCTTTCCACGGAGTGGCAAGATAGCCTGCGTGCGGCGATCACGGCCCTGCTTTGCAGTACCTCCCGCAGAGTCACCCTCCACAATGAAGAGTTCAGACTCAGCTGGGTCGCTCGACTGACAGTCAGCGAGCTTGCCTGGCAATGTCATACCTTCGAGAGCACCTTTGCGCAATACGGAGTCTTTCGCGGCCTTTGCAGCCTTGCGAGCCTTCATAGCAAGGATAACCTTGTTTATCATGGCACGACCGTCTTCTGGGTTCTCTTCGAGGAAAGCAGCGAATGCTTCACCAAAAACAGTGGCGGTAGCACCCTGGGCTTCCATAGAGCCAAGCTTAGCCTTGGTCTGACCTTCAAACTGGATCTCACGAAGCTTCACAGAAATAACAGCAGTCAATCCTTCGAGGATATCATCACCGGTGAATGTTTCGTCTCCTTTTGCGAAGTTATTGTTCTTGGCATAGGTGTTGAGTGTACGGGTGAGTGCAGTCTTGAAACCAGTGACATGTGTACCACCTTCTGGTGTATGGATATTGTTTGCGAATGCGAGG
This sequence comes from Minisyncoccota bacterium, assembly GCA_028713005.1. Taxonomy (GTDB): domain Bacteria; phylum Patescibacteriota; class Minisyncoccia; order Phycocordibacterales; family PALSA-1337; genus C7867-002. The sequence goes on along the minus strand of JAQTPC010000013.1, from coordinate 13,254 downwards.
ATATGTGAAGCAACGTCGTCTGAATACTGGAGAGCCACTTCGACTGATTCGACACCTTCAACCTTCTTTTCTATATAGAAAATGTTCTTGTGAATAGGTTTGAGGAGCTGGTTGGTGAACTTTACGAGGGAGACAAGGCCACCTTCGAAGTAGAATGTGAATGAAGGAGCATCAACGCCTGTATCGCGGATATAGAAAAGCTCATTGTCGAGACCAAATGTAGGTACTTGTTCACGTGCATCGATAACAGAGATACGAAGACCGCGAACAAGATATGCCTGTTGGCGCATGTGGCTAACAACACGATTGAAATCAAATGTCACACCCTCTTTGAAAATAGTTGGATCTGGCTGAAATGTAACGATAGTTCCGTGAAGTTTTGATGAACCGACTTTCTTGACGTTAGACTTTGGTTTACCGATGTTGTACTCCTGAACATGGATACCACCCTCAGTATGAACAATGACTTTGGCATGTGTTGAGAGAGCATTCACTACAGACGCACCCACACCGTGGAGACCGCCAGAGACCTTGTAACCACTATCTTCGCCACCGAACTTGCCACCGGCATGGAGAACAGTCATAACCATTTCCAATGCTGATTTTTTGGTCTGCTTGTGGATACCAACAGGGATACCACGACCGTTATCAGCTACGCGAACACGGTTGTCTGGAAGAAGTACGATCTCAATGTCGTTGGCATGTCCGCCCATGGCTTCATCGCGAGAGTTATCGAAAATCTCAGTGATCAGATGATGGAGACCATCTGGGCCAGTTGTGCCGATATACATACCCGGACGCTTACGGACTGGTTCGAGACCTTCGAGCACCTGGATGGAAGAAGCGTCATATCCTCCTTCTGCCTTTTTCTTATCTTTTTCTGACATGGGTAGTGATTAAATAAATGAAAATAATAGGTTTTTGTACCCTATATTATAGCAAATTAGTGCTCGCAATGCACATATAAAAAGAGCCTGAAAATGGCTGTAGATATGGGGATAAATAGGGTCAAGTTATACACTTATTTGATTGATTTTAACGTGAATTAGGAGCAGAATATAAGTCGGACTAAACAATGTATTTTGAAAGGAGGCAGCCATGGAAAACTCCGAGTTAAAGATCGACATCAATTCATTTATTGGTAAAAGTGTCCGGATCAAGAGCGAACCAGGATGCTGGAAAGTAACTGACGCAGATTTTTTTAAAAGGGAAAATCCAAACGAAGCTCAGAATGTCTTTATATTTATTGTTCCAAAGCCCGCACTTAAAACTGAAGGCACATTAAAAATTGTAACTTTCCTTCAAGCTGAGTTATCTGGAAAAAAATTTCCTAATGGACGTATTATTGTCTATCTAAACCAGGAACACAGCATCACCCTTGAACTCGAAAGGTCAAGCAAGAAAAAACGGAAATCTATTGGTTACATGGACTACTCGAGATTTCATAAATAACTCAAACCACCCGACTCTATCGGGTGGTTCTTTTTTATTTGCGTCATTCGCATCTGTGGTTCTGCACTATTCGCATCGAGACTACCTCAACACTGCCTTGAACTCCCCCGCTGTTCTCTCACGAATCTTTTCATGAAGCGCATTAACCTCTTCGTTAGTGAGTGTGCGTTCAAGTGAACGATATATGATGCGGAATGTATAGCTGACCTTATCTGCACCAAACTTAGCGGCATTTTCGAATGTGTCGACAAGCTTGAACTCCTCTACCAAATCGCCTGCAATATCACGCACAAGCTCAAAATAGGTATTTAGACTGACATTCTTGTCGACAATAAATGAAATATCGCGAAGGACTGGAGGATACTTACTGACTTCTTTATACGTTGAATTGATATCAGTGAACTGACTGGTGATACGTGGATCATCAGACCAGAGGATACGAATATCAGGAATAGCCATCTTAATCATTGCCAAGCGCTCACCAAAGCCGAATGCCCATCCATTGTAGATGTCTGGATCAAGTCCAAAGTTCTTCAAAACAATCGGATTGACGAGACCAGCACCGTTGACTTCGAGCCAGTTGCCGTTGAACTTGATATCCATCTCCAAACTCTCAACTGTATAAGGGAAATTGTCTTCCAAGAACTGATACTCTATACCCTTGCCGAATATGCCAGAAGCGAGGTCGAGCTGAACTGCTTTGAGATCATCTTGAGTGATGACTTTCTTTTCTTTCTTACAAATATATAAACCGTCGATCTGATGGAATGCAGGAAAATGGTGACGATCAATCTCATCCTTGCGATATACGATACCAGGTGCGAGAGCCATGATCTCACCTTCTGTTTCGAGGCGCGTACGAACTGCAGGATCTGTGAGGTAAAAAGACCAGAACGCCGTCATCTGCGTGCGGAGCATGTGTTCAGCGTCGATATAGTAGGTATCAGTCTCCTTGCGACTGACGTGATCCGCAGGAGTGTTCAGGAGATTGAAATTTTGCTCAACTGAGACAATCTTTGGGAATTCGACAAGGTCGAAATCTTTGAAACGAGGCAGGTTGATGATCTGATCAAATAAAATCTTTACTGGTGAGTTCGCTTTCTTGGTGAGATCAGGTAATGCTAAATGACGCTTTATACGGAGTGCAGTGGTATCGGTACGTCCATCAAGGCTTGCGATAAGCTTTGATTCGTTCGGATCTGTCATGATGATATGGTTGCGCATGGGTAGTACTATAGCAAAAAGTGGGTAAAATAAAAGCCCCGCATTGCTGCGAGGCGTGAAAGTAATGAAATTAATTCACTTGCAAAAATAATGTGACGGCACATTGATGCCCCCAAAAACAAGTGGCAAATTCGCTGCGAGAAGCTCGCGCTCCATGATCGGACGTAACTTGGAGCCATACAACTCTTCCGGATCATCAAGACCCATAAAGTCCTCATCAAGCTCGCGACCATCCCGCTTATCTATTCTCACATGCAGAATAAACGAGCGATCTTTACCGGAGAAGACGATACGAAACGATTTCTGAATCTTGCAAATGGAACTACTGTTATGTTCCTCAATCACCTTCTCACACAATGGATGTAATTCCGCATCAAGCACGGGTTCGATCTCAGAAACAATGTGCTGACTCATTTGAATTGTTTGTTTGGCTGCAAACAACGCATCCGCCAATAATTTGAGGTGTTTTTTCATAGGACTATCCTCCGTCAAGTTGGTTCATCTGGGACTTGTGACCCATAGTCATGAAAGACTTTGTTGTTATTCTGCTCAATTTATACTACTTAAGATAACCAGTCGTCAAGAGCTGGCATTGATTATTGCATCATTGGTTATTGATCATTACTTTAAATACTCCGGCGTATTCACATGCATCCAATCGAGCGTCTCACGCATGACTGCAGCAGCACCGATGAGATTCTCTACTGCACCATGATCCATCACTACCGCAAAAGCATATTTTGGATTTTCGTATGGCCAAAAGCCAGTAACCCAGGAGTTCACATTTGCTTTTGACACACCGAGCTCAGCAGTACCAGTCTTTGCTGCTACATTCACATAAGAAACACCGAGAGCTTTTGCCACGCCAATCGTGGCACTCAAACGCATACCTTCATGCACTACATCAAAGTCAGATTTTGCCAGAGGTACGACACCCTCTACATGAGGTTCACTATCTTTGAGGATAGACGGCGTCAGAAGCGTGCCATAATTCGCCATCGAACCCACGGCGCGGATGACTTGAGCTGGAGTGACTTGGAAACCGTACTGACCGATAGCGGTGTGATACGTGTCGCCCAGATACCAGTCTTCACCGAAGGTTTTTTGTTTCCATGCAGGTGTAGGGATGAGTCCGGCAGGACCAGTAAAAAATGATGGCGCTATCTTTGTACCGAAGCCGAACATGCTGAAATATTTGTCGAGACGGGTGATACCAAGCCCCGGTTGATCCTTGTACCCACCACCGACAGTATAAAAATACACATCAGATGACATAGCAATACCGTGCCTCAGATCAAGACTGCCCAACGCTTTCCAGTCACGAAACACGCTCACTTGTGATGGATTATATGGATTAGTGATAGAGATAGAACCACTATCATGAATAAGCTTATACGGATCAATGATCTTTTCTGTCAGTACACCCATAGCCACATATGGCTTTACAATAGAACCAGGCGTGTACAAACCGTCAGTGATGCGGTCAAGGAAAGGCTGATTTTTATCAGTCAAGAATCCCCTGATTGCCGCTGAATCAGTCTTATCTGACATTATCTCTGAACTATATTCAGGGTAGCTCGTCATAGCTAGAACTTCCCCCGTATGTACATCCATGATGATACCAGCACCACCTTTGAAATTTACACGTGTCGCCACATCCTTGATACTACTAAATAAAGCTGACTGTACACGGCTGTCGATCGACAAAGTGATACCATTACCCGCTTGTGCGGGACGAACTACATTTTCTGAAACGACTTTACCTCGAGCATTGACCTCGATGAGTCGTGAACCATTCACTCCTTGCAATAAGCTATCGTAATATTTTTCAACACCTGCAACTCCATTAAAATCTTCTTGATAATAAAAACCATTTGAATCCTTTGAAGGATATTGCACGTAGCCGAGTACATGTGATAAACCAGTGGACGTAGCATAGTTACGCTGAGCAATAACATTATTTACATCATTTGTAGTAGACGCATCTGCATCAGCTGTTGCGGGCGCATTCCAGGCAAGTGGTATACCATTGCGATCATAGATGATGCCTCGTGCAGCAAATATTGGTACCGAGCGGAGTAAGTTTGCCTGACTACGCGCACTGTACTCCGAACCATGAATAATTTGAAGATTTGCTGTTTGAAATACATATACTGAGGCTACCAATAAAAAAACACCGAGAACCGTGTAGAGGGCCGGCTTTGAAATCGGTCGTTCCATACGACCTTCAAATTGATCACGGTCAAACTGCGAAATATTGTGCGCGTCCATGAGCACTTCATCGGGATCTATTTCATGAGTTTTTCTACGTCGAAGTGACATATCTGTATCCTATCACAATTTATTGTTCAGATGCCTTTGTGATTACCTAACCACTTTTTTGAGTAACCTGAGAATAATGAGAATGACTGCAGCGGTAATAATACCTGCATATCCCCAGATACCAGCAGGAACCACCATACCAAAAAGAGCATCATACATGATGCCTGCAACGATAATCTCAACAACAAAATATAAACGCAAGACTCCAATAAACACAATTGGTAATGCAATGAACCACCATCCATGTATAACACAGATAAATAATGCTATATCGAGAAGTATGCGAAATATAACTGATCGGTTCATATTATTTCTTCACCTTTGTTGAGGTAGACTTGATGCTTGATGTGTTCGACGAAACAGGAACGAGAGGCTTCTGTATCATACTTGAACCTTGTGATGAACCACTTGGACTGATCAATACCCAACGAAGTTGATACACATTGATCCCAGGAGAAAAAAGAACTGTCTCGAACGGATCTGCAGGATTACTCAGAACCGCTGTCACAATGCCAAATGGACCATCAGTGAGGGACGAATCGAGTACAACATCTCCTTGAGCTATCTTAGTTGCTTGCGGAACCTGCGCTTCGTATTGACCGCCACCACGGCCAATAGCATTGGCGGGTATATGACTTGAGCCGATCAAGACCGGGTATGTCTGACCAACTGACGAAAAGAGAGTGACCTTTGAAGTTTGTCCGAGCACGTCTGTAGTGGTACCGATGAGTATGTTTCCTGGAGCATACACTTTCATTCCTGGGACTATGTTATGGTCAAGACCCACGTCAACGATAAGTTCATCATAATGAGCAACTGGCGGACGAACAAGTACAGCGGCGAGCACTCGTCCGTCAGCAGGATGTATCGAAGAAAATAACTTACTGATATTTGAGACGGGTGTTGATGTAGCTGACGATGATGAAATAGTGGTTTCTGTGTTTGTATTAAATGAAATAAGACTCAAATCAGGTCTGCCAAGCACAGCGAGCAAATCACTATTTTGTGTTCTAATCACATCAGCAGAAGCATCTTGAACTGCGAGTTCTTGTATACGAACCTTGAGAGCCTCATTTTCGGCAAGAAGTGTCGCGGGAGATTTGAGCGAACCACTTTGAAGTGAAAATTCCATGCGCCAAAACGGTCGGGCTATAGTTGTAAATACTGCAGGTAAAAAGTGTGGAATAAAAAACTGAAAAATAATCACAACAACAGTAAGACTACCCAGAATCAAACCGATTATTCTAGTGCGTCGCTCTGCTGGCCTACTACTTGTTCGGATATACATCATCGTCGCTGTCCAAAAGGACTGATTTATACTTGTCCAAATCTTCCAAAATAATGCCCGCACCACGTGCAATAGCAGTCAAGGGATCTTCAGCAATAGTGACTGGTATATTGAGCGTCTCACGAAGAAGCTCATCTAAGCCTTTTATAAGCGCACCACCACCAACCAAAAATATGCCGCGCTTCATAATATCAGCCAGTATTTCCGGAGGAGTTGTTTCGAGAGCTTCGCGCGCAGACTCAACAATACTATCGATAGATTGATTCATGGCCTCACGGATATCAGAATCAGTGATAATGACTTCACGAGGAAGGCCGGTGATAAGATCGCGTCCACGGATAGTGGTCTCTACAGCCTCGCCTGGCATGACGATACCAACACTGATCTTGACCTGCTCAGCTGTCGTCTCACCAATAAGAATTTTAAATTCATTTCTAATATATGAGATGATGTCATTGTTCAACTTATCACCTGCAATCTTCAAATTTTGTGAACGCACGATACCACCAAGTGAAATGATAGCAATATCAGTTGTACCACCGCCAATATCAATAACCATACTACCAACTGGATCATGGACAGGCAGACGAATGCCGATTGCACCTGCCATTGGCTGTTCGACGATATACACTTCTCGTGCACCAGCATTCTTTGCTGCATCACGAACTGCACGCACCTCAACGTTTGTCACACCAGACGGAACACCTATCACCACACGTGGACCGAGGAATTTCTTTGGGAGATATTCATGTGCACGCTTCATGAGATATGCGAGCATCTCTTCGGTCACTTCAAAATCAGAGATGACACCATCGACGAGTGGACGCACCGCGGTGATGTGCGTTGGTGTACGACCCAACATTTCTTTTGCGGCTGTACCGACAGCAACAACTTGTCCTGTTTTTTGATTGACTGCAACTACTGAAGGTTCGTTCACCACAATACCTTTTCCACGCACGTATACAAGCGTATTGGCTGTGCCAAGGTCAATGCCGATATCGTTAGAAAAACGGCTGAGTAGCTTGTCTTTTTTCTCCTTGAACGTCATAAGGTCAACTCTATCACAAATCAGAAAAGGAAGTAGTTGACAGGTATTATTTTCTTTTACATAACATCAGCTATCTTCACCATCTCCACCTTCCCTGTAAGCCTATCCTTTTTCTCCACCGAATCTTCTGCGATAGTTTTTGCGCTGATTGTGTAGCGAACAGGAATACCGATGAGGTCAGAATCACCGAACTTTTCTCCGGCAGTAGCATCGCGATCATCATAGAGAACTTCGACACCTTGTTTAGTTAATTTTTCATACAATCCATCTGCTATTGGCTTCACCTTCCCTTCTTTATCAAAAAGCGCAACAAGATGTACTGCAAATGGCGCCACCGCCACTGGCCATACGAGACCCTTGTCATCACCATAGGTCTCAACGATAGTACCCATGAGGCGTCCTGGGCCAATACCGTATGATCCCATAACAACTGGCACTGGCTTACCTTCAGTATTTGAATAAACTAGACCAAGGGCATCTGAAAAACGTGTACCGAGTGAAAAGATATTTCCAACTTCAACAGCTTTTTTCTCAACTAACTCTTCTCTTTTAATACCAAGGTCAGCGAGAACTTCATCATTCAAAACCTCCTTGTTCACTGCTATTTTTTTACCCTCATGTATATAAATCAAATCTTCACCTGCATCAGTAAGCGTCTGAAACTCATGTGAATATTTTGAAAATGATCCTCCGCTCGCAAAAGTCACATATGTCTGCGCACCCAAACCAACACGATCAAATATACGGATATAAGCTTGCTTGGCCTTTTCATAAAAATCAGCATGCGTCGTCTCGTCAAGATTGAATGAGTACAGATCTTTCATCAAAAACTCACGACCACGCATGATGCCTGACTTGGCACGAGCTTCATTGCGGAACTTGGTCTGGAACTGGTACGCAGCTACTGGTAAATCACGGAACGAACGAATATGATCCTTCATGAGTTGGGTGAGGGGCTCTTCATGAGTAAATCCCAAACCAAGTTCAGTGCCATTTTTAAGCTCAGTCTTGAACCAATTGTCGACAACCTCATCATTCCATCGGTTTGTCTTTTCCCAGGTTGCCTTATCTTGAAGTGCAGTAAGTGACACCTCTTGTCCACCGATACCGTTCATCTCTTCACGGATGATGCCGACTATCTTATTGAGCACGCGCAAACCAAGAGGAAGATAGGAATAGACTCCGGCCATCTCTTTGTTGATATAGCCTGCACGAATGAGGAGCTGAGCATTCTTTGCAACTTCATCTTTTGGCGCTTCACGGCGCGTCTTGGTAAATAGGTGTGTTTGTTTCATGGGATTATTTGACTTGATGGTCATTCTAACATAGATTTAAAATAGTAGTTTGAACCAAAAAAACTGAATAAAGACTATTATGAGTACTATACAAATAATTGCAATCGGACTTTGTGCCCTAGTATTTGTCATTGTTTTGGTGAAGTTATATCGCAAAAACTCCCAAAAACAACTAAGCAAGGCGGAGGCAGAACGTGCTGAAACACAAGCAATACTTGAACGAATTAAATTGGAAGACCAAGCTCGGCGTATACGTAAATTTCCGATACGGGAGATGAGTGCGACTGAATTTGATCAACTCGTTCGTGAAAAACCTGTTGACCTGAAGACATGTCCCCTTGGAACATGGTTCGTATGCACACCTTTTGAATTAACTCCGGATGTCACCGTAGTTGGACAAGTCGTCACTGGTCTCGAGATGATTGCAAATCAGTGGGGCGCAGGAATGTCTGTGCCTGAGCGCGGCGTCAATCGGTATCGTGTCAAACTGATCTAGTCATCGCAAACACAAACCGCCCGATTAATCTCGGACGGTTTTTTTATTTACAAATTATTTATTTTATCTTTACGCATGAGCCACATGCTTTTCGTGGAGCAAATGCTGAACTTCAGTAAGCGCCTTACGGCCTTCTTCGCCACCATTTTGGTATTGCAAAATAAGCTCAGGATGCTCAGTAGCTATAACGCCAAAATCAGCTGCATATGTTCCTATCCAACCATCGAACGCCTCGTTATCTGGTTCAAAACCAAGAGTATCGCTTGCCAACTCCAATTGCATCAACGCATATGTATGCCTCAAATCTTTTTCTGAGATTTCAGGATGCCCTAAATGCTCTTGAAATGTATTAAAGCTTTCTGCTGACATGGGTTTATTTTACCAAACTGGCCAATAAAAACTACCTGAGACTACTTGAACAACCTTATAATATCCTTGTACGTGATGATAACCATGAGGAGCATAAGGAAGCTAAAACCGACCATATTTACCATGTTTGTGAACTTTGATGGGATAGGACGACGGATGATGGTTTCGATAATAACAAAGAAAATACGTCCTCCATCAAGTGCGGGGAATGGAATCAAGTTGATAACTGCAAGGTTGATAGAGATCAGTGCAGTGATCATGAGTAGATAGGTTGCGCCGAGGCGAGCCGCATCACCAACGATGCCAGCTATACCGACAGGACCGGCGACATCAGAGAAATTTGCTTTGCCATGGAATATCTGTGAGAAAAATCCGTAAAGACCAGTCACTGTATCCCTGAGCATGACACCGGTATAGTGAGCACCTTCCCATATAGCCACAAAGAACGGAAGCTTCATATCAACAACATCGTTCATCGCAATACCGATAGCGTACTTTTCAGGAACAAGACCCTGCGCTGGCACGACTTCTGTAGAAATATTTGTTCCGCTTCTTTCATATCGAATTGGGATAGCTACGCCTTTGCTTGATGAGATAGTATTTTGTATTTCAACTATACTCTGTGAACCAATGATAACATCACCAGACTTCAACCCAGCCTTCTCTGCAGGAGAATCTTTGAGAACATCAGTGATCATGATGCGCTGATTACTAAAATAGTCTGCGTATTTTGAAAAACCATCAGTTGTCGCTGTCACACCGTGACTGAATAGTCCCACATAGAGCAACCATGCAAATAGAACATTAAACAATACTCCTCCGGCAAGAACGAGTACCTGCTGCCATTTTGACTTGTGAATCATACTTCTCTTTGAGTCAACACCTATAGTTGATTCAACATCTGGATTTTCGCCGAAGATCTTAACAAATCCACCAAAGGGAATGAGATTCAGACCGTATTCGGTCTCACCTTTTTTTCCATGTTTGTCTTTTGGGCGCCATGCAAAAATTTTTGGACCAAAACCAATCTTGAATGCATCGACGCGGATACCGCAAAGACGCGCGAGCAAAAAATGACCTAGTTCGTGAACGAAGATGAGAACAGCTAATACTATTAAAAATATGATTATCGTAAGCATGATTTATTGTTAAAATGATCAATAACCAATGACGCAATATTCAATCTTGTGATTTACTTGATCATTGTGTAATTGATAATTGGTCATTACCCTATTAATTCCTTCTCCTTCTTCGTAAACTCTCCTTCCATCTTTTTATTACAATCATCAACGAGTTTCTGAGCGTCCTTTTTTCCGCGGAACACATCGTCCTTGCCCATAGCGCCTGACTTTTCTTTTGCATCAAGATCCTTGATGACCACATCACGATGTGAACGAAGTTGTTTTTTTCCTTCTTCGAGCTTTTCTTTTGCTGTCTTTACAATCTCAGTACGACGTTCTGACGTAAGTTCAGGAAAATTGACACGGAGACCCTGATCATCAACTATCACTGAAAGACCGAGGTTTGCGAGTGTAATCCCTTTTTCAATATCCTTGATCTGACCCTTGTCCCATGGAGTCACACGGAGTGTACGAGCACCCTCTATCATGACACTGGCAACTTCCTTGAGTGACATAGGGGCTCCATATACTTCAACTTTAACTCCATCGAGGATAGATGGAGATGCTTGTCCAGTACGAATCTGTTGAAACTCTTTTTTGAGCCATTCTTCAGTAGAGGTTATGTTTTTCTTGAAAGGGTTAAAATCGTAGGCCATATGGGTGGATTATATATTAATAGATACAGTATACACCAAATGACTCAATGCTCAATAACACAATGATCAAATGTTCAGCGCCACAAATTCAAGCAACATCTTTATTGACGGAGCTCTATCATTCAAATAATTTCTCGCTACCTCAATTGCACCAAGCGCCAATTTCCCCTCTTTCGCTCCTTTTTCTTTATATACGACTTCTTGCACTGCGTTTACAAAATCAATTGCATCCTGTTTAGTCTTATTTTCTTTTGAAATAGCGTCCGTGAGAGCTTTTACTACTTCCAATCTCTTTGCTTGATTGGCTTCGATAAAGGCTTTGGCTTCTTTGATCAAATCAGCACCAGTTACTTTTGAGGAATTAGATTCTTGAATAAGCAAAAGACGTGACTTCACCGTAGGTAACAATAAATGCGCAGATGGAATAATCAGAAAAAATCGTACATACTCTGCCGGCTCTTCAAGCAGTTTGAGAAGTGCGTTTTGGGCTTCGATGGTAATACCATTCATCGTCAGGACAAATATTTTCTTACCCGCGCCATTATTTCCTTTTATTGAACCTTCATCGGTTAGTGGACGACTGCTATGCAGTGATTTGACCTCACGTGCATCATCGATGGTTAACACTTCGTAATTTCGAATATAAAAATCGGGATTACCCTGTGCTGATATTTTATGGGTCTTTTCAAGCGTTGAAATAAGTTCATCGCGAGTTTCGACAGTGCCCACGATACCGTATGCGTGATGAGAAAGGTTGTTGAGTTGGTCAAAATGTCCGGTTGCGGATTTCATGGACGTATTCTAGCATAACAGTATTTCAAGAACCCACTTACCTCTTCGCCCCCAAAGCCTTCTTATAAACATCCAAATGTTCAAGAGCAATACCAGTTCCCTTTGCGACGCAGAGGAGTGGCTCTTCGGCAAGCTGTGCCTTTACACCGGTACGACGAAATACAAGCTCAGGGAGATTGCGGAGGAGCGATGACCCACCAGTGAGCATAATGCCCTGATCGATGATATCAGCGGCGAGCTCAGGAGGGGTCTCTTGAAGAACATCCTTGATAGCTTTGATCATGTCGCGGAGCTCAGCAGTGATAGCTTTGACAATCTCATTGGTCTTGATCTCAGTCGAGCGTGGCAAACCAGTGATATAGTCGCGACCTTTTACTTGCATTGAAAGTTCTTGATCGAGTGGAATAGCTGAACCAATATTCATCTTGATATTTTCTGCCATATGATCACCGATAGCGAGATTAAATGTTTTCTTTACATAATCAGTGATGGCATTGTCTATCTTATTTCCTGCGCATTTTACTGAAGTCGACGAAACGATACCGCCCAGTGATATGACAGCGACGTCAGTCGTACCTCCACCAATGTCGACAACCATATGCCCCTTCGCTTCATGGATAGGGATACCAGCACCGATAGCAGCAAGAATAGGTTCTTTCACTACATAAGCATTTTTTGCACCGGCACGAATAGCAGCTTCGATGACTGCACGACGCTCAGTAGAAGTCACGCCTGCAGGAACTGAAACCATGACATCTGGTTTGAATAGGTTAAAACGACCAAGTGCTTTGTCGATAAAATAACGGAGCATCGCTTCGGTCACGCGGTAGTCAGCAATGACACCGTCTTTCATTGGTCGATATGCGACGATACTATCTGGTGTACGTCCAACCATTTCTTTTGCTTCAACACCGACAGCGAGGACTTTCTTGTCGACTTCAGAAATAGCGACGACGGTTGGTTCATTGAGGACAATTCCCTTTCCAGGTACGAATACGAGAGTATTTGCAGTACCCAAATCAATACCAAGCTTCGGAGAAAACATGTTCATAGGTACTGGCGACTATACCATACTCAGACCTTATTACAAGGTTTTTCGTTCAATCTTTGCACCTAATTTTTGTAGCCTTTCTTCGAGTGCTTCGTACCCACGATCGATGAGATGAATGTTGGTGATTGTGAACTGCCCTT
>JAQTPC010000012.1 GCA_028713005.1 Minisyncoccota bacterium | reverse complement strand
GTAACAGTATAGAAGCGGAAACAAGTGATCCAACTGAAGCAAAGATAAAATCTGGAATACGGAATGCTGCATAATAGATATCAAGCTGGTGTCCCGCGCCAAAACTAAATGCGAGCAGTTTGTCACGAACGAGACCGAGAACTTGCGAGAGGAGTGCAAATGTTGCCAACAAATAGGCCGCTTCGTGGAGACCACGTATTTCCCTACCGATGAATGAAAACCATTTCTTAACCATAGTAAATTGTTGTCTGAGCAGTATAGCAAAAAAACCCGCACTAATGCGAGTTTTTTTGATAGCCGTACCATAAGCCGAATTCTGTTTATACAACCATATATCTGGGATCGACATCACTGCCGACCTCGAGCGACTCTCATCACACATCCTTGCGAATGTATGAAGCACGGTCTTGCACCGAAGTAAGGATTTTGCCGTTGCATCTCTCTGTTACCAGAGAACACATCCGCTTGCGCGGAGCCTCTACCTTTCGGCTCGGGCGTTTCTGTTCGCACCTCTGGGTATTACCCTGACAGGCGTTACCTGCTACTAACTGCTTTACGGGAGCGATCGCTCATTCCCACAAAGCCGGTGTTCGGACTTTCCTCATCTGCCTTGCGACAGACGCAGTTGTTTGGTACAGCCAAATATAATAATACATCTAAAATAGCGTATTGGCAAGTAAATTTTATTTATCTGATGCAATGTATTGCACAATCTCATCCCATGAATACACTCTTTTTACATTTGGAGGAAGTTCGTGTTGATTCCAGGGATTATCGAGTAATAATGAATGAACCCCGTTTGTTGAAATGTCTCTGATATGTTCAGGTGCATCATCGATAAATATTTCAATACTACATTCTTTGCAGGCCTCACTCTTCTTTTTTTTCTTTCCATTACCCGGAAAACTGTTAGTAAAAACTACCTGACTAAATAGACCAGTGAAATGAGTATCAAGCCATTTCAGCGTCACTTCTTTCAATTCATCGGCACGGGAGGTCACTACAATAAGCGTATTGTCTTTTGATAGTTTTTTGATTGCATCGATAGCACCAGCCACTGGCAGAGCATTGTCATGGTCTGTTGAGTTGATAAAGTTCAACACTCTATCAACGATAACTTCCCGTGGAGCTTGCCAAACTTCAGTCAGATCAAAAGAAAATATGTCTTTCTTTTCGAGAGTGGTGCCATATAGACGATTATGATACAGGCAAAAATGCTTATTGAACTCGATGAGAACATCGTCCATGTCTACACCAATGATCTTTCCTTTCTTTTTCATAACATCATAATGCGGTATTTATGACTTGAGTACAAGGAAAGAATCATTTGACATACCTGTTCTTTTTTGGCATATTTCAATCAAACAATCGGTAAATTATAGGCGCGTCGCTTCGCCATCAACCTGCTCTATTGAGCCAAGCGAATTCGGTCTTTGAAAAACTTATGAGAAATATACTGATACTGATTATCATTGCAATTTTGCTTTTTATTTTGAGCGTTTGGATGAGTATTGATTTGAATCAGCGTAATGCAGATTACATATATAGTCGAGCACAGCTGTCCATGGCCCAAAATAGCCAGTGCTTCAATCTAAACAAACGCATCAAAACAAATATGGAGTCTTTTGTAAAAGCTCCAGTTATTGAAAATGAAGGACTCATCCTACCAGTCATGGATGGATACACTGACGATCGCATCATTTGTATTTGGCACCAAGGCTCTCGTTACTTAAATCCCCTCACCATTGAACACTGGAGAAAACTAGATGGCATCATCGCTATTGAAGAAGGAGAATACCACGTAACGATCAAACGATCGCCAAATTTCGAATGGGAACAGATTTTCCATCCTGAACACTACGTAGTTGGTTGGGAATGGAAAAAAGATTAATCTTATTGAACACAAAAAACCGCTTTCCATCTTGGAGAGCGGTTTTCTTATTTGTACTTATGATCCTTCTATTTACCGTTTACTAATTACTTTTTACTCTTTTACACAATCTCACACACCCCACCTGCACATGCCAACTCCTTCTTCATATCAATCTCATTCTGCTTTTCGTATGAAATGATCTTTGAGTAGTCGATATGCTCGAGACGCTTTGCTAAATCTTTGAAACGCTTTTCATCGATGGCTTCATATGGAGCAAGCTTGTAGACTGCATCTTCACGAGGAAGGAATGAGAGACCACCGGCAATATCCCAGTTCTCATAGACCCAGTTTGCAACTGCGATCCATTCGTCGTTACCGATAGAAACTGTCACTGATGGGTTGTGCTCAGTATAGTTGGTCTTGACCATCTTCCAGTATTCGAGCTGTTCGATCGCTGAGAGATCATCACGGAAGATAGAACCTGAAGGAGCCTTTACTGGGAATTCGAGAACGTACGTTGAAGCTGTCTCCATGGTCTGACCAACTTCTGGATGATATGGAACACCCTGATCTTTGAGCATCTTGAAGAGTGTATCTGTCGCAGAGATACGGACACGACGGATATAGAACTTTGCATGACGTGGGTGCATACCAGATGAACAATCCACGGTCTGAGAGAGGGTTCCTGAAGGCTTGACGGTTGTGATAGCTGTTGACTCCCCTATACCAAAACGCTTTGCGTATTCTTTGTTGATACGGATTGCTTCTGCCTTGAGCTTACGCATGACTTCTGGCTTGCGAACAACAGGACAATCCCACTGACCAGTGATAGATACACCCAAGAGACGTTCACGGTCACAATGCTCTTTCCATTCCTTTGAAAGATATTGGAAATTGGTCAATGATGACTGATAGGTACCGAGAATAGTAGCCAAACGCATTTTCTTCATAAGGGTTGCCTCTGTATCATCTGCACGAGCCACGATCTCTGAAAGATTACAGAACTGCTTTGACTGGAGAATAATCTCGCCACATGGGTTTGTTCCCATAGGACCGACGATATGCTGACCTGATGGATCAAAGTAACCCTTGTATTCCTTGAGAGCTGCTATACGGCGCTCTGGAAGAGTCTTTGCGAGTGAACCACGGTTGAAGATACCACGCTCTCCTGAACGACTCTCAATGAGAGCCATCCATTCTTTGAGGAATTCTTCATTTGAAGGCTTGTTGATATATACCGCTGAGTTGTTGGCCAACATACGGTGAGGATGATTGACGTAAAATGCTCCCTTCTTTGCATCACGAATCTGTTCATCAGCGAGTTCTGAGAGGGAAATCATGGCACTGCGACGAACACCACCAGAAACCACACAGTCGCCAATCATACAAATGATATCGTGAAGATCGATTGGGCGAAGACGCTTACCCTGACGAGCAAGCATGATCTGACGGGTGAATCCGTGCAAACGTACAAGGGGAGCCGGACCAGATGCTTTGCCACCCATAATCTTGAGACGAGTTCCCTCTGGACGAACTGTTGAGTAATCAAAATCAACATCCTTTCCTGCTGCCCATGCTTTCATACCGACCACGAGTGAGTCTGCCCAGCCCTCCTTACTATCACCGACAACATGAACCGAGTTCTTTTCACCTGTCTGCAATGCAATCTGAGGAAACTTTTCAGCATTTGTACTCTCAACTGCGAAACCGACACCAGTACCTGACATAGAGACATACATAATCTCAGCGAGATCTTGAAATGATTCTGGTGCGATGAATGAACAGTTGTATGCGCAGACATTGTCACGACGCGCTGCAGGACCTGAGAATTGGAGGAGGCGCATCGAAGGCATCGCTTGCTGACTCAAGATTCCATCACGAACTTCTTTGTACTCTTTATCAGTGAGTTTGTTGCCGAGATTTTCTTTCATGAACGTAATGTAACGTTCAACGGTCTCGATCCATGTCTCACGACGACTCTCTGCATCAATCCACTTTGAATAAGTACGGTAGTAGACGAACTCACCGAGAGCATTTCTGAAATACTGTTTTGAATCAGTTGCGAGTTTACGTACGTTCTCTGGAATCTCAACACCCTTAGCACGGAGTTGTGCACGCTCTTCACGATACAAGACGTAGTGCTTTGCAGTTTTGACATAATCAGAACGCATCAACTCCTGTTCAACGATATCCTGAACACCTTCAACAGTTGGCATGAAGTTCTTAAACTTCTTTTTGATACGAACAAGCTCGGCAAGAACGTTCTTTGCGACGAGCTCGGCATCTTCACGAGAACCTTCAGCCATCGTATTGAGGCCTTTGAGAACCGCATTAGTTATCTTTTCGACATCGAATGGCACGATACGACCATCACGTTTGATAATAGTTGGGATAGCTGGAGCTTTGACTGTTGCTGACACCGACTTCTTTTTCTTTGGCATAATTATGGACGTGGCGGACTACAAACCGCACACGTTGATGCGTTAGTTTTAATAATTACATAAATTGTTACTCAAACTTCGTTCCTTTGTTACTAATTATACCGCAGGGCAGTATGGAGTGAAAGAGTTTTGTTTGGATATTTTGTATAAAAGAAAATTTTTTTATTTAAAAATGACAGGGAAGAATGAGTAGGGTAATTTCGACCACAAAAATATCATCTGTGAAGATAGTTTGCTGTAATGAAAAGCATTTCCAGTGTTTTATGGAGATGCATTTTACAAAAAAATCACATGAGCAAAAAGTGTGGTTTCATTTTGAGTGGATTTTCAAATTTTTTGACTAAAAAAGAGATCTTTATCCCCTGCCCGCCTCAAAAGTTATCCACAGGTGACCTTAAAAAGCAGTAAATTTTAATTGTGTTCCTGTCGTTAACCCAAACTCAGTCACTGAACCAGCATTCATCTCAAGAACGTACAAAATATCTTTTGGTGGCATGAAAACAAATGGATACGAGCTTGGTAAGACATTTTTTGTAACACCTACCACCCTTTTATTTGCATCAATCCAGATCATATCAAGAGAAAAATCCATGTCTTTCATCCAAAAACCATATTTCCCTGCTGTATCAAAGGCAAAAATCATTCCCACGCCCTTGGGCAACATTTTTTGACCACTCAAACCAGCTTCACGGGTAGCATCATCTTTTGCGATAAAGGCTTTGACGCTTCCTTTGGGAGTAAGAATTGACGTTGAAGGCAAAAGTGTCACATCAGCATACAATGTTGATGATATTTTTTTATTTGTTGAGTTTATAACTGCGCTCGAAGAAGCTACCGATACAAATAATTTTTGAAAAGCGGATTGATAAGGAGTTGATGTAGAACTTACGTTTGCAACATTCAGTGTCGAACTTGCCACGATATCTCCAAAAGACGGTATCACATGCTCACTGAATAGTTGTTGAGCAATATAATAGAGCACAATTAATCCCAAAATTATCAGTGTAATATTTATGACAATTTTACTCATATCAGTAAACGATATTATGTAAGCCTCTTAAAGATATTGAATGAGCGATCTTTTGATACATGCTTCTCTGCTTCCACAAGGATTTTTTCCATCATAATCACCGCTTCGATAGCATGAGTTCCTTTTGCGGTTTCTTCTGAGAGCATCACGGCATCTGAACCCTGCATAATCGCCGCCTCAACATCAGTAACCTCGGCCCGCGTTGGTACCGCATGATCAACCATCGAAAGCATCATCTGTGTTGCAGTGATCACTGGCTTCCCTGCACTGTTTGCACGACTTATAATATCAGCTTGCACAAATGGTATCTGTTCCAATGGTATCTCTTCACCAAGATCTCCCCGAGCTACCATGAGAGCATCGGCACTCGTCACCAACTCGCTCAGATTTTTTACAGCAATGGCACGTTCGATCTTTGCTATGACTGGTTGTTTACCGCCGAGGTCATGGATAAACTGACGACACTCTTCAATATCAGCAACAGTACCTACAAATGATAATGCTATACAATCGACTCCCTCTGTAACACCAAAACGTATACACTCTCTATCATTATCAGTAAGTGCCTTTATAGAATCATGATCATAGCTATGCCCAGCAACCTTTTGGATACGTGGCCCAGGAACATCTTGGAGTATGACGAGTGGTATACCCAACTCTGTTTCTACTGTACGAATATTCTTGATTTGCTCTCTATGTTCAGCAAAGTCCCCCCACGAAAAATTGAGACGAAAGACATCGGCTCCAGCCTGAGCAAGAGCTTTTATTTTCTCATACGAATTCGTAACCGGTCCGAGTGTAGCGACGATTTGCGCACGAGATCTATTTTTTATTGTGTCATTGGTCATTGTATTATTGATCATTACATCGTTAGTTCACCTTATTCGCCGGTACTTTTCCTTCAAAAAAATCGACGATATTTTGTGCCACCAGTGTCGCCATTTCATTGCGAGCAGTGTCACTTGCAGAAGCAATATGTGGAGTCAAAATGACATTATCCAATTTCACGAGACCTTTTGAAAGCTTTGGCTCATATTCAAAGACATCAAGACCGGCTCCGGCAATGATTTTATTTTTAAGAGCTTCGACGAGCGCACATTCATCGACGATAGGTCCACGCGACGTATTGATCAAAAATGCGGTTTTTTTCATCATCGCCAAACGTTCCGCGTTGATGAGATGCTTAGTTGAATCCATGAGAGGTACATGCAAGCTCACTATATCTGCTTGTTTCAAAACTTCTTCTGGAGTAGAAAAATATGTTGCGCCACTTTCATTTTCTATCATTTCATTTCTCTTCACGTCGCTATATATGATCTTGAGACCAAATGCTTTTGCATAATGTGCAACTTGTCCACCTATACGACCTGCTCCGATAAGGCCGAGTGTCTTACCAAGAATATCAGTACCAATAAAATTCATTGGATCCCATCCATCATATTTACCACGACGAACGAATTCATCTGCCTCCACAATGCGTGCTGCAAGCGAGAGCATGAGCGCAAACGTATGTTCAGCTACGGCTTCTGAAGTTGATACTGCGGGAGCGTTTGTGATTATAACCCCTCTTTTTTCCGCTTCGGCGGTATCGATATTATCAAACCCACTCGCATAGTTTGAATATATTTTTACTGTTGGCGCTGCGTCGAAAATCGCTACATCAATCTTGTCCGTTAAAAGTGAAATAACTGCATCATACGGCTTTTTTTTGAGCGCTTTCATTATTTCTTTCTGGCTTGGGATAGAAGTTTTTTCACGCACATCTACGATATACCCTTTATTACGGAGTATAGAAATGCCCACTTCGGGGATTTGGCGAGTCACAAAAATAGTTTTAGTCATGTGGTTATTTTAGCACCCAGTCGACGTTTTTGCTCGCCAGGTCGGACCTAGCGAAAAAACACCCATTTAACCTTGATTGTTCCGTTGATCTAGGTCCGACCTAGGAAACAACCTCAACAACCTGTTCCAAGATTGCATCTTCTTCCCCAAAGGTAAATCTCGCCTTAATCTTCTTTCCTTCGAGAACTTGAGGCAACCAAAACGGATCATCCGGCCACATATCTTTGAATGGTATCTCGTCTATCTTGAACCACTGAGGTCTCATCTCCTCGCTTTCGGTGGGATCACCGCCCCATTTCTCGCACACGTAGACATGTACGAGTTGGTTCCAGTCTGGCTTATTCTCAAACATAAACGTGATCTCAGCCACTTTGTTCATATCAAGGACATTCACGCCAATCTCTTCAAGCGTTTCTCTTTTTGTAGCATTCTCAACTGATTCGCCCATATTACATTTGCCGCCCGCTCCGTTCCATCTACCCATACCAAAACCGCGCTTCTTCATAGCCAAGCAGATCTCCGCGGCTTTATTATTCTCTTTCTTTATGAGAAATAGGAGCGTTGAATCTCGCATATTATTTTTTAATTGGAATCTTCATGCTCGCCTGAACTTCTCTCTGTACGCGCAACAATTCTAAATTGTCTTTATTTTGTTGTAAACGGATTTGGGTCACCTCTTCAGCCACGCGGCGGTGAGCACGATCTATCTCAGGCATCTTATTCTTGAGTTGCATAATCTCGGTTTTGAGCTTCTGTATTTCTCCTTCCTTCAGCTTTTGATCTTTTTTCAATTGCTCAACTTCTTTTTCTCTGGTTTTTTGTAGAGCATCTTTCGTTTCAATTTCCTTTTCAAGGTTTTGTTTAGCAGTCTCATGTTGCTTGAGCTCCATTGATTTTGTCGTAATCTTGCCTGACTGCTCCATCAGATCGTGTTTCAATTGTTCGAGGGTTTGTGTGAGATTTTGTGATGTAGACATAATGATTATATTATAGCATTTCTATCCTCCATACCTTTCCAGAGCCTCAGCTTTGGAAGCAACATACTCCGCTTTTTCCATTGCTATCTGCGAGAGGCGTTGAGCTGACTCAGCGGCTTTGCGTGCTCCATCACTATCTATCTGCTTTGCACCAAATTCTGCATCAGCAGCTTTATCTGATATATCTTTAAGACTCCACGCAAAGCTCTTTAGACTATCGACATCATCACGTATATCGCCTCCAGCAAAGCGCATTTCAATAGAACTAAGCACGCCGGATGTTTCGTCTAACAACTTTGTTGTTTGCTCAAAATCAGCATCAGCATATACATCAAGCGTTTTTCCTTGAGAAACTAGGCTCGAAAATGAATCAATACCTGTGTCGTCCATAAAATCTACGAGCCTCTCATCTGTTCGTTGTTTTAATGTATACGTGACAGCTTCGCAGGCTTTCTGCACTTCATCGATAACACCCTTTAACTTCATCATCTCTCTACTTGGCATCTGTTCTACCTTTGATTCTGTCTCTATTGGGGGAATCTCATTAAATCCTTCCATATTGTTTAATTTAAAAACTACTTTTGATATTTCCTCATCACTTCAGCCTCAACCTCTGCACGTGGGCGTCCATACATGAGTGCTGAAAGCTCCTTGAGCTTTGGTACCTGATCGAGATTTCCCGCTTTCGGCGCAACATGTCTCATGCTAAACGGCTTTGCAGGACGACCATTCGTCAGCAACTTCACATATGAATTGAAGTTATCAAGACTGATGATATCTTTGATACTAAATGTCGGTGTAAACTGCTTTTCGAAGAATTCTGCGTCTTCGGTACCTACACGATAGACTGCCATCGATCCCACGTTGCCAAAGACTGCATCTTTTATCTTATCGTCCAGCTGAGCGATGAACTGATGTGCCATGGTGAGCGACAGACGATACTTACGAGCCTCAGAGAGGATGACTGCGATCGAGTCGGTCGTGATGTTCTGGAACTCATCGAGATATAGGAAAAAGTCATTCATCGGCTTACCGAATGAGTCCACGCGTGACAGAGCTGCCATGAGTATCTTACCGACGAGTATGAGACCGATCAGATGCGAGTTGATATCACCGAGTCTACCTTTTGAGAGATTGACGAGCAATATCTTTTTATCGTCCATGATCTCACGGAAGTTGAATGATGAATTCTCTTGCGCCACAATCGGACGCATGATGTCGTTCGCCAAAAATACATCGAACTTTGAGGTAATGTACGGCACCACGTTTGCTAGTGACGCTTCACCGCCGGCTTTCTCCGCAATCTCTTTCCAAAACTGGACGACCACAGGATTTTTACACTTTGATATTTTCAACTCACGGAAGGCCTTGTTCGACATGACGCGCGACACATCGAGGAGCGTTGAGCCTGACTCAGGATCTTCGATGACGAGGTTCGTTGCATTACGGAAATACTGTTCGAACATAGGACCCATTGACTCAGGCACTTTGCCATAGAGTTTTTGGAATATACTAAACATTTCATTTACCACGAATGTCTTTTGCTCAGGGAAACGTGGATCATACTCCAGCATATTGAGAGCCATCGGACGATCAGTCGATGCAGGATCAAAATAGATCACATCTTCATAGCGATGCTTCGGTATAGCGGCGAGGATATCATTTATATCTGAACCATGAGGGTCGATGAAGCACACACCTTTGCCTGCTTCGATATCCTGGATGATCATGTTTTTGAGCAAGGTTGTTTTACCAGTACCCGTCTGACCGATAACATAGAAATGACGCATGCGATCTTCAGGTGAAATATAAATAGGCGTCTCTTGACCACGATGTGTATTGGTACCGATAAGTGTACCCTTTTGTGGTAAGTCGAGCGGGGCTGGCGCCGTGCCTGCTTCTGACTGTTTGAGCTGTGGCGCAGCATGGTGCACGTTCGTAGCTGGAAAATGGATACAGGTCGTTATTTCCTCAAGACTCAGTATCATCTTTTCCTTATAATTGAATGTGCGCAACGAAAACTCCTTGAGTGTTTCTTGCAACTTGTTGCTTGCCACTCGTGCCCATTTGATCCGATTGCCGTGACCATGCTCGAACTGGTTGAAGCTTGATTGAAGATCAGCGAGTATATTTTCTGCCTCTATCTGTGTAGCCGCTGAAGCGACGATGCGCAGGTTAGTGGCAATGAAAGGACTCTTCATCTTCTTAGTGAACTGTTCGATAACTGCTTCATCGAGCGCTTGAGCACGTTTTACTTCGCCATCTTTTTCTTTATCAATCTTCCCTTGACCCTTGAACATACTGAGCGCATCTTTGAGGATCATCCCACCAACTGACTGATCTATTTCTTCCAGCACTTCGCTCACCTTTTTTCCTTTACGAATCTTCTCGAGAGCTTTACCACATTCTTTGGCATATCCATCTTCTCTTTTGCCGATGATGAGCTGTACTGCGGCACCTTCGCCATCCTTATCTATTTTTGAAAATGAATTGAGTATCGAGCTCAATGGATCAGTGTCGAACTCTTCATACATCTTGAGCGGATACAAGGCGTGCTTGGCAAGATTTGCATATGTAGCAACCGATGCGCCATTTGAATTAAAAATATTATAGTCATCAGTATGTTCATGAACATGCGCACCGGGAAACATCGCCAAGATCTGTTTTTCAAAAAGACTCTTGCGCGTATCAGGCACAGAAACGTAGAAAATAAACTCATTGCTACCATTTGAATTAGCGATCTCTACGGTGAAATATTCTTGGCTGCGGGGGTCGTTTGAGATGGAGAGCATACCTGAATAGAACTGCTCCATGCCAGAGATGAGCTCGCTTAACTGTTTTTTCTTTTCATCCTCAGTCGCTTCTGGAAGTGACACTTCAAATAGGCACATGTGGAGCGGCTTCCAGATCGGATCACTCTCTTTTAACCCTTGGACTGAATGTCCACCAGCGATGAACTGTACAAGCAAACGGTGGAAGTCATCATAGATGTGGGGGTTGTTCATTTTTTCTACGACTGACAATGCATTTCGTATGCCGTGCTCTTCGAGGATGCCGAGAAGATTTTCCATTTGCTTGTCATGAGTCTCAGGCGAAAGCTTGAGGACAATCTCAGTTGATTGATGATCTTTGAGAGCGTATGCAGGATGCAGTACTTCACTAGGTGTAACAGATGCATATTGATTTATCACATCTGTTGCTGCTTCATGTTCGGCAAGTGACTCATTATTTTGCTCTGCATCGAGATGGCGTTCTGCTACTACACCGCGGACGCGAGCAAGCTCTTCATGAGGAGTTGATACCGGTTCTCGACCTTCAAAAGAAAGAGGCTTCATGTAGCACATTATACCATAGAGATAGAGCCGTATTTGGGGACAATTCACTCTATATTGACATATACCATATTTAGGTGGTATAATACTATTAAATGGTAGTTATGGCACTTACGCTCATAACACCAAGACAATCGCTATTTGAAAACTCAAAACTATGAAAACGATTACACGCATTCTCATTGCGCTCGTCTTCATTGTGTTGACCGAGCGTGCAGAGGCACTGACCTTTAACTTGATATTTCTCGGCGGTACGCCTCCGACGAATTCAATTGGTGGAGGTGACCTTATGAAAATTGTGCGCTATGCAGTAAAGCCCTACGAGAACTCATTCCCTTACAATCACACTGTCACCCTATACATTTGCTGGACAAATATTGGTGGCGGAGAGCATACATTACTTGCTCAGAGTGGAACACCGAATCGTGAGACATTGGGGATACTCTACTTCAACAATGACAATAACCCGGGTCACTTATCTTGGTTTATGGACCCGACTCCCGAGTTGAATGAGGAATTTACAAGCTATATCGAACAAGTCGCGCTCGATCTAGGACCATGGCCGATCAACGCAACGCGTTGTTTTCGAGGACCATCGGACAATATCCATTTGGACCTCCTCACTGTAGCCATGCACGAGATTGGCCACGCGCTCGGTCTATCTATGGCGAACAACAGCTTCATCGCGGAAAGCTTCGATTATGATATCGACATCACTGCGCCGCGGCCGTTTGCCGGAACTACCATTCCCCTGCAATACAACTTCAGTGGAGTGACGAGTCACATCGCCTACGTCTCAGACCGGACACTTATGTCTGGGTCATACAGTCCTGGCGAGCGTGTCATGCCGAGCGACCTCGACATCATCGCTATGGCAGAGTTGTGTGGGTTTACCAATGTGAGTCTTGGACTCCCTGAAATTAACTTGGACATTCCTATCATCATCAAGATGGATAGGCTGTATAAAACCACGGTAATTAAAGGGAACAAGAAAACGACGTTCAACAACGCCGAACTCTCATGGACTCAACCGTCCATGTTGCAATACCGTGTCGAGATCAGCCCTGACTTCAAGAACTGGTCAAGCGTCACGAATGTGCCAGCAGTTACCAACGGCACCTATTACGTGACCGTTTCAACAACCAACAACAATTCGTTCTTCCGGTTGAAGAAACAGCCATAAAATCGCAATCGTCCAAGCAAACAGTTTGCTTGGACGATTTTTTATTTGATAGATTCGAAGCTTACAGCTTCACTCGGTGCGGAGGATGAGAGATTCGGTCACAACTCTCGCGAGACCAGTCTCGCTCGGTCGCGACCCCGACTCGCGGCTCGCCGTGCTCGGCTCACACGCTCCGTCTTTCTCATCTTCATTCCCTCTCGCAACGACGACCAAAACAGACACCGTTTAGGTGTCCTTATTTGGTCGTTGCGGGGAGATGGGGACGATGTTAGAACTTTACGCAACAAAAGTAGAGAGTTGGCAAAACAAATATACCACTACTTCAGAAGCGCGTGTGAGTCCCCTTCTTTTAATTTAGCTGACTGGTGGTTGTTATACCATGAAGACAATGATACTGATGCGAAAGACTAGGGAGAGAGGGCAGAACTTGCCAGAAGTGGCAAGTTTGAGATTCGATCGATAAAAACTATAGCGTGGCAACAATCTTTGAAAGCAGCTCTCCAATGCTGTCTTTCGTAGTCTCAGAAAAATCATCGGCTTTAATCTTTTCGTCCCTTACTGCGATCAAAAAATCACGAGCTGTAATAACTTTTGAAACCTGTTGATCTTTCATGTATTCAGAATTGGTATCTTGGATTTTGATCTTCGAATCTCCAAGTATGTGAGTGGCGAAATCACTTTTAGTAAATAGATCTTCAATTCCTGCACAACTTTCTATTTTTATAAGCTTATCCTCATCACAAACCCTTGATTCCTTCAATTCTTTAAAAACTCTCCTACCGTGAGAATCATCATCAAGAACAACGGCAAAGGACAATCCCCAACCAAGCATCAAGTTTGCAAGCAATGGAAGATTTGCACAACCTGTAGCCGGAAGAAAATGGATAATCTCGGTCTTTCCGAATAATTTCCAAAACGCTTTCATGTAAAAGAAAGCTGATATCTCTTCGAGTAATACATTGTTTTCTAGTGAGATAACAGATTGATGCGATGCATCGACTCCCATGCTTGTGTAAAGCGGCATGAGCGTATCGGTTGAAGCACTTCCAAGTTTATGGAATGGAATCACTCTTGTCTCGCTTTTATCGTCTTCAGTGTCTGCTCTTTCTACCGCATGAACACGATAAACCTTTTCTACGTCCAGAAGATATGGAGAGTGGGTGGTAAAGATTATTTGTAGATTGTCTTTCTGTTTTTCAAAAACACTTAAAATGTCCTTCTGTGCCTTTGCGTGAAGATTTGCTCCTGGTTCGTCAATCAAAAAGACTCTACCACTTCCAGATTTTGCTGTCGCCTCAAGCTTAAGATAAAAAGAGATGAACCACTTAACACCCTTGCTTCTCTGCACAGGTGAGAGTTTTCCATTCTTGTCACGAATCCAAAACGTTAAATATGGATGACCTTGTTTTCCTTCTTTCGTAATTGTGTGGTTTTTTAATTCGAGAACAACTTCAATCTTGTCTTTCTTTCCAACAGTCTGGTGCCAATACTTTTGAAGTTCAGTATTCACTTTCTTATTTTTTTGTTCCAACATATCTTCAATAATACGCACACTTGAAGGATTCTGTAGTTCCTCAGGCTTTATCTCAGCAATAAGAAGAAAATTCTTGGCGCCCTCATAGCCGTCAGCCTTTGTATTCTTTTTTACAAGATCATCAAGATCAATTGTCGGCGGAAGAAGACTATTATCTTCAAATATATCAATTATTGGGAGATTATTGAAAATCTCTTTAACGAATTCCGCTTCTGTAATTGTAACAAGCTTGGAAGATTCAGACTGATCAGATACAATTTCTTTTGTTGGTTCAGCAACTTTTTCAGGAATTTGCCACACGCTTCTCAATTCTGGGTTCTCAAGAACTAGTTTTCCTTCTTCATAATTATCAGTCGACCATGTCCTGGTCAAAGCAACGCAATTGTCAATTTGTGTAAAAACTTTTTCGAAACCTTCTGGAAGTTCTTTTCCGTCAGGAACGCACTCTATAATTTCAGCGATATTTGTGAATTTGAATATACAGGTTACTTCCGGCATTGAACTATTACTTCGAATATCGTCCTCAAAAACCTCTCCTGTCTCAAAAGCGTTTATACCCTCCAAGACCGACGATTTGCCAGACTCATTTTGACCAACGATAAGAGAAATACCGTCAGGCGATAGCTCCTGAAAGCCAGTATTTACAATAGAACGGAAGGTTTTAATTCTAAAGGCATGTAATCTCATTACGGTAGTAATCTACCATTATTTAAGTCTTTTATAAATAGCTAGCAAAAGAACTGATGCAGTATTGAAGATTCTCGGACTCAAGCCTAGATACTACGTTGAATGAGAGATTGCAGTGCCTACAATACGCTATCCGGTCTCTGTCTTGGCAGGCAGCCGTAAGCTTAGTGGTGAAATATTGATCGTATCCAATGAACTGGCAGCCCCAATATAAATCCAATCACAAGACCGGCTAAAGCAAAAGAAATTCCGGCAGAAAGAGGGTTTGATAGAAGTTGATTAAATTGTCCCAGGTCTTTCTGATTACTAGCCTGCATAAGCCAAAATAGTAGTATTCCAAAAAACGCTGCTGCGCAAAGCGACCCTAATTGCCCCACCTTCTCTTTAAATCCAGCAGACCATCGAAAACTGACAAAAAACATAAAACCCGGTAAGAGTATTACAAAGAAAAGCTGAATACCTGCTGAAGTTGCATCTAAGCCCATAATATTCAAAGGATAAACAAAAAAAGAAATAAAAGCAAAAAGGCGATTTCTCGCCTTTTTGCTTTAACCCCTATTCTCCCCCATACACCAGGATCTTGAAGAATCTGAGTAGTCGCAGGGCGACCTCCTCAGCTTCATCGTCTGTCAGATCCTCGTTGAACTCCTCCTTGTAGAGTTCCTTAAACTTTTCCAAGGCTTCGGCCGAAAGTCGGCGTTTTGGATGATGATTCATGTGTGTTTATTGTGTTTGTAATGACGGCTTCGACTTGCCGTATCTGGCAAGTTTTGCCTCCTATCTGCATTCCTGTCGAATGTCAGAATGTGGTCATCATGCAAACAAACACACTTCGTGAAATCAGAGTGAGTCTCAATTTGAAGCAGACAGACGTTGCAAGCCAGCTTGGTCATGCCAGTCCTGACCGAATATCACATTGGGAAAAGGGATCTGCTTTGCCAGGGTTATTAAATCTGTTCAAGCTATCAGTCATTTATGGTGTTACACCCGAGCAGCTCTACCCTGATCTGTATCAGTCAATCATCACTGGAATAAAGTCAGGTTCGAATCTCTTACCCATCAAGGCTGAGGAGGGTGAAAGGGACATCCAGCCACATGAAAATAAAACCACCTTGCAAATGCAGGGTGGTTTTATTTAATGTAGGTTCGATTGTTATTTCTACCAAATGCGGAGGATGAGAGATTCGAACTCTCGATACCCGTTAGGGTATACCACCTTTCCAAGGTGGCGCACTCGACCACTATGCGAATCCTCCATTTTCTTTACCACCTACCACCGTCCGCTCGCTCCGCCACCACCAGATCCACCACCACCAAAACCGCCGAAGCCACCTCCTCCAAAACCTCCACTTCCTCCACCACCAAAGAACATTGGCCAGAATCCTCCACCTCCACTAGGTGGATGTTTCGACACAATATAGTCAAAGATAAGTCCGAGAACAGTTAAAATCACCACTGCACTGATACCAAGATAAAAGAATCCCCAAATAAAGCCAATGATAGCTCCTGCAGTCGCGCCAAGTGCACCTCCAAGCCACCATGACTTTGTCTTACCGAGAACTTTTGCCAAAATATTGAGAATAACAACACCAAAAAAGAAATAAGCGAAAGGGCTACTATTTTCTGAAGAACGTGACCGTGTGGGTGTTTGAGAATAATTCGCAGTTACTGATGGGTCACCAGCGATCAATCCTGAAAGTGCATCAACAGCCCCATCGATACCTTGTGCATAATTTCCTGTTTTAAATGCAGGAATCATCATTTTTTGCACCACATTACTCGCTTGTGTATCAGTGATCGTACCTTCGAGTCCATACCCGACTTCAATGCGTGCCACTCTGTCATTTGGTGCTACAAGGATGAGGATACCTCCGTCACGAAGTGCTCCTGTTTTTTGTGAAGTCGTTTTACTCGCTCCTATACCCCACTCTTCAAAAAGCTTCACAGCATATGTTTCTATCGTCTCATCGCCAAGACCAGGGATAGTTACGACAGCAAGCTCAACTCCTGTTGTTTTGTTTAAGTTAAGAAGTTTCGTGCCGAGTGCAATACTGTCAGCACTTGAAAGCACTTTAGCAAAATCATTTACCAAACCAACCGGCTTACCAGGACTGGTATAAGCAAAAACAGAAATAGGAACAAAGATTCCACAAATAACAATTAGAGTGAAATATTTTCTCATGGACATGTTTGAGTTCTCTGAGGCGCTAATTCTGAAGGATCTTTCGGAGCCGTCGTAATTTAATTATCTAGACGACCACCTTCCTTCACGACGGCGAGAAGGAGAGTGCTTTGCCCGCTTGTTATATTTGTTTGCCGGGCAAAGCAGCTCGTGTCCTGAAGAATTATGCATCTCAGAGAACTCTACCTATCAACAAAATAATACTAGAACTTCACTTGTGGAGCCTTGTCTGCACCAGTGTCAGACTTGAAGTACGTAACATCATCAAAACCAAACATTGAAGCTATAACTGAGCGTGGAAAACGTTTGATAGCGACTTCGTATGCCTGAACTTCAGTATTGTAACGCTGACGTTCGACTGCAATACGATTTTCTGTACCCGCATTTTCTACCATGAGACTCTGTACTGCATCAGATGATTTGAGTGTAGGATAGTTTTCAACGATAGCGAGCAAACGGCCAAATGCTGATTCGACTTGGTTTGCCGCAGCAACTTTGTCATTTTGTGTTGTTGCACCTGAATAACGAGCGCGCGCATCAGCCAGTGCTGTAAAGACAGCGGTTTCTTGCTTCATAATACCCTGCGTAGCAGCAACTAAGTTTGGTATGAGATCTAAACGACGCTGATACTGTGTCTCAACCTGCTGCCACTGTGCCGTTGTACCCTCTTTCATCGTGACTAGACCATTGTAGGTGGTAAGACCATACAACAGAACAAGAACAACGACCGCAAGAATACTGAGAATAATTTTTTTGTGTGTAGTCATATAGATTGATTAACGAGCAGCTTATTTCTTTGCTGGAGCAGCTGTACCTTCATCCTGGCCTGCAGGAGTAGTTACGATAGCGAATGACTTAACCATGGCTGTGAAATCTGTATCTGATGTTGTAGTGATAGCCTTGTTGTTGTTTTGAGCCTGGATAGCGTTTGAACCAGTCAAACCAGCTGCTGAAGGATCGAGTGAGATAGAAGCAAATGAGAACATATAACAAACCTTGCCTTGCTGGAGTGAGTACATGCGGTTTGTGTAGGTGCGACTCTGAACCGTATTGTTCATAGAGATCATGTTAAAGGTATTTGTGCCGACTTTAACTGTATCACGTGTCTTGACTGTAACAACTGGTGGAAATGCACATGTTCCAGAAAATGCCTGAACGGTCGCCTGGAGAGTCTTAATGGTCGAAACCTGAGTTTTATCGATTGGGATCACAAAAGTGACGCCGGCATTTGTCTCTTCTTTTTGCCATGCACTTGGATATTTTACTGAGAAACCGAGTTCGGCGTTCTGATACTCAGAAAGTGATGCTGATACTTTGGTAGTCTCTGATACTGCAACTGATGCACCTGGCTTTGCTTCACTTGTTGGCGCTGAACTGTCTCCACTTGGAGCCTGAGTACTATTTGAACGGAGTGCCATACCTACAGCGACGAGAATAACAACGACAACGATACCGATAACGATGTTTTTTATTGATTTCATAGTAAATATTTATCTTGTAATAACAGGCATTGCCTCTGTGTATAATGAACTAATATAGCATATAAGGCCGGTTCAGGCTATCCAAGCTATATCTGGCTTTCAGGTGTAC
>JAQTPC010000003.1 GCA_028713005.1 Minisyncoccota bacterium | reverse complement strand
GGGTATAGTGCTAAGGACATTTTGGTTACATACTTCGGTATCGTGTACTGCAATTATCCTCGGAACTCTACCTCGCTTGACTCATCACGAGACAAGATTTTGCTTAGAGATTTACGTGTTCGAATCAAAGTTCTACTTTTTTAATCCTAGCGCTATACACAGGAAAAAAGCAATTGACAGTGCTTATTTTTGTCTGTTTTAACGCACACAACTGAGTCAGCAAACACTTTTATTAGTCGGTCAACGTGATGACACGTTCGAGCTCTTCGAGAGAAGTGGTACCGTTTAAGACTTTTAATACCCCGTCTTGTTTCATGGTGAGTATACCTTGGCCTTTTGCTGCTTCCCATATCTCACGGTCACTCGAGCTACGTTGCACTGCTTCCTCAACCGTCTTGTTCATCAAGATTGCTTCATATATACCGATGCGGCCTTTATAACCAGTGTGGTTACATGCATCACAACCAACAGGAATCCACATCTTTGAACGATCTGCCGGAATCGCCGCTTTGTCTTCTATGCCATTAACAGTTGTTTCGATTTCATTTTGGTTAGCACCTTCAACAAGTGTTTCTTTTTTACATGTCTGACAGAGGCGACGAACAAGACGTTGTGCCATAGAGACACGGATAGCAGAAGGGATGATGCTTGGGTTTGCACCGAGGTCGATGAGACGAGGGAAGGTACCTGCTGCATCGTTGGTATGCAATGTCGAGAAAACGAGATGACCAGTGAGGGCAGAGTTGATGGCGATATTTGCGGTTTCACCATCGCGGATTTCACCGATCATGATGATGTCTGGATCTTGGCGGACAGCAGCACGGAGTCCTTCAGCAAATGTATACCCTTTGTCATTGACTTGAGTTTGTACGATACCGGGAAGATGATATTCGATAGGGTCTTCGAGGGTGATGATCTTCACGCCAGGATTGTGAACTTTTTGGAGGAATGAATAGAGAGTTGTTGTTTTACCAGAACCAGTTGGACCAGTGGTGAGTATCATGCCATCAGGACGATTGATCTCTTCGAGAAGGATATTGAGCAATTTTGGATTGATACCCATACTATCGAGTGATACTTGGATAGACTCAGGGTTGAGAATACGCATAACGACTGACTCATTGTAGGCACCTGGCAAGACAGATACACGAACCTCGATATCTCCCATAGCCAGACGGATACTGAAACGGCCATCCTGTGAATCCTTTTTCATGTTGAGTTTCATACCCGAGATGAGCTTGATACGTGAAAGTACGAGGGCATACGTCTCGTTGTCTATACGGATAACTTCTTGAAGTACACCATCGAGACGATAGCGAATGAGGACATAATCTTCTTCTGGTTCAAGGTGAAGGTCAGATGCATTGACCGCAAGTGCTCCTGCTACCAACGTTTCGAGGATACGAGAAACACGGTAGCTCTTTTTTGCTGCCATAGTATTTTGCAAGATCGAGATGATAGTCGGCAAGCTCTTTGCTTGTTTGATGATCTCCGTGATCTCTTCACTCGATATCTCTAGTGATCCAGCTCTACTCTCATACGCAAAAGAGAGATCCTTGTACATTTTCCATGCCTTTTCGAGGCCGAGTGTAGAAGTGATATACATCTCAGGTTGATAACCCTTTTGAGTGAGGTCAGTGATGATGTCTTGTATTCGTGGATCAGAAGGGTTTCTGGCAGCAATCTTGATCTTTTTATTTATAATAGCAAAAGCAGCGAGAAGGGTGGTGCGAGCGATCTGCTCATCAATGAGACGAAGAGCATCAGTGTTTACTGGCGTATTTACCAAGTTTACATATTCAACCCCGTATTTTGCTGAGAGGATCTGCACCAAATCCTCTTCTTCTTGGTGATGGAGATTGTCTATATGTTGTTTTTGCTTGTCCTCATCAAATTGAATAGTCATAGTTTTTCTTTTCAATAAGTATAACAGAAATATACCGATTTTAAGTGGGCATGCGTGTATATCAAAGGTAGGCCTCAGACAGTATTGACTTTTTCATACATTG
Organism: Minisyncoccota bacterium; assembly: GCA_028713005.1. Lineage (GTDB taxonomy): Bacteria > Patescibacteriota > Minisyncoccia > Phycocordibacterales > PALSA-1337 > C7867-002. The sequence goes on along the minus strand of JAQTPC010000003.1, from coordinate 82,376 downwards.
TGTGCTATAATATTACCAAACCGTAAATTCTTGTTATCTAGCCTGTTTGCTGGATCAATGAGGGTTTTACAAAGAGAAAGTTCATTTCATGAAAAAAATTAGTTTGTTGATTGTCCTCCTCGGGCTTACATTGTTGATCGGTAACGGCTGCATGTCGTTTGATGTTGGCAAAGCACAAAAAAATGCTTGGAACGACCCTGATGGCACCTCCCACGAAGCCCACAAGGCATGGAATGTCTCCGATCCATTCACGGCAATTGGTAAATGGTTCGATGTGAACGTTAATGTCAACACTGTTCCGGCCGGCGGCACATATTACACCACTGGAACCGGCAATAGCGGATCCTACTGGGACTACCGCTATGGGCGCTGGTGCACTCGTGGTTGGCATATCGAGCAACGTGGGGATGATCTCTATGAGGTCTGTGATCGTCCGAACAGGCCCCCGGCTCAACCACATCCGTAATCTTTTCGCCCGCCACGCGAAAACCCGACTGGTCATCTCCTACACTCTTGTGTACGGCGGTGACCAGTTTTTTGTTACCGTAAGGTCTACCCTTACCAGTAAGGGTAGACCTTACGACGTACCCCTGCTAGTATCATTTATATGAAAACAGTCACCTCACATTCACTCGCTGAGACAAAACAGATAGCCAAAAATTGGCTTGTCTCTGTTTCAAATACCTACGCAAATCATAATGGAGCACTCATCGTTGGTTTCTCAGGTCACCTCGGTGCAGGGAAGACTGCTTTTACGAAAACTGTCGCTGAAATTTTAGGCATCACAGAGGATATAACAAGTCCGACATTTGTCATAATGAAAATTTATTCAATCAGTGAATCGATAAATAAAGCGTCACATGTAGAAGTGCCTTGGAAACGATTGGTTCACATCGACGCATATCGTCTCGAAGATAAAGAGCAGCTCCAGGCTCTTGAATGGCAAAAGCTCATTGCAGATAAAGACAATCTGATCCTGATCGAATGGCCAGAAAATGTTGGTTTGACTGACTTTGTAAAATCAGCACACCTTTTATTCGAATCAATAGAGGGTGAACATAAAATCACTATTAAATAACGAGTAAAGAGACCTTATTACTGTGATAGTGTAGAATTACTCTATGAAACGACTTATACTCCTCGATTCCCACGCTATCCTGCACCGTGCATATCACGCACTACCAGACTTTGCTACATCAAAAGGTGAGCCGACAGGTGCGCTCTATGGTCTCTCAACCATGCTCATCAAGATCATCGAGGATCTCAAGCCAGACTATATAGTTGCTTGTTATGACCTCAAAGGACCAACATATCGTCATGAGATATATAAGGAGTACAAAGCTGGTCGTCAAAAGACTGATGATGACCTCATTATCCAGATCAATCGATCGCAGGATGTATTTAAGGCGCTTAACATCCCCATTTATAGCAAGGAGGGATTTGAGGCTGATGATATTATTGGAACTATAGTGGAGCAGGTGAAGGGTGGGAATCTCGAAGTTATCATCGCCTCCGGCGATATGGATACAATGCAGCTTATCGACGGTACTGATGTGAAAGTGTATACCTTGAAGAAGGGTATCAAAGATACCATCATGTATGACGAGCAAGCTGTAATTGACCGCTTTGGATTTGGGCCACTACTCATACCCGACTACAAAGGTCTTCGCGGCGATCCGTCAGATAATATCCCCGGTATCAGAGGTATTGGCGAAAAAAGTGGCACCGCACTCCTCGTAGCTTTCGGCACGATCGAGGATATGTATAAGGAGCTCGAGAAGGGTAATGAAAAAGCTTTCACCAAAGCTGGTATGACGCCACGTTTGATACAGTTGCTGAAGGACAATAAAGAAGAAGCAGAGTTTAGTAAAATGCTTGCCACTATCCGCCGTGATGCGCCGATACAGTTTGTTGTGCCTGAAAAAACATTTAAAGAAGATTTGGACATAAAAAAGGTTGGGGAATTTTGGACTAATCTTGAATTCAGAACATTATTACCTCGTTTGGAAAAAGCAGTGAATGGTAAGCCAAGCCAACTATTCGATGTTATAGAAAAGCCAAAAGAGAACATTGATCAGCTTGAGTTGGAAAAGACCGCATTGGCATTGTGGGTAGTAACTTCAAATATCACCAATCCAACACTCGAGGATATATACGGTTTTGCTAAAGTTGAAAATTTCAAAGAAGCGACAGAGATCATTTTTGCTGAGATGGATAAAAGGGGATTACGTAAAGTGTATGAGAGCATCGAATTGCCACTCATACCAATTGTTCATGGTATGGAAAAGAGAGGTGTGCTCATCAATAAAAAACTACTCAAAGACCTTTCAAAGAAGTATCATGCAACACTCGCTGACCTCGAGAAAAATATTTGGCGGGAAGCTGGTGTTGAATTCAATATCGCTTCGCCAAAACAGTTAGGTGAAATTCTTTTTGATAAACTAGGACTTAAGCCAAAGAATGCCAAGAAAACCGAAGGTGGTGCACGCTCAACCAAAGAATCTGAGCTCGAAAAGATGCGCGATATGCACCCGATCATTCCATTTATTTTTGAATATCGTGAGATTTCAAAATTGCTCGGTACATACATCGATGCTATACCACCGCTCTTGGATGATAATGACCGTTTACATACTCATTTCATACTATCTGGTTCTACAACTGGCCGTATGGCTTCACAAGATCCGGGTCTGCAAAATATCCCCATCAAGACAGAGCTCGGTAAAAATATTCGTTATGCATTCGTTGCCGAAAAGGGATACAAGCTCGTTTCATTCGACTACTCTCAGATGGAACTCCGTATCGCTGCATTTTTGTCTGGTGATCAAAAGTTGATAGATATCTTCAAAAAAGGTGAGGATGTACATACTGCCGTCGCTGCCTCAGTTTTCAAAGTTGATCCAAAAGAAGTAACCTCTGAGATGCGCCGCAGAGCCAAGGTCATCAACTTTGGTATCATTTACGGCATGGGAGTGAATGCTCTCAAACAAAACCTCGGTTCAACTCGTGAGGAAGCGCAGATATTTTTGAATGAATACTTTGCTACTTTCTCAACCCTTGCTGCATATCTTGATGCGGTCAAAGCAGAGACAGCGCGTAGAGGATTTACCGAGACATTTTATGGGCGTCGTCGTTATTTTGAAGGAATAAATTCAAAACTGCCTTTCATCCGTGCAGCGGCTGAGCGCATGGCTATCAATGCACCGATCCAAGGTACCGAAGCCGATGTTATCAAACTTGCTATGATCAAGATAGATGCATATATCAAAGAGAAGAGGTGGGATAATGATATATATCTATTACTTCAAGTGCATGATGAGCTTGTTTGTGAGATTCGTGAAGATAAAGCTGAGGAGATTTCAAAAGAGATCACACGTATCATGCAGACCGTCATGGATCCAAAGGAGACGCACGGTGTCGTACTCACTGCTCAAGCGGCGATAGGGGAGTCTTGGGGTGAGTTGAAATAATGTAGATTGTGTTGTACTGTTCGATTTGAAGGTTTCAAAAAAGCACACTAACATTTAACCAAAGGAGTTCGGTTATGGCTACAGTTAAACATGTTTCGCCAAAGAAAAAAATCGATGCACTCGATATAAAAGGACTCATTTTGAATGAGTATCCGTCGGCAAAAGATTTGAAAGTTGAGTCTGGGCCACGCTACTCAAAATTTTCAGTATCGCAAAGCAAGAACAAATTCAAAGTTCAAGTTTCAGCAAGTGTGACTGAGAAGGATTTGGTCAAACTGCTCCGTAGTCATTTTGAGGAGCATAAGATCGAAGTTATCAGGTTCGAGCACCTTGCTGGTGATGTCGTCCTCGAGGGGGTAAGATTTTTTATTACTATCAATTTGAACGGGTTTAGTCCGCAGTTTATTGATGGGTCAATTACGGCTATGTAATCAAGCACATCAATCTTAAAGCCACCAGAGATACTGGTGGCTTTTTTATTACTCATGTCTGACATATACTACATACATGCTTTACGTCTATCACGGCACAGATACACCCAAGTCTCTCGAAAAGGCGCGTACACTCGCAAACTCTTTGCGTACAAAAAGGCCTGATGCTACATACATTGAAATTGAAGCGGATAATTGGAGCTCGGCAATCATAGAAGAAAATGTTGGTGGGCAAGGATTGTTCTCAAGCAAGTATATTATTTTCTTGAACAGAGTAACCGAAAAAGGGGAGGCGAAAGAGTCATTGCCAGATCTTGTTCAAATAATGAATGAGTCGACAAATATTTTTATTCTTCTCGAAGCAAAGCTGAATGCTGAACTCAAAAAAGCTGTTGAGAAGCATGCGGAAAAAGTTGTTGAAACAGAGAAGAAAGAAGAAGGAAGAATGGAGGAGGGAAGAAAACAAGAGTTTAATATTTTTGCTTTAGCAGATGCGGTTGCCTCGAGGAATGCTCTCAAATCATGGACTATATATCGACAGGCTGTTGATAGTGGACTGGAAGCGGAGAGCATCATCGGTGTTCTTTTTTGGAAAATAAAATCGATGATAGTCGCAAAGAGTTCAAGTAGTTATTCAAAAGAAGAGTTGGGTGGTTTGGCGAGTGATCTGATCAAAATATATCACGATGGACATAGGGGGTTAGTTGATACGGAGCTAGGAATGGAAAAAATGATGTTGGGGCTAAAGAAATAAAATAATTGACGCATATAATAATTAGTGTTATTATTTATATTAAATTTGAGAACTTAATAAACAACAGAAAACAACAGAAAGCGAAGGTTTAGCATGAAAATAAAGAAAGCAATAATTTGGTTTGTCGCAGTTCTGGCTATAGGATTTATCCTGTGCTCCATCTACTTTGTCTGTGTTCTGTCCCAAAGTGATTCTACCGACTTATCCTTGAACGCCAAACGATTTGGCACGTGGGAAGCGGTTAAGGGATTTTGTCTCGGTATAACTAATTCAGGTGTGTATCAGGCACCTCAACAAGGAACACCGATAGATGATGAGCTGGATCACATGAGGGTGTTGGACTACAACTCAGGTGTTTACGATCCGCTTGAATATCAATGTTACTACCTCGGCGCACATATTTGGTATATGGGGACCAGTAAAAACTACGTGAACATTGGTTCAGTTGAAGTCTGGTTCAGTCGTGGTTTGGCTAATCGTGATCTAGTGCCCAAAGGCAGCAGCATTGCTTCAGTGGGAAGCTCTTCCAGTAACAATATCCTTGATTACCGGTATCTGCTGGTGAAGTGGTCTGATGCCAACAACGTTTGCACTCAGACGAATACGCTCATTGCTACTACTCCGCCACTGCATGTAGCTGAGATACTCACTCATGTCTATGTGCAACAGGTGAGAGGTGGTCGTGATTTATCGGCCACCTATATCATCTCGGACAGGGAACCCGTTGCTCCACTCGCGTTAAAATAGTTTTAGTTCATATCCGGATTGCACCCAGTGCGATCCGGATTTTTAATTCAAACGATTTATTTTATAGCAGCACACTTATTTGTGGCTGCACAAAACTTGAATGCTTCAAAACCATCTTCTGCACAATGAACATAACATTCTTCAAATGGTTCGCTATAGGTTGCTGATTTGTATTTTTCGTATAGTGCACGACCTGAATCGTCTATATTTTTTGTCGGTGTGCTACTGTGAAAAGTAAAATCAATCACTCTCGGTAGCCACTTGTCATGGTAGTAAGCCAAGGCGATGCATCCAGCGAGGATGAGGAGAAAGTAAACATATGTTCTCATGCTATAAGTATAGCACTTGGTATCAATTGTGTGTCCAATAATGACCTCCTCCCCGCGCTCTCGCTTCGCACGGGGTTTCCTGGGTATGAAAAATCACGCACAACCAAGGTTGTGCGTGATGTGGAACTTACCTGACAATCACCGCAAGATCTTCTGGGGAGATTATCTCAGCTTCTCCCGAAAACCTTCTTTCTTCCTCGGCAGCCTTTTGAAACTGCTCACGAGTCTTACTGAAAAGGTTTGTCAGCTCAGGATCATCTGCAATCATCTCTTCCAAAAGCGATTTTGGTCTATTCATAATATTATTAAAAGGTTCTAGTTTGTTTGGAAATATTATACAGCTTTATGTGCTGATTGTGCTACATCAAACTGGAATCGCCCTCGTCGTCGTTTGCTACCCGCAAACTCCTCCTGGGCACCGGTTCACGGTCTCGTCCTGCTGAACTCGACATCGCTCACCGTTCGATTCCAACCCGCAATGCACGAAGGTGCATTGCTTGACCGCTCATTCAAAAATCCGCCGAAGCGGATTTTCTTATGTGCGCCCAGTTGGAATCGAACCAACGACCCACTCCTTAAAAGGGAGTTGCTCTACCGACTGAGCTATGGGCGCAAGCGAAGGGACCGGAGACCGAGCTCGCTCGGGCTGTGGACCTGAGCGCAGCGCCTATATGGAAATATGGGCGCGTGGTAAAAACTATACTTATAAATCAACTTTAAATCAAGTTTCGTTCTTATGCTTTACTTACACATGCAAATCGTATGCGAGCAATCCTGGCCCCATGAAGATAACCGCGATAGCCATAGCCAAAAGAAGAATGTAGTAGTTGATGCCATTCGAAAGGAGTTCTTTGTCGCGTGCCTTGAAACCAAGTTTGATGACGAGGATGATAGCATTCAAGAGCGCTGCAAGTTGTGTGAAAAGACCAATGATGAGGAAGAGGGCAATGATGACTTCGACTGCGCCGTAACCTTTTGCATTACTACCAGAGCTGGTGCCCTTTTTGATCAATTTTTCATATCCAAAATAAAGAAGAGTAATACCGAGAACGAGACGGATGATCATTGGACCAACTTGTTCGTATGCGAGAAGTGATGGAAAGAGAGAAAGCATATTGATGTTAATGTTATATTCAGTTAATGTAGAGTAATGATAACAGAAAATAAGCAAAAAAGGCGAGAGGCTCATCTGTTACTTGATAATATCCGTAGCGTCCATAATGTCGGTTCTATATTTAGAACAGCCGAAACACTTGGTATATCAAAGATATATTGCATTGGTACAACTCCAACGCCACATGATCGTTTTGGCAATAAGCGCAGTGATTTTGCAAAAGTTGCTTTAGGTGCAGAAAATACCATTTCTTGGGAGCATGCAGAAGAGGGAGGTTCCATCCTCAACAAATTAAAGAAAGCTGGTGCAAAGATCGTGGCTCTCGAACAATCACCACGATCGCTCGACTACAAACAGATTAGTCTCGCATCCTCTTCAAAAAATAAAGTAGTCATTATCCTTGGCAATGAAGTCGAAGGAGTATCAAAACCAATTCTTGAGCTCGCTGATGTTATCGCCGAGATACCCCTCCGAGGTCAAAAAGAGTCTCTGAATGTTTCAGTGTCGGCGGGAATATTTTTATATCGTTTGCTCGATACTGACTAATACCTCAAGGTTCAACCTCGAGGAAAGCTACAACTGATGAACAGGGCAGAAGTGGGCACTTCGGCCACCAATGACTTTTCTTTGAATAATTCCTTTACAGGTCTTTTCCTGTCTGCCGCCAGGCATGGCTTTGATTTTAATGCCACAAATCTTGCCAGTTTTTCTATAGGCTTGGTGCTGTTCTTGAAATTTTCCACGCTCCCCATCGATGTTTCTATAGTCAGACATAGAGTCCCCGCCAAAATCGATGCCTTTTTCGAGAACATCTTTAGTTGCTGAGTATAGTATCTTGAGTGATTGATCAGGAATATCGCGAACTCTTTTTTCTGGATGTATACCAGCGCGCCAGAGAGCTTCATCACTGTAGATATTTCCAACACCAGAGATAACAGTTTGATCCATCAAGACAGTTTTTATTTTTCCCGTAGGTTTTTTATTGAGTTGAGATTTGAAAATAGAGTAGGTGAAACCAGCTTCCAATGGTTCAGGGCCAAGGTCTATCAAATGCTCAGTGTGATTTTCTAGCAAAGTTACTTTGGCAAATTTTCTCATATCAGAAAAAGCCATCTGTTTTCCATTGGAAAAAGTTAGGACAAAATGGATAAAACGATTGAATGGATCGTGAAGAGCCTTTCGTTCATCAGGTGCAGGAACCCATGAGTCTTTTTTCTTTTTTGAATCAAATACATATCGTCCAATGATGATATGTCCAGTCATTTTCATGTGAATGAGGATAGTCTTTCCTGAATCGAGATGTATAAGCACATTTTTTGCCCGACGGGTGACAGAGGTAATTTTTTTATTAAGAATTTCTTTTTTGAAATGCTTAAAATAAACTGGATCTTTAATGGTATTAGATCCTTTGAAATAAGGGCTATTGTAATCAGTCCATACATCAGTGATGGTTTGCCCGGTAATGGTCCGATTGAGTCCGGTGACTGTTGTTTGCACTTCGGGGAGTTCGGGCATATGGGCATAGTAAACCAAACCTCTGCGCAGGTCTACCCTTGCAAGGGTAGACCTGCGCAGAAACAAAAATGAGTTATAATACATACGTGAAGTACTACCTTGTCACTATTTTGGCATTGATGCTCTTTGGCGTCCCGGCCGTCTCATCTCGTTTTGGCGGGGAAGTTGATTATGTTGCACAGATATTCTCCCAAGCGACCGAACAACTCGCTGCTGTTATTTTGAGTCATAATCCAAAGACTGTCGCTGACATAAAGTCACGCTACACCTCTCCCATAGTTCAAGTTGCATCTATAAATGATAAAAGTATCCATAATAAAGTTCGTATTTTGATTGTACCCGGACATGAACCAAACTATGGTGGGGCAGAATACAGTTCACTCAAAGAGCGTGATATGACCGTGGAACTCGCGCAAGACCTTGCCGGTTTTCTTGAGAAGGACACCCATTATGAAGTTTTTGTTACTCGAGACGGTAACGATTGGTCACCGATTTTCGCTGAGTATTTTAAGAATAACTGGCAGAATATCATCGATTGGCAAGCCGGCTCAGCTCAGGATATTGCTCACCGTATATCTTCGGGCACAGTGGTACCTCCTACAAAGACCGTATACCACAATAAGGCACCAAGTAATGTAGCATATAGACTTTACGGTATCACAAAGTGGGCAAATGAGAATGATGTAGATATAACTATCCATATTCATTTCAATGATGCACCAGGTCATGGTAGTCGAACTCCTGGCGATCATACTGGTTTTGCAATATATATCCCTGAACGTCAGTATGCTAATAGTGCTACAAGCAAAGTTGTCGCTGAAACAATATTTAAACGGTTAAGTAAGTATAATCCCGTGAGCAGTTTGACGGGTGAATCTGCAGGTATAGTTGAAGATCCCGATCTGATCGCAATCGGTGCACATGATACCGCTGATGCGGCGAGTATGTTGATTGAGTATGGATATATCTACGAACCACAGTTTTTGAATGCAGGCACACGCGATCTTGCCATCAAAGACCTCGCATTTCAGACATATCTCGGTCTCGAAGATTTCTTTAGTGCTCCTGATGCTGCGGCTGTAAGTCGGGCATATGATACGGTTGCATTACCACATACATGGAAGAGTGTTATTTCAGAAAAAAATACTCAAAATACAGATGTCTTTGCTCTGCAGTCAGCACTCCTTGTTGACGGGGAGTATCCGCCCTATGCACGTGATCTGAGTGATTGTCCGCGTACAGGGAAGCTCGGTCCATGCACCCAAACAGCGCTTCAACAATTTCAAAAAAAGTACAGTATATCTGGTGAAACAAACATTGTCGGACAAAGGACAATGCAAATATTAAATACTAATTACGGTATAAGTTTCTAGTGGCTAGTTAGAAAGTCTTTTCTCGAGTTCTTCTTTTGCTACACGAGCATCACTCCACGGCGTCTTTGTTCCTTGTGGTCCCATGATATACGGATCGGTTCCTTTTCCAGTGATGATGACAACGTCGCCTGTTTGTGCACGTTTGATGCCTTCTCTGATAGCCATACGACGGTCCATTATGATAGTTGGCGCATGAGTCATGCCTTTTGCTACGTCGTTTACAATATTTTCAGGATTTTCATCATAAGGATCTTCATCAGTCAGAATAACTTCATCACAGTATTCGTCAGCGATGTGCCCCATCTCTCCGCGCTTCCATGTGTCACGTCCACCACCTGTCCCACCAAGAATACATATATTACGAGACGATTGGAAAACTTGATACACTTTTTCAAGCGAATCTGGCGTATGGGCATAGTCGACGACTACTTTGAAATCTTGTCCTGCATCGATGAGCTCAACACGACCCTTTATGCCATTAAATTTTTCTATAGCGCGGATGATGATATCGTTTGAAATGCCTTGGCTTTGCGCTGCAGTGATAGCGGCGAGGATATTGTAGAGATTAAAGAGGCCAGAGAGCTGAGAGGTGACTGGTGTCTTTGTCAGAGTAAAATCAATACCTTCTTTTTTAATAGTGTAGGGTGCAACGTCTGTTATGTGGAAGCGCATCTTTTGATCAGCGTCACACTCAAGGAATTTCTCAACTTCCTTATCATCGCCATTAGCGATCATGATACGATTTTTCTTTTTTGAAACTGCCAGACGACGAGCGATGGATACTTTGGCATTGAGATAATGTTCATATGAGCCGTGGGCCTCTATGTGCTCAGGAGAAATATTGGTGAAAATGAATGCGTCCATGTCGATAAAGAGGTGACGGTAGGTGATTGCGCCTTGAGATGTCATTTCGAGGATCGCATAATCACATTTATGTTTGACTGCACTGCGGAGGAATTTTTGCATGAAGAAACGTCCGGGCATGCTCATCTTGTAGAGGTTATCAGATGACATGTCACCGATCTTGAAACGGATAGTGTTCGTGAGGGCGGTCTTGTAGCCAGCTTCTTCGAGTATGGCATTGAGTATTTCCACTGTTGAGCTTTTGCCTTTGGTTCCGGTGATACCGATGACTTTGATGTGACGAGAAGGGAAGCGGTATATGCAGGCTGCCACGAAAGCGAGTGTACGATGGTAGAGCGGGTTGGCGATGCGGAATAGAGCTTTTGGTATCCAGTTACGTGTTTTGGCGAGGAATGAGTCGAGCATGGGTATAGTATGGCTTATTTCGGGGGTTTATGGGATATTGCTTTTATACAAATACTGTGATATAATGCGACCAAGTAGTTTTGAAGTTTGAAATAAACAATGCCCTTAGAAAAGGCGACTCTGCTGGAATTTACACTAAATTTTGGCGAAGGAAATTAAAGATTGTAATATGAAAAGAAAATGCGTTAGCACAGTTGAGGTTGGGGGAAAGGAAGTTAAAAATCCTGTTCTCAAATTCCTGTGCATAGTAGCTGTAATTGGAATTATCGCGGTAATATTTGCCGTGGGAAGTGCACTGATTATTCCGTTTTTAATTGTTGCGCTGGCACTTATTATCCTAGCGGGGCTCGGTATGATAATTGCACACCCGATTCTACGTTTTCTTGGTTTCCAAGGTTTTTGGAAAAAAACAGAAAATGCTGGCCACCTGGCGTGCAGTTTAAGCACTAAGGGTGCATTTAAGAGGAAATAGTTTTTTAATCACCCCGAACGATATTACTCGTTCGGGGTATTTTTTATCTGAATATTATACGTAGTGCTAACTCAACATCTTCAACGCCGCCTTTACCTTGGCACCCGTCGCCGAAATACTCTTATCTATTTTTTTGAGTGCTTCACGACTCTCGTCAGCACTAAAACCAAGAGCCATGAGGGCCTCGACAGCATCCATATCACTTGAGATTTCAGCAGAGTATTCACTGTCATGACTAACCGCAAAGGGAGCGAGCTTATCCTTGAGTTCAAGTACAATCTTTTCAGCCGTCTTTCTACCTATGCCGGAAACCTTTACGAGATGTGAAGTTGAACCACTGCGGATGGCTGATACAAGGGTGTCACTTGAAACGAGGGACATGATATTGAGAGCACTCTTTGGGCCTATGCCGGAGATACTGATGAGGAGCTCAAAGAAGTCACGCTCCTTTCGTGATACGAAGCCATAGAGGTCATTGGCATCTTCACGAATGACATTATATATAGAGAGGAATGTTTCGGTACCCACTTTCAATGAATGGATAGAATCATCAGTCAAAAATACTTTGTAACCGATATTGGCAACTTCGATGATGGCATAACGATTGCCGAGTTCAGTGACTTGTCCACGTAGGGTAGCGATCATGGCCTGATTATATCAGAAATCGCAAGGTCCGACCTTTGTAGCCTGGATTCCAAGGTCAGACCTCGAGGATTCTTGCCATTTTTTAAGTGATATGTTACCTTTCAAGGACATTTAAATCATATGGCAATTACATCTTCAGCTAAAAAGGCCCTCCGTGCTTCAAAAAAGAAGCGTGTTTTCAATCTCCGCCGCAAGTCAGATATTGAAAAGAACGTCAAAGCATTCCGCAAGCTTGTCCTCGCAAAGGATAAGGTAGCAGCAGCAAAGCTTGTTCCTGTCATTTATCAGGCTCTCGATAAAGCAGTTAAGACTGGTTATATCAAAGTGAACGCTTCATCACGTACCAAGTCTCGTGTGATGGCGGCGCTCGCGAAGATTGCCTAGCTTCGAGAAAACCGCTCAGTGAAATCATTGAGCGGTTTTTCTTTTGTGTTTTACTGAAGGTGTGGTATCGTATTTCAACTGCCCTCGTCGTTCAATGGATAGGACGCAAGATTGCGGATCTTGCAATGTAGGTTCGATTCCTACCGGGGGCACCAGAAAATGAGCGTAGCGAATTTTATGTGACCCCGAGTGAGATGCCTGCGCATCTCACGTGTAGGAATCGAAAAGTCTGAGCATGTGGCACGGAGCGAAGCGAGTACCACACGAAGACTGTACTGAAGCTGTAAGCTTCGATTCCTGTAAGGCGAGATTCCTGTGACCGATTCAAAAGAGTGTGTCAGAATGTCCTTGTGCCAAAATATTTCTTCGTAAATAAATTAATAGGTCAAACCCCCCTCGAAGCTCTCGAGCATCTTCGTCATGAAAAGGGGATAGATTCGTCAGTACCAATGACATACGCCGGCCGTCTCGACCCAATGGCAGAAGGACTACTCCTTATCCTCATTGGTGATGAATGTAAAATGAAAGATCAGTATCTAGGGCTCGACAAAGAATATGAGGTTGAAATCTTGCTCGGGATAGGGAGTGATACGGCGGATGTTTTGGGGAAAATAATACAAGGAGGTCAGATTTTAGATGTTAGATTTGAGAATCAGAGAAAAACACAGAAAATATCAGAAGAAATAATTCAGAAACAACTAAATAACCTTGTCGGTAAACGCACAGAAAAATATCCTGCGTATTCTTCAAAACCAGTGAACGGCAAACCTCTATTTGAACATGCAAAATCGGGCAGTCTCGATGATATAGAGATGCCCAAAAAAGAGATTGAAGTGTATTCGATAGATTTTCTTGGTCAGCAGGAAATTTCAAAAAAGGAATTGATGAAAATTATTATTGAGCGGATCCAGAAGGTGAAAGGTAATTTTAGGCAAGAAGAAATAGTTGATTCATGGAAACAGGTGATCAAAGCTGGGGGCACAACACAGGAATATTTTCAGGTAATTAAATTAAAAGTTCATTCATCTTCAGGTGCCTATATGAGAACGCTTGCAGAAAAGCTTGGTGAATCTCTCGGTATACATGCTCTCGCGTTGAGCATTAAGAGAACAAAAATTGGAGATTTTATTCTCCAATAGTTTAGAAGCCGAATCCCTCTAAGAGGTGTTTCAAAAACGGTTCATGTTGTTCAGTCTCAGCAATATACTTCAAAAGAATCTCACGAACTTCTTCTGGATCGACTTCTTCTATATATATGACCAAAAGAGGCATGACTAGCTTGTGTGATTTCAATATAAGCTTATGAGGAACTTCGTCATGAGGAATCCAAAAAGCTTCAAGCGTGAGAAAAGGGTAGAGAGTATTATCTGCGACAATGCCGCGGTCATTTATTTCATAGCGCACTAACTTTGGTGGATGTGATGCATGGAGTACGAGAGCTACAGCTGCAACAACGACGAAAATACCTGGGATAATAGAACCAAAAATAACACACACAGCTGCCAAAGAAAGAGTGATGATACCCACTGCCCAATACCAATCAGGTTTCTTTTCAACATAGAAATGTGCGGGCGCTTGCCATGAGATGAGAGCTTCGGTAGCCATGTCGAAATTATAGCATTCTTATATGTTGAATGGTTGTGAATAAAGTAATAGATTGAATTTTGTAGTAATTTGTGCAATTATGCATGGACCGCAGTTCGAAGGATGGGTGGCTGAGCGGTCTAAGGCAACGGTCTTGAAAACCGTCGCCCTCGCAAGGGGGCCGTGAGTTCGAATCTCACCCCATCCGCACAATGAGAATACTTGGAATAGATTACGGAACTAAACGCATTGGTATAGCGATCTCTGATCCCAATGCGCAATTTGCGTTACCTCATTCTGTTTTACAAAATTCCATTTCAAAAAAACAATCCGTTATAGATGCAATTATTTCAATTGCTACGGCAAATGCAGTACAGAAGGTTATTGTCGGTGAGTCGCGTGACTATAAAGGCGTTGCAAATAAGATCTTGCCAGATGTTTTGGAATTGAAAAAAGAATTAGAGAAACATAATCTCACTGTTCATCTTGAACTTGAATTCATGACAAGTCAGCAAGCAGAACGATTTCAAGGCAAGACGCAAAATACTGACGCATCAGCCGCCGCTCTCATACTTCAGTCATATTTAGACAGTCATAAAAATAAATAGGGCAGGAGTGTTATAATCTCTCCATGCTTTCATTTTTAAATCCCCAAACACTTATCGCAGTAGCAGGGCTTATTGGTGTCATCGGTATTGTTTTTGCTGAGACTGGACTTTTTTTTGGTTTTTTTCTTCCTGGTGACTCATTGTTGTTCACCGCAGGTCTTTTGGCTTCGGAGCATCATCTTCCACTCGTATGGCTTCTTATCGGTACTTTCGTGGCGGCAGTGATAGGGGATAGTGTCGGGTATGCTTTTGGAAAGAAAATCGGCCCCGCAATTTTTACTAAGGAAAATTCTGTTTTATTTAATAAAGAACATATTTCCCGCGCACAGCATTTTTATGAAAAACATGGCAAGAAAACCATAATACTTGCTCGTTTTCTACCGATCATCAGAACATTTGCTCCAATCGTTGCCGGGGTAGGCATGATGCCATATAAGGTTTTTTTAACTTTCAATATTATCGGTGCATTTCTGTGGACATGGGGAATGGTTCTTCTAGGGTATGTATTTGGCAGTCTTATCCCCAATCCAGATAGATATATCATACCGATGGTCATTGTGATCATTGTCGTATCAGCAACACCAACATTGAGAGAGATTTTCAGAAAAAGAATATGATACAATAGTGCTGATGCACTCATCGCTTTTCTTTAAACTATTTCCTCCTCCAAAATTCCTCTTGATGCCACATGTTGGTATCGATATCTCTGACGACGCTATCTCTTTTGTCGAGTATTCTAGACCCGTTGGTGAGCGATTGATTACAAAATATGCGCACGTTCCGCTTCCTGTGGGAGTCATAGAAGGTGGCGATGTTAAAGATGAAAACCAACTCATTACTATCTTGGCTGAACTTGTCAAAGAGCATGGTATCAGCTACGCAAAAGTTTCTATACCAGAAGAAAAGGCATATTTGTTTGAGGCAGAGGTACCTTATGGCGATTTTCGTACTATTAGTCAGAATATTGAGTTCAAGCTTGAAGAAAATATTCCACTTTCGGCTGCGGATGCAGTGTTCGCATTTGATATTTTGACTGGTGAAAACAGTAGATCATGGAAAGCGAGCGTTTCAGCTGTGCCACGGACTTATATCGAGCATATGATGGAATTGTTCCGCGGGGCAGGTATCACCCCTGTCTCTTTTGAGACTATACCGCGTGCCATTGCACGTGTAGTGTCTTCAAGCCAAGAAGAGGATGTGTTGGTAGTACATACAATGAAACATAAAACAGGTATATATATTGTTTCTCAGCATGCTGTCGGATTTACCTCGACCATATCTGTTGGGTCTGAAGAAGTTAATCCTGCATCATATACTGAGACGCTTGCGGCCGAAGTTGCACGCGTCAACACGTACTGGTTCGCAAAAAATGAGCACGTGGGGTCTCCAATAAAAAAGGTGGTTATAGTAGGGCATGATGCTGAGCGAGTGGCGGGTATGCTCAGAACCAAGTTGGCTGAACCGTTACCAGTTGAAGTGGTCGATGTGTGGCGTGGTATTTTTAATACGAATCATTACGTCCCACCAATCTTAAAAGAAGATTCGTTCGAGTATGCGCCGGCTGCTGGCCTCGCATTATAATGTTATGAGTTATACTTTCTTACCATACATAGAACAACAGGGGATAAAGCGAGAGTATCGTCTGAGAGTCTTGATCGTTTTTCTTTTCTTTCTCTCAATCGCAATTATTGTTGGCGTAGGATCTCTTTTTCCTGCATATATATATTCGGTTTTAGCAGAACAGGTCCATCTCGAGCAAGTTGCCGCTTTCAAAAAGAGCGTTGACGCTACATCTATTGCAGCAACACAAAAGCAGCTCGGACAAAGTGCAACATTAGTTGCTTCGCTCACAGGATATGTGCAACCGAGCCCCTTCTCTCAGTCTATTGAAGCGATTGTTAATGTACGTGGCGCAGTGACGCTTACAGCGCTTTCATTTGAATATACTGCACCTTCAACAATGAAAGTTGCTTTGTCTGGTATTGCTCCAACTCGTGCCGATCTTCTCGCATTTAAGAGTCGATTAAATGGTGTAGCAAAAAAAGTTGTAGTTGATTTGCCAATATCGGCTCTCACCAAAGATACGAATATTAACTTCTCAATCGTAGTAACAGAAACACTCTGATGAAACATTCCCACAGTCACATTCCATTACTTATTTTTGCTATAGCGGTCACGCTCGTGGTGGCAGCACTGTATGGATACATGTATCAAGCAACATCAGTTTCTATAAACCGAGCGGGTCTTGCACGCGACATTGTCATCACTGAACAAAATGACCAGACACAAGCAAAAAAATTGTCAGTCATAGCCTCAGATAGCGCATTTGATCGAGCGCAACTCCCTAACTTCTTTATTCCATCTGATAATGTAGTTTCTTTTATTACAAGCCTTGAATCACTGGGCCCACAGTCAGGTACGACAGTCTCGCTTACAGGTATCGACTCAGATCCACTCACCAATGCGGAGCCAGGAACGATAGGTCATGCTCGTGCACATATCGATGGAGCTGGTACGTGGGGTTCAGTCATGCGTCTATTGGCGCTCTCAGAACAAATGCCGTATGCCGCTTCAATAAGCCACGTGCGTCTCAGTAGCAGTGCACCAGATGAAAAAAAACAGGTTATGTGGACAATATCTCTTGATTTACAAGCCGCAGTTCTCGTAACTGCAGCGTCAGCTGTTACCCAATAATATTTATGAAAAACCCATTTCCATTTTTACAAAAGAAAAATAATCCTGCCAAGATGCAGGCAGGATATGTAAAGTATTCGTCACTTATCGGTAATGATGCGTTTGCGGATTGGGCACTGATCATACTGGCAACTTGTTTGATTGCGGGGGCACTCATTGGGGTTGGGGGGTATGTCTATGTTGAGACTCAAGCCGAGCTCAATTCTCAAGGAAGCATACTTCCTGCATCAGCAGCTGCAGCAAATTTTGATGTCGTTAAACTGAAAAGTATCATCACCACATTTGACGCTCGTACCAATGAGAGGGTAATGTTAGGTAAAGGCTATGTTGGCCCTAAAGATCCCTCCCTCCCGTAGTTCAATGGATAGAACAGCGGACTTCTAAGCCGTTGATGTTGGTTCGATTCCAACCAGGAGGACCAAGTTGTGCATAATATGTTGATATCATGTGTATATCTGACTTTTGCTCAGGTGGTGTTGTGATACAATTGATACAGGTAAATTGTCATTATCAGTTAATAATTCACTAATATGAAAGTAGCACACGCTATTGCGTTTATCCTCGTTATTATCGGTGGTTTGAACTGGCTCCTCGTCGGTATCTTTGATTGGGGAGTCGCTGACCTTGTAGGTATGATGATCGCAAAGATTATCTATATTATCGTAGGTCTCTCTGCGATCTATCTTGTCGTTACACACAAGAAAGATTGTAAGCATTGTGAGACATCAGCACCTGCAACTCCTGCACAGATGTAATAGAGAGTTACAGTAAAACAAAAAACCACCAAGCGGTGGTTTTTTGTTTCTGTGGGCGATACAGGACTCGAACCTGTGACCTTTCCAGTGTAAATGGATTGCTCTACCAACTGAGCTAATCGCCCATGACATACTTTTGCATTTCTACCAAGACAGCTAATCGCCCGAATTCCGATTTTACGGAATTCGGATCAAAAGATTTCTTTTGGCGAAGCCTAAAGAAATTTTTGACCAGAACTTTGCCTTACCCGATACAATAGCGTATATTCATCATATGAGCAATAAGTCATCAAAAAAGACGCAACAGAGCGCTCCCCGCAAAGCAATGAAGATCCCAAAGATCACTATCCTCTATGAGGATGTTGACATTGTGGCGATCGACAAGCCTGCTGGTCTTATGGTACATCCTGACGGCCGTGCACCAGGGCCATTCATTACTGACTGGGTAGTAAAGGAGTTTCCCCGAACAAAGAACGTAGGGGAGCCTTCTCGTACTCCAGATGGAACTGAGATCATTCGTCCCGGTATTGTCCATCGTCTCGACCGCGAAACGTCAGGCGTGCTTCTCATTGCAAAGACAGCAAAAGGTCATGCGCATCTCAAACAACAGTTTCAAGATAGAACAATGAAAAAGAAGTACGTTGCATTCGTCTGGGGTGATCTCAAAGAAGAGTTCGGTACTATCACTCGTCCGATTGGACGTAGTGGTTCAGATTTTCGTCGATATTCAGCGAGTCGTGGCAGTCGCGGAGTAGAGCGCGAAGCTGAGACGTATTGGACAAAGCTCGCCACCGTCGTTGTTCCTATGAAGCTCACGGCATCATCAGGAAGAAACATGGATGCCACAGAGAGCAAGCAACGATTCACTCTCATGGAAGCAGAACCTCGTACAGGACGTACTCACCAGATCCGTGTGCACTTTTCAGCGATACAGCATCCAGTCGTAGGAGACACTCTCTACGCACCAAATCGCCCCATGATGCTTGGATTTGAACGTACTGCACTCCATGCTCGTTCCATTGAGTTTACAACCGTAAAAGGGGAGAAGATGAAGGTTGAGGCACCTCTACCAAAAGACTTCAAGAATGCATGTAAGGAATTGGGTATTGCCGATCAATTTTAATATCTCCTTTTCTGTAGATTTGTTACAATAGAAGCATATGATTCCTCGATTTGGGAGGCTTCTTCCATTCATTATATCAGCGCTCGGTATCATCGATGTGAAATATGCATGGTATCCACATCGGAACTGGGGTATTTTCGTCGCTGTTGTCACAGTATTTCTCATCTATTACATGTTCAAAGATCATGCATCAGTATCACCAAAGCAGTCATTGAGGAATATCTTCATACCATTTATTCTCATGCTCGCTATCCTGTGGTCGACGTATGTTATTTTCTTCTAAGGGGTGGTATTGTTTATTTTGAAGTTACGTAAAGCATTCGTGTAACTAGATTACTGTATGCACTCGTGACATGTGCCGCCAAGGTGGATCCTGGATTAGATACCCAGGGTTACTGGCCAACCGAAAGGTCTAGGCCGCGATAATGCTCGAACGGCTAACGTTCGATGCAGAAGGGGTACGTTGGGTCCATGTGACTCCGACTGCAAGATCCCGTCTCCTTGGCGGTTTTCTTGTTGTCATAAAGACACTGCTTGACTTCGGTCATTTTTTTTGTTTAAATTATCCCTCAACTTCGGTGCAACTACAAAAACCTTATTAACCTCATTTTATTACATGGACAAGCAAGAAATACGTAACATAGCTATCATCGCTCACGTGGACCACGGTAAGACTACTCTTACTGATGCCATCATGACTCAGTGTGGTCACGGTGATGAGGGAAGTATGGACTCAAACGCCCTCGAACAAGAGCGCGGTATCACTATTTACGCAAAGAATACCTCAGTCATCTACAAGGGCACAAAGATCAACATCGTTGACACTCCTGGTCACGCCGACTTCGGTTCTGAGGTTGAACGCGTTCTTCGTTCTATCGACACAGTTCTACTTGTTGTTGATGCACAGGAAGGTCCTATGCCACAGACTCGTTTTGTTTTGAAGAAGTCGCTCGAGCTCGGTCTCAAACCTATTGTCATCATTAATAAGATCGACAAGCCAGCGGCAAACCCAAACCTCGTCCATGAACAAGTCCTCGAACTCTTCATCGAACTCGGTGCGCATGATGCTCAGATCGATTTTCCAACTGTCTATGCTATCGGCCGTCAGGGTATTGCAAAGATGAGTCTCGCTGATGAGTCAAAAGACCTCACTCCGCTCCTCGACTGTATCCTTTCACATGTTGCTCCTGCAAATACTGCTGAGCAGGCAAACTTACCACTCAAGGCTCAGGTATTTAACCTCGGTTACGACAACTTCCTCGGTCGTCTCGGTGTTTGTCGTGTTTATGATGGTTCTATCAAAGATGGACAGAGTCTCTGGGTCAAAGATATCAACGGAAAGACATTTACCGGAAAGATTACAAAGCTTTTCACTTTTGAAGGAAAAAAGCGCGTTGAAGTCAAAGAAGCTTTTGCAGGTGACATTGTCACTGTTGCAGGTTTGCCTGATATCTATATTGGGGAAACTCTCGTAGATAATGAAGCGACAGAAGCTCTCCCAACTATCAAGATCGATGAGCCTACTATCAGTCTCAACTTCCTCGTTAACAACTCACCATTCGCAGGTAGGGAAGGTAAGTTCGTCACAGGTCGTCAGATCCGTGAGCGTCTCGAAAAAGAGCTTGAGATCAACGTTGGTCTCAAAGTGGATTTTTCAGCAAATGAATATTTCAAAGTGTTCGGTCGCGGTGAACTCCACATCGCCGTGCTTCTCGAAAATATGCGTCGCGAGGGATATGAAATGCAAGTTTCTCAGCCACAGGTTATCGTCAAAGATATCGCTGATGAGTCTGGCAAGATGATCAAGTCAGAGCCTTTTGAAGAACTCACAATCGATATTCCTGAAGAGTTCACTGGTGCTATCATCGACAAGCTCGGCAAGCGCAAGGCCGTCATGACAGACATGAAGACAAAGGAAGGTCAGTCACGTATCCTCTTTGAGATTCCTACACGTGGTCTCCTCGGGTATCGCAACGTGTTTGTTATCGATACAAAAGGTGAGGGTATCCTCGCAAGTCGTTTCCTCGATTTCAAACCATATGCTGGTGAGATCGAAAAGCGCGAAACAGGTTCAATGACTTCTATGGTCTCAGGCAAGTCTCTCGGCTTCTCTCTCTGGAATCTCCAGGATCGTGGACGTCTCTTCATCGGCGCTGCTGTTGAGGTGTACGAAGGCATGGTTGTGGGCGATACTTCAAAGGGTGATGATATGGACGTGAACCCATGTAAGGGTAAGGCTATGTCGAACATGCGTTCATCCGGTAAAGATGAGGCCCTCATGCTCGTACCTCCGTTTGAGCTTAGTATTGAACGAGGTTTGGAACTTATGCGTGGTGATGAATATCTCGAAATTACTCCTATCAATGTGCGCCTCCGCAAGAAGTTTTTGACTCCGACTGATAGATCAAAGGCGGGTAGAAAGGATGGGGTAGTGGCGTAGGGAAGTAAACAGTAATCGGTAAACAGAAAAAGCGCCAGATCATTCACTGGTGTTTTTTCTTATCCACTGTTGGGCATTGCGGTGCAGTCTGGTGGAGTTATAGTTAGGTCTGGTAGTTTTATTGAAAGGTATTCTATGAGCGCCAAATTATGTCAGCTATGTCCGGAGTTTTCTACGTGCACCCGCACTCAAATCACTGAGCATTGTCCTCCTCATGCGCAGCCACCTGCAGAAAAGCATATTCTTGATGTTCCAGAGGGTCGGCCGAGATTACGTCTCCAAGCTGTTTTTACGGAGCGTCCTGATTATCCCGAGCCACCATGGGATTCAAAGGAAGGTGAGTATCGCTAGTTTAGTTTCAAGCCAGACAGACAGATCTGGCTTTTTCTGTCTTAGATTGAGCTGTATTCTTGATTATTTATTATCCATATGATAAGCTCTTTCCACTATGTCAATCAAGGCAACAACTAAGATAGTTACCCCAATCAACGCAGAAGCGCGCAAGAATCTCGACATTCACGCTGGTGATCTCGTCCGCGTCTGGCAGAAGATTGAGGAAACAAAGGGTAAGTTCCGTCTCCAGGCTTTTGAAGGTCTCGTTTTGTCACACAAGCACGGCAGTGAGTCAGGTGCTACTTTCACTGTTCGCAAGGTTATCGACGGTATCGGTGTAGAGCGTATTTTTCCACTCTACTCACCAATGATCGATGAGATTGAGCTCGTCCGTCGTTCAAAGGTTCGCCGTGCAAAGCTCTACTTCGTTCGTGAACAGGCTGCAAAGGAGATTCGCAAGAAGATGCGTAAGGTTATGGATACCAAATACCCAGATGAAGTCATTGCCACAGATGTCGTCAAGAAGGGAACAAAGGTTGGAGAAAAAGAAGAGGTTGTTGCGGAAGCAAAATAGTCTCACTTTCAATATCAAAACAAGTCACTTTGGTGACTTGTTTTTGTATTGGGGGAGGTCTATAGTTACATTAAACCTGCGGTTATTTAAAAACTATGAATGCTACATCACCAATATGTGCCAAGTGTATACTTGCGCATCGTTGCGGATCGGACGTCTCGCCTGAAGATTGCGGCGCCTTAGGTGGCGTCAAAGAACTTATTGCTGCAATTGAACCAATGCGTCAAGAAGAGTTGTCAAAACCTATCGTTCTTCCACACGAAGAGTTCCAAGATTTGTTTCAAGGCGAGGGTAATTTGCCTGGTTTGGGTTTTCACTCTTGTTGATGGGGTAACTCATGTTTTTTTTCACAGAGGGTGCAATAACCCTCTTTTTTATTGATAAATAGCTTCGTTTCAGCTATAGTGTGCAGGTTCCTTGTAAGTAAAGAAGTTCTGGTCGAAAACTTATTTCCGGGCTTTGCCAAAAAATAAGTCTTTCGATCCGAATTTTGCAGTGCAAAATTCGCGCGGGTGGCGAAATTGGTAGACGCACTACCTTGAGGTGGTAGCGCCCATTTGGGCATGGAAGTTCGAGTCTTCTCCCGCGCACATTGTTTAGTTTAGTTACAATAGGTAATTTGGGATACAAGGCGCCTGTGCGCCTGTTATAATTAGTGTATGATTTTTCCTGAACTCAAAAATATAAATACTAAATGCGTAAATCTCAATGCAGAGGCAATTGATTGGATCAAGGGTAAGATTTTTCCAAGTACAGATCATCCTCTTCTTGATCCTGCAATTTGCCAAGAAATGGTTGACGATGTTCATAAAAAATATGATGTGGTTTTTTCATATGGTGGATGGATGGAGGATCGTAGTTTCCTTTGGCATGGAAGCTATCTTGATAAGGATAGGGCATATATACATCTTGGTGTAGATCTTAATGTGCCACCAGGCACAAAAGTGGCGACAGATTTTAGTGCTGAGGTTGTTCGAATCGATGATGACTATCCTGAGCAGGGAGGCTGGGGCCCACGAGTTATATTAAGAAATATGGAAAGTGACATTTATGTCGTCTACGCACATCTCGACAGAGAAATTGGTTGTAAAGTTGGAGATTTTCTTAAAAAAAATACTATCTTTGCAAGTGTAGGAAAAGCTCCTTATAATGGCAACTGGTTTCCTCATCTACACGTACAAACGATTTCAACCGAGTATTTCAATGAGTTAAATCAAAATAATTCGTGGGCAAATCTAGATGGATACGGTTCTCCAAATAAGATTGAACAAAACAAGAAAAGGTTTCCAGATCCGATGAAATATATTTCTTTAATATAATTAAACCATGCTCTATACCCGCAAAGGCGATGCTGGCACGACAAAGGATTTTAAATCCAAGCCAGGAGAACGTAAATCAAAAAGTTCCTGTCAGACAGAAGCGCTCGGTGCTCTCGATGAGCTTGGCGCATTTCTTGGTCTAGCAAAATTGAAATCAGTTGAAGCAGGTTGGGCCGTTGATGGAGTAAAACCATTTGATATTGTCTTTTGGGTTCAGAACAATCTTTTCACTGTCCAGGCAGAAGTAGCTGGAGCAGAGATGAAGGTAGGGCAGGGTAAGGTAACTCAAATGGAGCAGTGGATCGATTGGGTTGAAAAAGAATTACCACCCATAAAAACATTTTTCATCTCAGGGGGTACTGAACTTGCGGCGTTGTTTGATGTTTCTCGCACGCTTGCACGTAAAGCCGAGCGTCGTGTGGTCGCTGGAGGAGAGAAGGGAGAGTTCGTTTTGGATCCTGCTACGCTCGCATTCCTTAATCGACTTTCTTCGTTGTTCTATGCTTTAGCTAGACTTACTAACCATAAATCTGGTATAACTGAGCAACCCCCAAGTTATAAGTAATTGAGGCGGGGAATAGATTCGCAATATGGTGGCTATAGTTTAGTGGTAAAACTTCGGTTTGTGGAGCCGATATCGAGAGTTCGATTCTCTCTAGCCACCCACGAGAAAAACCCGCGTATGCGGGCTTTTTCATTTGTGGGTGGCTAAGCAAGCAAACAATTTTGCTTGCGTGAGAGAATCGAAAAGGTTCTCCCATATTTTCGAAGAGCTTCGCTCTGAGAAAATGGGAAACCTGTACTGAGTCTGTAGGACTCGATTCTCTCTAGCCACCCCAATAAAATAAGATTGCAACCAAACTTCTATAAGTAAAGATAACTTTACATTCTTTATGTCGCACTATATAATCCGAGTGATACAAAAATATGAGAGAATATATTAAAAATGAAGTCAGTAAGCTTCGCGTAGAAAGCGGTGTAACACAAGAAGATTTGGCGGCGAAAGTTAATGTCAGCCGTCAGACCATCATTGCTCTTGAAAAGGGCAATTACACCCCATCAATCTTGCTCGCCCTTAAGATTGCTGGTTTTTTTGAACTGTCTGTTGATAAAATATTTAAAATCACCTATGAAAAATAATCTAAAAGAAATAATCGGCGAATCAATCGTTACCCTCGGCCTTATCGTCACAGCGATATTGCTTTTGAATCCTTTTCATTTTTGGATGCCAGATATGATGGTGATGAGTATGCTTGCGGCTATTCTCGTTCTCTTTGCTGTATTCGCTAGCTTTATCTTAAGAGAAAAAACTATTGATGAACGAGACGATCAGCATCGGACTCTCGCCGGTCGCAATGCGTTCCTTGCAGGATCAGCCATCCTTATTTTCGGCATTATGGTTCAAGGTTATTCTCATGCAGTCGATGAGTGGCTAGTAGTGGCGCTCATTGTGATGGTGGTGACCAAGATTGGGACCCGCATCTGGAGCGATAAAAACCTTTAATAGTGAGAATTTTCAACTGTAGGCCAAAATAGCATGTAAAGTAGACTTTACATGCTATTTTGTATTGTATATAATAAGTACATTATATAAATTAATAGATCGCATAATTATATGAAAAAAACTACAGGAATTATTTTTGGGATCATAGGAGTGGTTGTGATTATCATCGGGGTATATGTATCGATGAGTAATAAGGATGATGCAATGATACAGAATAAGGTTGAGGATACTACCATGATGAAAGCCGATACAACGAAAAGTGACACTATGATGAAGGTCGGCTCATACGAGGCATACGCACCAGAAAAGGTGATGCTCGCATCAAGCACTCACGATGTAGTTCTCTTTTTCCGAGCAGGATGGTGTCCGACCTGTCGAGCAGTTGACGCTGATATCAAAGTAAACCTTTCGAAGATTCCCTCAAGTCTCTCTATTCTCGATGTGAATTATGATGATTCAACCGCGCTCAAACAAAAGTATGGGGTTACGTATCAGCATACCTTTGTGCAGGTAGATAAAGATGGAAACCTAATTAAAAAATGGAGTGCGAGCCCAACACTCTCTGCGATCGTATCTCAAGTACAATAATATGTTTCTCCTTTTCATCTCATTTGTTGCGGGTGTTCTTACCGTGCTTGCGCCCTGTATTTTGCCGCTTCTTCCCGTAATCGTAGGTGGAACACTTTCAGGTGAGGGAACGAGTGGATTTAATAAAAGAAAAGCCTTTACAATTATTCTTTCGCTCGGTATTTCAGTTATTCTATTCACCCTACTTCTCAAGGCGAGCACGCTCTTTATCGATATTCCCGAATATGTTTGGAAGTGGATTTCGGGGGGAATAATAATATTTTTTGGTTTGGTCACTCTTTTTCCTTCTCTTTGGGAAAGTAAGTTTCTTGCACGACTCAGTGCCAAATCAAATATGTTGATGGGTAAGGGGTATCAGAAGAAAAATGTAATGGGGGATGTAATCATCGGCGCATCGCTTGGTCCCGTATTCTCGACATGCAGCCCTACATACTTCATTGTCTTGGCAACAGTGTTGCCGGTCAACTTTTTTCTCGGGCTTACCTACTTGTTCGCCTATACCATCGGCTTATGCCTCTCGCTCTTCATCGTATCGATTGTTGGACAAAAGATCATGGATAAGCTCGGTGTTGTAGCTGATCCAAAGGGGTGGTTCAAAAAAACCCTCGGTATCATCTTCCTTATCGTCGGTATCGCTATCATCGGCGGATTGGACAAGAAAACCCAGCTGTTTCTTCTTGAGTCAGGTTTCTTTGATGTTACTCAAATCGAGCAGAAACTTTTGCAAAACAATGCTGCGACGCAGGATGCGCCTTCAAAACAAAGCGTGGTAGAAAAAGATTCAGGCATATATCTCAGCATGCAACAAAAACAGTCGATGTATAAAAAAGTTCCTGAACTCAGCACGATCGACGGTTACATCAATACAGACGGAAAGCCGATCACGCTTGCGGAGCTCAAAGGGAAGGTGGTGCTTCTCGATATCTGGACGTATAGCTGCATCAACTGCCAGAGAACACTGCCGTACGTAAACGAATGGTATGCCAAATATAAGGATCAAGGACTTGTTGTTGTCGGACTTCATACTCCCGAATTCGCCTTTGAAAAGTTGCAGTCAAATGTTGAAACAGCCGTGGAAAAATTTGGTATCAAGTATCCAGTCGTGCTTGATAATGATTACTCAACATGGAATGCGCTTGGCAATCAGTTTTGGCCACGTAAATATCTCGTCGATATCGACGGATACATAGTCTATGACCATATCGGTGAAGGGTCGTATGATGAAACAGAAAAAGCCATTCAAAATGCTCTCAAAGAACGCGCAGCTCGCATGGGCATGGAAGACAAGGTGTCTACAACTACAAGCAAGCCGCTTGATGTTGTTTCGGTTGATTCAAGCAAAGTCAAAAGTCCTGAGACGTATTTTGGCTCAGCACGAAATATATACCTTGCGAACGGCATTTCGAGGCTTGCAGGTGAACAAACCCTTTCAATCCCTGCAACGGTAGTGCCCAATATGCTTTATCTCGGAGGAACCTGGAGCATGACTACTGAGTATGCAGAAAGTAAAAGCGCAGGAAGTATCATTTTCAATTATGAGGCAAAGAATGTTTACATCACTGCAGGATCAGTACAGGGCGTCGAGATTGAAATCTATAAAGATGGCGCCTTCGTAAAGAAAGTAAATGTCAAAGACGAGACGCTGTATCCGCTTATTCAAGATACAGATTATGGAAAGCATACGCTTAAGATCGTGGTGCCAAAAGCCGGGTTGAGCGCATTTACCTTTACGTTTGGATAATCATAATCATGGATCATTCTCAGCAGCGTTTCGCTTATAAGAAAACGTTCGTTACAATCCTTTTACTCTTGCTTGTTGGCGGTAGTTTTTTGTATATACACAACAGAACTGTCAGACAAAAAGAAATCTCAAATAGGAGCGTTGCAATGGATCACTGGAGGGAAATTCTAACGCCTGAGCAGTATCACGTTCTAAGAGAGGCGGGAACGGAGCAGCCTTTCACGGGAGCGCTCAATCATGAGAAACGAAAAGGAACATATTACAGCGTTGGTTGTGATAAGCCGATTTTCAGGTCAGAACAGAAGTATGATTCAGGTACTGGTTGGCCGAGTTTCTGGGCTCCCATATCGCCTGATGCACTTGTGCTTCGTAAGGAGACGAACTTGCTCGATGACAGGGTAGAAGTGCTTGATACCTGCGGCTCTCACCTCGGACACGTCTTTGACGATGGACCACAGCCAACAGGCAAGAGGTTCTGTATGAATTCCGTGGCGCTGTATTTTGTGCCAGATGAAGAGTAGTGTTCTTACTCAGAAAATACCTGCTTCGTGGCAATTTGTGTTAATCATCGGACAGTGACCCACGAAGCAAAATAAAAACACCCGCAAGACCAATAATGGTTTTGCGGGTGTTGCGTTTAGTGTATCCACGTCGAAGCATGTTCCTTGACTGAGAAGTGTCCGGCAATAGCGTCATAGACACATCCTAGGGTTCTTGATGCCCTCTCGCCGTCGCAGGTGATACCTTCGAACCAGCCCCTCAGTCCTTCGATGAATCTTTCATCTTCGAGAAGTTTTTGGGCAAAGTCATTAGGGATCCCAAAATCTCTGAGGATTTGTGCCATGAGCTCGGGGGTGTATCCATTGTCAAACCAGATTTTGAGTAGTTCCTGGTAAGACGGAAAGAGTGACAGTTCCCACATTCGGATGAACGCTTCTTTGGTATGGAACATGTGCCCACCTGACTCGGCGTATTTCATCGCTTTTTCAAAGCGAGCCATCTTTTCAGGGGGAACATCGAGCGTAAAGGGCTCACCATTGAATAGGTTTTTGATAGATTTAGTTGTGTAGACCATTGCAGGCCTCCTTTCTTTGTTATTGTTCTAGTTGGAAATTACCACATAAATTAGATTTATTCAAATAAACACGACAGTTTTGTACTATTGCTTTTATCCATATTTCATGTTATTATATAAAATAAGAGCCCTTTGAAACCTGGAAGATGTATCGCCTGTAGCGATATTTTTTGTTGTTTTCTTCCCCCAAAGGGACGAAATTCAAATCATTGAATAAAATGAAAAAACAAAAAACATACGCAAATCTTATTCCTCATAAAATAAAAGTGGGGACAGGTTTAAAAACGGCTGATGACTTTCAATCAGCTATCAAAAAATCAGGTAAAGAATGTGAGCAGTGGGCAAGTGCCGTGCTTCAGTGTCAGGAGTTTGCAGCTATGATCAGTCCGGTGGAGACCGAGATTGAACTTGTGGCAATTCCAATAGGCGAGCTCGGATTTAAGAAAGAATACATGAACTGGCCGATGTATCATGAAGTCCTTTTGACAGCACAAACTCCTTTGTTTGGTCTGAAAATGCTTCCTCTGGAGGCTGGACCACAACTAATGATACAAACAGGCGAACTGACTGAAGAGCTTTCGTTTTTTGTTGCATCTGTTAGTGTTTCTGTCTCACTTGAAAAAAAACAGGAAAGGCAGACAGTGTTTAGATTCGATCACTTCCTCGGTAAACCGACATTGCTTGGTTGGGACGTGTATTCTAAAGTAGTTCCAACATTACCACCCGACACTCTTTTTATTTTCGGGAGGTAAAAGTAATTAGTGCAGACAATTTAATCCCCGCACCATGTGTGGGGATTTTTTTAACTAAAATTTTGGTATACTTGACCCATATGAAAAACATTCAAAACATAACCGCCTTTATCTTTATTGGCGCTATTATTATCCTGACAGGTATCTCAGTTCTCGGTGTTTGGAACGTATTTGGTGGAGATGTGATCTTGAAGTCGACTCAGACACTCGGTTTGCTCGCTATCGTTTCCATTATCATTATCGTTGCAGGAAAATTCCTCAATCATCAGCAAGAAGGAGTGATCCCCGTCCCACAGGCACCAGACCCATCTTTCAGAAGTATTCGTCAGATCATTCTCACTGTTCTTATTATCTCTTTATCTATTCTCGCTATCCTCGGCGTACTTACCATCTGGGATGCATTTAGTGATCATAGCGTACTCTACAAGTCACTCGGTTCAGTAGCTATCCTTGCCTTCAGCTCATTCCTCATAGTGCTCACCTGTCTCGATCGTGAAAATAGTCCAATTCTTCACAAAAAGGACGTCAATTCACCTGGCCCGCTCATAGTTTTGCTTGTTCTTGCTGGTATCTACTTCTTCTTTTCAGCTTTTCTTTTCTAAAAACACATGAATCCAAACCGCACCGTCATCATATTCTTTAGTGTGGTAGGTGTCATATTGGCAGTATTGTTACCTCTCATCTATGTTCATCAAAAGAATGTGAGAAAGAATGCGCTTCTCATGCCTACTCCAATCACAACACAGAATGTTTCATCTCAACAAGCACAAAGGGGATATTATCAGGGGTATCAGTATCCAACTGCCGTAGTACAGCAACAATCAGCTCCTGCACCTCACATGACTGTCGACTCTATATCTTCAACAACAGGATTGAGTAAAGAAAATACGCCCCTCACTGTTCGGGGAAGTGGTTTTGTTCCAGGTACAGTCGTGTATTTCTTTATCAAAACAGTTACTGGTCAAGATTTCTTTAAAACAGCCCAAACAGTTTCTTTGAGTCCAAATCAGATTGATGTATTGGTTCCATATCTCGGATCAGGCATCTTCACCGTTGGAGTTATGTACGGCAATACAAAAGTCGATGGACCAAGTTACACCGTAAATCTCGAGAATCCCTCACCGGCATTAATTCCACTCGCAGAGTTTGCGTCTGTCAGTTGGGATCTTCAGCCTGATTACTCGACGTACTACAATCCACGTATATATAGTTCAATGTGGGACGCTGGACTTGCTCCCGCTAATGATGATGTATCAGCGACACAATGGTGTAAGGCAGTTCCAAATCACCAGTATATAAATGGTTCATCTCATACAAATGGTATGGGTTCTCCAGAAAACTATAAGTACCGTTGGGATGGTTCAAAATGGGTACGTATGATAAATGGTGACTACGCACGTTACTATCAGTGCATGTAGTATAGAAGGGTGATTCCGTGTATATTACTGTCATGACTAAGTCTGCATATACCATCCTCCTTTTTTATACCTTTACGCGTATCCGCAACCCGGTGAAGTTCGCAGAACTTCATCGTACCAAGTGCCAAGCTCTTGGTCTCAAGGGCCGCATGATCGTTGGGGAAGAGGGGGTCAACGCTACCTTCGAAGGAACTACAGAAAATACAGATAAATATAAACGTTTTCTTAAACGTGATCCTCTATTCAAAAAAGTTGTTATCAAAGAAAGTGTTGGTACTGGTTCTGCTTTTCCTCGTCTCGCAGTCAAAGTACGTGATGAGATCGTTACTCTCGGTGCAGGGAAGTTCAATGTGAAGAGGGAGACAGCTACACAACTGCCAGCCAAAGAGCTCGAGAAATGGTACAAAGAAAATAAAGATTTTATCGTTCTCGATCTACGTAATGACTATGAGATAGCAAGTGGAAAATTTGAGCGCACTATCGATCCGGGGCTCAAGAACTTTCGCGACCTGCCGAATAAAATTAAAAAGCTCGCCAAGCTCAAAAATAAAAAAGTGGTGACTGTCTGCACTGGCGGCATACGCTGCGAGAAAGCCACATGTCTGCTCAAGAGGGAGGGCTTTACCGATATCTACCAACTCAAGGATGGCATACATACCTATATGAAGGAGTATCCGGGTAGCAATTTCAAAGGAACGCTCTTCGTATTCGATAACCGCATGACGACAGATGTAGTTCCGACTCCAGATAAGATCGTCGTAGGAACATGCGCATTTTGTAAATCCCAAACTGAAAATTATTATTCTGATGATTCAGTCCGTCCCTCGAGAAAGGTTCTTTGTTGCAAAAAATGTGCCCAGAACCAGTTTAAGTCACTAAGAAGTTCATAATAGGGAGCTATACCTTGCACGCTCAAGGTAAATAAACGATAATTGTAGCAAATACCCATTGCTTTTTATGCTTGCTAACAAACATTCTTTTCGATTCATTCAAAATGAAACCATAGAAAAGACGCAAACGTCTGTTGAACATAAACAGGGCACTTTTTCTTCTGCAAAAAATAACACAAATCAGGCTTCGGCAGTCACGGATGATAATAAAAGAGTATTTCTCAAAGCCTTGGGCATTGCTGGTGCCGGACTTGTAGCATCGCAGATTCTCCCAAAGAAATCAGAGGCTTTGGTGATGGGTAGTACACCTTCTTCAAGTGTTGTGGGTGTCAAAAATTCAAGTAATACTCGCATAAATCCTGCTACTGAAGATACGCTCTCGTCTCTTATTGCAGGTCAAGGTGTTACAAAACTCACTATCTCACTTTCCGCATCAGGTACTGTAAGAACTCCGGCTTCAGGAAAGAAGATTCGTGTGTACGCTTCACGTTTCTCGTTGACAGCAGATGCTGCATCAGTATCCTTCAGATTTACGAGTGGAGGAACAGATCATGAAAAATATGTGTCACCAAAGGCTGGTGGACTGTATGGTGCAAACAATCACCCAAATTATATTGAGGGTGGTATCGACGAGGTGTTATACTGTGTTATATCGGGTACTACTACAGTGCAAATTAACATCGATTATTTGGAAGTCTAATCATCATATATGGCAACACGAGCAGTAATACAACGATTGGGTTCACAATCAACATATAGATATGGTGTTGATTCGTATGATTCGACCAAGCTTGGTCTTGGAAACTTGATATATCAACAGTCTGGTTCAGGTGAAGCGGGTTATGCAGGCCCAGTTCCAACAACAGTTGCTCGTCCAATGGAGCAGACAACAACCATTGCTTCTCAGTTTCCGTGGGCTATGCAGTGGCAAAACAACGCAGCAGGGGAGTTGGACTGGATATTTCTTGCTGACCTTTCTACCGCAGCCGCAACTCGTCGTATCAATGCATATACATTTAATCGCAGGAGTGCAGTGTGGAATTGGCAAGGTTTTGTAACAGTCACATTTCCGACTGCCACCGCGTATACCATTCGTGGTTTTCGTATGGCATATGATTTGGAAATTACTGGAACAGTTTCAGTTTCTGGTACAGCTGTGTCGGGAACAAGTACGTTGTTTAGTACAAATAAAGTCTGTGTAGGTAATCGTATCGGTTTTGGTTCGACAGATCCAACACAAATAACGACATGGTATGAAATATCTGCTATTGGTTCTGATACCTCAATTACTCTTACTACTACCGCCGGAACAATTGCCGGTGGTACCGCATATGTCATAGAAGATTTGCGTTGCATTATGGCAACGACAAATGCCACAGCAACAAACGGTGGTTTGTATGTAGTCAAAGGACTGAATTTCAATGCATTCTCAAACGTTGGTGGTACAGTCCCGGCTGCTACAACGGTTGATAATATTCGTGCATGTTATTGGCTCGCCGATGCATCGACAGTTACTAACACCGTTAGTTTCGGTCTTGCTGTGTCGACACGAACAAGTCCGACTTCACATATGGTGTACGTGCTCGATACACTCGCAAACCCAGTTGTGTTCAAATACAACATACGCGCCGCACTTACACTCACTGCCGGAAAAGATACTGCAAACGGTATACAGTATAAGACAGGTTCAGGTGGTGTTATCACTGGTGCTCCAACACAGTTAAATAATGGACGTATGGCAACTACTAATCACGGTCCATATTCTGGTCAAGAAGCATTGTATTTTACGACTGCTTCACGTGTGTATGCAGCGCTTACATCAAATATTACAAGCGGTTCAACAACATGGTTATCATCAGGATATGTCATGACTGAAGTTCCACCAGGGGGTGTCAATACATTTGCTGCTTCAGGTGCTATGGGTTCAATTGAATTTGCGGCGGCAATCGATAAATTTATAATTGCCACGGGTGCTACGCAACGTAACTACGTAACACAGTTTCGTACTGATGCGGGTCAACTTGATAGAATATGGGGAGTTAACACGTTTCAGCTTGATCTTTCAAACGCTGATGCCACATCAACGCCGATTGCATCTCAGACAGGTGGTGCGTATTCGATCTGGTCAGAAGGGGGGCTTTGTTATGTTGCAACTATGGGTACAACATCATCGACAAACCGCTTGTATGCTTTGCCATTGAGTGCTGATTGGGAATATGCATCAATCACTGATTCGCGCCTAGTTCTACCAGCTATATCTACGCCAGAAGTTTCAAAATTTACTCAATTTTTCACTCAAGAAGTACAGGTTGTTGGTGGTGCAACAGGTAAAAATCTTGGTCTCAATACAGAACCATATCGTATGTATTACCGTACCGCAGGTATAACGGATGATTCGGGCTCGTGGACATTGCTCGATAGTACAGGAACAGCTTCAATTGATGGTTCAACAAGTATACAGTTGATGATAGAGTTTCGTACGATTGGAACACTTGGTCTGCCAGCAAGAATTTGTGCTACAGGTGTCATTTATGA
This sequence comes from Minisyncoccota bacterium, assembly GCA_028713005.1. Taxonomy (GTDB): domain Bacteria; phylum Patescibacteriota; class Minisyncoccia; order Phycocordibacterales; family PALSA-1337; genus C7867-002. Next base: position 47,940 of record JAQTPC010000003.1, on the reverse strand, counting down.
AGATTTGGGTACTGACTCCCACTACCAACCATCAGTGACCCAATCGAGTGCAGCAAGTAAATACTTCGCATGGAGATTCTCGACTGCTTTTGGTGGTACGGTACCAACCATGCGTATACGTCTTTATAATGCGGTTACCGGAGGATTGTTGCTCGATGATACAACTACATCGTCAGCATCTGGCACGTGGACAAAATCAACAAATGACGGTAGTTCATATGGTGCGTACGATACATCTGATAAGGCAAATGAGACGACCTATATTCGTTACACACCAACAACACTCGGTGACAATATAAAAGTTCGTGCATTGTTAACACAAAATTAATCCCATGATACACATCGAACAAGATCAACAACTCAAGGATGATTCAAAGATTCGTGCCGCTGTACCAACAGGGGATTACAATGAGACCGACCTCATCGAATGTTATGTTGAGGGCGCAGACCCAAATATTCCGACATGCATGTATCAAGCACAGTATGTTGTATTTGGTGGTCCGATATATGGTCAAACAGAAGAATTAACTGAAGATCAGGTTGCCGCACTTCTTGCGAATGTGCCACATGATGAAGTGATTAATAATAGAAAGTTGATGGATGGCAAAAAGCCTGCAGCAAAATTTGTCGGTAGAGTTATAAAAAGACGCGGTGGTCCTGGAAAGAGGGAGTTGAGGAAAGATCAAGTTGATGTTCCTGTAGAACAAAAGGTTGTTGTTCCTCAGCAGGTTACACCAACTGAGAATGTTATCGATACAAACACTGCCACATCTACTCCTCAAAGTACTTTTTCAACCACAACTCCTGCAACAAATGTCGATACATCAGTCTCTACCTCAACATCACCATTTTCAACAACGACACCTGCATTTGATATTCCAAATGATACTGCAACATCAACTAATGCAACCACGACCCTTGATGTTCCTGATCTCGATACTGATACCAGTTCAACGACACCTGACGTAATAGTTGACCCTGTCGTGTCATCATCAACACAAGATGTTATCGATACCGCATCAAGCACTGTTCCTGTTATCAATACTGACGCATCAACAACAACACCAGAAATATTGAATGATGGTGTTCAGGCGCTTTCAAGTAAAAATCCAGTGATTGCATTTGCAAAGAAACAAATCGGCAGAAAACTAGGTTTATAATATATGGCGTTAACAGACATTAATTTTCAAGAAGGGGACGGGCAGGACTTTACCCTCGAAGTGCCTACGGGAATATCTAATCCCGCTCTTGATATTTTAGTTGAATCTAGTGGTGCCCAGTATCTCTTGATGGAAACACCGCTTATAACTGGTGGAGGAGGTGGCAATATCTTCATTATGTCCGAATAGTGGTGTACTATTCAGCACATGGAACGTATCAAAGAACTTGTCTCGAAATTCACTCCGTACCTCGAAGATATACGAATACGCCTGTATAAAACTACGATTATTTTTGCGGTAACGTTTTTCGTCGGCTTTTCATGTTCTGGTCCGATCCTGAGATTGTTGTTGCGTATATTCAAAATGAATAATGTTGTTGTTGCAGCAACGTCACCATTTCAGCTCGCGAATCTTTCAATGGACATCGGTCTTTTTTGTGCATTTTCTATTTCAATTCCTGTGTTGTTGTATCATTTCTTCGCTTTTTCATCTAAGGCACTTTCTCAAAAAGAAAAACGAAAGCTCCTTATGTATGTGCCAGTGAGTGTATTGTTGTTTATGTTGGGTTTTGCATATGCTTTTTTCATTTTGTATTACTCGTTTAGCTTGCTTTCAGTATTTGGGCAGAGTATCGGCTTACAAAATATATGGGATATTGGCTTATTTGTTTCTCAGACATACATGACCGCACTCCTTTTAGGCTTCATTTTCCAGATGCCACTCGTTCTTACAATCCTCATGCGCTTAGGTGCTATGGACGTAACCTTTTTAAAGGAAAAACGCCGTGTCGCCTATGTAATTGTGGTGATATTGGTATCTTTACTTCCACCAACTGATGGCTTATCATTGATGGTAATGTCACTACCTTTGATACTTCTATATGAAGGATCAATCTTTATAAATCGTAATATTAAAAAACATGTTTGATATTGGAACAAAGGAAATAATCATCATTGCAGTCATTATCGTCCTTCTTTTTGGTGCAAAGAAGATTCCTGAACTTGCACGCGGCATCGGAGATGCAATTCGTCATATTCGTGGTGGTTTTAGCGACAAGACAAATCCTACTGAGGATACAAAGAAGAAGTCATAGTTCATGTTTGTAAGTCCGGTTGTTCTTTTCTGCTATAAATAAATGCCAGTTCGTACACTACTACCCAATAGGCTAGGTAAAGTATCTTTATTCGCGTTTTTTCTTACATTCGCATTAGGATACGGTTTTTTTGTTGTTCACGCTGCATATGAACGTTATGCAAGTGGGGATACGGCAGTTATCGGTGAGTTTGTGTATGATGACAATTTTGTGGCCACGACTACCGCGGGTTGTGTTTTGTCTGTTTATAACCCGAGTGGCACATTACTGGTAAATGCCGCGTCCATGACAGCAGATGCAAACGGTTGGACGCACTATAGCTATTCGATACCATCCTCTGGTCCCGAAGGTGTATGGCCAGCGAGTATGACATGTGGAAGTGTGTCAACAGGGGATTTGGTGAAGATGGATAAAACGTTTTCAGTCGGTGCAACAGTTGTTTCAAGTAGTACTCTTGCTACATCAGTTTGGAATAATGCCACTCGTACACTTACCTCCGTAGGTACACTTGTTGCAGACGTCTGGAACAATTCAACACGAACACTGACGGGTGCAGGTTTGACTTCAGGATCACTTGCTACACAGCAAGATATCAATAACGCATCATCTTCGCTTTATTCAACATTACCAGCTGCTGTCTGGGCTTCACCAACACGATCACTCACCACCTTTGGAACACTCGTAGCTGATATTTGGGCAAATGGTACTCGCACGCTCACTTCAGGGGGAGGGTCTCTTACAGCAGCCGACGTATGGACATACGGTACTCGTAACTTAACTGATGCCACATTGTCATCAGGATCGCTTGCTACGCAATCTGATGTAACGAACGCTTCATCTTCTCTTGCTACAAGTATTACTGCGGGTACTGTTTCAACAGCAGGAAATATTAGTGCTGCTCAATCTGCAATCAATAGCAACACTAACTCAGCAGTACTTTCTGCGAGTACTTCATTAGCAGCTGCAGTTACAGCGGGGAATGCTGGTGTGAATGCAAATACAAATGCTACTGTCTTAAATGCCTCAACGTCACTTGCATCGACAATTGCTTCTGCAGTATGGTCTTCCGCTTCTCGTTCATTGACTACATTCGGCACATTAGCGGCTGATATCTGGAACAATGGCACCCGTACACTCACTTCAGGAGGGGGTACACTTACCGCAGCTGATGTATGGACATATGGTACACGTCGTCTTTCAGATGGAACTCTCGATACTGGCAGTCTAGCTACTGCTGCTGATGTTGTCAGTGCATCAACATCTCTCGGCACCTCAATTGCAGGTATCAACAGCAACACGAACGTCCAAGTCGCCGCAGCTATCACTGCCATCAACAGCAACACAAACATTGCCTCAACCAGTTTGGGTGGGGTAGTACTTGCCATCAAAACACAAACAGACTCAATCAACTGGTCTGATGTCACCACCGTCAAAAACAACGTAGCTACCCTCATTACGGAAATCGGTACAGGAAACATTTCAGCTATTAAAACAAAGACAGACAGTATCATCTGGTCTGACGTCACCGGTCTCGTCACCTCAAACGGCCTCATCAAAGCAAAGACAGACACCATCGCATGGGCTGATGTGACAGGCATCAAAACCAAGACAGATACCATCGATTGGACTAACGTGACAGGTATCAAGACCAAGACTGATACGATCACCTGGACTGATATTGCTGCACTCAGTAGTCAGTTGAGCAGTGCGTCGAGTTCGATTGCTTCGGCTGTTAGTGCGGGCACTGCTGCTACTGCAGGTAATATCACTGGAGCACAGACAGTGATTAACAATAATACAAACTCTTCAGTTCTTTCTGCGAGTACTTCATTGGCCGCTGCGATTACCACAGGTAATGCTGGCGTGAATGCAAATACAAATAGCTCCATCCTAAATGCTTCGACGTCACTCGCAGCATCGCTACCATCACTTATCTGGAATTTTACTGGACGAACACTTACCAGTTTCGGAACTTTGACGTCTGACGTTGCAACAGCCGTGTGGTCAGCTGGTACACGATCACTCACCACCTTTGGAACACTTGCATCAGATGTCTGGGGTAGTGCAACCAGAACCCTCACTGGCGCTACTCTAAGTTCTGGTTCACTTGCAGTTCAGTCTGATGTGACATCTGCTGTTTCTTCGATTAATGCAAATACCAATAGTGCTTCATCAACATTGTCAGCACTTGTGCTCGCAGTTAAAGCAAAGTCAGATACGATTGATTGGACAGACGTAACGACGGTTAAAAACAATGTAGCTACTCTCATTACCGAGATTGGTACTGGAAACATTTCTGCAATCAAAACAAAGACTGATTCAATTGCATGGAGTGACGTAACGGGACTTGTTACTTCATCAGGACAAATTAAGGCTAAAACAGATACGATTGCGTGGGCGGATGTTACTGGAATCAAGACTAAAACAGATACCATCAACTGGTCTGATGTCACCGGCGTGAAGACAAAGACTGATACGATCGTTTGGTCAGATATTGCTGCGCTTAGTAGTCAGTTGAGTAGTGCGTCGAGTTCGATTGGTACAACACTGGCTACCGTTGGAACAAATCTAACAACAACGAACTCAAATGTGCTGAGCGCCTCTACGTCACTCGGTACTTCGATCACCAAAGTTACAACTGATGTGAATGCGAATACAAATAGTCAGATATCTTCAGCAATTTCAACAATCAATACTAATACGAACGCTACAGTTCTCACTGCTTCAACATCATTAGCATCAACAATTGCCACTGCGGTCTGGTCATCAGCTTCTCGTTCATTGACTACATTTGGTACATTGGCAGCAGACGTCTGGAATAACGGTACTCGAACACTCACCAGTGGAGGAGGGTCGCTCACTGCAGCCGATGTCTGGACATACGCTACACGCCGTCTCTCAGATGGAACTCTCGATACTGGCAGTCTAGCTACAGCTGCTGACGTTGTCAGTGCGTCGACTACTCTCGCCGCAAATATCGCTGCGGGTACTGCTTCAACAGCAGGTAGTATCGCTAATACGCAAACTGCGATTAACAGTAGTACGAACGCAACAGTTCTCAACGCTTCAACCTCACTTGCTGCTGTTATAACAACAGGGAATGTTGGTGTGAATGCAAATACAAACTCTCAAGTATCAAATGCAATCACTTCGATTAATACAAATACAAACAATGCCTCAAGCAGTTTAGCGTCAACGATAATATCACTACCCGCAACGATTTGGTCATATAGCACACGAACACTTACTTCATTTGGCACTTTGACTGCAGATATCTGGAATGCGACAGTCAGAACACTTACTTCATCAACGGCTGCATCGTGGTCAACAACAGTTTCTGATTTTGGTTCAGTGGTAGCAGGAGGAAATTATCTTGCAACGGTACATACAGTATTCGACGGCACCTTAACTGATTCCCTCAATCCGCCAACTGTCACGATTTATGATCCAAGTAGAAATATAGTGGTAAATAATGTCGCTATGACACGCGTCTCAGTTGGTACATATACATATTCATATACAACTGCTTCAAATGCCGCTGCAGGAACATGGGAAACGACATTCTCGGCAAACGTTGAAAGCGGAAAAACAGTCGGTGCCAATGATTATTGGACGGTTGTCACTACACCACTTCAGGTCATAGTAAATTCAATGACTGATACCACCGTACCAAGTATCTCAGCGAACGTGACTCTCACCAATGAAGGTCTCACAGGAAATGAATATCAGTACGAATGGTGTGTTGTATCGAATAGTAATAATGCATGTGGAGGGGGGGATGATGTCTTTAATGGAGTTGCAGCAAAATACATAAATCCCGGTGAAGATTTTAATACGACACTAACGGCAACGGTTCCAAATCCAGGAAATTATTATTTTAAAGTGGTTGGATACTTCGGCACTGATAGTTCAGTCGCTTCTCGTTCATTCACTGCTACTGCAGAGTCGGGTAGTACCGGTGGAGGTAGTTCAGGAGGAGGATCAAGTGGGGGAGCTCCATCGAGTCCCGCACCAACTCCGACAGGAGTATGTGTAAAGGGAGACTTTAATTGTGACGGTAAACCGAGTTCGATTGATTTCTCTATCCTTCTGTATTATTGGAAATCAAAACCACCGTTTAAAAATAAGTATGTCGACATGAACGGGGACGGTAAGGTGGATTCGGTGGATTTCTCGATATTCTTATATTACTTAGGCAAGAAATAATAATTAACACAGCATAGTATGAAAAAAATCATCAACATAATCGCCCCAATAGCCATCGCAGTTGTTTTTGTGATTGTACCTTTACATGCATTTGCGGCAACGGTATATCTTGAGGCATCACGAAGTACTGTTTCAGTTGGAGATACGGCGGTAGTTACAGTCAAAATAAATGCAGACGGATCAGTGTTGAATACCGTTGATGGTGAAGTGACACTCAAGTCGTCATCACTTAATCTTGCTGTTCAAGAGTTTAGTCTGGCCAACTCGGCATTTGGTCTATGGCCTCGTACGCCATCACTTTCGAAAGATCTGAAAACCATTTCATTTGTTGGTGGTGTTCCAGGTGGTTTTAGTATAGAAGGGGCTACGATATTTAAGATTATTGTTGAAGCAAAGAAAGCAGGTGTTGTGACTATTAATCCTCAGAATATTTCAGTATTTGCCAATGATGGTAAAGGTACCAAGCTTCCTGTTCAGTTTAAAAACATAACAATCACCGTAACACCAAAACTGCAGGGTACAGCTATCCAAAATGATTGGTCAGGAGTTGTGACGGCCGATACTGTTCCTCCAGAAGATTTCGTGATTGTTCTTGGTCAGGAACCAACTTTATTTGATGGTAAAAAATTCGCTTTCTTCAGTGCAATCGATAACCAGTCTGGCATTGATTATTACGATGTGTCTGAAAATGGTGGGGTAGCAGTGCGTAGTGGCAGTACATACGTACTCAAAGATCAAAGTGATAGTGTACGGTTACAAGTGACTGCATATGATAAAGCAGGAAATAAGAAAATTGCTCTGCATCAAAGCCAGTCGAGAGGTGTTAACTGGTTGGGTATCATAATTATTGTTCTCGTGGTATTGATTGTGCGCTTTATGTATAAAAAGTGGAAAAAGAATAAACTCAATGTCTAAGTCAGCGCGTAATAAAACCTTGTTAAAGAAGATTTTTTTCCTTGTGGTACTATGGGGTACTTTTGGATCTGTCTCATCTTCAGCGCAGGCAGCTGTATTGTATTTTTCGCCAGTAAACCCAAAAGTCTCAGTTGGAAATATCATCTCGATCAAAGCGCTGGTTTCAACGGCAGGTGTGGCAGTTAATAGTGCCGATGGAGTCATTCAGTTTCCTTCAGATGTGCTCGAGGTATTATCAGTGAATAAAAGTGCTTCAATTTTTTCATTATGGGTGGAAGAGCCTCAATTCTCAAATTCGAAAGGTACAATCACATTTAATGGAGGTCTGCCGAATCCTGGATACATCGGACAAAGTGGAGAAATCATCTCGGTTGTGTTCAAAGCAAAAAAAGCTGGCACAGCATCTGTGCTCATTGCTGATGCAGCAGTTCGTGCCAATGATGGTCTGGGAACAAATGTGTTAACTGCTCAACAACCAGTATCAGTACAAGTAAGTGCGGCCGCTCAGACAGATATTTCAACAGTTCATTCGTTAGTTGATTCTGTTCCAGCAAAACCAGCCGTGACATCTTCGACCCATCCGGATCAGAATGCGTGGTATTCCGGTACAACGGCGACATTTAGCTGGTCGGTACCTGAGGGTGTTACATCAGTTCAAACTCTCTTGAGTAAAAATAAATCCGATGTACCAACTGTCACCTACGATAGTTCAGTTTCTCAACGTACAGTAAATAATTTGTCAGATGGCATTATGTATTTCCACGTAAGATACATGAATAGTCTTGGTTGGGGACCGATAACACATTATAAGATTCAGGTCGACTCAACTCCACCAGAAACACTTGCAGTTAGTTTTTTGGGTGAGTGTGGAGCGAACATTGCATCGGCAGACGTTGCTGGCGCGCATATTGGCGATGAGTGTCTGAAAAATGAGGTTATGTTGAATGCGCGTGATACATTGTCTGGAATTGAGTATCATCTTATCAAGATTGATGCCGGATCGGTCATTAGGATTGATAGTGATGCGTTGGTAAATGGTGCATATACTCTACCTATACAAAACCCTGGTAACCATACATTGTCAGTTGTCGCTTACGATAAAGCTGGCAACCATACAGAGTCAAAAGCCTCTTTCGTCAGTCAGTCAATCGCAGTTCCTGTGGTTCATGTTTCTGCCCAAGAGATACAAAGGGGAGAAGCTGTTACAGTCTTTGTTGATACTCGCTATGCAAATACGCCAATGCAGATATTCGTTCAGTCAGGCGACGGAACTAAAAAGAGTTATACGACAACAACAGATGCTCATGGGTCACTTTCAGTCACTACAGATTCACTGAATACTGTCGGTCAGACACGCATTTCAGCTCAGCTCCAGTTTGCAACTGATGTAAAAAGTCCTATTTCAAATGAGGCGGTTGTCTTTATTAAAGATGGTTTGATTGTGCGTACCAGTAAGCAAGCTATCTATGGACTTTCATTCCTTATTCCGGCTACATTACTCATTATTGGTCTCATACTCATGTTGTATCTTGGTTGGCACAAGTTCTTTGGCCTCAAAAAAAGATTACGCAAAGAGACACAGGGAACAGTAAATGATATTCACAAAGCATTATCTCTCTATAAGGACGAGCTTGGTAATCAGCTTAAAAAATTAGAAAAAGCAAAAGAAGATCGTGAACTCAATAAAAAAGAAGAGAAAATCTTTAAAGAGCTTCAATTAAATATTGATGTAATCGATGAGTTTATAGAAAAGAAACTAAAGAAAATTATATAGAATCAGTAGTCGTTGCAGTTGGAGTAGTGGCTGAGTGTGCTTCCGTGAGAGCGTCATTTATCAGTCGAGCATAAAACTGTTTTGTACTTGTAGAATTCTTTGATTGTGCGTAGTCGACAATAATAGTACTACTTGCTATGGCTATGTGTGTCGGAAATACGTTATTGCCCAAAAAGAGAAGGTTGGTACCAGATTTACCATTTTCATTATCTAATGCAGCGGCCAGATAATACAATGTGCCCCTGTCAGAGTCATTACGATGAATCAAAAATGCTACATCTTCACGTCTATCGGCATTTAGATCCCCAGTTGCTTCAGTCCCAAAATACTGTTTTGTTACATTTGAAAATGATTTGATGACTGCAGCAGTTTGAGGATAAATCTCGTTTGAAATTGGTGTGTGGCTCATCATTCCAGTTATCTGCTCTGTACCGCCTCCAATAATAACTACCGCAAGCAGGGATAAGATAATTTTTGTCTTATTAGTGATATGGATGAGTAGGCCAATGAGTGCCCCATAAAGTGTGTATACCAGTACAAAAAATATGAATGACCCAATTAGCAATTGGCTATCAGGTAAGTGGATTTTATCTAGAAGTGGACGGAGCGATATCAATCCAAGGATATTACCAATAAAACCACTCGTGCTCGTAATAAATATTAAATAGGTTGCGATAACGACACCACTCAAAAAACCAATGATAGATGCTTCGAATAGACTAAGTTTTTTCATGTCTTGAATTATAACATCAATAGCATATACTGGTACCATTATGAAAACATTTGCAAAAGAGTTCGCACAATTCCTCAAGGAATATAAAGTCATATCACTCGCCATCGCATTCGTCATGGGTACCGCAGCTACCGGTCTTGTAAATTCACTTGTAAACGATATCTTTATGCCTATGCTCGGGCCCGTTTTGAGTGTTTCGGGTTCATGGAGAGGGGCAGTGCTCAATATTGGTGCTATACACATAACATATGGATCGTTTATCGCTCAGCTGATAAATTTCATCATTATCGCAATTGTTATCTTTGTTACTGTGCGCATATTTTTCAAAGACAAAGAAACAAAGTAAGGTGATATAATCAACCCATGCGCAAAAAAGTCGCTCGCAATGAGCTTGTAAAAGACATTATCTTTGTTGTTATCGGTGCAGTTATTGCGCTTATATTATCGAATCTCGGTATTATTGGACACCTCGTAGCTCTTTTTGGTAGTGATGAAGTAGCTAGTTTTGTTGCGGGTATGTTCTTTACATCTGTGTTCACTATTGCCCCTGCATCTGTTGCTCTGGGGAATATCGCTGCTCATGCACCTAGTCACGTGGTGGCTCTTTGGGGAGCGCTTGGTGCAGTGTGCGGTGATTTGATCCTCTTTTATTTTATTCGCGATCGTTTTTCAAATGATCTGATCAATTCATTGGGATCAGGTTTTACGAAGCACGTACTCCGTTCATTTCATGTTGGTTTTTTCAAATGGATATCACCAGTACTCGGGGCACTGATCATCGCTTCACCTTTGCCAGATGAATTCGGCATCACGCTACTTGGTTTTTCAAAGACGCGTACACTTATGCTTATTCCAATTTCATTTATTGGCAATATTCTCGGCATATATCTTATAGTGTGGTTCGGTACATCCCTTTAATGTATGAAAATCATCATTCTAGCTATTGGTAAAGAAAAAGATTTTTCCGGATATGAAATCGTTCGTGAATACACAGAACGTGTATCGCATTATTCTGCTTGTGAATGGAAGTATATTCCGGGAAGTTCCGCGCAAGAAGATAATAAAAAGCTTATTGATGTTATAGAAAAAGAAGGAGCAGGGACATACGTTGTTGCTCTTGATGAAATAGGGAAGGAGTATACGTCACAAGCTTTTGCTGATGTTATTCAGGCACGTATGAATGAAAGTGTTAGAACGCTCATTTTTATCATTGGTGGGGCATATGGTCTCAATGATGAAGTTCGTTCACGTGCGCGTCTGACCCTGGCTCTCTCAAAACTAACGTTTCCACATCAACTCGTCCGTCTTGTCCTCATAGAACAGCTCTATAGAGCCTTCACTATCATTCGAGGAGAAAAGTATCATCATTGATGATATGATAATCGCAATATAAACCATGAAGCCATCTGACTATAACTATCATTTACCTGAGGGACTCATTGCCCATACGCCTGCTGAGCCACGCGATTCAGCGCGACTGCTCATATATAGTACAAAGACAAATGAGATTGTCTTGGATACGTTTGCACACCTCGCTCGTTATATCCCGTCAAAGGCATTGATGGTTTTCAATGATACACAGGTGGTGCCGGCGCGCCTCGAACTGATGAAACTCACGGGTGGAACAGTTCGTATACTATTTTTGGTTAATGAATGGGACAGGCAAGGTGTCATCAAAGGTCTGCCTGACCGTAAGCTCACGGTGAGAGATCAGTTGTATTTCAATCATCATGCCATCCTCGAAGTTGTCGATCAGCACAATGAAGAATTTTCTTTCAGACTGCGCATATCGGTTGAAGAATTTGAAAAGCTCTGTAAATCACACGGACGTACACCGCTCCCACCATATATACACACGAGTCTCAATGAAGAAGAGGCTCGTACAAAATATCAGACAGTATTTGCCTCAAAACCAGCATCTGTCGCCGCTCCAACCGCCTCACTTCATTTTACCGAACAGGTTTTGAGGTCACTCATAGAAAAGGGTGTTGATCGAGCGACGGTAACACTGCATGTTGGTAGAGGAACATTTGCATCACTCACACCAGAGAGTATCCAGGCAAAGTCATTACATTCAGAACCAATACAAGTGAGCTCTGAATCAGCAATGCGTATTTTGGAAGCAAAAAATGAAGGTAAAATAATCGTATCTTCGGGTACAACTGCTACACGTACACTCGAAGCGACTGCGGATTCTATTCTCAAAGGAGAAGGGTATACCGGTGAGACAACGCTCATGATTACACCACCCTATGATTTTAAGATTGTTGATGCAATTATTACCAATTTTCATTTACCAAATACGTCACTCATCATGCTTGTTGATGCCTTTCTACAAGCAAAAGGTGCGCAGGTAAGTTGGAGGGATCTCTATGAGCGAGCTATCAAAGAGAAGTTTAGGTTTTATTCATTTGGAGACGCGATGCTGATTATATAGGTTCACTTCCCGAGGTCTACCCTTGGAGGGAAAATTCGGCTATAATCAACTCCTATGAACATTAAACGTATTATTTTTTGGGTGTGTTTTATTATCATTCTGGGACTTATTTTCTGGGGACTTGTTGTGGCTATGAATAAGCCTGCGCCTGGCTCAGGACCAATAGTTGCTGGACCTGTCACATCTGCGGACCATGTCCTTGGGCCAAAGAACGCATCTGTCACCTTGATTGAGTACGGTGATTTCCAGTGTCCTGCATGTGGAGCATATTATTCACTCGTAAAGCGGTTGACGCAGGAGGCGTCAACGACACTCAGTCTCGTTTTCCGTCATTTCCCATTACCACAGCATGCAAATGCGCTCATCACAGCCCAAGCAGCTGAAGCAGCGTCACTTCAGGGTAAATTCTGGGAGATGTATGACTTGCTGTATAGTAACCAAGCTGAGTGGAGTGATGTGCCAGATGCTCATGCTATCATGAATACATACGCACAAAAGATCGGTCTCGACATGGTCAAATTTAAAGCTGACCTCGATAGCACAGCCGTAAAGGATGCTGTTAATGCAGATGCGGATGAGTCACGAAAGATTGGTATTAATTCAACTCCAACATTCATCGTTAATGGAAAGGTGATCGCTAACCCACAAAGTTATGAAGCATTTAAATCACTTATTGAAGCGGCCGCTTCAGGCAGTTCCAAATAAAATTGTAGTCGTCTTATTCGTCATTGCCTTACTCGGCTTTACCGATGCATCATTTTTGACGATTGAACACTATCAAAATCGTATTCCTCCTTGTACGACTGCAGGGTGTGAAACTGTCCTAACCAGTGACTACTCATCGATTCTTGGTATTCCAGTCGCTCTTTTAGGTGCTATCTACTATCTGATCATCTCAATCGGCTTATTTGCCCATATCGAAGGTAAGCATGAGCCATCTCTTCGTGGAGTCTTACTGTTTACTGTTTTTGGTTTTATTATGTCGATGTGGTTTCTGTATGCTCAGGCGTTCTTGATTCATTCATATTGTCTCTACTGTCTTGGTTCGGCCGCAATCTCTACGGTACTCTTTGGAAGTGCAGTGACTGTATTGAAAAAATATCGCGTATAGTAACCTGCAGTGTTCGAATATATGAACAATTCATCCATCCTTACTACAAAGCCATCAGCTGATTATGAGCTCCTCGATTCAGGTGAAGGGGAGAAACTTGAACGTTTTGGTACGGTAGTTTTGTCGCGCCCTGATCCACAAGCACTATGGAAAAAGAGACTATCTCCCGCTGATTGGAAAAAGGCCGATGGGTCTTTCGGTACTGATGTACAAAATCGCGAAAAGGGCGAACGTGGAGATTGGAATTTGAAAAAGACTGTGCCAGAGCGCTGGGGTATTTCGTTTGCTGACCTGAAGTTTTACATAAAGCCAACAGCATTCAAGCATGTCGGTATATTTCCTGAACAAGCACCAAACTGGAATTGGATGAGGGAGCAGATAAAAAAGGGAGAAGGGGAGATCGAAATTCTCAATCTGTTCGCGTATACCGGTGGAGCTACTATTGCATGTGCACAGGCTGGAGCAAAAGTAGTACATGTTGATGGTTCAAAAGTTGCCATAGGTTGGGCACGCGACAATGCTGAACTTTCTGGTCTCAAGGATAAACCCATTCGTTGGATACTCGATGATGTGCGCGCTTTTGTGAAGCGAGAGATCAAGAGAGGTAGAAAATATCACGGTATCATCATGGATCCGCCTGCCTTTGGTCATGGTGCTGAAAATGAAGTATGGAAGATCGAGGATGATTTTATGGATCTCATTGAGTCGTGTACTGAGATTTTGGCAGATAAACCGCTGTTCTTTTTAGTAAATGGTTATTCTGCAGGATATTCTGCTATTGCCTATAAAAATAATTTACTATCACTCAAAGATAAGTTCGGTGGTGACATCGAAGTGGGTGAGCTTGCTCTCGAAGAAGCAAAAGGTTCAATGAGTGAAGGAAGACTTTTGCCGTGTGGTATCTTTGCGCGTTGGTCGGGGAAATAAAAACATTTTTTTGGAATAATAAAAAGCGCACCAATACAGTGGTGCGCATGTGTGTTTAACCAAGGAGCAGGCTCATTTGTGCAATAAATTCTTTGAGCGAAGCACTGTTCTCCTCTTCGAACTCTTCAATATCTTTTTTTTCGATACCAAACACGTAGCCGTATTGGTGTATCGTCGAAAAGAATTCAGAGCGTTCTTTTTTGCGCATCGTCGGCATTATGAGCAACAGTTTACTGTCGATCATGGCATGAATGATGTTGAGCATTTTTTCAGGAAATTCGCCGATGCCCATACCGATGACATGAGCGTTTTCATTATTGATAAATCGAGAGTTGCGGTCAAAAAACGAGATGTCAGTGGTGAGAAAACACCACTCAAACTCGCGGTCGTTAAAAAGTGATAATCCATAACTCCTGTCTTCGTTGTTCAGGTTGTGGATGATGTAACAGAATGAAACTGAAGCCCTGTTCGTCTTAAATTTGAACTCACCCCAGTATGTAGGATTTTTTCTCGCAGCATCATTACTGCGGACAAATAAGTGCCCATAAGGCCGATCTTCAGGCTTAAGGATGCGACTATAGTCGCCTTCAACACGCATAGGTTTCATACAATCCTCCTTTCTTTTGTTAAGGTTTTAGTTTGCTCTACATCTAGCATACTCCTCGACGTGGTAAAAAGTAAAGCATTGAAATTCACCCGATATCTGCTACTGTAAGCATATGTCACCACGAATCCTCTCAGGAAATACTGTCCGCGATAGTCGTCTTGTTGAATTGATTAAAAAGTTCAGCGAGATCACACCTACACCAGAGCTCGCCATCATCCAAGTTGGGGATCGGCCTGATTCGGCAGCGTATATAAAAGCGAAGATTTCGTTTGCGCAAAAAGTAGGCGTCGTAGCGCATCATATTTATTTACCAGAAAATGCTTCGCAAGAGGATATTGTTATTGAAATTAAGAAATGTAATGAAAATAAATTAATCAAAGGAGTGATAGTACAATTGCCATTGCCTGCTCATATTGATCGCGATGTAGTCATAAATACTATTGATCCACATAAGGATATCGATGGCCAGACGGCTTTTAATATGCAGTGTTTGCGCGAGGGAAGACCAGATGCCATCGTCCCTGCCACAGCGAGGGGTATTAGAGAATTACTGTCGTATTACAACATCGATATTAATAATAAAAAAGTAACTGTTGTTGGAAGATCAGCGCTGGTGGGAACGCCTGTGGCCCAGGTCTTTGCTCGTTATAGGGCGGTAGTTACTGTGGCTCACAGCAAGACAATTGATCTTATGAAAGAAACGAGCTCCGCAAACGTCATCATCGTAGCGGTTGGAAAACCGCGTTTAATATCTACAGAACATGTTCGTTCCGGACAGGTGATCGTTGATGTCGGCATTACTCGAGAAGGTGAAGTTGGTCTGGATACAAAGACCAAGCTCGTCGGTGATGTTGATTTTGATAAGGTGTCAAAGGTTATCGGTTCAACTGGTGCTATCACACCTGTACCCGGTGGCGTTGGGCCGATGACAGTTCTCGGCCTTTTTGAGAATCTTCTTGATGCCTGCAAATAACGAGATATGTTACTATTGATAAACGCGTTAGTTTAGGGTTATTTTATACATTTAATTTATATTCATACTATGAATCTACAAAAAAGAGCATGGCAAGTTGGTATCCTTGCAGGAACGGTACTCAGTATATATTTGATCGCACTCGCCGTTGGTCAGCTCAAATCTATCGCATATATTGGTTCAGGTGTTCCGGCGACAAATACGATCTCGGTCACTGGTAGTGGCGATGCATACGCTGTTCCTGATGTAGCGACATTTTCATTTAGTGTTTCTCAAACTTCAAAAACAGTTTCAGAAGCACAGTCAAAAGCTACGGAAAAGATTAATGCTGCACTTAAGGCAGTTCGTGATGGCGGGGTAGCAGATAAGGATATCCAAACTACAAATTATTCTATCAATCCGCACTACGAGTACCAAAATGCTATCTGTCCTGCTGCAAAAGTGGATGGAACAGTTTCGTATTGTCCAGGCGGTAAATCAGTCCTAACAGGATATGATGTGAGCCAGACGATAACGGTCAAGGTTCGTAATCTCGACAAGGCGGGGGCACTCTTTGCTTCTATCGGATCTCTACAGGTTGAAAATATCAATGGTCTTAGTTTTGCAGTTGATAAGCCAGACACTATCCAGGCAGAAGCTCGTGCAAAGGCCATTGCTGATGCAAAGTTAAAGGCTGATGTTTTGGCACAACAACTCGGTGTTCGTCTTGTGCGCATCATAAACTTCTCAGAAGATGGTGGTTATGCGCGCCCAATGTTGTATGGTATGGGTGGCGATGCCTTCAATGCAAAAACGTCTGCTGCTCCAGAGATTCCTGCTGGTCAGCAAAAGGTTACAAGTTCAGTTTCAGTCACGTACGAAATACAGTAAGTATTTTGGTAAAAAAAGAACAGCCGGGGAGTAATCTCCGGCTGTTTTTGTTTGTTACGATTTCGGTTTTAAATACGACGCATTTTGATCGAGCCAGTCCAAGAGCACACTGACCAGGCGACGAACTCGACCACGTTCACGAATGAACCCTCGATTGTCACGAATAAGTATGAGATCACTAAACCCAAGCCGACTACAGATCCATTTGTGGATCCAGCGAGGTGTTAGGCCATTACGCTGTGCAAGTGTCAGACTACGACAGGGTAGCGGGTGTATAAGTCTGTCACGAGACCAGTCAATCAGGTTACCCATGAGCGAAACATATCCTGCTATGTTCGACTTGTTGCTATGCGCGATCCTGTTCGCCGTAGTGCTTCCACCGGCGAAACCGATGAGCACTACTGGTGTGTCGAGCGATCTGACAAATTTGCCAAGATCTTCGTCGTAGCTGTCTGGAATCATCCCAGATGAATCATGAACCCTGATGTTGTTTATGTGTTCGCGCACGGTGGAAACATAGCACTCGTGTCCGTGCTCCATGAGTTTCGTGCAGAATTCTTTGAACAGCCAATCACCCGGAGACCGCTCTGGTTGTATGACCAGGGGGTATTTGAACTTTTTTTCTTCGGGTATGTAATGCTCAAAACGGATATTGTTGCGGTAAATTACCTCGACCTGGCTCGTGCCCATCTTTGGTTCAACGATCAGGGGCAGGCTTTCAGTGCTCACGGCTTCAACAACAGGTTCCGGTATCACTTCAATTTGTGGTGAAGTGACCACGTTCCCATTTTCGTGCACAGGTTCTGTGCGATGTCCATTTTCACCACTCGGTGCTGTTGGACGGATGAACTCTTCAGCAATGAACACTTCTCCCCCGGGGGAATTAGCTGTTTGAGCCACGTGCACGCGAGTGAGCCTTATTGTCCGCACTCGCTGTCCACGGGTAGCCACTTTCTTGGTCGGGGCAGTTTTTTTGATTACACGCGCACGATTAGCTTTTGGGGCTTTTGCTACGCGAATAACCACTTTCTTCGACTTAACTGCCTTAACTGCTTTTTTGCCAGCAGGCTTAGCTTTTTTGGTTAGTTTTTTATTCACAAGGAACTCCTTTGGTTGGTTTGGTCCGAATTATATACCACTTTATCTATATTTGTCAATGGTATTTGGGTGGCATTCAACCCTATTCATGACAAGGAAGAGTAGCTTGACTTAGACCCTTAAAAGGTATATTGTGTACAAGTAATCCCCCCGAGGGGTTTTTTAGTAGAAGATATAGAATCTATATACACAAAGATATGAAAATCACCGAATACATCAAACAAACCCGTACCGAATTGACTCATGTTACGTGGCCGAGTCGTGCGCAAACACTCCGATTCACCGCTCTTGTCATTGCGGTCTCAGCTATCACAGCTCTTATTCTTGGTGTCGGTGATTTTGTCTTCTCAAAGCTCCTCACACTCTTGTTCTAATACTTTTGCCTTTTTATTTTTAACTTTTAATTTTATTTAACTTATGTCGAAACAACTTACAACAGGGGAACGAGCATGGTATGCGATACATACGTACGCAGGCTATGAAAACGCAGTTGCCCGCAACTTGAAGCAGCGCATCGAGTCTCTCGGTATGGAGGACAAGATTTTTGCCGTGATTGTTCCAACTGAAAAGAAGATCAAAGTTAAGGCAAATAAGCGCGTTGAAGAAGAGGAAAAGATCTATCCTGGATATGTCCTTGTTGAGATGATCGTTAACGATGATTCATGGTATGTCGTTCGTAACACTCCTCGCGTGACTGGTTTCGTTGGTTCAGGAGTCAACCCAGTTCCTCTCGACCCAAAGGAAGTAGCTTCACTCTTTAGTCGCATGTCTTCGTCAGACACTGAGCACACGATCGACCTCTCGATCGGCGACTTGGTCAAGGTGTCAGATGGTCCTTTCAAGGACTTTGAAGGCAAAGTGGCTGAGGTTGATACGCAACGCGGCAAGATCAAAGTGCTCGTATCGATGTTCGGTCGTGAGACGCCTGTCGAGCTCGACTTCTTGCAAGTTAAGAAGGTTTAATATACTATCCACATACACTAAATAAAGATTATGGCTAAAAAAATTGTAAAGAAAGTAAAGGTTATCGCTCCTGCTGGTAAAGCAACCCCAGCTCCACCACTCGGTCCTACTCTCGGTCAGGCCGGTGTTAACATTGGTGATTTCACAAAGAAGTTCAACGATGCTACAAAAGGTATGATTGGCGACATGATCCCAGTTGTCATCACTGTGTACGAAGATCGTACCTACGATTTCGTCCTCAAGACTCCTCCTACTTCAAGTCTCATCTTGAAGGCTCTCAAGAAAGAGAAGGGTTCAGGTAAGCCAAATACTGCAAAGATTGGTACACTCACCAAGGCTCAGGTTAAGGAAATCGCAGAAAAGAAAATGCCAGACCTCAGTGCAGGTAGTATCGAAGCTGCTATGAAGACAGTTGCTGGTACAGCACGTCAGATGGGTGTGGATGTAAAATAAATTTTTAG
Source organism: Minisyncoccota bacterium (assembly GCA_028713005.1). GTDB lineage: Bacteria > Patescibacteriota > Minisyncoccia > Phycocordibacterales > PALSA-1337 > C7867-002. The sequence continues at coordinate 28,612 of JAQTPC010000003.1, read as the reverse complement.
AAATAAAAAACACCGGCGAAAGTCGGTGTTTTTTATTATGTATAATTAATACTTCGATTTTTTAGTGGGTCTGAGTTTTAGGATTCCCCGAATAGTCCACCGTATACTCGAGCAGGAGGGCGCCACTACTAGATTCTGCAGAACTTACCAGCTTGAGATGAAAGAGCATATCATCATTAAAAAGTTTTACCCCTTTACCAAAAATGATTGGTTCAACCGTGAGATAGAGGCGATCAACGACCTTGGCCTTCATAAACATCGTGTAGATGGCTTCGCCCCCACAAATAGCTACTTCTTTGAAGCCACGAGCTTCGAGTTTCTTCAATAGCTCAGCAGGCTCATCTTGGGTCGTTTCTGCTCCATCAAAGCTCTGTGAGCGACTGTAGACGATATTGAGGCGCTCTTTGAGAGCTCCAGGAAACGTCTTATAGGTGCTCGAACCGACGACGATGACGCCAGCCTTTTTTGTTGTTTCGATGAAGCGTTTTTTATCAGCCTTACTCGTCCAGTTGAAAGGGGAATGCTGAGCATCTTTTGCGATATACCCATCTGCGGTCATTGCGGCGATGATGAAAGTCTTCATTGTATTTAAAATTATTCTACTTTGTACTTTTCCTTAAGCGTTTTAATATCGCCTTTGGTGAGGAGATCAACTTCATCCTTCTTCTCCATCTGCACTCCTTCAATGATGTCTTTTTGATGATACTTGCTCTGACGTGGTTCTACTTCTGTTTTGAGTTCTTCAAAGACGACCTGACAGAGACGTTCACCAGGGAAGAGTCTGATCGCTTGTGAACGAGTATTATTGCGGATAGGGAGGATGAGTTGGCCATCATAGCCTGCATCGATGATACCGGTGAGGTCGAGCGAAAGTCCTTTGCGGTTAGTTGATGAGCGAGGATAGAGGATACCCATGAGGTCACGAGGCATCTTGATCGCTTCGAGCGTTGAGACGAGGATGTACTCCTGTGGTAAGAGGTCAAAATGTTGACCTTGCTCGAGCTCGACGACTTCAAAATACTCGTGATTACGCTTGTCGAAATGGGTGATATCGAGCGATTCGCGTCCACCGGGCGTCATATGCCACATCTTGGGGATCATGAAGGTAAAACCGAGGCGTAAGTCAGCTGAGTGCTCTTGGAGCTGGAATTGGTCGAGGTTCGGCTTGAAGGCGAGAGAGCCAGAGCGGATGCGGTCGATGATATCTTTTTTGGTGATGATGGACATGAAGGTAAGTTAAAAGTATCTCTGAATTATAAGATAATCGGAGACGAATTAGTAGGCGACGATTTTGATGCCCGTAATGGCTTCTGATGGGTGATACTGCTTGTCAATATTTTCAATGATTGCATCAACAACTCCACGATTTCTATTTTCTATCTCTTTGAACGAATTTTGTGGTAACTCAAGGATGATCTTTTGATGTTCATTTTTTCTCTCCATCAGAGTTTTTGCAGCTTCAAAATGAGTGTCATATATATGAGCATTTGATATAGAGTGGCTATATATTCCTGGTCGAACACCAAGCTCTTGAGCGAGAAGGCATTGGAGAAGTGCAAAACCAAATACATCGAATGGAACACCGAGGATAACATCATTTGAACGTACAATATTATGGAGATGCAAACGACCGCCAATAATATTTACCGTGAATGTATAGGGGCAAGGAACATTCTTTTTCTTTTGGAGAGATAGTCCGTCTTGGGCAGGATCCCACGTGACGACAACCCCATGACGTGAACCAGGCTCGGCTCGGAGAAGGTCGATGAGGAGTTTGAGTTGATCACGACCAAAGTGCTTGCGCCAGCGATATCCATACGCAACGGTGACGACGTCGCCAGGGTTAGTGAATGCATCCCAGATCTTTGTGTATTCGCGGAGAAAATCTTCTGGCTTTCTCGACCCCATGATGAACCATGCCTGTTCGGCTACAGGTGCCTTTACGGGGATTTTCCTGAGAGTGAGGAGAGGGAAGCCATCTTTTTCAATATCAGTGGTAAAGTGCATACCAGGAATCGCTCGAGTAATATAGGTCGCTCTTTCACTGCCAGCTTGTTTGCTCTTGTTGATCTCATCTATGCCCTCTAGCATTATCTTTCGCACCATGTCCTGATATATTTCATCGAATTTGGTCATAATGGTTTTATTATATATAATCGAGAGATGAATGAACACTACCCATATCTCCCCGAAGGGAGAAAATTCATATATGTGCCTATTGAGAATCCTTTCATGGCAGAGACGAAGAAGATCACGTTCCAATATTCGACAGACAGTAAGCAACCAACTGGCGCGGTGATCGTGAAAGACGGAAAAATACTCGGGGTAGGGGCGAATCAGTCCCTTCTGAGGAAGCAATGGATGCATAACTTACATAATAAATTTTGTATCAGAAAATTATTTCATATAAAATCGGGCACCAAATATTATCTATGTCCTGGGTGTGCCTCATCTCATATGCACGCTGAGCCGCAAGCGATAAAAGACGCCCAAAAAAAGTATGGCGACATAACGGGAGCTGATCTGTATCACTGGGGTCATTGGTGGTGTTGCAAGCCGTGTTGGGACGCTATGATTGCGGCAGGCATCAAGGATGTATACTTGGTTGAAGGGGCTACAGAACAGTTCAAGAGATAATGCGCGTCAAATTTTATGCAAATTAAGTTTAAAAAACTCCATCCAGACGCCAAGATACCTGCGTATGCTCATCCAGGCGATGCAGGCATGGATTTTTTTGTCCTGGAAAAAACTGTCATAAAGCCCGGCGAGCATGCCGCTATCAAAACAGGTATAGCGATGGAGATTCCACATGGATGTGTCGGACTCTTTTGGGACAAGAGCGGCATAGCTATCAAGCACAGCATCAAACTTCTCGGGGGAGTGATTGATGCTGGCTATAGAGGTGAAGTGTTGATTGGCATGATCAATCTCAGTGATGTCGAATATATTTTTGAAGCAGGTCACAAAGTGTCACAGATGCTCATTCAGAAAGTCGAAGTGCCGGATGTGATTGAGGTTGATGAATTAAGTGATAGTACGAGAGGTGAGAAGGGGTTTGGTAGTACGGGAAAATAATTTTTAAATACAGAAATGAAACCACAATTTATCGTCATAGAGGGAGGGGAAGGTTCAGGAAAATCTACCCTTATCCGTATACTCAAAGAAAGCTTGGGTGATCTGATCATGACGACTCGTGAGCCAGGTGGTTCGCCCTACGCTGAGCTCATCCGTACAGCAGCCATCAAAAATCCTCTGGCCAAAGATGCACCACCAGAAACGACTCTCTGCCTCATGTTCGCGGCGCGTTTCGACAATGTGGCAAATGTTATCATTCCAAGCCTCAAGAAAGGGGTGCCGGTTATCGCTGATCGTTTTGACGCCTCATCATATGCATATCAGATATCAAGCCAGTCGAGCCTCCTCGAAGATCTCTTTTGGAGCATGAGGAGTAAGCTCATGGTCACTCCGGATATATATGTCTTTGTTGATGTTGATCCTGAAGAAGGATTGAAACGAGCGCATGGACGCAATCAGTCTTTTGATATTGGGTACGACCACTTCGATGATAGAGAAATCACTTTTCATCAGAATGTTCGCAAAGGCTATTTGAAATTCTTTGAGAAAGTAAAAGCTCTCGGCACACCATGTATCATCATCGATGCTAACCGACCTCTCGAAACAGTGAAGAAAGATTTTCTCATTCAAATGAGGCAACAGTTGGGTATTAAATAGGGTAAGAAATATGGTATTGACATATAGCAATAAGAGGCGTATACTTTTAGAGTACAAGTTCTATTAATTTCCCACTGCAGTCGTTCCTCCGATGAATGTGGGCCCCTAGGTCCGACGCGAAAAACAGCGCGCCGGACCTTTTTATTAGCTGTGTACGGGTGTTAATTTTTCAACATATAATCTTGTACCTGTCTCCATTTTCTTTTTCATATATCTGCATGGTATATTCTATGCATGAAAGACACTCAAATAAAAAAACTCATAGAGACAGAAAAAAAACGTCAAAAGAAAGTTGTCAATCTCATCGCCTCAGAGAACTACGTTTCAAAAGACGTGCTCGAAGCATTGGGTTCAGAACTGACTAATAAATATGCAGAAGGGTACCCTGGCAAACGTTACTATGGTGGCAATGAAATAGTTGATAAGATCGAATCTGTCTGTATCGAGCGCGCCCTCAAGCTTTTTAAACTCGACCCAACTGAGTGGCACGTTAATGTACAAGCTCTCTCTGGTTCACCTGCAAATCTAGCTGTCTATACAGCACTCATTCCTCCAAAGAAGATAGTTTTGCCTGGTGCAGACAATGCTGAGGTCCTCGTTCCTTCAAAGATCATGGGTATGTCTCTCGATCATGGAGGTCACCTCACTCACGGACACAAAGTTTCAGCGACTGGTAAATTTTGGATACAAGTGCCATATGGTCTGGATGCGACCACTGAGATGATCAATTACGATCTACTTCGTGAGTTGGCCATCAAAGAAAAGCCCGCCATTATCGTGGCTGGATTTACTGCATACCCACGTCGTATCGACTGGGCTATGATGCGCGAGATCGCTGATGCAGCTGAGGCACTCCTTATGGTTGATATGTCACATATCGCCGGTCTCGTTGCTGGTGGAGCTTATCCAGCGCCATTTCCGTATGCAGACATCGTCACAACGACTACACACAAGACACTTCGTGGTCCACGCTCAGCTCTCATTTTTGTAAAGCGCGATGCTCGCGAGCTCGATAAAAAGATTGATCGTGCAGTATTCCCAGGTCTTCAGGGTGGTCCACATGAGAACCAGATCGCCGCAGTTGCAGTTGCTCTCAAGGAAGCTTCAAGTCTAAACTTTAAAAAATACGCTGATCAAGTAGTAAAGAATGCGACTGTTCTCGCCACGGAGCTTCATGCTCGTGGATGGAGACTCATCTCCGGAGGCACCGACTCGCACCTTATCCTCATCGATACATGGAATGATGGCAAGAAGAATGAAAAGGGAGCAGGTGGTGTTTCAGGAAAAGATGCAAGCGATGCTCTCGAAAAATCAGGTATCATCGTAAATAAAAATGCTATTCCATTTGATGTTCGTCCGCCTGCAGACCCATCGGGTATTCGTATTGGCACAGCAGCAGAGACTACTCGGGGAAGAAAAGAGAAAGATTTTAAAATGATCGCTAAAAAAATCGACGAGACGCTTCGAAAGGTGAGTGGTGCAACAGCTCATACTGGCAAAAAATAGATTGCGTAGAGGGTGTATTTCAAGTAAATAAAAAAGTGCCTCTCAAAAGAGATGGCACTAAAGCGGGCGGTGTCCCTTTGTGTCTGGCAAGGAGAAAGCCAGCGACACAAAGGGACAAGTATTTACATCCATGCAATGATGACGACGCCCTTCCGTTGGGCGGTGGAGGCAAGGACCCTCACATTGTCGAAGGAGGAACCGATTGCGGTGCAATCGTATCGAATAGGATGTTTTAAGGAGCGATTCGTCGCGTCTCCGAGGGGTAAGAACTCAATCCCCGAGGGTCAACTTAACCAATAGTAGTGTAACCGACTTTACTTTCTTTGTCAAATATTCGTGCAGATATGGGGTTTTCTGCTACAATATCCTTATGAAATCAAAGCTTATAAGCCATCTCATAAAAACCGCTCAAAGTCTCGGAATTGAGGTTGATTCTGTGGTTTTGGAGTATCCAGAAAATCCAGAACACGGTGATTATTCGACAAATATCGCAATGGCCCATGCAAAGGTGCTCAAGATGGCACCAAAGGCACTTGCTGACAAGATCATTGAAGAATTCAAAAAAGATATGCCAGAAAGCATTGATTCTGTCAGTGTGGCTGGTCCTGGGTTTATTAACTTCAAAGTGAAAGATAGTGTATTTGCGGAGCAGATCATAAAAGAGAAGTTGGGGGTTGGAAGTGAGAAGTTAGAAGGAAACATAAAACGCAAAAATATTCTCATTGAATACACTGACCCAAATATTTTCAAGGCATTTCATATCGGGCATCTCATGGCTAATGCAATTGGTGAATCGCTTTCACGTTTGATTGAGTCTGGAGGTGCAAAGGTTACTCGTCTTTGTTACCCGTCAGATATTGGCCTCCATATCGCAAAGTCTATCTGGGCGATGAAACGTCATGAAAGTGAAATACCTAGTGACTCAGCACCGATCCAAGAAAAAACTGCATTCCTCGGCAAGATGTATGTTGAAGGTACACGCATGTATGAGTCAGATGAATTGAGCGGTGCAGGTATCACTGTAAAAGATGATATTGATTCTTTGAACAAGATCCTCTACGAAAAGTCGAGTCCTGCCATAAATGCTCTCTATGAAAAGGGAAGGAATTGGAGCTTGGAGCATTTTGAATTGTTGTACAAGCGTCTCGGCACGCATTTTGATGGATATATATATGAGAGCGAGATGGCTCCAGCTGGTCTCGATATCGTCAAGGAATTTTTAAAAAAAAATGTGTTTACTGAAAGCGACGGTGCAGTTGTATTCAAAGGGGAGGATCATGGTCTTCATACCCGCGTATTCATCAACTCCCATGGCCTACCAACGTATGAAGCAAAAGAGATGGGGTTAAATGTTACTAAGTTCAAAAAATATCCTGAAACTGATACATCGATCGTTGTTACAGCAAGTGAGCAAAATGAATATTTCAAGGTCATCGCCAAGGCGCTCACGCTTATCGATGAAAATGTAGGCAAGAAAACAAAGCATATTGGACACGGTATGTTGCGTTTTGCATCCGGCAAGATGTCTTCACGTACGGGCAATGTCATCACTGCTGAGACACTCATCGATGATATGAAAAAGCTTGTTATTGAAAGAATCGCTGACCGTAAGTTCACACCAGAAGAAGTGGAAGAACTATCAGATATGATCGCTATCGCTGCCATCAAGTACACCATCCTTCGTCAGGCAGTCGGTAGTGATGTTATCTTTGATTCAGCCAAGTCCATCTCATTTGAAGGTGACTCTGGTCCATATCTCCAGTATTCTGTTGTCCGTGCGAATTCAATCATTGAAAAAGCAAAAGGTGAATTGGATCTCGGTAAAGAAGGGGAGATTCGTACGTTGATCAATCTATCAAAAGTGGTTTTGCCAGAGAAAGTCGGCCTGCTCGAAAAACTCATTGTAAGATTCCCAGATATAGTCGAGCGCGCTTCAGGTGAATATGCACCACAACTCATTGCAAACTATCTCATCAACCTTGCAAGTGCTTTCAATAGTTTCTATGCAAGCAATACAATCGTTGATGTGAATGAACCATTGTCTCCATATCGTGTGCTTTTAACAAAAAGTTTTGCTGAAGCAATGAGTGAAGGTCTTCATATCCTCGGTATCAAAATTCCAAAGAGGATGTAGTTAGAGGTTCAACCTCGGAGAGGTCAGACCTATGGTAAAATAACCCTATTAAATTAATTTCATGGCCGAAATAGCAAATACCCAAAAAGACCAATCACCAAAATCTCCACACGCACTTCGCGAGGAGAATGTTTTGGCATTTTGGAAAGAGAAAGATGTTTTTCAGAAGTCTCTCGATAAAGAGTCGCCAAAAGGTGAGTTCGTATTCTTTGAAGGTCCACCAACTGCCAACGGTCGTCCCGGTATACATCATCTCGAAGCTCGGGCATTCAAGGATGCCATTCCTCGCTACAAGACGATGCAAGGTTTTCATGTACGCAGAAAGGGTGGATGGGATACCCACGGTTTGCCCGTTGAGCTCCAAGTAGAAAAGGAGCTTGGTCTCAAGTCGAAGAAGGAAATCGAGTCATATGGCATAGCTGCATTCAATCAAAAATGTAAAGACAGCGTCTGGACTTATGTGCATGAATGGGAAGATTTCACCAACCGCATGGGATATTGGGTTGATCTCAAAAATCCGTATATCACCTATAAGCCGCAATATATAGAGTCAGTGTGGAATATCATCAAGACTGTCGATGAGAAAGGTTTACTCTATAAGGATTACAAGATAGTTCCGTGGTGTCCACGCTGTGGTACTGGACTTTCTTCACACGAATTGGCACAGGGATATCAGGAGGTGAAGGATTTGTCGCTGTATGTGAAGTTCAAAGTTACCAAAGGACAAAAGATTGGTGATACAGTTGCGGATGATGCGACATATATACTTGCGTGGACGACGACACCCTGGACGCTTCCGGGGAATGTGGCTTTGGCTGTAGGGAAGGATATTGAGTATGTGAAAGTTAAGGTCAACCAATTAAATGATACGTCAGCCGTTGACAGAGGCAACGAGAGTTCTCGCGGTTTTGCCTCTGCAAAAGGAAGCGAGAATCCTCTCGTGCCGATTGGCAACGGAGTAATTACCTATGTGATTTTGGCGAAAGAAAGATTGTCAGCGTTGAAAGACCTTACGTATGAAATGATCGAAACAGTAAAAGGCTCTGACCTCGTTGGCCTCACCTACGAACCACTCTTTCCATATCTCAAAGACGCTGTCACTGGTGCAGAAAAAGATAAAATCTCAAATGCCTTCAAAGTATTTGCCGGCGATTTTGTCACAACCGCTGATGGTACTGGCATCGTGCACATTGCACCAATGTACGGTCAAGATGACTTTGAGCTCGGCACAAAGAACAATCTACCTAAATATCACTTGGTCAACGATGATGGAACCTTCAAAAAGGGCACCGCTTTTCTCGAGGGTAGATTCGTCAAAGAAAAAGATGAAAATGGTAAGCCAACTCTCGATGTTGATATTGTTAATTATCTGAAACAAAAAGGACTTTTCTTTGCACAGGAGAATATCAAGCATACATATCCTCATTGCTGGCGTTGTAAAACTCCGCTCATCTATTTTGCCCGCGATTCGTGGTATATCCGCATGTCTGATCTGCGCGACAAATTACTCAAAGAAAATGAAGGTATCCATTGGGAACCTGAGTACATCAAGGAAGGTCGTTTTGGCGAATGGCTCAAAGATGTCAAAGACTGGGCTATCTCACGTGAACGTTACTGGGGAACACCATTGCCAGTGTGGAATTGTGATACCTGTAACAAAAGAAAAGTTGTCGGTTCTATCGATGATATCGCCCTGTCATCAAAGAATACATATCACGTAATGCGCCACGGTGAAGCCGAATGTAATGTAAAAGAGATACTGAATAGTGATATAACACTTGAAAACCATTTGACCGAACATGGTAAAGATAAAGTTGCGCGTGCAGCTGAGGGTATAAAGAAGCTCGGTATCGACCTCATCATTGCTTCGCCATTTATTCGTACTCAAGAGACAGCAAAGATTGTACAAAAAGCACTGGGTCTCACTGATGATCAGCTAGTAACCGACAACCGTATCAGAGAGATCGAGCTCGGTGAATGGGATGGTATGACGCTCGAACAATTGTTAAAAGTATTTCCATTGAACCAGAGTCGTTTTGTTGCTCGGCCAAAAGGTGGAGAAAATCACGCAGATGTGAAAACGCGTGTTGGTGATTTCTTATATGATGTCGAATCAAAATATTCTGGCAAAAAGATTTTAATCGTTACTCATGGCAGTCCAGCTATGATGCTCATTGCTGCTGCGGAAGGTTGGGACAGGGAACAGACTGCTGAATACGAAAAAAATAATTATATTGAAAAGGCAGGTGTTCGCGAAGTGAATCTCAAGATTGTCCCTCACAATACTGAATATGAGCTCGATCTCCATAAACCCTTTATCGATGAAGTGAAGCTTTCATGTTCATGCGGTGGAAATATGGTTCGTGCAAAAGAAGTCATGGACGTCTGGTTTGATTCAGGTGGTATGCCGTTTGCCCAAGATCACTATCCATTCGGAAAAGAAGAAGCAGGAAGAAAGGAGAAAGGAGTAATCGCAAAGCTGTTTTCAAAGAAGCAGGAACTTGCTTATCCTGCTGACTTCATCTCAGAAGCGATTGACCAGACTCGTGGCTGGTTCTATACATTACATGCTATCGGCGTTCTTATGGGTAAAGGTAAGGCGTATAAAAATGTGATCTGTCTCGGACATATTCTCGATGGAGAAGGAAAAAAGATGTCCAAGTCGCTCGGCAATGTCATCAATCCATGGAATATGATGGATAAGTACGGCGCTGATGCATTGCGTTTTTGGATGTATTCGGTCAACCAGCCAGGTGAGTCAAAGAACTTTGAAGAAAAAACTGTTGATGAGATTGTGAAGAAAGTATTTAACTTGGTTGCGAATGTGACGACATTTTATAAGACGTATGAGAACAGGGAGTCTGGAGATAGGAGCCTGGAGATAGGAAAATCACAAGGAACATCTCAAAATATAATTGACCAGTGGATTTTGGCGCGCTTGAATCAATTGATCGAAAATGTGACGAGTAATATGGATAACTATGTTTTCCTCGAACCTACGCGTGAGATACGTGAATTTATCGCAGATCTTTCACAGTGGTATCTCCGTCGTTCGCGTGATCGTTTTAAGGGTGATGATATGGCAGACAAAGAAGCTGCTCTAGCGACGACAAAATATGTACTTATTACATTGGCAAAAGTCATGGCACCATTTACACCTTTCTTTGCAGAGTATATTTACCAAGAGGTTGGCGGAGAACTAGAGAGTGTACATCTTGAAAGTTGGCCAAAGGCAGGAAAAGTAGATGAGGATGTTTTGTCAGGCATGAAGGTTGTTCAGTCATTTACTACAGCCGGTCTCATGAAGAGAACTGAGGGCAAGGTTAATGTTCGTCAGCCACTGCAAAAACTTACTATCAAACATAGAAATAATCCTATCCCTCGCTGGGATGAACTCAAGGTTGTGCTTATGGATGAGCTCAATGTAAAAGAGATAGTATTGGAGAACAGTGTCGACCAAAACGATCCTACATTTACTGTAGTGTTAGATACAGTTATCACCCCCGAGCTCAAAGCAGAAGGTGAGTTCCGTGAACTTCTCCGTAAGGTGCAAGATATGAGAAAAGAAAAGGGCTTGTCAGTCAGCGATAAAACTTCATTGGTAGTTACCGAAGCTGAGCGTGCCATAGTTGAAAAATACAGTGATGAATTGAAGAAGCTGACGAATGTGACCAGTATCAGTTTTGGCGATGTGCTCGGATTGAATTGAACATTGCGCTATTGATCATTGGTTGATTTACCTATGTACGCCATTCACACAACTCCCGGATTTATCGTAAGCTCACGGCCATCTGGTGAAGCAGGGAAGCTGCTATCTATATTTACCAAAGACCTCGGACTCATCCGTGCTACGGCACAAGGCATCCGTTTCGAAAAATCAAAATTACGCCCCTTTATTCAAGATTATTCTCTCGGCGTTTTTTCATTTGTCAGCGGTAAAGAGTTTTGGCGACTAACTAATGCGCAGGAACTCAAGGTGCAAGATACAAGCCTGCTTGCGCAGACAGGGGACAAGCTACAAGAGGTGAAATTGGCAGACCAAAATCAAGAACTTATTGCGCGCATAGCATTGCTTCTTAATCGTTTACTACAAGGAGAAGAACCTCATCCAGAATTATTCATTGCACTCGATTCGTTATTTGATTTTATTAATTCATGGCCTACCCTCGGAAGTGAAGCATTCAAAACCCTCGAATCCTTAATAGTTACGCGTATCCTTCACCGTCTGGGTTATGTGGCAAGTATTTCTGCACTCAAGGAAGATATTGAATCCGATGCTATAAGCCTCGATCGTCTGACTCTTTTGGGTCAACAGCGAACTCTCATGAACCAGCATATCAACAGGGCACTCCGTGAATCGCATCTGTAAGGATAAAAATAAATGGTACAATAATACAAATGCCTCCCTCAGAAGATCAAAATCGCATAGAAGAGTTGAAGAAGTCACTGTACTCTCGCGGTGCACCAGAAGTACGTACGCGCCGCAAGCTTCGTTTTTCAGATATGAATACTGAGGTAAAGTCAGAATGGGCTGAACCAGATAAAACGCTAGAAGAAGCTCCAAAGCTCAATACACAATACGAAGATCATTCAATGTCATTTTTCACTAAATTTCTCATCGGCTCCGGCATATTCTGCATCATTGCAGTTAGTATCGGTCTGTATCTCTTTTTAAATGGTTCAAATCTGATATCAGGAAATAATATCGATGTCACTATCACTGGTCCCGTATCGATACCGGGTGGTCAGCCAGTTTCTTTTGGTATCAAGGTTACCAACAATAATAATATCGATCTTCAGCTGGTAGATATGAATGTGTCATTTCCGGCAGGTGCGACCGATGCACATGATTCTACACAGACACTTACGTCGCTCGATCAATATCTCGGCGATATACCAACAGGTTATTCAACTTCGACGAATGTATCGGCAATCATCTTTGGGGAAGAGAATACTCAAAAATCTATCACTGCAACGCTGACATATAAGGTAAAAGGTTCCACGGCTCTTTTCACCAAAGTCGCAAGTTACGAAGTGCTTATTAATTCGTCACCAATCACTCTCACTGCTTCTTCGTTTAGCAGCATCGCTTCTGGTCAAGAGTTCGATATGACAGTAAAACTCAAATCAAATTCTCAAGACGTACTCAAGAGTGTTGTCTTGAAAGGGCAGTATCCATTTGGTTATAGCTTTATCTCCGCGAACATCCCACCGCTGTCTGATAATGCCACATGGAAGATCGGTGATATACCACCAGGTGCTGAGCGTTCAGTCGTCATTCATGGAAAGCTACAAGGTGAAAATTCTGATACCCGCGTATTCCACTTTGCTGTCGGTGCGCGAAGTGCTGCAAATGGTGCGGTCATTGGCACTCAATATGGGCTCGTCAGTCAAAATATCACGATAGAAAAATCATTCGTTAGTCTGCAGCTCGGCATTGATAATGACACATCTTCAACAGATTTTGTTGGGCACTTTGGTTCACCAGCTCGCGTAACGATCACCTGGTTCAACAATCTTTCAGTGGCAGTTTCAAATGCAGTCATTGCAGTCAATCTCTCTGGTACTGCGTACGATAAGACAAAGATCCAGCCTGATCTTGGCTATTTTGATTCTGCGCGCAATCAGATCATCTGGAATCAACAGACAAATCCTGAGCTCGCATCTATCCCTGCAGGAGAAAGTGGTTCTATCTCATTCTCAATAACACCAACAAACACATCGAACTCATCAGGTAATCAAGTCGTCAATCCGAACGTATCTCTGTCAGCGAGCGTGTCAGCTGATCGTACTCAAGAATCAGGTGCTTCTGGTAGCATAACTTCAGCTGCAAGCCGTACAATAAAAGTGGCTTCGAGCATCGCTCTTTCAGGCAGGGTAGTTCGCTCAACTGGAGCATTTACCAATACGGGACCAATACCACCAAAGGCAGAACAAAAAACAACCTACACAGTCTTGTGGTCTATCGGCAATACGACCAGTTCGGTCAGTGGTGCACAAGTCACTGCAACTTTGCCACCATACGTGACATGGCTTGGAAATGTATCTCCATCAACTGAAGGTGTGACGTATGATCAAAATACTGGTTCTATAACGTGGAATGTAGGGCAGATCAGTGCATACTCTGCAAATTCATCGAAGCGTCGTGAAGTGGCATTCCAGATAGCCTTTACACCAAGTATTACTCAAGTTTCTACTGCACCAACTCTCGTCAATCCGTCTACTCTGACTGCAACCGATGATTATACCCAGTCTTCTCTAACAAGTGAGCAAGGTTATCTGACTTCAAGCTTTAGTACAGATCCAGCATATAAGGGGGGAGACGAAACTGTCGTTCAGTAATAGGTCACCAGAAGCCGGACTTTCAAGTTCGGCTCCTTTCGTATAGAATGTTCGTATGAATAAAATAGCCGAGAATAACATAATGGAATCGCTCATTTCTCTCTGCAAGAGACGTGGTTTTATCTTTCAGGGTTCAGAGATCTATGGTGGTCTCGCTGGTACATGGGATTATGGACCTCTCGGTGTAGCGCTCAAAAATAATATAAAGAAGATTTGGTGGAAGCGTTTTGTTGATGATCGTGACGATATGTATGGCGTCGATGCAGCGCTCCTCATGAATCCGCGCACGTGGGAGGCGAGTGGACACGTGGCAGGTTTTGCGGACCCGCTCGTTGAAGATATAAAGACCAAAAGACGTTTTCGTGCTGACCACCTCCTCGAAGATGCCGGTGTTGATGTAAAGGGTATGACTCTTGCAGATATGGATGCCAAGATAAAAGAAAAGGGTCTCAAGAGTCCTGATGGCAATGCACTCGGCCCTGTGCGTCAGTTCAATATGATGTTCAAGACAAACATTGGTGCAACCGAGGACGGTTCATCTATCTCATATCTTCGTCCTGAGACCGCACAGGGTATGTTTGTTAATTTCAAAAATATCCTCGACACTTTCCACCCAAAGCTTTCATTTGGTATGGCCCAGATCGGCAAAGCATTTCGTAATGAGATCGCGCCACGCGACTTTCTTTTCCGTGCACGTGAGTTTGAACAGATGGAGATCGAGTATTTCGTCAATCCAAAAGACTGGGAAAAGACCTTTGAGCATTTCCGCACTGAGGTATTGGCTTTTACGCAGGATATCGGTTTGACGCAGAAAAAAGTGCACGAACTAGAAGTTGCTGAAGCTGACCGCGCATTCTATTCAAAGCGCACAATTGATTTCGAATTTGATTTTCCTTTTGGTAAAAAAGAGCTGTATGGTCTTGCATATCGTACAGACTATGACCTTAAACAACATTCTGAGTTCAGTAAAGTGGATCTGTCATATTTTGATGAAGAGTCAAAGGAAAGATTTATACCTCACTGTATCGAACCTTCATTTGGTTTGGATAGAACGGTGTTAGCTGTGCTCGTGGATGCGTATCAGGAAGATGAAATGGGAGCGGAAGAAGGAAGCAAGGAGAAAGAAGGAGGAAGCGTCACAGAGAAGCGTGTATTTTTGAAACTCGCTCCTTCAGTTGCACCATACCGTGTAGCGGTCTTTCCACTACTTAAAAATAAGCCGGTACTCGTAGAAAAAGCAGAAGATGTTTACAAGATGCTCAAGAAAGTTATTCCAAATGTTACCTTTGATGATAATGGAAATATCGGCAAGCGCTATCGCCGCCAAGATGAGATTGGTACACCTTACTGTGTCACTGTCGACTTTGATACTATCGAGAAGGGTACAGGAGTGACTGTCCGTGATCGTGATAATGGCAAGCAGGAGAGAGTGATGATTGAAGAGTTGATTGAGTACGTGATGAAAAACGCACACAACTAAAACTAATCCCCACCTTTTCCTTTTAGCACACCTCTATACATGATAAAATAAGGCCAAATGACCCACGGTACACATACACCGGTACCATTTGCATATGGCATATTCCTTGTCTTCTTTTTAGTGTTTTCTGTATATGCCACACCACTCACTCAAGCAGCAGGAGCACCTAGTATAGTCTCATACCAAGGCCGTCTCACTGACACAGGTGGTAATGCACTTGGTGGTACTGGTACTACCTACTACTTCAAGTTCTCCCTCTGGGACAGTGCAACCGTAGGTGGAGGTACCAAAGTCTGGCCAACAGCTACACCAGGAGTTACTACCCTCACCGTCAAACAAGGTTACTTCAATGCCAACATTGGTGATACTACCAACGGATATCCAGATACTCTCGACTACAACTTCAACAACAACACACGAGTATACCTCCAGATCGAAGTATCGAGTGACAACTCTACCTACGAAACTCTCTCACCACGTTCCCTCATCACCTCTACCGCCTTTGCACAAGTAGCAGGACAGGTGAGTGGGGTGAACCAATCATCGTTTGGTACTACAACTGCACTTGCCAATTCTGTCCTCACTGCACAGAGTACCAGTACCACTGCTACTGCACTCTCCCTCATCGGCTACTCTGGTCAGACTGCTAATATCTTCAACATCATCAACTCTGCCGCTGCTTCTCTCTTCACTGTTGCTGCGAATGGGAATGTGGGGATTGGGACTGCAAATCCTTCATCGCTCCTACAGGTGGGTTCAAGCATTTTCCTGAATTCTAGTGGCAATATCCAATCTAATAATGGTGGATTGACATTTGTTAACACAGGTCAGACTTATGGTAATACGTTAAATACGTACGGTGACATATCGGGCGGAAATTTTGCGATTTATTCTACGGCACCCGGAATTGGCAAGATGCTTTCTATTACAAATACAACTGGTAACGTCGGTATCGGCACCACATCACCTTCAAATAAATTAGAAGTTAATGGAAGCGGATACTTTGCGGGAAATTTAACTGCTACGGGAACGTTGAATACGACAGGTAATATTGTGTCATCTGGGACGGTAACGGCTAATATCTTCCAACTCTCAAGTGGAGGTCAATTTGCTGGCGGTTATATATCCATTGGAACAGGTAACAATAGTCGCCCTAGATTAGTCGCCAATAACGGAAGCTCTTTTTCATTTGGCGGTGATGGATCAGATTTTTCTATATTAAAATTCGCAGGTCATAATGGAACTTTTACACCTTCCGCTGCTGCTTATCCAGCTCTTAAAAGAGATGGGGCAGGTATTCAGTTCCGTCTCGCTGACGACAGTAACGATGCTACTACCACGATGGCCGCTATTACTGTTTCTTCATCGACACTTTCATCTTCGTTTGCAGGCAACGTCGGCATCGGTAGCACAACACCAAACTACCTCTTGAGTTTAGGAAATAATGCATATATAGATAACAGTGGAAATATTTCTGCAGCAGGTAGCCTTACTCTCAGAAGTAGTGTAGGGGGGAATTTCGGCGTCTCACGTACTGGTTTTAATGGTGGGTATTCAATTTTTACTGCTGATGCAAGTAATCTCAGATTTACTAATCTGGGTAATACCGGTTTATATTTGAAGGATAGTGGAACAGTGGAACTGGCAAACGGAACTGTGTCGGTTGCTTACAATGGCGTGACATCTTTCACAAATAACGTCGGCATCGGCACCACGTCACCGTCAGCTAAACTCGCAATTACAGGTACAGCAGGAACAGGTGATATATTCGCTGTAGCTTCATCGACGAATGCAAGGTTGTTGACGGTGACGAGTGCAGGGAATGTGGGGATTGGGCTGATAAGTCCAACTGCGGCTCTTGAAGTTAAGTCACTTAACAGTCTTACTGGTGGTATTGTTGTAAGAAATGACGCGAACCCCACTATTAATTATATTGGACTTGTATCATCGTCAAACTATGGTGATGTGTTAGCTAGTCAAGGCGATAGTCCTTTTGTAATTAATAAAGCTGGAAATACAAATTGGGGTATTGGTTTTCAAATAAATGGAGGCAATAAAGCGGTTATAGATAAGAACGGTAACTTAGGTGTGGGATTTTCAAATATATTTAATTCAGGCATCACCGCAAAACTTGAAGCCCAGGGCGCGGATTCTCTTGCAACATCATATGCATTTAGTGCACATGGTGCTACAGGTACGGGTTTGGTTGTGACAAATAATAATAATGTGGGTATCGGCACCACCACACCGACAAACCCTCTTTCAGTGGTCGGCACATCTACTTTGAGTAGTGTAGTATTTAATACAGATAACACTTACGACATAGGTTCAAATCAGGCAAACAGACCACGAACTATGTATCTCGGTACAAGTGCTGTTATCGGTAGTGCATATCCGCCGATTTATACATTGGAAGTTGGTGGATCAATCCGTATTCCACAAGGGTCGAAAATTTATTTGCGCAGAGATGGAGCTAATAACGGTGACGGAGAAAGTATCAGTTCAGATAATACTAATTTAACTATTGATTCATCGTCAGCACCAAGTAGTCGTATTTATTTGCGTACAGGAAATGTTGATAGATGGTTTGTTGATGC
This sequence comes from Minisyncoccota bacterium, assembly GCA_028713005.1. Lineage (GTDB taxonomy): Bacteria > Patescibacteriota > Minisyncoccia > Phycocordibacterales > PALSA-1337 > C7867-002. Next base: position 10,821 of record JAQTPC010000003.1, on the reverse strand, counting down.
AACAAATGCCTACTTTGGACCGGTTGCAGACAATACATATGATATTGGTACTACAAGTGCACGCGTTAGAACATTGTCCGTTGGTGGAAATGGATACTTTGGTGGAGTCGGAATCGGCACCACCACCCCAACCGCTCAACTCTCAACCACAGGAACCGTCAGATTCTCCAACTACGGAGCCGGTACACTCACGACAGACGCCAACGGTAACCTCTCCGTATCATCAGATGAACGTCTCAAGGATATCAAAGGCTACTTCACCACAGGCCTCGATGCTATACTATCCCTCAAACCTATCAGCTTCAACTGGAAACCTGAGACAGGTCTGGATACGGTGAACACCTATACAGGTTTCTCAGCTCAAAACGTCCAAACAGCTATCCCTGAAGCAGTCTCTGTAGACAAACATGGTAACCTCACTCTCCAAGATCGTCCTATACTCGCTACACTGGTGAATGCGGTTAAGGAGCTCAATCTCAAAGTAAAAGACATGGTCTCTGCCACGGTTGCTATCTTCAGTAGAGTTGAAACAAAAGAACTATGTATCGGCACAACATGTGTTACTGAAGATAAATTAAAAGAATTGCTGTTAAGGAGTAATGTATCAGCAGCTACGTATGTTCCTACTGTTACCACCCCAGTTACGGTAACTAGCACTACCACAACAGATACTGTTGTATCAACCATAACTGATACAACCTCGACCACTACTATCGAAACAGCAGCAACAACTACACCAATAGAAGTGTTACCAGTTGTAACTCCAAATCCAGAGTCAGCATCATCGACTGTAGTAACCGAAACAACACCTACACCAGTCATAGAAACAACAGAAAGTTCGACATCAAACATGGAACCGCAACCGTCTCCAGTACCTGAACAGACAATAGAAGAGAACATATAGGCTCCGTGTTACAATAACACTGTGAAAATCCACAAACTCATTCACTGTTGTCTTGTTATTGACCTCAAGCCCACTGACGGTCACTCTCGTCGTATCCTTCTTGACCCAGGTTTCTATAGTCTTGAAAAACATTCAAAAGTACATAAGATAGACGTTGTCCTCATTACCCATGAGCATGCAGATCATTTTCATATTGAATCGCTCAAGGAGTTGATTAAAATTCACCCAGAGGTAACAGTTATTACCAACGATGCAGTCGGAGCCATCCTCGCTAAAGAGGGCATTGAACATCGTGTCATGGAACATGGAAATGCAGTCGATATAAAAGGTATACATATTGAAGCATGCGGTAAAGAACATGCAGTTTTACATAAGAGCATTCCGGTATTTTCAAATGTTGGTTTTCTGCTTACTGAAACTGCGCAGGTCTACCCTTCAAAGGGTAGACCTGCGCCAGTATTCATTTTTCCTGGTGATGCCTTCACCGATCCGCTCAAGGAAATCGATATCCTTGCGCTTCCAGTCGCTGGTCCATGGATGAAGATATCTGAAGCGATCGATTATGCTCTGCAACTAAAACCAGAGAAAGCTTTTCCAGTACACGATGCTCTGCGCGTGCCGAGCCAACATCTCTTACCTGAGAAAATCCTGGGGTTACATGGTATTGAATTTATAAAACTCGAAGAAGGCGGGGAAATAGTGTACAGTTAGCGCATGAAATTCAATAAAACCACCCTTAAAAACGGCTTGCGTGTCATCACGGTGCCCATCACTGATCATCCATCAGTGACAGTCCTCGTTATGGCCGAGACCGGTTCAAAGTATGAAAATAAGCAAACAAACGGTCTTTCTCATTTCCTTGAGCATATGCTGTTCAAGGGTACGCCACGTCGTCCAGAGGCAACCGATGTCTCACGTGAGCTTGATAGTATTGGCGCTCAGTACAACGCTTTTACTTCCGACGAGTACACTGGCTACTATGCAAAGACTGCTCCACATCAGTTGGATATCTCTCTTGACCTGCTTTCAGATATTTATCTCAACCCACTGTTCAAAGTAGAAGAGATGGAAAAAGAAAAAGGTGTTATCGTCGAGGAGATTCGCATGTACAACGATTTGCCTCAAAGGATAGTGGGGTATGTGTTCATGGATCTCGTATATGGTGACCAACCAGCAGGATGGAAAGTCATCGGCTCAGAACAAAATGTAAAAGCATTTACTCGCGAGCAGCTCGTAGCATATAAGAATAGTCAGTATGTAGCAGGTTCTACTATTGTTGTTGTAGCTGGTTCATTTGATGAAACAAAGATCATTGATCAGATTGGCTCTGCATTTACTTCAATTCCAAGTACACAAAAAGCAGAAAAGCTTGCAGTTATAGAGTCTCAATCCGCTCCAGCAATAAAAACCTTTTACAAAGAAACTGATCAAACCCATCTCATTATCGGCGTACGTTCATTTTCTATTATTGACTCCCGTTCGCCAATCATCAATGTCCTCGCGACAGTTCTCGGTAAAGGTATGAGTTCGCGCCTTTTCGCAAAGATGCGTGACCAGCTCGGTATCTGTTATTACATTCATGCTGACCAGGACGCATATACAGATCACGGGGTTTTCGAAATCGCTGCAGGAGTAGATAACAGTCGCGTCAAAGAGGCGATCGCAGGTATCCTCGAAGAATGTATTCGCTTGAAAAACGAGCTTGTATCACCGGCTGAGCTCAAGAAGGTAAAAGATTTTATTGCCGGTAATACATTATTAAGTTTGGAAACATCAGATGCTCGTGGAGAGTTTTGTGCCTATCAAGAGATATTGAAAGGGAAGATAGAGTCACCAGATGAGGTGATAGCCAAGATACAAGCTGTGACCGCGGAGCAGGTACAGTCGTTGGCACAAGAGTTATTTGTTGATACAAAACTAAATCTAGCCATTGTAGGAAAATTCAAAGACGGCAGTCAGTTTAAGGATTACTTTCATTTTTAAATAAAAAACAACCCCACTTTATTAAGCGGGGTGTTGTGTTTGTGGTAGGCCTCAAAAATCTTTTGAAGTGACCACAATCTGTGCAGATGAATCAAATGTTTTCCAAAACGCACTGATCGTTTTAGTGGCAACAAGGCAACCGAGCATTTCAGCCTGCGTGACCTTGATCCAAACTTTATGTTCAAGTATCACCCCACTTCTGCCGGAGGCCTTTTTGATCGGGGCCGGCATAGGTATAGACACGGTTTCTCCGGGGGAGATGGACACGTTGCCTACGAGGAGACAATTCGGAGTTTTGTTTTCAATCGAGAGCATTTTTGCTTCGGTTTGAATGTTTGGCACCAGTTGGTTCGTTTGAGCGACACAGCTGGTGGTGACGAGGGTAAAGGCGCAGATGAGGCCTTTCAATGTGCAATGTATTTTCATAAGTTCTTTCTATTTGGTACTATTATATCACCAATTATCACAATAGTCAATATTCACCAATATGGCCTATTCAGAGGCTAATGTGGGCTATTATTAGCACGTTGTTCATTGTATAATTTGAATATTATTTAACCTAAAAGCATTCGCAAAAACATGAATAAAAACTTAAGAACTAGCCTAATTCTCTCCTTGTTAGTTCTTGGTTTTGTGTGTCTTGTTGGCCAGCCACAAAAAGCACTTGCATACAGTGCCTTTGATGCAGATCAAAGTACGTGTTACTCGTACAAGGGACTTTCTTCAACAGCATCCACGGTTAACGTAAATTTATTGCCTTATACGGGGATAGCCGAGACTATAACTATTCCAAATCAAAATCCTCCGTCAATTCTTCAGGGGATGAGTTTTGCTCAAGGTACAAATTGTGGGTATAACAGCAATACTTCCGGTACATATTCATTTTGGAATGGTGTTCAGGTGGCATATACAAATCCAAATTTCAATCTCAATTTAATCATAAATAATGGCAGCGCACTTCCATTTACTGGGGCACCATTTAAATTTGTCAAAGATACTACTGACCCAAGTGCGTATTGGGAAGAAACTATAAGGGGCTGGGACTACAAAGGCTTATCTGATATGGGGTATTCTTCGGTGACAGAGGATCAAGCGATCGACATGATTGCTCGCACAGGAACTTTCAAGACTCAAGTTTCAAATCTTGAAACTGGTTCTTATAGTCAAACTGCCACAGTTTCTGTCCCCGCTACTAACTGTGTGTCACTCGGAGGAAATGGGCCAATTAAGGTTGTATTTACGAGAGGACGAACGTGGACTCAGAATTCTTCAGCATCAAATTTTCTTCATGAAGTAGAAAATGTCATCAATAATGGTTATGGAAAGATTGATCCGTTTAAAAAATACTTTAGTCAATTTTCGTTTTATGCTGATCTAAAGAAATATGCTGACAGTAGTGATATTAACTCTGCGCTTACGATGGTTGATCCTATTACAAACCAAGTTTTCATTAAAACAAATTCAAATGGAGCTGCGGGATCTGTTAATTCCGCAGTATCAAGTTGCGCTTCCCTCGGTAGGGCAGATACGTATATAAATTTCATTAACCATGAATCGCAGCCATTAGGAGCATTTGCAGTCATTGCTGAAGGAATCGTGGGGTATGATTTTGCTGGTCCATCAGATATTACACTCGATACCGCTAGTCAAGCATCAGGTCTCAATAGAAATGATACTCTTGCCGCGGTTATTATTCACGAGGTAGGTCATGCTTTTGCAGGACTACGTGATGAGTATGTCAAAGCGACGCAGTATGTGCGTGGATCATCTAGTAATCAAGACATGGTTTTTGCAGATTTTAATAACCCACGTATTTTAACAACTGAAAACTGTAGTTCAAATCCTGGTGCAGATTTCCGTAATCCAGGAGACAAGCGTTTGTATGGTGCATATCTAGATAAGGGCTGCACGTATTTACTTACCAACCTTCAAACAGGAGCAAAGCATCCAGGTGCATTTTATCGCCCAGCAGTGAGAAGTATTATGTCGAGTGGCGATGTCTTCACTGGTCTAGATACTATATGGTTGCCAAAATTTAATGTGATCAGTTGTGGTTATATCGTCGCTGCTATCAATAGACAAGCTTTGAGTCAGGCAAATGCCGGCAGTCACTGGGCAGAATGTGCAACACTTGATACCGCAGGTAAAACTGAGATCCCTCCAGTAACTGCTGCACCTACAGTCAATTCTGTTACGCCAGTGAGTGGTGCCATAAATACATTTAATGTCAGTGGCCCAACGGTACCTGGATATATCAGACTCAACCCAGCTCCAGGAGCTTTTGTGCCAGGATCGAGCAATGAAGCAAATGTGTATACAGGTATCCAGATGTGGAAAGATTTTTTCAAAAAATTCATACCAGTAGCTCATGGTCAGACCGTGAGCGGTTCGTATGAGATAGATACAGTTACTAGTGTTGGTCCATCGATGATTTCTTTTACTGTTCCTTCATACATTCCCGATGGCACATATACAGTAAGTGTCTCAAATCCAAATAGTCCGTGGACTGATACACCCTATACGATTACGGTGAGTGGTAACGGAGCAGGGGACCCGACAACTGTCATAGGTACTAGTGGAACAACGAGTGGTACAGGTACAACAGGTGGTGGAGTAGTATCAACAGACCCTACAGTCCCAACGTATACCTGCCCAACAGGGTACACTCTCCAATCGACAAATACGTGTTATAAGACATCTACGGCCGCAACACTTAGCTATTACTGCCCAAGTGGTGGTACATATAGCTATGGCTTACTGAATGGTGTCGTTGGTAATTATTGTAATACTGGCTATAACATATATACGGCAACTTCGTATAATACCTGTCCAACAGGAGCGACACTGTCAGGCACGCAGTGTAACTATTCGACGATAAATGCGACTGCTAAATGCACGACCGGATATGTTTTATCTGGATCGAGTTGCATCTTGCCATCAGCAGTAGTGTATAAATGTCCAACAGGATATACCTTGGATTCAAGTAAGATATGTTACAAAGCTCCCGTGCTCCAATATGACAGTACCGGAACTCATGTTACAGGTTATAGTTGTCCTATAGGAACATCATTAACTGGTGACAATACAAAGTGTATATACAATGCTGGTCCGACAATCTCATGTACAACCGGGTATACATTGCAAACAAATAACACATGTACAATAACCGCCTCTGTTCAAACATCTATTCAAGCACCACTACTCTCTGTCTCAACTCCAGTTAAGGGCGCAGTGTCACTGTCGTGGACAAAAGTAGATGATGGCAGTGGTTCGTATGTGGTAAAACGTCTTACAGGCACAGTAACTACATATACAGCAAATGCTTATTTTCCTGACATTGCGGAAGTGTTACCGGGGACAACGAGCTATATAGACAAAACTGTTGCACCGGCAACATCGTATATTTATAAAGTCGCATACAAAACGACGGGCGGAATCACAGGGACTTCAAAATTTGTTTCTATCAAGACACTTGCAAAACCTGCAACCCCTGTCATTAAGATCAGTTCAACATTGTCAGATGCGATAGTTGTGACATTGAGTGATACTGATGCAGCTTCTATTACCGGGTATGGTTTGAGCCAGTCGATCCCTGTAGTAAAAAGTATATTTGATAATAGGTTTGTGACTACGTATACCGTAGGTGGTCTGTCTCCACTGACAAAATATTGTTTTAATGCAGTTGCATATGCAAACTCATCTCGCTCAGCAACAAGTAGTGCAGTATGCACTACAACACTGAAGGCAGCTACGGTATCAACTCAAGCACCAATAACAACTACGCTTGATCCAGTATCAACTACAGAACCGACGATTGGAACACCACCATCTGCTCCTACGCAGCCAACGCCAGTACCTACTGTAAATTCAGTACCAGCAACAATAACCTATAGCTGTGGGAATGGTGCTACACCAGTAAATAATCAGTGTACTTCAACAGTGCTGAGTACAACGGGCGGTGTTAATGCAAATAAGACAACAGAGTGCGAAGCAGGGTATACAAAAATCAATTCAACACTATGTAAAAATAAAACAACGCTCGCAACAACCACAACCACTGTTGTATATACCTGTGGCAGTGCGCGTACGCTCAATCTGTTTGATAATAAGTGTTATACAACAACCCAAGTTACGTCACCTGCAATCCAAAGTTACTCCTGTCCGTCAGGATACACGCTAAATAGTATCGATAATACCTGCAAGCAAATAGTATCATCTGATTTTCCTGCATCAACGACTACAGCAACAGCATTTGATGCATTTATGAATTTCTTCAGAAACCTTTTCAGGTAGTTATTTCAAGTTTTTATAAGTGTGATATAGTAGCGTTATGTCAAATAACTCGGGAAACAGATTTTCAATTAGCACCGGTACCATTGTCCGTTTCTTCTTGGTTGTGATTATTATCGCTGCTTTATATTATCTACGTGATGTCTTGTTAGTTGTTGTTGCGGCTGTAGTTATTGCATCAGCATTAGAGCCAGTTGTCCGACGTATGGGTCGCTATCACATACATCGCGTAGTTGCAGCAGTGCTCATCTATCTCGTATTGGCAGGCATACTCGCAGGTATATTTATCTTCTTCATGCCATTGCTTGTCAATGACACCATTTCTTTTTTGGCGAGTGTACCAAAGCAGATTTCTCTCGATGATATCTGGAGTCCTATCCGTGATTTCGGTATCAACGTAGGTCCTGCTACAGGATCTGCCGTTTCTTCTATATCACTTGCAGACTTGGTGAGCGGCTTGCAGTCTGCTATTACCGGTACTACGGCAGGTGCATTCAAGACGGCAAGTTTACTTTTCGGCGGAGTACTCTCATTCTTCCTTATTGTTGTTCTCTCTTTCTATCTCGTTGTACAAGAAGATGGAGTTGAGAATTTCTTGCGCATTGTCACACCATCTCACAAACATGAATACGTCATCAATCTGTGGGGGAGAGCGCGTCGCAAGATTGGCTCGTGGCTTCAGGGTCAAGTCTTACTCGGTGTCCTCATCGGCGTGCTCGTATACCTTGTCCTGATGGTTGTTGGTGTTCCACACGCACTTGTTTTGGCAGTTCTTGCTGGCGCATTTGAACTCATACCGGTTTTTGGTCCTATTATTTCTTCTGTGCCAGCGATTTTGGTTACTTATAGTGAACTTGGTACCGGTACCGCAGTTTTACTCATCGGTCTATATCTCATCATCTATCAGTTTGAAAGCCAACTCTTCTATCCACTGGTCGTCAAAAAGATCGTGGGTATATCGCCAATCATTGTTATTCTTGCACTCGTCATTGGAGCAAAGCTGGCAGGCGTCCTCGGTGCCATCATTGCCGTTCCGCTTGCCGCTGCACTTATGGAATATGTCTATGATGTTGAGAAGAGGAAAAAAATTGAAAATACACTGGTACATCCAACGGAGACTTCAGGAGGATTAAAATAATTTACGCCATATATGTCTGCCAAAAAACCTTTTTATATAACGACAACATTGCCGTATGTGAATGCTGAGCCTCATATAGGGCATGCCATGGAATTTATCCGTGCAGATATTATTGCGCGTTCAAAGAGACTTTCTGGTTTTGATGTATTTTTCAACACAGGTACCGATGAACATGGAGTAAAAGTATATCAAAAGGCTCAACAGCTCAATCTTGCACCACAAGTATATGTTGATCAAGCAGCTGCAAAATTTAAGGAGATTTTGCCTGTACTTGGCATGTCTTCAGATATCAATTTCATCCGCACGACTGATCCGCATCATATAAAGTCAGCTCAGGCATTTTGGCAAACAGTACAAAAGAATGGTGAAAAGGCAAAAGATGGTCCGTATATCTATAAGAAAAATTATTCTGTTAAATACTGTGTTGGCTGTGAATTAGAAAAGACTGATTCTGAACTGGTGAATGGGCGCTGCACGCTCCATCCTCTTCAGGAGCTGGAGATCATTCAAGAGGAAAATTATTTCTTTAAGTTTAGCGCCTTCCAAGATACGTTGCTCAAGTTGTACGTAGATCGTCCTGATTTTGTCATACCAAGTACACGTTTACATGAGATACATGCTTTTGTTGAACGTGGCCTACAGGATTTCAGTATTTCACGTCTAGCCACAAAGATGCCATGGGGTGTGCCTGTTCCAGGGGATGAGACACAGGTCATGTATGTCTGGTTCGATGCGCTCGTCGACTATATCTCCGCTATTGGCTGGCCTGATGATGAGGTGGCAGGCGTATCTCAAAACGGTGCATTCAAAAAATGGTGGACTGAGACAGGTGGTGTTGTGCAGTATTGTGGCAAAGACAATCTTCGCCAGCAAAGTGCTATGTGGCAAGCAATGCTCATGGCAGCAGGACTTACTCCTTCAAAGACTATTGTTATCAATGGTTTTGTGACAGGTGAGGGAGGTGTCAAAATGTCCAAGTCACTCGGCAATGTGGTCAATCCACTCGATGTAGTAAGGGAATACGGTACGGATGCATTACGCTACTATGTCGCTCGTGAGATCAGTCCCTTTGAAGACAGCCCTTTTACGTTGGAGAAATTTAAAGAAGCATATAATGCAAACCTAGCCAATGGTATCGGCAATCTGACGAGTCGTATCATGAAGATGGCTGAGGCAAATATACAACCTGACTCAGTAAATCCCATTCTTGCAGTAGAATTCATAGAAGCACTCGATCACTATGATATAAAGACTGCATGTGATTTTGTATGGGCAAAAATTACCGCATTGGATGTCACGATTCAAAAAGAAGAGCCATTTAAGAAATTGAAAGTTGAAGAGACGAAAGGTGCCGCACTCAAGCTTATTGAAGAATTAGTCAAAGGGTTAGCGGAAGTCGCGTTGCATCTCGAAGCAATCCTTCCTGAGACTGCTTTGAAAATCCAGGAATGCATCAAAGCAAATAAAGTTCCTGTTGCGCCGTTGTTTATGAGGAAATAAAAGCAATTGGATTTAATATGTATGTCAAAAGCCTTTAAATACATCGATATCCATGGCCATGCTAACTTTCCTAACTACGACCAGGATAGAGAGGCTGTCATCGAACGCGCAGAGAAAGCGGGTGTAGCTATGATTACCGTTGGTACTGATGTAGCTACTTCAACCTCGGCTCTACAACTCGCTACGTCCCACGAACATATGTGGGCAGTTGTCGGTGTACATCCAACAGATACAAAAGAGCCGATCGATTTTGAGGCATTAGAAAGATTGTCTACACACCCAAAGGTTGTAGCTATTGGTGAATGTGGTTTGGACTATTTTCATTCAAAGCTTGACGAGATACCTCTTCAAAAAGAAATCTTTGAAAAACATATTCAGCTGGCTCAAAAAGTTGGAAAACCACTCATGTTACATGTGCGCAACGGTAAGCTTGCAGGGGCAGTTAGTTCCGTCGGTAATGCCTATCAAGATGCACTGCATATATTAAAAAAATACCCCCAAATCCGCGCCAATTTTCACTTCTTTGCTGGCTCACTCGGTGATTTAAAAAATATCACTGAAAGAGGGTATTCAGTTTCATTTACCGGTGTGATTAGTTTCACGAGTGATTACGACGAGTTGCTCCGCTCTGTTCCTATTACACAGATGATGTCAGAGACTGACTGTCCATTCGTGCCACCAGTGCCCTATAGAGGAAAGAGAAATGAGCCGGCATATGTCGTCGAGACAGTAAAGGCTATTGCGCGCATTCGTGGGGAAGATGATGCGGTGATTGCGGAGCGATTGGTTGAGAATGCGAAGAATTTTTTTAAGTTGGATTAATCCAAGGGTAGGCCTCGGGTTTATCATTTCTTGAGAACTTCTTGAATATTTCTTGAGCATACTACTGATATAGTGTTTCTGCCTTACAAAATGGCCATATACGGTCGTACTCTTGCAGGGCAGTGCACTTCATGGTACGCTCATGGCATTACAAATTAATCGTAGTTAGTCCCTCGTTTTACCG
>JAQTPC010000011.1 GCA_028713005.1 Minisyncoccota bacterium | reverse complement strand
TATAGGCAGTAACGTATCAGCGTTGTTACCAATTATTGTCTGTCCTTGTGTAAGATCACGAACAAGATACGCCTTTGCAGTGACACGATCAACCTGACCATGTAGCAACGCGCTCGCTGCAGCATTGATTAAATCCTCTTCATCCGACGCTGAATAACGTTGCACCGATGTTCTCATACCAAGGATCGAACCAGTAGTAGTATCAGATGCATCTGCTGTTTCAGCTACCGTTATCTTGCCTGCATGCCCAAATGTGCGCCATGCAAATATACCCACGTTGAACATACCAACTGTCGCAAAGAGAGCGATCAGACCACCAAAGACAATTGAGAAAAAAGTTTTTACGGGATGTGGTTGCATTATTTAATGATTTTATAAAAAACGTTAGATCCAAAACGAAGGTCAATATAGTCGAAGATGAGGGGTTTTTTATCAACCCGAGCCTGAGCAGTCATATGTTTCCAAAATGCACCTAAGTTATCATGTTCTTCAGTTAAGTTTTCGGCATTATTGAAATAAATGATTGTAGTGCTTGCATACAGCTCATATTCGCCCGCATCTTTTACCAATATACCATCTACAGGGATACCTGCATTTTGCGCAGCATCATAAAATGATTGCAGATCTTTAAATTCTTCTGTTGTTGTTGCATAGGTGCCGATATAATTGGTCGTTGAACCAATCGATAATAACCCCGGGATATAATAGACATTATATGGATGTCCCGAAAAACCTGGACTACGTTCAAATAAATAAGCATGTTCATCAGCAAAATAACATGGATCGTCACCATTGAGAGTAAGTGTATCATTATCAAAATTCGGTAATGTAGCACAAACTATCGCTCGTGGTATTTTTTGGTTAACAGTGACACGTATATGTGTCCATCCGTCACGACTGATTGCAACATCAAGTACGCGTGGAAATGTTGATTTGATAGTATCTACGATGCTTGTACTTGGGTACAAAAAGGCATTTCGTCGTGAGAACATGCCGAGATAATTTCCTTGTAATTTTACTTCTGCAGCATCATGTATCGATTGAGTTATGTCTTGATCAGCACCGAAAACAGTCACTTCGCTAATGGTCATAAAACCTAGACGGGTGAACCATGACACTGTATATAGTATACATATACAACCAAGGAAAATTCCAACAACACCTGCCCATATTTTTAAGCGTTGTTTTCGTGCAAATGATTGAGATTGGAGGTTGCGCATAGTAGTAATTAGTAAATAGTAAACAGAAAATCAGCATTAAATTCTGATTACTAATTACTAATTACGATTTACTAATAATATTCTTACCCATGTATTTTGTGAGCACAGGAGGGACCTTGATCGTACCATCTGCTTGCTGGAAATTTTCAATAAGAGAAACGAGAATACGTGGTGTTGGGATAGCTGTTGAGTTGAGTGAGTGAGCGTAACGAAGCTTACCTTCAGCATCTTTGTAGCGGATATTGAGTCGGCGACACTGGAAGTCATGGAAATAAGAAGCGGATGAAATCTCACGGTACTTACCTTCTTTTGGAACCCAAAGCTCAATATCGTATTTCTTTACCTGACCAAGGCCAAGGTCGCCACCACAATTGATAACAGTATGATATGGAATACCGAGCGACTCGATGAACTCTTCTGTATTGCGGTTGAGCTCCTCGTGATACTTAACTGATGTCTCATGATTGGCTTCACAAAGGACAAGCTGTTCAAATTTATAAAATTCATGGACACGGATGAGACCACGAACATCTTTGCCGTGTGAACCAGCTTCACGACGATAACAGGGAGAAAAACCGAGGAAGCGCTTTGGCAGTTGCTCAACACCGAGTACTTCTTCTGCATACATACCCATAAGAGGCACTTCAGCAGTACCGGCAAGTGCGTCTCCATCTTGAGTCATATAGAAATCCTCAACATCACCAGGAAGATGTGCTGTGCCATAGAGGTTTATCTTACGTACAATCGTTGGCGGCATAACGGGGATGAAATTTTTGCCTGAGAAGAACTCCAGTGCATACTGCCAGATCGCAAAACAGAGACGAACACCATCTCCAGTGAGATAGTACCCGCGGAAACCGTGGACCTTGCCCCCACGTTCAAAATCAACCATACCAAGATTGGTCATGAGCTCAACATGATCTTTTGGTTCAAATGGAAATGCGGTCTTGTCGCCCCACACCTTGATCTCTTGGTTATCGGCATCGGTATCACCATCAGGAACTGACATATCAGGCACATTAGGTGCACGCAACATGAGGTCTTGCCATTCTTTCATCACATCTTTGAGTTTTGCGTCACCTGCTTCCATATCTGCCTTGACCACTTTCATATCAGCAATAAGCTTTGTGCGCTCTTCTGGTGTAGCAGCTTTTGCAATACCCTCATTTGCAGCATTTTGGGTAGCACGTTTTGCTTCAAGCTCAGCCATCAGAGTACGACGAGTATCATCGAGAGTCATGAGTGCTTCCACATCAAAGTTTACGTGCTTTTTCTTTGCAGCGAGGGCAACAATGTCTTTATTTTCGCGTATAAATTTTATGTCCAACATATGGGTGGTTTAAGTGGTAAATATTGTAGCATTTTTGATATGCCGAGGGTAGACCTTGGAATTTATCGTTTCTTGAAGACATTTTGAAGGATTCTTGAGCGGCGTGTGCAAAAATTGCAACATGGACCCATTAAATAATATTGTAACCCTCAAAAATGAAGACTACCATTTCCTTTTAAGGCAGCTAGACAAAATCCCTGATTCAATGGAAATGATCGGTACCCTGCCACCAGAAACGTACAAATATCTCTGCGTGGTCGGCTCACGTGCATATAGTTCATACGGAAAAGAAGCTTGCGAACAATTAATAGCTGGACTCGCAGGCTACCCCATCGTCATTGTGTCTGGCCTGGCAATCGGCATTGATTCGATTGCTCATGAAGCTGCCTTGAAAGCAAACCTAAAAACTATTGCATTTCCTGGCTCGGGCCTCGATATCAATGTATTGTATCCAGCGCAAAATATCGATTTGGCACGGAGGATCATCGAGGCTGGAGGTGCACTTCTTTCGCCTTTTCCACGAAATCTAGAAGGTGTCTATTGGGCATTTCCGGTCCGTAACAAACTTATGGCAGGCATATCCAATGCCGTATTGCTCATCGAAGGAGCAAAGGGTTCAGGTTCGCTGCTCACTGCCCACGATGCAGGTGAATTTGGCCGTGATTTATTGACAGTACCAGGTTCCATATTCTCCCCATTGTCGTTCGGTCCGCACAAACACCTGCGTGAGGCTGCTATTGCCGTTACTTGTTCAGAACATATACTCGAGGTATTGGGATTAACAAAAAATGATTCGAGCAGTATGCCAAATGCAACAAATCAGAATCTGTTCGGAGATTCTTTGTCAGCAGATGAAAAACGAATATTAGAAAGTATGAGTGCGCCCATCGAGCGGGATGAGCTTATCCGTTCGCTCAACTTGCCTGCTGGATTTGTAAATTCAGTGCTAGTCGAACTTGAGTTAAGAGGAATTATCTCTGAGAAGCAGGGGTTATTAGTGGTTAATTAAAAATACTAAATATTTGTACATTCGTGTCACCTCGTGTAATACTACATGTCAATGAAACTCGTAATTGTAGAGTCACCATCAAAAGCAAAGACTATTTCCAAATATTTGGGAAGTGATTTTCGCGTACTCGCTTCAGTCGGACATGTACGTGATTTACCAAAGTCAAATAAGAAAGCTATAGATATAGAAGGTGGCTTTGTCCCTCACTATGAAGTCGTACCAAAAAAAGAAATTATTATTGAAGAGATCCGTCATGCAGCAAAAAATGCTGATGAGGTATTGATAGCAACTGACCCCGACCGCGAAGGTGAAGCTATAGCATGGCATTTAAAGGAATTGCTCACTGACAAAAAAATTGGCGGCGTTATTTCTTCAAGTAAAATCGAGCGTATCACCTATCATGAGGTGACCAAAGAAGCTGTTGAAGAAGCACTCAAACATCCACGTGCTATCGATGAGCATCTCCGCGAAGCACAAGAAGCCCGCCGTGTTCTTGATCGTCTCGTTGGATACGATCTCTCAGGCCTCGTTTGGAAGAAAGTGCGCTACGGACTCTCTGCTGGTCGCGTACAGTCGCCTGCTCTTCGTATCATCATGGAACGTGAACGTGAGATTCGAGCATTTGTCCCAGAAACATTCTGGAATATAGCTGGCACATGGAAGACTACTTCAGAAGCAGCAAAAAAGGCTATCATTGGACTTAATTGTGTCGAAGAGCCTCGTGATAAAAAGGAAGTTGATCGTATTCTCGACATTGCACGCACAAAGCCATGGCATGTTGTCGATATAGAAGAGACGGAACAGAAACGCTCGCCAAAGGCACCATTTATCACCTCCACACTTCAACAGACTGCAAGTTCACGTCTTGGCTTTTCTCCTTCACGTACCATGGGTATCGCTCAGAAGCTCTACGAGGCTGGTCATATCACGTATATGCGTACTGACTCGACTCACCTTGGTCAACAAGCCCTCGACCAAATCGCGGTTACTGTCAGTAAGGAGTATGGGAAAGAATATCTCCAGTTTCGTACGTATAGTGCAAAAAGTAAAAATGCCCAGGAAGCTCATGAAGGTATCCGTCCTTCAAAGATGGCAGTGCTCAATGCAGGCATGAACGAGGAACAGAAGAAGCTCTACAAACTCATCTGGGCTCGAACAGTTGCATCACAAATGGTGGACGCTCGAGTCGCCCGCACAAAGATCGTCGCCAATGTTGACGATAGTACTATCCCCGATTTTACTGCCAATGGATCACGTATCATTTACGAAGGTTGGCTCAAAGCAGATCCAGAATCACGTGGCGAAGAAGTTGAGCTTCCAAAATGTGAGAAAGGTGAGAAACTAGATCTCATTTCTGTTGATGCGCTTGAAAAACAGACGCAACCGCCTCCACGCTATACCGAAGCGGGCCTTATCAAGGAACTTGAAAAGCGTGGTATTGGGCGTCCATCTACGTATGCGTCTATTTGCCGCACCATAGAGGAGCGTGGCTACGTTGAGAAAGAAGGTCGCGCCCTGAAACCAACTGATACTGGTGATGTCGTTTCTTCATTCCTCGAGGAGTACTTCCCTACATATATTAGTGACACATTTACAGCTGATATGGAGAACCAATTGGATGAGATCGCTAATGGTGAACGTACGTATGTCAAAACTCTTTCTACGTTCTACGGTCCTTTCTTGAAAGAAGTTAAGTCAAAAGAAAAGCTAGCCAAAGCAACCAACCTCGGTGTGGCTGATGCAAAATACAAATGTCCAAAGTGTGGCAGTCCGATGGAGATCAAACTTGGACGCATGGGTAAGTTCATGTCATGTTCACGTTATCCAGATTGTGACGGCGCCCTCATGATCGATGGTACAGAAATAAAGAAGGATGAACCGATCGGCACTGACCCTACAACAGGACTTCCTATTTTTGTGTTGAATGGTCGCTTTGGTCCGTATGTTCAACTTGGTCTCAAATTGGAAAAGAAAAAGAAAGCACCAAAAGCAACTGGACCAAAAGTAAAGAAGCCTCGTAAAACAAAGGAGGAAAAGGAAGCTGAGGCGGCTGCGAAAGCACTACTTCCCGTACCAGTGAAGCCTCGCATGGCATCGATTCCAAAAGGAGTCGATCTCTCTAACATCACCGTAGCAGACGCTATGAAATTCCTTAGTGTACCTCGTGTACTCGGTGTCGAACCAAAGACTGGTGAGAACGTCACTGCTTCTATAGGACGCTTCGGTCCATATGTTGTCCACCAAGCCAATTTCCGCTCGATCAAGATGCCGCTGAACGTGTACGACATCACTCTCGAACAAGCACTTGCACTGCTCGCTCAAGAAAAGAAACCAAGAGGATTTGCTAAGAAAAAGAAAGCGTAAGCCTAAATACAGCTAAAAAGAAAACACCCGTCAAAATATTAACGGGTGTTTTTTGTTGAACAAATAAAGGTTAATAAGAGGATGTCAAACGGTCCCAGTTGCTCGCTCGTGCTGAAAAAATTATTTCAGCAACCTCCTTTGGATGAATAGAGTTGATAACATAATCACTTGAACTCATCAACTCAGAGAGGTGGAGGCCGACAGCGGCTGCAGCATAATTTTGTGCCGTTTCTTCTGGTGTCCAGATCTTGGCATCGAAATTGGCATTAAATGACGCGATGATTTCATCAACCCCATCGTGCTTCTTTTTCATGTCAATAAGAACTTTAGCAGGAACAAGCTCCTGTATCGGCACCTTTGCAGCACGCACGCACCAGAGGTGCATGTATTTACCGAAATAGCACCAATTGCGTGGAATGTGCCAGTCGAGATCACCTTCATGTAGAGCACTGATAAGTTTCCTGCTCATTTCAATCTTGATTACATCCTTCACCATATCCCCGATTCTGCAGATATTCACACGGGCGGCCAACGGGACGCGCACAGGTTTGATATCAATCACCAAGTCATCTTTTACATCATGTTCAATGACATCGAATTTGACTTGAGCCGGCTTAAAACCTCGCATTTCAAGGAACCGGGGGATATTTGCAAAAAAGAAGTGAGCGGGATCAATGGGACACTTTGTCCCACATTCAGCAAAACCAAGCTTATTCATATTTCCTCCTTGTTGATTGTTTGTGTAAAAACTAGAACTTCAGAGATTATATAACCATAAATATAGGATTTTGCAAACTTATTCATTCCATATATTCACATTGCAAATATAAATGAATGTGACATGATTATCTTGGACTGGAGCACTTTCGGCTATGCAAATCGTACCGTGCGTGGCGACAATAAAGCTCCTTTTAGCATGCACTATCCAGACTTCTAAACTTGAACTGAGGCGCGTGTGCAAACACATACTACTATTTACATGCGTACCAGAAACGGGTTGTGGCTTCTGACAGGGCCCTTTGCAGCCCTAAGTCCTCTGGAGAAACGAAGTTGCCTATATGGAAGATCGTGACTTCGCACCGGTGTTCTGCGGAAGACGTCCCGTGGACCACATAACCTCAACCTGGCTACCCGAAAGTAGCCAGTTTTTTATAGACTAAAATTCTTCAAGGAATAAATCTCTTCATTTTCCTCTTGCTGCTTCTCTTGTGTAGAACGATCATCAACAGCTGGTGCACCGGAAGCGACACTATCAATCACCGGCGTCTGCGATGTATTCGCGTCATTCGCATCCATTCGTTGATTTGCATCGATACTTTTATTTGCCTGATTATTCAGTTTCTCCAACAAAGCGCGTAGGTCATCCGGATTGAAGAAGTCGATGGTAACTGTTCCTCCTTCTTTATTTTTTTCAATACGAACACGAGTGCCGAGCGACTCAGTGAAAGACTTCTCCATTTCTATGATCTGAGGATCAAGATACTTTTCTTTGTTACGAATCTTGTCAGTAGCCACACGACGTGAAAGCGACTCAGCCTCACGCACCGTGAGCTTCTTCGCCATGATCTCTTTGAAGAGTACAAGCTGCTCTTCTTTGCGGTCACTCAACATGAGAAGTGGGCGCGTATGACCTTCTGAGATCTTTCCCTCGCTGAGTGCTGTCAATATCTCATCTGAGAGAGCGAGTATACGAAGTGTATTAGCGACATATTCACGACTCTTACCTACCTTATCAGCGATCTGGATTTGTTTGAGACCAAACTCTTTTGCAAGACGATCAAAGGCACGTGCACGCTCAACGGGATTAATATCTTCACGTTGGAGGTTCTCAATGATAGCCATCTCGAGCTTTTCTCTACCACTATCTTCGCTGTTGCGGATGAGAACAGGTACCTGCTGGAGGCCGGCAAGCTTTGAGGCGCGCAAACGACGCTCACCTGAGATGAGCTCATATTCTACAGACATACCAGCACCTTCATGAAAGACCTCCTTACGAGTCACCACGAGCGGCTGTAGCACACCGTACATACGGATTGAGTCAGAGAGGCTCTTGAGTGCTATGGGGTCAAATTCTCGGCGAGGCTGATAGGGGTTTGGACTAATCTTCTCAAGTTCGATCCAGAAGATGGAGTTGTTTACATATTGATTGGACATGCGTGCATTTTAACATAATAATGAATACATGAAAAAAGTGTACATCTGGTTTACCCTGATTCTGCTCGCGATTGCTATTCTGTACAGTATTTTTTTATTTGTATCTCAAACAAAACCGGATAATAGTGTTGATCAGTCAACTGACAAATATGAACCCGCTATGTCTGCCACATCGACGATCACCGTGCTCATTGGTGGTGATATTATGCTTGACCGTGATGTACGAGCACGGGGAGAGCAGAGTGGTTACGATTCTTTATTCAATGGTATTCGCACACTCCTTCATTCGGCCGATATAGTAGTAGCTAATCTCGAAGGCCCAATAACTACATATCCCTCAAAAACACGTTTACCTGACGGCTCATTGACGAAATCTTTTTCATTTACTTTTGCACCAAGTAGTACACCTGCTCTACTGAATGCTGGTATTGATCTAGTAAGTTTAGCCAACAATCATACTGACAATTTTGGCCGGGAGGGTGTAGAACAGTCACATTCATATTTAAATGAAAACGGTCTCGACTGGTTCGGTGATCCGGCAAATGCTTCTGGTACTGAGAGGATTATATGTAAAAATAACGTATGCATTGCTTTTGTTGGCTACCATGAGTTCCAGCCAGGCATTGAAAATATGTTAAATGATGTCCGTAGACTAAAGAATGAAGGCTATCCTGTCATCGTCATGCCACACTGGGGTGATGAATATGTACCAGTAGCCCCTGAGCGAATCAAAGAAAGGGCTCGTGAGTTCGTTTCCGCCGGCGCACTTGCTGTCATTGGTTCACATCCGCATGTTGTAGAAGATAAAGAATGGATTGATGATGTGCCAGTCATCTATTCACTCGGCAACTTGCTCTTCGATCAATATTTTTCGAAAAGTGTTCTTACGGGAAATATAGCCGAGCTCACTATTTCAAAAAATAGAGTCTACGCGCACATAGATAGTGTGCGTCTGTACACTGTTTCAAACGCTTTACGAACTGGGCCAGTGCTTGTTGGTGGGCCAGTAGTGTTTGAGAGGCAACAAATAATTTGATTTTAAGCTAGATTCGGGTAAACTGTGTTGTATTGCCGAGATGGCGGAATTGGTAGACGCATACGACTCAAAATCGTACGGAGAAATCCATGGGAGTTCGATTCTCCCTCTCGGCACAACGTGATTTAGAATACTCGCTGAAAGCTAGACGAAAACAAGTCGCCTTCGCGACTTGTTTGGGAGAATCGAAAAGGCTGAGTATATGGAACGGAGCGAAGCGAGTACCATACGAAGCCTGTACTGAAGCTGTAAGCTTCGATTCTCCCTCTCGGCACCAGTAAAATTTGACATAACTTCATAAATATTCTATTTTGATTAATGGAAAGAATCTATATCTATGAAATACAAAATAGTAACCGCGGAAAACACGAGTGACTTTTACATGGAGGCGCTTCGTGAGATAGCTCAGACAGAGCACTTCAAGGATACCAACGCTCTTTTGGTAGAGCTCTCATCGAAATCGTCGCACATAACACTGGCTTCGCTTGAACAGTTCTTCCGTAGCGGCGGCATCATCGCATTCGTGATGCATAAGCATCATATCGTGGCTATGGCAACGCTCGTAACTATCACAAAGATCAATGGCGTGACGGGCCGGATCGAGCACGTGGTAGTGAGCCCAGCTCACCGCAAGAACAACTTATCCCGCCAGCTCATGGACCAACTAATCACGGTCGCCAAGAAAAAGAAACTGCGCTACCTTGATCTCACCACTGAGCCGAAACGAGTAGCAGCTAATGGACTGTATCAAAGCCTCGGCTTCAAAAAGCGCGATACGAACCCTTACCGTCTCACGCTTTAAGATGCATTACCTTCACCTACCCTTGCTTTGCAGGGGTAGTTTTTTTAATAAATAAAAAAGAGGAGAGTATTTCTACTTTCCTCTTGTGAGTCGAGAGCACTATCAGCGGTAGGACAACTTGTTCAGAATCCGGAAGATCTCCTCCGCCTCAGATTGGACCAAATTCACCGGACGACTGACCTCGCAATGATGCGAAACCAGCTGACGATGGATCCGGTGCATAAGATTGAGGAACAACTCAGGCCGCTTCTCGAACAGCGCCTGGAATACAGCTTCGTCCATCGGCTCAAACGTGCAGACTGTCGGCAAGAGCCTCCTACAGAAAAGCAGGTTCTTTTTATACCGTGGGTTTCTGTGCCATCCCAGATGTCGAGGTGCTCGCTTGTATTCATATACCCAGCGATACGGACCCGCATCAGTAAACAAGAGTTTGTCGCCTACGACGCCATTGGTTTTTGTCACGCCGATGCTCACATCGTTCTCAGTGACAATTTCTAGGTCGAGCGCGAAGAAAAGCTTGCTGCGTAACTTGAGACCCCTGGGAAGCTTGACGTCTTCGCGAGGAGTAATATTTTCATTGGTCGAATTGTTCAAGAGCGCCTCATCAAGGGTCGCGAACTTAAAATAACGACTCGACTGACCGTAGGCCATATTTGCATGATACAGGATAAGCCACGCAATTTTTGCCATGACTTCGAGTGGGACTTTATTTCCGAGAACCATGCCTTTGCCGGCAAGATAATCGAACAAGCCGACTCCACCGTTTTCAACTTGAGGCAAGGTATGTGGCATAGCACTGAGCATCATCTCAATACTAACGGGCATTCTTGCTTGACGCACAAGTTTGATGTGCGTTAATTTCTTCTTCATAACCATTTTCCTTTCATTTTGATTGTTCACTAACTGGCAGAACCATACCTTTAAATATGAAAAAAGTAAAGGTACATACTAAATAATTATATTCGAAAAAATAATGTATAATATTCCTCTATGTGCGGAATATTTGCCTACACTGGCAAGAAAAACTCGACTTCTATCCTTCTCGATGGACTAACCTCACTTGAGTACCGTGGCTACGACTCCGCAGGTATCTTCATTCCAGGCAGCGGATCAATAAAATCCGTCGGTGCAGTCAATAATCTAAAGAAGAAAATAACCAAGACGATACAAGGAACGAGCGGCATCGCTCATCTGCGTTGGGCAACGCACGGCGAACCAACTGAAATCAATGCTCACCCCCACCATGATTGCACAGAAAATATCTGGTTAGTTCATAATGGCATTATTGAGAACTATAAAGAATTAAAAGAGAAACTCAGTGCTCTAGGGCATACATTTAAATCATCAACTGATACTGAAGTTTTGGCGCATCTAATCGAGCATCATTTACATAAAACAAAAGATTTTGAGAAAGCTGTTATTGCAACGTTAAACGAAGTGACAGGAACATATGGTATAGCTGTTGCCCATAATACTGATCCGGATAAAATAATTGCGGCTCGAAATGGGGCACCTGTGGTTATTGGTATTGGAAATAATGAGAACTTTGTAGCCTCGGACCCTACACCTATCCTTCGCCATACTAAAAACGTGATTTATCTTCACGATGGTGAAGTAGCAGTTATCACACCTGAATCTCACCATATTTATAACCTCAATAGCATTCTCATTGAGCGACAAAAAGAAACCATTGATTGGGATGTGGAGCAAGTCAAAAAAGATGGCTACGAGCATTTTATGCTCAAAGAGATCATGCAGGGTCCAGAAGTTATTGAAAATACAATTCGAGGACGCCTTATCATTGAGGAAGGAACTGCAAAGCTTGGTGGGCTTGAGATGGTAACTGACAAATTACGTTCGATCAAGCGCATCGTCATCGTTGGATGCGGAACAGCTTATTATGCTGGGCTCGTTGGCGAATATATGCTCGAAGAATATGCTGGCATCCCTGTGGAAGTTGAAGTCGGTTCAGAATTTCGGTACCGAAAACCGATAATGGACGAGCATACTGCCCTGCTAGCTATTTCACAATCGGGAGAGACGGCCGACACGCTCGAGGCTATTCGAGAGGCAAAACGGAAAGGCGCACTCACCCTCGGTATCGTCAACACTGTCGGCTCAACAATCGCCCGCGAAACAGATGCGGGAATATACAATCACGCTGGCCCTGAAATAGGCGTTGCTTCCACTAAGGCATTTATCTCTCAATTAACCGCACTTTCGCTTTTTACTTTATTCCTTGGGCGCCAGCGAACCATGTCACAGAGCACAGGAAAACAAATTGCAGAGGAGATTAAGCTTCTGCCTGAAAAGATAAAGAGTATCTTGGCCCAAAAAGAGACAATCAGAAAAATTGCTGAAAAATATTCAAATTCGCGCGATTTTCTCTTTATCGGCAGAAAATATAATTACCCAATTGCTTTTGAAGGCGCACTCAAACTTAAAGAAGTTTCCTATATACATGCGGAAGGATACGGAGCGGGAGAAATGAAACATGGCCCTCTTGCTATGATTGATGAGAATTTTCCAACTCTAGCAATTGCCCCGCTCGATAGTGTATACGAAAAAATGATTTCGAACATTCAGGAAATTAAAGCCCGTAAAGGAAAAATAGTTGTTATTACAACTGAAAAAAACACTCAGATAAAGGATATGGCTGAAGATATCATATACATTCCCGAAACACTTGAAGTGCTTTCGCCACTTTTAACAATTGTCCCTCTTCAGCTCTTTGCATATTATTTCGCCCGAAAAAAAGGTTTGGATGTTGACCGTCCACGTAACCTAGCAAAATCAGTGACAGTCGAGTAAGATGCCAGAATGAATAAACCCACCAAAATCCTCGTCGTCCTCGGTCCTACGGCCTCAGGTAAGAGCGACCTCGCAGTGCAACTTGCCAAAAAGTTCAATGGCGAGATCATTTCGGCTGATTCGCGCCAAGTCTATCGCCATCTCAACATCGGTACAGGCAAAGTAACTGAGCGCGAGATGCGCGGCATACCACACCACCTCCTTGATGTTATTGATCCTGATGAGCGATTCACTGCACTTGAATGGAGACAGCTTGCCGAGAAAGTTATCGTCGATATCGCATCACGAGGTAAACTCCCTATCGTTTGCGGAGGTACTGGATTTTATATTTCATCCCTCATCGACAATCTCGGTTTTCCTGAAGTACCTGCTGATACTGAAGAGCAAAAAGCACTTGAAGCACGAACTGTAGAAGACCTCTTTGATGAGTTGAAAAAGCTCGACCCAGAACGAGCAAAGACAATCGATATGAAAAATAAGCGTCGACTCGCTCGCGCTATCATCATCGCTCGAGCTCTCGGTTCAGTTCCAAAGCTAACCACTACCAAAGATACTGCTGAAAGTCACTACGCTGCGCTACAAATAGGTATAACCTGGCCAGATACTGATCTCCGTGCCCGCATCAAGGCACGTCTCATCCGTCGCATGGAAGCGCCTAACAAAGACGGTATCAATATGATACAAGAGGCTGAGTACCTCCATGCACCAGCACCGAGTGGTCTTGGTCTCTCATATGAGCGCATGGACGAGCTTGGTCTCGAATATCGTTATCTCGCCGAGTATCTCCAAATGAAGATTGACAAGATCAAACTCATTGAAATTCTTGTAAATAAGATATGGCAGTACGCCAAAAGACAGATGACATGGTGGAAAAAAGATACGCGTATCAAGTGGTTTTCGCCTGAAAATATAACCAGTATCGAAAAAGAAGTTGAGGATTTCTTGAAATAGAAAAACGATAAAATCGCACAAAAGAAAATCGCGGTCTGTTTTTCAACAAACCGCGAGATGTGAGGATTTATCGCACTAGCACAGGAAGCCGTGCATCCTTGAGGATCATAACCGTGATCATCCATTGCCCATCATCGCGAGGAACAAAGATGAAGTCGTAGCCGGCGTAGAGAATATATGTGCGAAGATGCTTGAAAAGATCCTTGCACTGAAGCTCAGACAAGCGCTCTACACCGATAGACTGTTCCACATATTGATCAGTTTGCCACGTTGCACTGTGCGGAACGTATTCAAAGAACCACGTCATAATCTCCTCGAACAAAGCAATCTGGCGTGAATCTGAGAATTTGTCTTTAGGTCCAACGAGGGCGAATGATCCGGGGATGAGATCCACGAATCCATGTTGTCCATTTTTCATAAAAAGAGCCTTTCAGGTATGTGCATTTAAGCACTTGTTTATATTTGTTTAATATAATTAAAGCATATTAAGTGTATTTGTCAATATATAAAAAACACGCCTTTTGAAGGGCGTGTTTGATAAATCAAATACTTAACTGTAACCAATATTGGTTCGGAAGAACTTGATCGGATATTCTGGTTCAACTGGTCGGTAGTGTGGAAATCTAGCGTCAAATTCCCTACGCCGCCGGATGAGATTGATCTCATAGGGCGTCACCATACCGATATCCCAAATTGAAACGAATTCTTTTTTATACCATTCCAGGATTTGCCGATCAAAGCCCGTCGATGGATGACCGATCTTTGAGCGAACCCAAAGACCATGCCACCATAAACGAAATGCTACATTTCTTGCGTAGCAAAGTTCGATATCAAGCATTCTGAACCAGCGAAACTGCTCTAAATACTGACATAACTCTTGGATACGTGAAGGTTCATCATAGGTAATAGGTTTCATGGACAAAGGCCCTTTCAGAAATTGATATTACAATATTGCAATATGTATGTACAGGTCTTTTAATATAAAAAACGCGCCAGCAAAAGCAGACGCGTTGTGAGTAATATCTACATGTTTGGAGGTTTTCCAAGCATTTCTTTAAAGATTTTTTCCTCTTGTGCAAGCAGTGCTTTTGTCGCTTCAAGCACCACGGGCAGATCCGAAGCAGCAATGCTCGGGCCTGAGAACGGCGAGTCATGAATGAGCAAGTGGCAGGTTCCACCAAAATGATGAGTGCGCTCAACTGATAGCACGCGTGCGCCATGTTCGGTCATATACAACGATACTGGACGTTTGTCTTTTTCGCGCTGTTTGATGATCATTTCGATTTCAAAGCGTTCAAGGATCTGACTGAGAGATGTTTCCGGTTTTTTGAGGATCTTTGACAAGCCCAGAGCACTGATTCCTGGAGACAATTGAATCAGTTCCATCACAAAAAGTTCGGTCTCAGAATACTCGCTTCCATGGGCGATCGAATTTAATCTCCATTCACGAATAAGCATGAGCTTTGAGAAAAGCTCTTCAAGTTTGAGTGTAGTCCGGCTGCTCTCTGGTGTTTCATTCATAATGTGCAATTCCTTTCTTTACTAGGAAAATAGCTCATTTACAAGGTTTTGTCCAGGGCTATTCTCTGATATTGACTTTTATACTATTTCATGTTAGATTGCCGTTAATAGCACATTTCAAACCAACCACTTCAAATCGTCGAAAGACGTAGAAAGGACGTAGCTTATGGCACATCTCTCGTTTCATACCCTTGTAATCATCTACTGGTCGGGGATAGCACTCATCGCATTGCTCATACCCGCCATCATCACCATCTGGTTCTGGCCGGAACCCCAAAAAGAAGGTCGGGGCGACGCGGCCAAAAGGAGGCTCAAGGAGCTCAAAGACAAGATGGAGGCGACGCAACTCGAAGAAGAACAAAAGCGTATTATTGCCGAGCAGGCTGTTGAACAAAAGAAGCAGCAAGAAGAGGCGGCGCTTGAGCAGCAAAAAATCAAGGAAAAACAGGAACAGGCGGAGCAGGAACAGGCCACGGAACAGCGCAAGCTCCAGGAACAGCAGCTTGCCAAGGAAAAAGAAACTTTGCTCCAGCAGCAGAATGAGGCTGCAGAGCTCAGCCTGAATCGAAACAAGAAAATTCAGGAGTTCAGTGCATTGTTCGGTTTTCATCCTGAATATATCCGCCACCGAGCCTTCAAAGACAGTATGCTGATGAAGTTCACTGTCATCAGCTCTGAACTGAATGTCATCGCAGTCAAAGCATCACCAACGCGTGAGACAGACTACGACCGACTAGACAAGAAGTATAATCGAATGCTCGAGCTCATCTACTACTTTGCGCCCGGTCTTCGGATACCTCACTGGATCAAGTTCAAGGAACTGATCATTAAGAAGGACCCCCGACTCATCGGCAAGCATAAGAAGAGCCGCAAGAAGAATGCAAAGAAAAACTAACGATCACCGGCCCGCAGATGCAATCTGCGGGCTTTTTATTTTGATTGTTAAATCACGGCGGGCGATCGAGGAATCGAAGCTTACAGCTTCAGTACAGTTTTCGCGTGGTACTCGCTTCGCTCCGTTCCACGTGCTCAAACTTTTCGATTCCTCCACACAAAACACGAAAGTGTTTTGTTATCACCCACATTCGTTCGCGAAGCTCACTCATTGCGGGCGATCGAGGAATCGAAGCTTACAGCTTCGGTACAGGTTTCGTATTTTCTCAGAGCAAGGCTCTTCGAAAATATACTCAACCTTTTCGATTCCTCGGCGCGAGGCAAGTAGTTGCCTCGCTATCGTCCTTACTCAGTCACTATGTTCCTTCGTTGCGGGCGATCGAGGAATCGAACCTCGGACAGCGGTTTTGGAGACCGCAGTTATGCCACTTAACTAATCGCCCGAATCTTGTACTTCAAAATTCGGTTCCCTCATACTACCCTCTTTTTGACTGCTATGCAAAACAGTTAATGTAAAAGAAAACCGACTTTCGTCGGCATATCTTATTTCTTTGCTTCTTTGAAAACAACGTGCTTGCGCAATTTTGCACTGTACTTTTTGTACTCTATCTTGCGTTCAACAAGCTTCTTGTTTTTACGAGTCCAGTAGGTCTCGCCTGTTGTCTTATTCTTGAGTTGGATGAGTGATTTCTGTGACATGGAAGTATTAAAATATGTCGCCATACTATAGCCTAAAGACCAAAAAACCGCAAGGTACACCCTTGCAGTTGTGTTATATAACCGGCTTTTTGAGCCTATTTCTCATATTTTCCAACATATTCAACGTTCCGAAGAATAACATGAGGATGATGGCATCAAAAAGACTAACGGGGGTTTGGGTGATTTTCATATCTAAAATTATCTTATATTATGTTGATAAAATACCTATAAATTACTTCTCAAGATTTGCTGAAGTTTTTTCCCAGGTCCGACCTAGTTCTAGGTCGGACCTGGGAAATAGAAAATAAAAAAACCGCGAAGCTTTTGAGGGCAACGCGGTTTGTGAAGTTATAGTGTCAATTAACCTTTTCCACCACCACCGTAATACCAGTAGGGCAAGACTTGCGCCGGGGCCAATTGTGGCCACGAGTAGTCAATGTGGTAAACACCTGCAGGTAACGTAACCCCTAAAGAACTTGCGCCCTGAGGAATCACATAAGGAACGACCGGTAGATCAACACCGCTTTGCAAGAGCTTTACGGTGAAGCCGTTGGCCGTCTCACCTTCAGTCGTATTTGCACTGAAGTAAACAGTCATAGCGTTCGTCAGCGTGATTTCAACAAGTGGTGACGTGCCGATATGATTTTTACTCGGGACATTGGTCAGTGCAACAACCGGAGGTTGAAGCACAGTGATGAGTCCATCCCACGACGGTGTGAAGCCCGCTTTAACATTGGCTGGCACAAGAACTGCGCCACCCTTGTCTTCATCGAGTGCGAACGCCACGTCATAGCTATTAGTCATATTTCCATACTGGTCAAACTGACCGTAGGTGACGACCATTTCGCCGTGTTGGCCGAGGTATGTCGTTTGATTGAGGATCGTGCCAACGTGGGTATTGTAGTTCCAGTCTACTTGCAGATAGATGTTTTGCAAAAGATTTTCGTTAGCATCACGTAAGTTTAAATGCGCGCCGATAGCGTTCTTTTCTGCAATAGGCTCGTAATAGCCGATCCAATTCTGTAAGTTTGTCGAAGCGGATGCTGGCACTTGCCAAACACCATTCGATTGGGTGAGCTGGAATCCTTCACTGGCGTAGAAGAGTTGATATCCCTCCGCCGACTGGTAGTTGATCCACACATTAACCCAGTCATTGCTCGGACGAGCGATCATGAAAGCAAAAGGGTTTGTCACCACCATTGCAACCAAGTCACTTTCCTTTGGAACACCGTTAGGGTTATAAGGTTGGTTCCAAAAAGTCTTGGAGCCATTCGTGTTGAGGATCGAAGACGAATACAACTGCCCATAGACCTGCCGCACGAGCAGCAGATTGTGTGACACCGCAGACGCCAAACTGTCAATCGGCAAAGACTTGCTTTGCGCCAGACCACTGAAGGCCGAGGCAATGCAGACTACACCGAGAACCAATACCATGAGGAATAAACGAATAGTTTTCATTTTCAATCTTTCTGTTTTTGTTTTCCGAGGTTTATGTTATGTTGTTTATTATTGACTGCGCTGTGCTTTGTTGATTTCTTCGTTCATCGCCAGGGCCTTCTGAGCCTCTTCTGGTGACGGAAGTTTTTTGCTGAACGACGGGTTCAGCTTGAGCGTGAGCAGGCCGTTACTCGAGGGTGAGCTCGAAACGTCCGCTAACGCACGTTGATCATCCTGAACCATAGACATCGAGGCAGATGGCTGTGACTCCGATGAAGGAGTTGCCGGCTGTTCTAATGCCACGGATCCAAATTCTGTCGAACCATGTTTCAGGCCGAAGTGAATGATGATGAATGTCGCCAATGAGAGGCCGACAAACACAATAGCAATAACTGATTTCTTCATATATTTCCTTTTCGCGATGTTCAATTACAATCAACACACTTACTACAACGGGTAGAAAGAGGATTGACACTATATGCTTGTAAAAGAACAAAAGGGCTTATGTGCCCAGTTTGGTTATGCATACATACTAGCACACTATAGTACTAATGTCAATATAGCTGGATAGTATCGAAAAGCGTAGAATTAGAGCCATGAATCTACTCACTTGGGCTTCACGTAAGCGCTTCCCCTATGAACCGCTTATAAAGGTTGAAATCAACAAAAATCACCTCATTCACAACCTCCATGAGTTCCGAAAACTGGCACCAAAAGATAGCGAGGGGCACGCTCTCGTCGCTCCAGTACTCAAAAGTAACGCATACGGACATGGTATGTTTGAGATTGCCCACATCCTGCAACATGAGGCTAATCAACACGGTAGCATCCCTTTTTGTATCGTCGACTCATACTTTGAAGCGATTGCGCTTCGGGCCAAAGGATTCACCCTTCCCCTCCTCGTCATTGGTTATACTCGTCCTGAGACAATACGTTCTTCAAATCTCAAGGATGTATCGTTCACCGTAACGACTATAGAAACGCTTCGGGTGATCGCTGAGCAAAAAGTCGAACGCTGGCCTTCAACTGAAGGTAAACTGGGTTTCAGATCTCCACACTTCCGCTTCCGTCCAAAGATTGTTCGCATACATTTGAAAGTCGATACGGGTATGCACCGCCAAGGCATCCTTCCAACGGAGATTGAGGAAGCAATCAATCTCATACAACACGACAGTGCTGGCAAACGTCCGCTCCTACTTGAAGGTATATGCTCACACCTCTGTGACGCCGATAATGTTGATGAGTCATTTACTGAAGGTCAAACTCATTTATGGAATAAAATCGTGGACAGGTTTAAACACGAATTTGAAACACTTAAATACATCCATCTTTCTGCAACTGATGGACATCGCTTTACACATGACATAGCAGCAAATGTTTCTCGTCTCGGCATCGGCCTCTACGGTCTATCAGAAAATGAATCTCTCAATCACAAGCTCGCACTCTTACCTGTACTCGAGATGAAGACAATCATCACTGGTATCAAACATATAAAAGAAGGAGATACTGTTGGTTATGGTAATACATTTAAAGCACAGAGCGAAACAACTATCGCAACAATACCTGTTGGGTACTATGAAGGTATCGATCGACGACTATCAAATATCGGCACTGTACTCGTTGGTCCACATCGCACCCCTTGTCGTATTATTGGTCGAGTCAGCATGAACATTGTCATAGTTGATATTTCACATGTGCAAGATATTAATGTAGGCGCAGAAGCAATCGCTATAAGTGGAAAGAGTACAGACGAAAATTCTATAGTAAATATGGCAAAGAAATGTGGCACTATTTCATATGAGATCGCCGTACACATCCCTGCACAGCTCAAAAAAGTCATTGTATAAATAACCCTTCAAAGCTTTGAGTTTTTCAGGTGAACGTGATATTCTCTAGAAGTTCCTTAATGCGCCGGTGGTAGAGCGGTCAATTACAACAGACTGTAAATCTGTCGCCCTATGGGCTCCGTAGGTTCAAATCCTACCCGGCGCACCAAATAAAAATCGAGCATATAGCTCGATTTTTATTTGGGTGACGAGCAATGCACCTGCGTACTACTTCACCATAACTGCATCAGGCATCACCACCGAACTCTCCTGCTTTCCCTTTTTCTTTCTGACCTCAAAAGTAAATTCTTTTTCAATTGCGCCTGTATCAGTATTTTTTACAGTAGATTCTTTCACACCAACGGTGATAGCTCCGCCCTTATTGAGCTCCTGACCGATGATGAGCTTTGCCACAGGAGTGAGGATCTTGTTCTGTATCAAACGCTTGAGTGGACGTGCACCATACTGTGGATTGTAACCTTCCTTGGCGAGATACTCATATGCTTCAGGCTTGAGAATGAGCTCAATGCCCTTGTCCGACAAACGTTTGACCACATCTGCAACTTGGATCTGTACGATCTCCTTGATAGCTTCAGGTGAAAGAACATCAAAGATGATGATATCATCGAGACGATTCAAAAATTCTGGACGGAAATGTTCTTTGAGTGATGACATGACTTTTTCCTTTGCTTGCGCATAGTTTGCTTTGTCACGATTTGAACCATCAGTACCTGGACTCGCAAAACCGAGCTTCTCCATCTTTTCGATATGCTGTGAGCCGATGTTGGACGTCATGATGATGACGGTATTGCGGAAATTGACGATGCGACCCTTACTATCCGTCAAACGACCATTATCAAGAACCTGAAGGAGTATGTTGAATACTTCAGGGTGTGCCTTTTCTATTTCATCAAAGAGAATCACTGAGTAAGGACGATGACGAACTGTCTCGGTGATATTACTTCCTTCATCATGACCAACATATCCTGGAGGTGAACCGATGAGCTTTGAAACACTGTGCTTTTCCATGAACTCTGACATATCTACACGGATGAGTGACTTTTCATCGTTGAACATAAACTCAGCGAGAGTCTTGGTGAGAGCAGTCTTACCAACACCTGTTGGTCCAAGGAATATAAATGAGCCGATTGGACGATTGGGATCTGCAATACCCGCACGTGAACGGCGAATAGTGTCTGCGATCTTGGTGACTGCTTCATCCTGACCAACAATCTTTTTCTTGAGAT
>JAQTPC010000002.1:36437-103144 GCA_028713005.1 Minisyncoccota bacterium | reverse complement strand
GAGACGCAGGAATAACCTTTTCAAGATCACCCTTTGCCTTCTGCCAGATCTCAATATGTTTGCGGATACGCTCTTCTTCTGTGAGCAAACCTTCGTTGAACTGATCACTAACTGTATCAGCGAGACCCTTTGCTTTACTGATGATAGCTGGCTTTTCTTTTGGAATAACAACGTCGTCGATACCCCATGTGGTACCAGAGTGGGTAGCATACTTGAAACCAAAGTTCTTGATTCTGTCGAGAGTTTCAGGGATAGAACTGATGCCGTAGTTGATCATCAATGTATCGATAGTTGAACCGAGGATACGGTTGTCGATCTCTTTGTTGATAAATGGATGATCTATAGGCAATACGTTGTTGAAGAGGATACGACCAACAGTAGTCTCGAAGATCTGACCATTCTTGGCTTCGTACTTTTTACCTTCACCTGGCAAGACCTTGATCTTTGCACGGAGACTGACCTGACCATAGACTTCTGCCTGTACAGCAGCATCTGGAGATTCGAAGATTTTGCCTTCGCCAAATGAGCCGTCAACAATCTTTGTAACCCAGAAACAACCGAGCACGATGTCGAGCATTTTTGCAACAACTGTAGGATCACCTGAACCTGGCTTGAGGATGTTCTTATCTGATGCCATGATCTCGCGCGCTTCCATCTGAGCTTCCTCAGAAAGTGGAACGTGGACAGCCATCTGGTCACCGTCGAAGTCAGCATTGAAAGCTGTACAGATGAGCGGGTGAACGTGGATTGCATTACCTTCAATAAGAGTTGGGCGGAATGCCTGGATACCGAGACGGTGCAAGGTAGGAGCACGGTTCAAAAGAACATACTTACCCTTGATGACCTCTTCGAGGATTTCCCAGACTTCTTTTGTACCATCATCAATGAGGCGGTTTGCGCCACGGATGTTATATGCGAGTTCTTTCTTCAAAAGACCTGAGATAACGAACGGACGGAAGAGTTCGAGTGCCATGTGCTTTGGCAAACCACACTGGTCGAGCTTGAGCTCAGGACCAACGACGATAACTGAACGACCAGAATAGTCGACACGCTTACCGAGGAGGTTCTGACGGAAGAGACCGTGCTTTGACTTGAGACCATCAGAGAGCGACTTGAGAGCGCGCTTCTGAGCAGCGAGAGCAGCAGCACCTGCTGATGATGAGTGACGGATCGAGTTATCGATAAGAGCGTCAACTGCTTCTTGAAGAATACGCTTTTCGTTGCGGAGGATAACCTCAGGCGCATTGATAGCCTTGAGTTTCAACAGACGATTGTTGCGGTTGATGACACGGCGATAGAGATCGTTCACATCTGATGTGGCATAACGACCACCTTCAAGAGCAACCATAGGACGGAGACCTGGTGGGATAACAGGGATACGGATAAGGAACATCCACTCTGGGCGGACATTTGCCTTAATCATTTGTTTGACGAGAGTGAGACGCTTTGAAAGCTTTTCACTGTCGGCTGCACCTGCTGTCTCATACGCCTTTTCAAGATCAGTCTTAAGTTTTGCAAGATCAATCTTTTTGAGCATATCGTAGATAGCTTCTGCACCGATAGTAGCTTCAAAGAGTGAACCGTACTTCATAGCGAACTTGTGATAGGTCATCTCGTCCATAACAAAACCTGGTTCGAGACTTTCTATATCTTTGCGAGCTGTGACAACGAGATCTTTCAACGCCTCCTTTGTCTTGTCATCTTGAGCAGTCTTAACTTTGTTTTTATATTCAGCGTCGAGATCTTTCAAGAATTGATCCTTTTCTGATTCATGAATCTTGGTGATCATATACCCTGCGAAATAGACAACCTTTTCGAGATCAGCACTGGTCATACCGAGGATGAGACCA
Source organism: Minisyncoccota bacterium (assembly GCA_028713005.1). Lineage (GTDB taxonomy): Bacteria > Patescibacteriota > Minisyncoccia > Phycocordibacterales > PALSA-1337 > C7867-002. The sequence goes on along the minus strand of JAQTPC010000002.1, from coordinate 101,294 downwards.
ATACGTGATGGTACTGAACGGAGGAACCAAATATGTGAAACTGGTGAAGCGAGTTCGATGTGACCCATGCGATCACGGCGAACTATAGAGCGTGTGATTTCAACGCCACATTTTTCACAGACGATGCCCTTGTAACGAATGCCGCGGTATTTTCCACAATAACATTCAAAGTCGCGATCTGGACCAAAGATACGTTCATCGAACAAACCACTCTTTTCTGAGCGTTGTGTACGATAGTTGATCGTCTCTGGCTTGGTGATCTCACCATATGACCATTCGAGGATCTTGTCAGGTGAAGCAAGTGTCAAACGTACGACATCAAAGTCGATAGCGTCGGTATTCTTTTTTGTTGTGATAGTAGTAGTCATAATTTTAGATTTAAGATTGTAGATTTATGTAAATATTAAATCATTATTATTCCTCTGCGACCTGAGGCTTCTTTGCTAATTCGACATTCAATGCCAAACCACGGAGTGTCTTCAACAAGACATTGAATGATGCTGGCAAGTTTGGAAGCTTCATGCGTTCACCCTTGACGATAGCGTCGAATGCTTGTGAACGGCCCATGATGTCATCGGACTTGACCGTGAGAACTTCGCGAAGTGTATGTGCTGCACCGTGACCGAGCAATGCCCAGACTTCCATTTCTCCAAAACGCTGACCTCCACCTTGTGCCTTACCACCGAGAGGCTGCTGTGTGATGAGAGAGTAGGGACCGATAGAACGCATATGTATCTTGTCTTCAACCATGTGGTGCAACTTGAGGATATACATGTAACCGACAGCGACTGGCTGCTGGAAATATTCACCAGTGCGACCATCGCGGAGAGTCATCTTTCCTGAAGCATCGTATCCGGCTTTGACGAGCTCTGCCTTGATCTCTTCATCTGTAGCTCCCATGAAAGGAGGAACGATAGCTTGATAACCGAGTGTGTGAGCAGCGAGACCGAGGTGGAGTTCCAAGATCTGGCCAAGGTTCATACGAGATGGAACACCGAGCGGTGTGAGGATCACGTCAACTGGAGTACCGTCTGCCATGTAAGGCATATCTTCCTCTGGGAGAATCTTTGAGATAACACCTTTGTTACCGTGACGTCCTGCCATCTTGTCTCCAACTGATACGTTACGGACCTGAGCGACTTCAATATAAATCTTCTTGATGATGCCAGACTCGAGCTTGTCACCCTTTTCGCGTGAGAATATCTTGACTGAAATGACGCGACCACGCTTGCCGTTTTCCATGCGCTTTGAGGTATCCTTCACGTCACGAGCTTTTTCTCCGAAAATAGAACGGAGGAGGCGCTCTTCAGGGGTCAACTGCGTCTCACCCTTTGGACTGATCTTACCGACGAGGATGTCACCAGGACGAACTTCTGCGCCGATGCGGACGATGCCTTCTTCGGTGAGGTTCTTGAGCTTGATTTCACCGACGTTTGGAATATCACATGTCGTAACTTCTGGACCGAGCTTTGTATCACGAACGTTGACGACGAATTCTTCGATATGGATAGAACTCCACTTTGCATTTTTGACGACACGCTCTGAGAGAATGATCGCATCTTCGTAGTTTGCACCAGACCATGACATGAAAGCTACAAGAGCGTTGTGACCGAGAGCGATCTCGCCCTTGTCAGAAGTTGATGTGTCGACGAGGATATCACCCTTCTTTACCTTGTCACCAACTGAAACGATAGGGCGCTGGTGGAAAGCGGTAAAGCCGTTTGTACGTGAGAAGAGTACAAGATTGTAATCATGACTCTTACCTGTCTTTTTTGACTTGAAGGTGACTTTCTTTGCATCAACATAGGTGATTTCGCCATCTTCTTTTGCGACGATGACACGACCTGTATCAATGACTGCTTTTGCTTCCATGCCTGTTGCAACAACAGGAGCTTCAGGAATGAGACATGGTGTTGCCTGCTTTTGCATGTTCGATCCCATCAATGCACGGTTCGCATCGTCATGGTTCAAAAATGGAATAAGTGATGTGGCAATAGAAAAGGCTTGGTTAGTAGCGATGTCGATATAGTCGACTTCTTTTGCCGTAGCGAGAGCTGGGCGTCCGTTGATACGAACCTCAACCTCGTTGCCTGCGATCTTTCCGTTTGCATCATAGGGAGTAGCAGCATGAGCGATACGGAAGTTTTCTTCTTCGAGAGCATTCAAATAAAGAATCTCCTTGGTAACAACACCACCTTTTACCTTTGCATAGGGAGTTTCGATCATACCGAACTCATTGATACGAGCATATGTGGTGAGACGGAGCACGAGACCAATGTTTGGACCTTCTGGTGTATGGATAGGACAAAGGCGACCATAGTGAGATGGATGCACGTCACGGACTTCGAAACCTGCACGTTCACGGGAGAGACCGCCGGGACCGAGAGCAGTGAGCGTACGGAGATGCTCGATCTCACCGAGAACGTTCTCCTGCTGCATGAACTGAGACAACTGGTTTGTAGTAAAGAACTCCTTGATACGAGCTTGAAGTGGACGTGGATAAATAAATGAAACAGGCAAAGTAACATCTGGTTCAACAGTCGACATCTTGTCCTGAATGTTACGCTTCATCTGGGTCAAACCAAGACGGATACGCTGTTCGAGGAGCTCGCCAACGTAACGGACGCGACGTGAGCCGAGGTGGTCGATGTCATCAGGCTGCATGTCAGGCGTGTTGGCCAACGTAACGATATGACTGACTGTGGTTACGACGTCATCGAGAGAGATAGTGCGACGTTCGAGTTCCTTTTCTTCCATAGACTTTGCAAAACGTTTATTGAAACGGAAACGACCGACACGTGATATATCATAACGATCTGCTTTCAAAATTGACTGGATGAATGAACGTGCATTCTCAGCTGTAGCGAGATCACCATCACGGAGACGCTTATGGATCTCCATGTATGCTTCATCGATTGTCTTTGCATGATCCTTAGCGAGAGTGAGATCAATAACTTTCTTAGCTTCAGGGTTTCCCCTAAAGAGATCAGAGATAGAGTCATTTGAAGTTGCACCCAGGACACGCATGAGTGATGTGATCGGGAATTTACGCTTACGGTCGATACGGCAGAGGATAGTACCATCTGTATCCATCTCAATTTCCATCCATACACCACGAGCTGGGATAACTTTTGCACCAAAATAGTTCTTACCCTTTACTTCGTTTGAAGTAAAGAAGATACCGAATGAACGAGCGAGCTGAGGAGCGATGACACGTTCTACACCGTTGATGATGAATGTACCGTGATCGGTCATGAGTGGAATATCAGCCAAGAACATTTCTTGTTCTTTTTCTACGTTGAGTGTCTTGTTCTTGAGATGAACCTTAACCTTGATCTGACCTTCGTAGTTCAGCTTGTTGACCTTGGCATAGTGCTCATCGAACTTTGGCAAAACAAGTTCAATGCCACCCATTGAGAGCTCGAACTTCTTTTCTGCGTAGTCTTTGATCGGAGAAAACTCTTTAAGGAGATTTCCGAAACCGTGTTCAAGAAGTGCAGCAAAAGAGGTGAGCTGTGACTCAACCAAGTTTGGCATCTCTGTGAGTGGAGCCTGATATCGTGAAAAATACTTCTTTGGACGTGGACCTGTCGTGTGAATCAAAGGTGAGTTGGGCATATTGATAAAAATTAGTGACCTAATAAATTACACTCTTATTAAAACGACAAAATAAATAATGACAGAACGGAAATAAGGAAAAACATCAACGTGATCTTTCCCTATTTTCCTTTTGCTACTATTTACTTTTCTCGAACTACACACTTCTTAAAATCAAACCTGATCGATGCACCATGCATGCAAAAATCCCGTTTTTTGAGGACGGTTATGACATACGCACTGCTCGGAGTGTGATGTGCACTGGTAGGATCAATTTTAAGCCTTTGTAATCCTCCGCGTGTAGGCAGAACTCAATCTGCGAAGTTACAAAGAGACTATCAGGTTGAGCCTTATCTGTCAAGCTATCTTTGTTTTTTCTCACCTCCACCCGCTCGAATCGCTGTTTTCCACTCCTCCATGTCCTTGTGATTACCGCTCAAAAGGACTTTTGGGACTCTGTATTTCTTCTTTTTATATTCAATAACCTCAGGACGAGTATACACATCAGGGCTTGCAACACGATTTTCCTCAACCGAATCATGATCACCGAGAACACCTGGAATACGACGAGTAATGGTATCAATCATAATCATTGCGGGTAGTTCACCCCCTGTAAGAACATACGGACCAACCGAAATATCTACCATTGGAAACGCTTTCTTCACGCGTGCATCGATACCTTCATAACGACCGCACACGAATACAATGTCAGTATATTTTTTAAATGTTTCAGCTATTATATTTGAGAATTGTTTGCCCACAGGACTAAAGAATACGATCTTCACTTTTGATTTTGTCTTGGCGCTTTTTATTTTCTTTCCAATTGCTTCCTCGATCGCACGTATCATCGGTAATGCCTCAATGACCATACCAGGACCACCACCGTAGGGGCGATTATCCACGCGCTTTTCTGAATATGTGAGCACTTCAAGATCCTTTGCTATCTTGCCATCTTTACCAACGACAAAATTACGTGGATTGTAATATTTAAGGGCAATCATTCCCTTTTCTTGTGCACGCTTCAAGATAGATGAGTTCACATATGGTTCAACAACCTCTGGGAATAAAGAGATGATGTGAAATGTGATTGGCGTCACTTTTTTAGGTGAATTTTTAGCTAAAATAGGCTTTGACATAAAGGTAATTGTATATTCATGTATACTACATTTTCATGCTTTAGACAAGATTGACGCTATCATCCGCATCGCCTAGATTCAAAGAGGAAGGAATAGAACTATGACACCAACAATGACTCCTATCAGTGCGCTCGGCAGTTTTTGCATAGCGATCTTTGTCCAACACTGGAATGATTCCAGCGACCACGAAAAAAAGGAATTCGTCAGGGCGTCTTTGCAGTCAAAAGACGAAACTGAAAATGAAAACGGGTTAACCGTGCTCTATCACATCGTCAATGAACGACTACACGACCAAAAACAAATTCTTGGTTTTGAAGATGAAAAGTTGTGCATCACTAACGAAATCCAGTGGGATGCAAGCAAGTTACAGCCAGGCCCTATCATTAGCTTTAGTCGTGGCGTTGCTGAAAATGAATTGATTGAACGTGCACTCGCCGAAGTTGTCCTCTACTTCAAAAGCAGATTCACCTGCAAGGAACTCGACCACATCCTGGTCCCAAATCTCTATTATGCAACTGAGCCGCTCATAGCTCAGCCGGCATCATATGAGTTTTGCGAAACGGGCACTCGTGGCGATGGTAGCCCAAGAGTTGAGATTGTGGTCCAAAATGCTGCAGTAATCGCTAAACGTTTACCCCATAGTTTAGTTGTCGAACCACCAAACGAAGTTGAAAACAGTGCCCCGAAAAATTGAGACGGGGAACACGCAATTGCATGACTTACCTCATGCAATTTTTATTTGGGTAAAATATACTCTTTTGAAAATCGGCCCTGTTTAAGAAAAACCTGTACACAAAATTTGTGCACAGGTTGCGATTGTATCTATTCGACTCACTCATGGATCACATCCATCTCACCAGAGCCTTTACGATCGGTGGAAAAACGTAATGTGCATTACTGAGTGTAGTAAAGAACAATTTATGTGACAGACGAAACGCTTTTTTGTGTATCATATTCCTCCTTTTTGATGACATTCAAACAAATATATTACGGCTACCGAAAGAACAGTGGAGAAGCATTTTATCATATTCTCACCCAAACAAAAAATCGGCACTGAGCCGACTTTCTGTTGCGATTATTCTAATTTCCGTTTGCAGTTTACTCGAGCTTAAGATCTGCCATAGCCTCATCAAGAGTCTTTGAGGTAGGAGTTGGTGACAATGTTGGAGCCGCTGCTGCCATACGTTCTGCTGACTTGAGACCACCGACTGGCTCATTGATCTTGAGGTTCACACGACTGTTGTTCTTCATACCGACAACACGGAGGAGTGTGCGGATAGACTTTGCGGTATTGCCCTGACGACCGATGATCTTGCCCATATCTGCTGCGCCAACTTCGAGAGTGAGGAGAACACCCATCTCATCGACTGTGCGAACGATCTTTACCTGATCAGGAACATCTACTAATGCTTTGATGACGTATTCGAGGAACTGCTGGTCTGCGTTCATATATTCTTTCTTATCTTATATTTGTAAGGTGTACAGTTCGCTGTACTATAACTATTCTAGCAAAGGAATGATTTGACGCAAGGTTAAAAAGTAATACTTAAAAAGTTGAGATAATCTCTTTATATTTTTCTGCCTCTTTCAGTGCTTTTACCAGAAAACCTTCAAATGAATCACCTGCGCCGACACTATCTAGATATAATTTCTTAAAATGATCAGTCATGCTTACACCACCTATTTTAATCGAAGCAAATGATGAATATCCCCACTTTTTCGGCTTAATCAACTCTCTAATCATCGGATGACACTGTAATATGATCGGATCCATAATCTCACTCAATCTCCAAACCAAATGCGGTGATTCAAATTCTTTCGAAGATGCTTCCGGGAAAACTTCACTCCATTTCTTAAACCACAGAAAATGAAGTATTTCATGAGCGACAGTTTCAATGGCAGCAGAGGTGTCTTTATACCCCACACAAAATGAGTATGTATCCAAAAAACGTGGGTAAACAGGAAGAATTGAAATATATCCTGCAATAGCTTCTTTATCCCTTGGCCAGTCAGTTTGGAAATGCTCAGCTATATTCTTCAGAAAATCTACACTTAATACACTCCATTTTGTCTGAAGCTGAGCTGTTGATGTTTGAATAGTATCTTTATTTGACTCTCTAAATGTTCGTATAAAATCTTTACAAATAAGGGTCGCGCGCTCTTTATCATTCACATTCCTAAGTGACTCACACAATGTCGGGTACACTTTTTCAAAAAGCGAAATCCATCTTTTTTCACTCAGAAAATATACAAATAACTCAGATTCTTTTTCTAAGGGAAAGTCTTGAAATTCAATACGCGGTATAAATACTTTATTCATATAAACTCAGTATAACAAAAAAGCGCCTAAGCGCCTTTCTGAAACTATGCAACTGGAGCTGGTTCTGGAGCGGGGGCTGGTGCTGCTTCTGCAGGCTTTGCTGCCTCAGGCGGAACATCTTTCTTTATAGGAGTCTTCTTTGGGAGAACATTAACCTTCTTGCCAGTGATAACTTTCTGAGAAACGAGGAAGTTATGGAGAGTATCTGAGAGCTTTGCACCATCCTTAACCCACTTCTTGATAGCCTCTGTATCGAGCTGATCAGCCTTGTTCTTGAGGCGACTATCGTACCAACCAAGGTTCTTGAGGTACTTGCCACTCTTTGGACCGTTCTTTGAATCAGTCAAAACAACACGGAAGGTTGGTTCGTGCTTGCGGCCTGTTCTCTGTAATCTGATGATAAGCATATGTGTAGAAAGGGATAGTATCAGAATATGACTTATAGTGCAAGCCTGATTATCTTGATAGCCCTCTTTATGTCGCCAAATGTCGTCCAACGACCAAATGAAAAGCGGAGTGACGTGGCACTATTTGCACCAATTGATTTCAAAACATATGACTCATCTTCATCGCGTAAACATGAACTTTTTGTCGAGCACGCTATGCCTTTTGCATCAAGTTTAAATAAGAGAAATTCATTATCTATACCAGGAATTGAGATGTTTACAATATGAGGTGCTGAATTACTTAAATCACCATTAACCTTGATATCTGATCGAACTTTCTTTATTTCATCAATAAAATATGTGCGTAGTTTTGCAACTCGTTCACTTTCACTCTTTCCTTCTTTCCCTCTTTCCTTTTGTTTTAATTCTAACGCCTTCGCAAACCCCATAATCCCGGGAATATTTTCTGTACCAGATCTCAAACCACTTTCTTGTCCACCACCAAGAATAATCGCTTCGATTGGTGTATTTCTACGTACATACAACGCACCAATACCACGTGGACCATATACTTTGCTTCCATCGAGTGTTAGAAGGTCCACACCAAGATTTTGCATATTTATCTCTTCATAGAGAGCCTGCGCAGCGTCAGTGTGCAGGAGTGGATACTTAGAATCAGTGCCTCGGGATTTGCGCATATCTCTTACAATTTTTGCAATCTCTTTTATAGGTTGAATTGAACCAATCTCATTGTTGACCATCATGATCGAAACAAGGACTGTATTCGGCTTGATAGATTTTTTGAGTTCATCGAGCGAGATGGTGCCGTTCTGGTCGACTGATAGTCTCGTCACTTCACAGCCATGTTTTTCCAGCATGTTCGCTGTCTCGATGATAGAAGAATGTTCGATTGATGAAATAATATAGTGCGGCTTGATACTATTTATCGGATCTACGAAACCGGCACGAACTGCCGCGCGCCCGACACCTTCAAGGGCAAGTGCATTTGCTTCAGTGCCCCCGCTGGTAAAAATGATCTCATCAGCATGAGCATGGAGGTAGTCAGCAACTTTTTGACGTCCTTCTGCCAAAGCTTTCTTTGCATTCACCCCTTCTTTGTAGAGTGAAGATGGGTTGGCATATGAGAATGACGAATACGCTTTAACCTCGCGAGTGACGCGAGGATCTATAGGGGTCAGTGAGGCGTAATCGAGATATATACGGGATTTGAACATAATGGTTTCTATGTGTTGTAATATAGCTCATTATCGAGATAAAAAAAAGTCGCCACAGAATGTGTGACGATTGAAAGAGAAACTAAGAAAATTATTTCTGGCCGAACTTGCGATTGAATAAACTGCGTTTAGGGCGATGTAAATGTCCCCGTGAACCAATCAAATGATATCCATTGTGACCATTCGTGGGTAAACCAAAAAATGGATTGCTGGGAGACATGTTGATTTGAGGAGTAAACACATTCCCCAATGACAAACCAAACCGAAGTGGACTAGGTGTCCAGTGACGAGTTCTTATAGTTTTTATTTTTGCCATAAAGATCCTTTAAAGAATAAACTAGCATGTTATAATCCCCTCATGCAATCAATCCTTTCAAACCCTACCTGGATCGCCATTATTATTCTTTCTCTTTTCACTATCGTGCTTTTGGTATTGGTAATCATGATGTACCTTAAGCTCAAAAAATTCCTCGTTGGTGTAGATTCAAACCATATCGGTGATTCACTTACTTCTGTCTCATCTGATCTCAATGAGCTCCAATCATTTAAAAAAGAATTGGAGGGATATCTCGCTACTGTAGAAAAGCGCCTCAAAAAGAGTGTGCAGTCAGTCCACACTGTTCGTTTCAATCCATTCAAAGGCAATGGTGGCGGAGGTAATCAAAGTTTTGCAACAGCATTTCTCACCGAAGAGGGCGATGGAGTTGTTGTCTCAAGCCTCTACTCGCGCGAACATGTCAGTGTCTTTTCAAAACCAGTAAAGGGTCATGGGTCTGAATATGAGTTGTCAGATGAGGAACGTGAGGCGTTGGAGAAGGCGAAGGAGGGACTAAAATAGGGTGACGAAAAATTTCGTCACCGTCAAATAAAAAAGAAGTGTGCGGTTAGGCATCCTTCTTTAAGTTAGAACCAAATCAATTGAGACAGACCTCCTGTTGCGTATTTGCGTAATAAATATAGATCGGTCTTTTTTCACCGCAGGAGACCAGTAAGTGCGAGCGACAAGCCTCCATCACCCAAATCAGGACAAATTCTCGTGAATTCTTCATGACTACTGTTTTAAGATTGACGGAAATGCCGTTAGCTTGCTGGCCGAAGCGAGCCTCGCACTTGATCATATTTACGCTCAGCTTTTGATCAAAACCTCCAAACGGGGGTTTACTTTTCAGCGCTTCGTAAAAGGCTTGAACTTGCCCAAAAGTGAGAACGGGGTCACCAGCGTTATCAGAATAGAAGATATCAATACGAATCATAATTTTATCTTTCTCAATTTTTTATTTAGTTGTTTGCATTAACCACTCTTTAGCCCGACATTACCACTCGGAAAAAACATTGTCAAACAAGCCATATTCTGGTACACTCTTTTACCTGTATAGGCCATCTCTCGCGCACCTCTTGGCCCACCCAGTTTCTCTTCAATACCATGGCAAAACCTACCCCTACAACTCAAAATGTGACCAATCGCCCTCCTGTGGTAGTCATCATGGGTCATATTGACCATGGAAAGTCCACTCTCCTCGACTATATCCGCAAGTCGAACATTGTAGCTGGCGAAGCAGGTGGTATCACTCAACACGTCGGCGCATATCAGGTAGAGCATATAACAGCAGAAGGAAAAAAGAGTATGCTGACCTTCCTCGACACACCTGGTCATGCAGCATTCTGTTCTATCCGCGAACGCGGTGCTCAAGCAGCAGATGTTGCCATCCTCGTCGTCTCAGCAGAAGATGGCGTCAAACCACAAACGATGGAAGCGTACAAAAATATTAAGGATCAAAACATTCCCTTCATCGTTGCTATAAACAAGATCGACAAGCCAAATGCGAATGTAAATAAGACAAAAGAAAGTCTCGGTGAAAAAGAAATCTATGTCGAAGGTTGGGGTGGTGACATACCATGCGTTGAGATTTCTGCTCTCAAAGGAACTGGTGTCTCTGACCTTCTCGATATGATTATGCTCGTCACTGAAATATCAGATCTCAAGAGCAACCCGAGTGATCCTGCAGGCGGTGTCATCATCGAAACAGAACGCAGTGCTCGTTCAGGTATATCAGCTACGCTCCTTATTAAGAACGGTACGCTTACTACAGGAACATTCGTTGTTTCAGGAGACGCGTTCGCACCTGTCCGTTTCATCAATAACTTTAAAGGAGAAAAAATAGAGAGTGGTATAGCCGGCATGCCGGTCATGATCCTCGGTTGGAGCAAGATTCCTGCCTGTGGACTTCCCTTTGTCACTATTTCAAATAAAAAAGAGGCTGAGAAAATAAGTGAAGAATACGTACGTACTGAGAAAATAAAGTCTCAAGCAGCAAAAGCTGAGGAAGTCCCTGTTGTCACTATTCCAACTGATGGCACTTTGGAAGTAGTTACTATTCCGGTCATCATCAAAACCGACGTCATCGGCAGTCTCGAAGGTATCAAGCACGAGCTCATCAAAATCACTCACGACAGAGTGAAATTAAAGATCGTTTCAGAAGGTCTCGGTGAGATAAATGAAAACGATGTCAAAATCGCTATCGGTGATCCACATATCATTATCATTGGCTTCAATGCTGATCCAGACAAAAAAGCTGCAGCTATGATTGAGCGTGCTGCTACTCCAATAAACGTAAAAAACTTCAAAATCATTTACGAACTTATTCAATATGTTCAAGACATCTTTACTTCAAAGATTCCAAAAGAGTACATTGAAGAAATGCTTGGTCGCGCAAAGATACTCGCTGTATTTTCAAAAGAGAAGGATCGCCAAGTTATCGGCGGTAAAGTGCAGGAAGGTGTTCTTGCTTCTGGAGCAGAAGTCCGTATCATCCGTCGTGAAAATGAGATCGGTCGTGGCAAGATCCGCGAGCTCCAGAGTCAGAAGAAGCGAGTAGATGAAGTAGCGATTGGTTTTGAGTGCGGCATGATGGTTGAATCAAAGATGGAAATAGCCGTTGGCGACAAGATCGAAGCAGTCCGTACCATCGAGAAAATATAAAAATAATTAAGATAAAGATTAAACGAATATGTCTGATCAAACTGAAAACCGAACAAAAGAGATACTTCGCGAGCTTGCGAGTGAATTTCTCATGCGCGAATCAAACCGTACTTCCCTTATCACCATCACGAGTGTTGAGCTTTTCTCACGAGCGTCAAAAGCAAAAATACTCTTTACCGTCCTTCCTGAAAATCAAGAACAAGCTGCGCTGGATTTCTTTACTCGTCGTTTACGTGATTTTCGTGAATATGTTCAAGAACATGCGCGTATGATGCGTGTACCTTTCTTTGAAGTCGCTATCGATGTTGGCGAGAAAAACAGACAACGTATCGATGAGATTGAGCGCCAAGTTGAGAATAAGTAGCATCAAATAGCGTTAGACGATTCCTCTATAAAATGATAGAGTGTTCGCACGGCCACGTAGAAAAGTGGTAATTCGTTCCTCTGCAAAAGGAATATGCGGGAGTTCGATTCTCCCCGTGGCCTCCACAAAATTCAGTAGCTCACATCTAATTTGCACTTTACACTTTTAGCTGTAAACTATTGAATACATCCGCCCGGGTGGTGAAATTGGTTATACACGCAAGACTTAAAATTTTGTGGTCGCAAGACCGTGTGGGTTCGATTCCCACCCCGGGCACATGAAAAAATCTGCTTAATGCAGATTTTTGAATGGACCGGGAGTGAGTCGCCTGCGCGACTCACGGGTGGGAATCGAAAAGGTCGAGTATATTTTCGAGGAGCTATGCTCTGAGAAAATACGAGACCTGTACTGTGCCCGTAGGGCGAGATTCACCATAGCCAAAGCAAGATTCCGTTCTGCTATAATTAATCCCATGATCACCACAACCCTCATCATCATCGCCGCCTTGCTCATGCTTCCTGGCATCGTCTCGATTGCCTTTATGCTGCCCGGTATACCCTATCTCTTTATCATCGCACTTATCTATGGCTTCATCGATCATTTCACCCGTCTCAGCACAAAGGAGCTCCTCGTCCTCGGCATCATAGCTATTTGTTCTGTAATCATCGACCAGCTCGCCGGTATACTCGGTGCACACTATGGCGGTGCACGTGGTAAAACATTTCTCTATGGCATAGCAGGTGCAATCATCGGTACTATCATCTTTCCATTATTCGGCGGATTTGTCGGCTTATTCATCGGTATCACTATCGGCGAATTGATACGCAAACAAAGTCATACTCACGCTATCAAAGCAGCGACCGTTGGAGTTTTTGGAACAGTAACAGGAATAGTTATAAATATTATTTTGGCAATCGTCTTTCTTATAATCTTCTTGGTATTTGTTATTTAGTTTAGAAAAGATTTTCTATGAAGTGCGAGGATGCCGTATTTTTTGATAGCTGCATAATGAGCACGAGTCCCATATCCCTTATGTTTCTCAAATCCATATTGAGGATATTTTTTCGCCAAGAGGTTCATCTTTCTATCACGAAGTACTTTTGCACAAATAGAGGCAAGTGCAATAACCAATTCCTTTTCATCACCTTTAATGATCGTTTTTTGATTGGTGAATTCTATGGGCGCTTTCAGACCACCGTCGAGAAGAATTTGAAATGAGTCTGAACGGACTTTTAATTTCTTACGAGCTGAATTAGCCACAACTTTATTTAATGAAATCTTGAGTGCATTCTTGATCGCAAATGACAACCTTTTTGTATCTATAACCTTCTCGCTTTGAAACGTGACAGCAAAATCCACTAATCGAAGCTTTTTACTTTGCTGAATGATGCCAAACCATCCTTCACGCTGTTGTTCAGATAATTGTTTTGATTCTTTGACACCTTTGAAAATTCGACGAACTTTTATGAGGTTTTTAATCGGAATACAAAAAGCAGCAACTGCCACCGGTCCAGCGATAGGACCACGACCGACTTCATCTATGCCAATGAGGAATTGGGGTTTGGAAAAACTCATATCTGGATAATAAAGCCATAATACAACACATATACAAATAAGAAACCCTACCCGCTATCTAGAATTTTGCGGGTAGGGTTAGTGCATGTCGATTATGCTGTATTTGACCAGTCTGCATCTAAGACCAGCTACCCGTCGTAGTCTTGGTGGGCTTTTACCCCGCCAACTAACTGATAGGCCGAGAACCGTCATCACAGGGATGATACGTATTCGCGTATTATTCTACCGAGCATAGGCTCGTCACAGCGCTCGCACTAGCTTGTTTTTACCATCTTACATCACGTATCGTCAAGTAATTAAGCTCCGTAAATTTTGCTATACTTCCCCCATGTCCCGCTTCTCCCACCTCCACACCCACTCACACTACTCTCTCCTCTCCGCCCTCCCAAAAGTGGACGAACTGGTAGATAAGGCTGTCGAGTTTGGTATGAAGGCGCTCGCTCTCACTGATGCCGGTAACCTCTATGGTGCTATCGAGTTTTTTAAAGCAGCAAAGAAGGCAGAAATCAAACCGATCATTGGTGTCGACTTCTTCATGGCTGTCCGCGGACGCAAAGATATGCAAGCCGGTATCGACAATCGTCGCACTCGTCTCGTCCTCCTCGCCATGAATGAAACTGGCTACCGTAACCTCGTTCATCTCGTCACCCTCTCCCACCTCGAAGGTTTTTACTATAAACCTCGCATCGACCGTGAGTTACTTGAAAAATATTATGAAGGTCTTATTTGCATTTCACCCTCATTCTCTGGCGACATCGTCCAGGCACTCAAAGGTAGAAATCAGGACAAAGCAAAAGAGATTGCAGAATGGTATAAAAAGGTTTTCGGAGACCGCCTCTACATAGAGATCACTCACCACCCAGAGATGGACGGTCACGAAGCTAACATGGCGACACTAGCTAGTTTTGCCAAGAGTCAAAACATTCCCATCATGGCAGCTCATGATGTCTACTATATGGTGCCAGATGACCGCCTGGCGCGCGAAACGCTCGTCCGCGTCAACAGTCACAGTGACTCATCTGACCGTATGTCTGAGAATGACGAAGATGATTTTTCTTTTATCTCTGGCGAACGAGCAGAAGAACTCTTCCGAGATATGCCTGAAGCGCTAGAAAATACTGCAAAGATAGTTGATCGCTGTAACTTTGAAATGGAACTTGGTAAATGGGTCTTCCCTGCATTTATTGTAGAAAGTGGACGTACACCTGATGATGAACTCAAACATCTCGTATACGAAGGATTTCCTGTACGTGGACTTGAACAAACTCCAGAGCTCGTCAAACGCGCCGAGTATGAGCTCAAAGTCATCCGCGACAAAGGATATGCACCGTACTTCCTCGTAGTAGCGGACCTCCTTCGTTTTGCAAAAGAGAATGGTATTCTCTCTAACATTCGTGGATCCGTCTCCGGTTCTCTGGTGACATATCTCTCTGGTATCACCAATATCAACCCTATAGAGTACGAGATTCCTTTCGAGCGTTTCCTTAACCCTGATCGTCCTTCTGCTCCTGATATCGATATGGACTATGCTGATGATCGTCGTGATGAGATGATTGACTATGTTCGCAGAAAGTACGGCGCAGAGAAAGTGGCCCAGATCGGTACATTCGGAACTATGGCAGCACGTGGTTCAGTCCGCGACGTTGCTCGTGCGCTTGGTTTTCCTGTAGCGACCGGTGACCGCATCTCCAAGATGATCCCTATGGGTTCACAAGGATTCGCCATGACAATCGAACGTGCTCTCACTGAAACACCTGACCTCAAGACAATGTATGACACCGAACCTGACACTCGTCGCATCATCGATATGGCCATGAAGATCGAAGGATGTGCACGTCATATCGGTGTCCATGCTGCCGGTGTTGTTATTGCCCCTACGGCTCTCACTGACTTTACTCCGCTCCAGTTCGATCCAAAAGGTGAAGGCAAGATCATCAGTCAGTACGATATGTACTCGATCGAAGAGGCAGGTCTGCTCAAGTTTGACTTCCTTGGTCTCAAAAACCTCACCATCATCGCTGATGCTATCGATCGTATCAAAAGCATCGAAGGAGTCACTGTCGACTATGACACCATTCCCGTCGATGATACAAAAACATTCGAGATGCTCGCGCGCGGAGAGACCGCTGACCTCTTCCAGTTGAACGGCGATGGCATGACGCGCTTCCTCAAAGACCTCAAGCCGACCACCATCCACGATATCAATGCTATGGTGGCGCTCTACCGTCCGGGACCTATCGGCTTCATCCCTGACTATATCGCCCGCAAGCACGATCGTTCTCTCATCCAGTACCTCGACCCGATGCTCGAAAAGATCCTCGACAAGACATACGGCATCCTCGTCTATCAAGATGACCTCCTCATGATGGCGCACCTCATCGCCGGTTACTCGTGGGGTGAAGTGGACAAATTCCGTAAAGCTGTCGGTAAAAAGATCCCTGAGGAGATGGCGAAGCAGAAGGAGAAATTCATCGAAGGATGTATCAGCCATAGCAAATGGTCACCAAAGAAAGCAAAAGAAGTCTGGAAATGGATTGAGCCGTTCGCAGCGTACGGTTTTAACAAAGCTCACTCAGTATCCTACGGTCGCGTAGCTTACATCACCGCATACCTCAAAGCACATTTCCCTGAGATATATCTATCAGCAGTGCTTTCATCAGAGTCGGGTGAAGTAGAAAAAGTTGCTGAGACTATTGAAGAGTGTAAGCGTATGGAGATCCCTGTATTGCCACCTGATGTCAATGAAAGCTTCAGTCAGTTTACCGTCATCAAAGATGGCGAAAAGTCTCGTATCCGTTTTGGACTAGTCACTATCAAAAACTTCGGTCAAGGCATAGCAACCACTATCATCGATGAACGTAAGAAAAATGGTCCATTCACCTCTCTCTCAAGTTTCCTCGAACGTATCAAGGATAGAAATCTCAATAAAAAATCACTCGAATCACTCATCAAAGCTGGTGCACTCGATTGTTTTGGCGAAGACCGTGCAGTACTCCTCGGCAACCTCGATCTCCTGCTCGCATACAACAAAGAAAGTGGCGCTGGTCACAGCGATCAAACCTCACTCTTCGGCATGATGTCAGACAGTGCTTCAGTGCCTGCCCTCAAGCTCCTCCCCGTGCCTCCGATAGATATGAAAGACCGTCTTGCCTGGGAAAAAGAATTGCTCGGCTTGTACCTCTCTGGTCATCCTCTCGAAAAATATCGCGATGCGATCACAAAGAGTGATATCAATATAAAAAAGGCTTTAGATACAAAGAAAGATGGTGATGCGGTCGTGGTCGCTGTCATCGTCACTGCTATACGCCCGATCCAAACCAAGAAAAATGAGACCATGGCTTTCATGACTGTCGCTGACTTTTCTGGTTCAGCGGAGGTAGTTGTATTTCCTAGATCGTACAAGGAGTTTGCCGCACATCTCGTCATTGATAAGTGTTTGGCTATCAAGGCGACCGTGAATAGTCGCAATGATGAGAAAGGTTTTATCTTGGAGAGGGTGAAGGTGTTGTAAAAATCATGGCAATAACTCCCAAGCTCGGTGGCAAAATAACCAGCAGTCATGGCACAACAACTGACGCATCTGCTGAAGTGGTGAATCTCATAACCAGACTTCCTGAAGTTACTAAAATCAGTCTCGGAGAAATCAGACACGTGTCTGGTGGCAGACGTGATATAAAATTTTTGCCAATAAGTGGAGGAGTGAAGGCTGTGGTTCGTGGCAATGGAGCTGTTCAATATGTATTTATTTATACAAAAGATATTGAAAAGGTGACGAAACTTATCGTGGACAGTTTTGAGGTTTCGCCAAAGTAAACACACCTACCCCTTCTTTTGCTCTTCTTGCACATCTCGGGCAGCCTTACGGTAACGACAATAGTCGCACTCAGCATTTGGTTTTGGGGGCTTTTCACTCATAAGACAGGTCTTCATTTTTGGAAGCAATGGTTCGATCCAATCAGGGTTGCCGGTGTATGGAATAAGATCAATATCGAACTCAAGCTTCGCATCAAATGACTTCACATCAGTCTTGCCATTACAGTAGACGAAGTACCCTGTTGGTGAAACCTCAAATCCATTCTTGCGGAACAGCCATTGATACACTTCCATCTGGCGCTTATAGCCGATCTGCCACTCTTTATCGAGGGTCACTTTTTCTTCCTTACTAGTTGATTTGTAGTCGACGATGATAAGCTCACCTTTTTCGTTTATCCAAACATCATCTACTGCACCGGTGATGAGCAAGTTAGTTTCAGGATCAAGGTACGTGATGCCTTTGAAGTTTGAGCGCCAGATATCCATGTCTTCATGCGCAAACGGGATCACATCACGCACACCAAAAGCATGCATGAGCGGATGAGGACGCTTCTTTTCACGGAGGATGTCGAACTCTTTTTTGAGAAGCGTATCGACGGCAGAGTTGAGTGAAAATGGAAAACCGGGAGGACGAGCCACACCGAGACGCGCATCGAGGTAGTAACACAATGGACAATTCAGGAAAAGGTCGATCTTTGAGCGACTGGCTTTGAAGTATTCAGTGCTCTTCGGGTCAAAAACATTGCGTGTTCGGCGAGGGTTGTAGAAGTCAGACATGGGAGTATTTTAACATAAAAAAACCGTCGCCATAAAAGACGACGGGTGATAGTAATAGTGCGAGTTCACTTGCTGTAATTAAATACGAGAACTCGCTTAATCGGACGGCGATGTGGCTTTTTTGAACGGGGTGATTTGTGTTCTTCACGAGAAGGCCTTGATGCCAGTCTGAGTGCAATGAGACGGTTAGCAATCACTTTATCGAGCTCTCGCTTTACAGTGACGTCCCCTGACTTGATGCCGAGCAATGCTCGCACGATCACTTTTTCTCCCAACGACCCAAGATACGTATTGATCTTCAGACTGCCATGAATACGGCCCTCGATGAATGCCTCGAGTTCATCACTAGTGATCTCATACACTTTAACGCGTTGCCCATCCAAGATACGCTCGCAGATACGGCTTGTGATGTCTTGAGGGTCAATCAGACCGACCATGCTGTCATTTGACTCAACACCAACAGGTTTCGCATAGATAATCTGCTGCGTAACCTCAATAATATTTCTTTGATTCATAATGTTCCTTTTCTGAAGCAACACTACAATGTAATCAAAAACTAGTCAATTACCTTTCTCCTTTTTGAGTAATTCAGCTTTTTGCTTCATTCCCCTATTCCAGCCACCAGTTTTACCATCACTTCGGACTACTCGATGACAGGGTATCTTTGGGTCATAGTTTGTATTCAAAATATTACCGATAGCACGAAAAGCCCGAGGTCTACCAGCTTTCAGTGCAACCTCTTTATAAGTCATGGTTTTACCCTTTGGAATTTTCTTGACGATACTGAAGATCTTATCTTTGAAGAGAGTCATGTAGCTATTCTATATCATATACAAATAAAAAACCGCACCGTCGATAATGGCATTATCGACGAGCGCGGGATGAATGGATACTGACACGGTGTTTGTGTCCAGGAAGATACTTCAGTGGCACACGTTTTTTAAGTGGGGGCCAGGGAGTTCCTTGATATGCAGGAACCGGAGCAGGAAGCTTCTGGATGGACTCGAGAATCCCTGCAAGACTGGCCTTAATCGTAGCTGTGTCTGGGGGCGACGAAATGGGTGTAACGACAAGAGAATGCAAATTAACACATTCCTTAATCATGCCCTTCAACTGTTCATCCGTCGTATCCTCAGGGACAACCAGGATCACATCGCCACGTTCTGAGTGCCCGATGCATGCCAGGATTGCTGAAACGAACAAATCGTCACGGGCATGAAAGTGTCCGATGACGCCCACGTTCACATGCGGTTTACTTTTCTTTTGAGTTTTCATAATTCCTTTTATTGGAATGTTTGGGAACAAATACGAGGAAACTGTAACTTTAAGAGGGGGGGTTGTCAAATATATTTGTACTGTGCTTTTATTATTTGTTATACTAGCGCCATGAAAATTTTACTTGTTGAAGATGATCCTTTAATTTCAGATGCGTTACGACTTGGACTCCAAGCTGATACGCACGCAGTTGATATAGCAAATAACGGCACCGAGGGCTCATTCCTTGGTCGTAGTTATGATTATGATTGCGTTATACTAGACCACTCACTACCCGGGAAAAATGGATTGACGGTATGTAGTGATATTCGTGGCGCCGGAAAAGCTACCCCGATTATCTTTGTATCAGTGAATGGCAGTGTTGAGACAAAAGTTCAGGCACTAGACAGTGGTGCTGATGATTATGTAGTAAAGCCATTTTCAATGACAGAGCTTCGTTCGCGCATAAAAGCTGTGTCACGCAGAACACCAACCGTCAGAAATGATCAACTAACGATTGATGACCTTACTCTTGACCTCAGTTCTCATAGTGCCATCAGATCAGGGATACATGTTCATCTAACGAGAAAAGAATTTGCATTGCTTGAATATATGATGAGACATCAAGGCATCATCGTATCTAGAAGCACTCTCATGGAACATGTCTGGACGGCTGATAGCGACCCATTCTCAAATACAGTTGAGGCGCATATCCGTAACTTGAGAAAGAAAATAAATACTGGAAACAAGAAAGATCTCATTGCAAACATACCTGGCCACGGATATATCATGGATACTCCTCAAAAATTGGCTCGGTTTGGCAAATAAATAAATGGACTCATTTACTCATAAACTTTATCGTTTCTTGAGAATTTATTCACGGGTCCTTTATCACCGCTTGATATGCTTGATGCAGTTATGTGTCGACATAACAATTATTAATATGATGATGTTACCACCAATGATGCGCGTATTATCTAAAGATCAGAGCACCCGACCTCTCGATCTAAAGAACGACGGAGCATATGCTCCATGGAATAGTTAAAGCACACATGCCTTCATTCCCTATTCAGGCAGTAGAGAAAATAAGGCTCATCGCACGAGTACGGATAACTCGTGCGATGGTGTGTTTATCAAGATTTAAAGAAATAATTAAACCGATTTCGCTAAACGAAGATGACAGACGTCGTGAGTACATACTCAATATTATTCTTGTCCTTTCGCTGATAGCACTTTGTATTCTTGGTACGACACTCATTTGGAATGCGGTGCACGTAGAAGGATATGCGGGCATGAATCCTGTGTTCTTTACACTGATTATTATTCTATATGCAACGTTACTCTACCTATCAAAGAAAGGCTACTGGAAAATTTCCTCTAATTACCTTTTGATAATAAATGCAGTTGGAACAATTTATACTGGATGGAAATGGGGTGCGAGCTTACCCGAAACGCTTCTATTGACAGTACTCGTAATTGTTATCGCAAATGTACTTATCAACTCTACAGCAGGATTTATCACTGCAGGAATCATGATTGGGAGCTTAGCCATACTCGGCATACATGAAGCAATCCGTCTCAATGTTCCTGACTGGCGACTTGATGAAATAAGCGTAACTGACGTGATTACCTATTCGGTCATGTTCTTATTTATCAGCTTTATCGCATGGCTTTCAAACAGAGAGATAGATGCTTCCCTCCAGCGCGCCCGTAGGTCAGAAAAGCTTTTGCAAGTCGAGCGTGACACACTTGAACAACGAGTCAGTGAACGTACAGAGCAGCTAATCGTCAATCAAGAAAAAAGACTCTCTGAGATCGAGCACGTAGTCAAAGTGGGTGAACTGGCGCAAGGGGTGATTCATGACATGATGAGCCCACTTTCTTCTATGAGCCTATACATGGAAGAAGTGAGCACAAATTCAGAAAAATACTCGACTGATGCTATACAAGAAATGATCAAGAAAACCTTATCTGCTTCACAGAGAATGAAGTCCTTTATGGAAAGCGCTCGACATCATATATGCCCAACAAAGACAGATGATTATTCTACTGCTGATATATACAAGGAAATAATAATAGCGAGAGACATCTTAGCGTACAGCGCACGTCGCTCACATGTGCACATTGATATACATGTCGAAGAGCCGATCATGGTGCTTGCCCACCCACTACGTATACATCAGATACTGATCAATATACTTTCAAATGCAATCGATGCCTGTTCTCAAGATAAATCAGAGCAAGATTTTTCAACAGAAAGATGTGTTTGTGTTGATGCAGAGGCAGTATCAGGATCAGCTCGTATCACTGTCTCTGACAATGGATGTGGTATGGATGAGTTGCAGACACAAAGATTATTTACTCATCCCAAAACAACAAAATCAGGAGGCACTGGAATAGGTCTTATGAACACATATTCAATCGTAAAAAATGAACTCGGCGGTTCGCTTGATGTTAAAAGCAAAAAAGGTTTTGGCACATCTATCACAATAACTATCCCAATCAGTGAAAGAAGCAATCAAACTAATCAAAAATAGTCCGTACATTGTTGCTCATGTGCAGTGGCTACATATTAAATGCGAGTTATATAAAACAATACAAAAGAAAAATATCAGCAATATCGTATTACTACCTCACCGAGCATGCTCGTTGTTTACTAAAAAATTCAAAATTGATACTGGCAGAAATAACCCCGATCTAACTGTAGCTATCGGACTGGTAGGATGGACAATATGGACTTTATTTGATCAGATACAGGATGAGAAAATGCTTGATGTTACGCACTTAAACATGTTCTCAACCCTTCGACCAATCATCGATGAACATATAGGCGCACTGCATCTTTCAGATAAAGAAAAAAGTAAACTGATTGGAAAGATAAGTATGATGGAATATGCAGAATCCCAAACAAACAATTTGAATGTTAAACAAAAATATATACTTAAATCACTCGCGGTATCAGTACCCTTGCTTTCACTGCTCATGAGTGTTCGTGTCGAGATCAAGAACATCAAGTTATGCCAGAAATATTTTCATCATCTTCTCGGCGCTCGCCAACTCTCTGACGACGCACTCGACTGGCCGGAAGACATGAAGAAAGGTCAACATACCCTTGTCACACAGTGGCTTATAGAAACTATTGGCAAAGATAGGTCTGTACGTGAATATAGGAAAGCCTTCAATGCCACTGTCTCACCTCGAGTAGCCAGAAAGATCCTCCGACACTCCCGCCTTTCGATACGATACGCAAGGCAGATGACCTGTTTTACGTCAACAGAGTTCCTTGAAGAACTACCGAGATTCTACGAGACTATGGCGATGAATATCTTGAACGAATACCGCGTCCGCGCTTAAAGGACGTTGCGCGGACATAATTTCGCTAAATTAAAAACGCGCCGAGGGTATCGGCGCGGTGAGACTACGAACGATTAACGTGGACAGGACTTGGACACGAACTCGATACCAAGTAATCCATACGGTCTTGAAGCGATATCTGCAAACTTAATATCACTGAAAAGTATTGTGCAGATCCTGTCTATCGTGAGAACATCTGGTGAACAGATGCTCATGTTCGGGAACCGTGCAATGGTGAAAGTTGGAGTGCTTTCGTCTGCTTGCACTTTAATGACTTTAAAGTCCTTGTTTTCAATCGCCTTCTTTAAATCTGGAAACATCCTCGTTAGGGTTTCCGAATCATATTCAATCTCTTTCATAGTTTTCCTTTCTCTGGAAAATAACTCTAGCGCCAAAATTGCCCGAATGCAAACTACTCTGCAGTCTTTGCATCTTCTTCCTGTTGCTGACGAATAAGCACCACGATCTGATCAGCGAGCTTCTTGAGCGATGCATCATCGAGGATAGAGACTTCCAAAATGTTTTTATTGTATTTCTTAAGTGCAGTCTTTGCGTCTTTTATTTTCTTAGCAACTTCTTTTGGTGTACCGGTGACTGTATCCGTTTTACTGAGTATAAGAATTTCCTTTTTATCAGTGAGACCATGACCGTACTTTTCAAGCTCCTTGCGAACAGTTTTGTAGGTTCCAATAAGTGCTTTATTTTCAAGAGAAACGAGATGAAGAAGAATCTTGGTACGTTTTACGTGCTTGAGGAATTTATGACCAAGACCTTTACCTTCTGAGGCACCTTCGATAAGACCTGGGATATCTGCGAGGACATATCCACCAGCGAGTGCACCGAGGTTTGGATCGAGTGTGGTAAAGGCATAACTTGCCACTTTTGCATTGGCACGTGTGAGCGCATTCAAAAGACTCGATTTGCCAGCGTTTGGAAGACCGATGAGACCTGCATCAGCAATGAGGTTTAGCTCGACGACAAAGTCAGCTTCTTCACCAGGCATACCTGGAGTTGATTGCATCGGAGTGACATTCGTTGAAGCCTTGAAGTGTTCATTGCCAACACCACCACGACCACCGTGGAGGAGTTTTGAGACTTGACCATCTTCAACGAGTTCGACGACGCGATCTGTCTGGAGATTGCGGATAACAGAGCCAATCGGGAGTTCGATATAAAAATCTTCCCCCGATGCGCCCTGACGGCTCCAATTCTGCCCTTCATCACCACTGCGAGATTTGAATTCCTTTACCACTTTGTGGCGTGCGAGAATATTGATATCACGGACAGCACGAACATAGATGTCTCCACCTTTACCACCATTGCCACCGGCTGCGCCAGAGAATTCTTTTCCACGTTCATGACGCCAACGGACGACACCGTCGCCGCCTCGGCCCGCTTTCGCATGGAATTGTATTTCGTCGATGAATGCCATTAGGACTAGACGATAACACACTTTCTCACTTTTATCTAGTTTTAAAGGTTAGGCGAACCGATATGCGTTTTTTGAAGCATAAAATTCTTGTAGAGAAGATATTTTATGGTCAACGAGTGAGAAACCAAGTTTCATCTCATCCTTTAACTCATCTCGGAGAGCATCAATCTTTCGATCTTGCTCAGCAAACCCTTTCCCTGTAGCATCTGCAAGATTTCCTATTTCCTTTTCGAGTCTGGTTATGAACTTCGCCTCAAGGACAACGAAACGATCATCCATCCTATTTTCAAGTGAATCAATCCTTTTACTAATCGAAATGTCTAGAGAATTGATTTTATTGTTAATAATAACCTCAAGCTTTTCAACTATCATTTGCGCACTATTTTCAGTCATATATATTTATCATGTTAACGAACTTAATAAACGAACCTCACCATTTTGCTTCTTAGGCAGAGAGAAGAAAATATGCATAAATTGTATCAAAGTAAAAAAGCCACACAACTTCCCAGTCATTTAAAAATGTTTTGAATTGTTTATTCTACTTAAAACTCCCTCTTTATCTCCTTACCATCGCCAAAGATATTCTTTTCTCCACACCACGGACAAAACCACTCTCTTTTCGTCACTGATTGTTTTCCAGGCAGAGCAATAGATGGATCACCGATAGACCACCATTTGTCACATGATCCGCAACGAAAATGATGCAGATGTTCGACGGAAAGTGTTCCTTTTAATTTTCCTGATTTCTTTTTCATTATTTTTCTCCGATGAAAGCAAACCTCAGTACCCTCTTACCACTAACCTCAACTTCCTCAGTGAACATCTTGAGCGGACGGACCCATGTTTCTTTATCGCCATACTGCGCTTGATACACGACCATGTCTTCGAGGGTCTCACTATGCTTGGCAATACCAATCACCTCATACTCATTTCCTTTATAGTGTATGTAGATACCCAGTTTAATCATGTTATTTCAGAATAAGTTAATAATAACAAATGCCCAGTAACTTAGACATACCTAGAACAAACTTGACAAGATATATAAGACTAATATGATTCTACTTGTAGCGTAGGCCTTTTTTTTCTAAAAACGAACACTCAAAATAAGGATCTGAATGAAAAAGAAGCAGAAAGAATGGCTAGGGAGAGGGGTGCATGAATTGCCCGGCGTCTCATCACAAGTTTGGAATAAACTACCCTGGAGTTACAATTCTGAATTCCGAGTCGAACAGTTCTTTGCTTGGTGCAACAACCCATCAGCAACAAAAACTGTCAAGGGATGGAAAATACCGGTTATCCGAAGGGTTGGACTTCAGGGATTGGAGGAAATCAGACGAGGATTGATAGCAGTAGGTATTATTACTTCCCCACCCCATGGCACTTCTTATATTTCTTACCTGAACCACAAGGACAAGGATCATTTCTACCGACTTCAGGAGCGCTTTTGACCTGAGAATTGCCACCCTTACTTGAACCATCCCCACCACCGATCACTCGGGCATTCTCGTGAATCTCTTTGAACTCAGCGTCTTTTATCCCATTCACTGAAGCACCATTTTTTGTTGAGGAACTATTTACAGGCACAATATTTGGCAAAATACGGATGAACTGATCACGGATAGCAGTGTTCATTTCACGGAATAGTCTCAGGCCTTCTTTCTTATATTCAACGAGCGGGTCACGCTGACCATACGCACGGAGGTTCACACTTGAACGTGTATAGTCCATCACTTCGAGGTGTTCAACCCAGTACATGTCGATTGTCTGGAGAAGGACGATGCGAATAGCGTTGAGGAAATCCTCGCGACCGAATTCAGAAATTTTCTTCGCCACGATTTCTTGAGTAGCTTTTTGTTCATCGGTTACCTGCTTGCCGTTAGGCATGGTCGTTACTTGATCATCAATCTTCACTGAATTTCCTCCAATAATTTCATTCAATTCCTTCTCCACCTCATCAACTGAACCGAGCAAGAGCTTACGACGCTTGCCGTAGATACTCGTACGCTGACTGTTGATGACATCATCGAACTCCAAGACATGCTTACGTGAGTCGAAGTTGAATCCTTCGATCTTCTTTTGTGCATTCTCGAGAGACTTTGAGATGATACTGTGCTGGATAGGCTCATCTTCTTTGACGCCGAGTTTGCCCATCATTGACTTGAGAGTATCTGAAGCAAAGACGCGCATGAGTGAATCCTCAAGTGAGACGAAAAACTGTGTCTCACCAGGGTCACCCTGACGTCCTGCACGACCACGCAACTGATCATCGATACGACGTGCTTCATGGCGCTCCGTACCGAGGACAAAGAGACCGCCGGCTGTCTTTATCTCTTCATACAAAGCAGGAGTATTTGGATTACCACCTAGCTTGATGTCCACACCACGACCAGCCATGTTGGTAGCGATAGTTACTGCTCCTTTTTTACCAGCCTGAGCCACGATCTCACCTTCACGTTCATGGTTCTTTGCATTGAGCATCTCATGTGGCACACCTTCACTCTTCAAAAATTGAGAGAGTAATTCGTTTTTCTCAATAGAAACAGTACCGATCAAAACTGGTTGACCTTTACTATGGAGCTCTTTAACTTTACGTGCGATAGCTTTGAACTTGCCGATCTCTGTCTGGAAGATCTGATCCTGACTATCGATACGCACCGCTGTTCTGTTTGTCGGAACTTGGTACACACTGAGGCCGTATACTTTAAAAAATTCTTCACTCGAAGTAGACGCAGTACCTGTCATACCTGAGAGCTTTTGGTACATACGGAAAAAGTTTTGGAATGTGATAGATGCATAGGTACGTGATTCTTGTTGGATCATCACCCCTTCTTTTGCTTCTATAGCCTGATGTAATCCTTCTGACCAACGACGTCCTGGCTGGAGACGACCAGTGAATGTATCGACAATAACGATCTCATTGTTCTTCACAACATAGTCGACGTCCATGCTATAGAGTGCCTTTGCACGAACAGCGGTTTCGAGATGATGCACAAACTTTATACCTACATCAGTATAGAGATTGGTGATGCCAAGTGCCTTCTCAGCTTTTTCTATACCAGGACCGAGGAGCTGTATAGCCTTTTTCTTTTCATCAACAGTGAAGTCCTCATCTTTTTTGTATGTAGAAGTAAGTGATGCAAACTGCTTGTACACACTCTCAGCATCACGAGTTGGCGCAGAGATGATAAGTGGGGTGCGCGCTTCGTCGATCAAGATTGAGTCAATCTCATCCACGACGACGTAGTTTGGTTCACGCTGACGAAGCTTTGCGGGATCGTATTCGAGGTTATCGCGGAGATAGTCGAAGCCAAATTCATTGTTCGTACCATAGGTGATATCAGCAGCATAAGCCTCACGGCGTGTGACAGGACGCAAGAACTCATGGACCACCTTGAATGAACCGAGCTCATCTTCGGTCTTATCTTCTTCTGCGGTGCGATGAGCAGGATCATATACAAATGAACTTTCGTGATTGATGACTGCAACAGACAAGCCAAGAGCGTGATAGATCTGACCCATCCATGCAGCATCACGACGTGAGAGGTAGTCGTTGACGGTGACGACATGCACACCTTTTCCTGAGAGTGCATTGAGGTAGGCAGGAAGTGTGGCAACGAGAGTTTTACCTTCACCGGTACGCATCTCGGCAATACCACCTGAGTTGAGAACCATGCCACCAATGAGCTGTACGTCGAAATGGCGTTGACCAAGCGTACGACGACCCGCTTCGCGGACCAATGCAAAAGCTTCAGGAAGGATTTCTTCAAGGATCTTATTTTCTTCTTCTCTTGTTTTAGCTTCCTGGAGACGTTTTCTGAAACTAAAACTCTTTTCTTTGAGTTCTGTATCTGACAGTTTCTGGATAGTAGGTTCAAAAGCGTTTATCTGCGCCACCATAGGCTCAAATTTCTTTACTGATGCAGTATGATTGCCTCCAAATAGTTTGCTGAAAATAGACATAGTAACAGGCACTTTAGCACATTCTGACCAATAAAAAAACCCATACGCCAAGGCGCGTGGGTGTGAGGAAACATGATTAAAGATCAGATTATTTGCCGACAGAAGCACCCTTGCATGCATCTTCTGTAAACTGGACTACCGCAGAAGCCAGACCATCCTTCATAATCAGCCAACGGTAATAGGGTGTTGCTGAAAGAAGTAGTTTAGCAGTAAATTCACGAATTAAAACTTCATGAAGATCATGTCGTATCTTCAGAAATTCAGTGGGCAATAGAGGTTGCGGCTGCATGTCAACAACCAACGCGACACAGCTCCTTAGGCACTCGTAGGTATCATCTGGAACAAGCCATGCCCGTTCGGTGAAGTCAGACATCGCTTGAGATAAACGCCCAGAAACAGCTGGAGTTACGGTGCATTTCGGTGACTTCCAAAATCCTGCCGCAAGGTTGTAACCAAGATATTTTTCCAGTGCCGATAACATGTTATTGTCTTTGGCGGGTTTGAATTTAATGATTTCAAAACTCCCAAGAAGCAGACCTTCGGCATTATGCTGACTATTTCTCAGAACCCCGTGATTGATGTTCCTTAGTCCATTCAAAATAGAAACGGTTTCTTTGGGAAAAATGAATCCCCACGCTTTTATAGCGTCAGCAATCTCCAGTGGCGAATACGTTGCAAGCAAAAAGTTGCTGATGGAGTCTTTCACCGCGTCAACCAACTCTTCATGTGAACCATACGAGCTAAGTATATATTTCAATACAACAGCTCGGGAAGTTTTTGCATCAGAAGATGTATCTGTATACGCCCTGGGCAACGTAAGTAAATCAACCACTTCCGTGAGCACTTTTTTATCAGTAACATTTTCAATAGATACCGCTTCATTTATTTTTTTCATACTAGCCTTTCTGATCCTCTCGGACCATTCTCTGCAATCTCCTCTCGGAGACGTATTGTTTTATGTTCTTCCTCTCGGAAGAGGTTTACAACGAGCAAACCTAGTCTAAAAACTACGCTTTTTCGAGTAAATGTCAATATCAAGGTCTAACCTCGTTTAGTTCACCCATTCCACCTCAGCTTCAATCATGATTCCAGTTGCTTCCTTTACTTGCTTCATCAGATCCTGCGTAAAAGCAACAACCTCTAATGCTTTAGCTCCCGGCTTAGTGATAATAACCAATGCCTGTTTCTCATACGTCCCCACACCACCAGTCATGACACCTTTGAGTTGACAGACATTATCGAGTATCCAACCAAGAGGAATTTTGATACCTCCACTTGCTTCAGGGAAGCTCGGCATACCCGGATACTTCACTTTCAACTCATCAAACTTCTCCTGTGTGACAATAGGGTTCTTGAAGAATGATCCGGCCGTACCCCACGTATTCCAATCAGGCAATTTATTCCAGCGAATATCAATCACCGCCTCACGAACTTGTAGTGGTGTGATTTGGCTATTGGTTATAGTTACTTGGTCGTTAAAATAGTTTCTCAAATCTTTGTACTCAACATTCACCTTTCCGTCGTTTCTCAAAGCGAAATCAACATGTGTAATGATGTATCTACCCTTCTCATGTTTGAACATGCTATTCCTATATCCAAAATGGCAATCACGAGCATTCAATTCAATCTCCTTCATTGTATGGGTATCAAATGCATGCACTGTCGAAATGAATTGGCCTACTTCAGTACCATAAGCGCCAATATTCTGCACAGGCGCGGCCCCAACTGTTCCAGGAATCGCTGACAAATTTTCTAAACCATTGAAACCATTTACAAGCGTCCACTCTACAAATTCATCCCACATCTCACCAGCACCAGCAGAAACTGTTGCGACTTCTAACTTCTGACTTCTATCTCCTATCTTCTTCCCTCTGATCTCCATCTTTATGACCAAGCCATGAAACCCTTCATCTGAGATGAGTAAATTTGAACCTCCACCGAGTACAAAAAATGGCACGCTCTTTTTTTGTGCGAACTCAAAGGCTTCTTTTAACTCATCTATACTCGCCACTAAACAAAAAAATCGAGCTGAACCGCCGATCTTAAATGTCGTATATTGAGCTAAAGAAATGTTCTCTTGAAAAATCATTGATGATAATGAGCACATCCAGAGATGTGGCAATTGTACCCAATGATGGCGAGCGGGTGTGAGCTCCAAATAATATGTCTAAATATAATGTGAGTACAGCCGCCCGCCGTCATTTGGTGCAATCTGTATTCATTATATCCGCGCAGGGTAGGCCTACGCAAGTTTTGCGCAGGCCTACCCTGCGCGGATTACACCCCAACAACGCAAAAGGCTGCCGAGGGCAGCACTTTGCGAGACATTTATTGGAGAGTGCCCACCTAGGGTACTCACGATGCAATTATACTACAGCGAGGATAACGTGCAAACTATTTTTGAACCTGCTTGATTGCCTGGTCAATCTGAGTCTTGTATTCAGGATGAGCCTTTTCGATAGCTTGAAGCGTAGCTACTGCATCATATATTCTACCGGCACTGTACTGAACTTGAGCCATTCTAAACTGCATATTTACTTGATCAGTACTTGTTCCAATGAGTGACTTATACGCGGCAATAGACTTGTCATACTGCTTTGCAAGAGCGTACGCCTGGGCAACACGTTCAGTGTTGAATAATCCCGGCTGATCAGCAAAAATTTTCTTTGCATCAGTTTCTTTGCCGGCGATGATGAGAGCAGTGAGATAACCTGACTGTGCATCAGCATTTTCAGTTGCTGATTCATACGCCTGTTTGAGTAGAGCAAGTGCCTTATCATATTGATTGATATTGATATATGCGGTTGCAAGAGCAAATGCGATAGTTTGTTTTGCTGGTGACAGATCATGAGCCTTTTCCAAGAATGGAACTGCCTGACTATATGCACCAACCTGTTCAAGGAATGATCCGCCGAGCGTGTAAACACGTGCGTCGAGCGGACTAGTGGCGATTTGATCAGTGATAGCAGTAGTTGCGAGGTCAAAGAATGCTTGCTTCGTTGTATTTGGGAGTTGCTGTGCACTGATAACATTTGCTGCGCATGAGAATATCTGTTCACGGATCTCTTGTTTTCCAACATATGAACCACTATCAAGTGCACGCTGGAATAACGTCACATCAGGAAGTGAAGCACCACCACATGCCCGAAGCGCAGTAATGAGACGGGTGTTCTCTTGGATTGGACGTATATTGAACATATAGAGTCCACCGAGCAAAATGATGATAACGACTGGCGCTATAACGTATTCGATCATATCCGGACCGATCTCTTTTGGTGGCTTTGGTACACCTTCAACTTTTGCAGGAGTAAGCGAAGCGCCAAGACCGAGAAGAGCAAAGAATGAGACATAGCTCGCAAGGTTATCGAATACAAAGATATTGTGAATAGCGTAACCGACAAGGAGACCAGTGAGTGCACTTTTTTCTGCGACTGTAAGCGTAGACTTCCACACTGCCATCAAGAAAAATACATAGAGAGCGAGATACGCTAACAAACCAACAAATCCTGAAGCAACAAGCCAATCGAGATACACGCTGTGAGCACGATCGAACCACTGCTCTTGGTTGTACATGGCAGGGTTATAGTTGGCGTTAAAGATATAGTTGAAATTTTCTTGACCCCAACCGAGGACTGGACGTTCAAGAGAACCCTTCACTGCCATTGGCCAGATGTAGGCACGACCTTGCGTCTGTATCTCAGTGAGTGTGATAGAGGTTAGACGGTTGAGAGCTGCGTTATTTTGAACAAAATGAGAATCACGTGCGAGCCAGATGATACCACCAAGAATGATGATACCAACGATAATACTGCCAGCGACAATGCGTGATGTTTTCTTTGCTGATCCAGCGAAGATCGCATACAAAAAGAGGGCAAGCATTACGCCTCCAATCAAACCAAATGCAGTACCACGAGTAGCTGTTTCAAAGAGGAGGAAAGAGAAAACGATTGCCGCTATCGCATAGAGCCATTCGAGAACAGTGAGATCAAAGATATTTGTGGTAGCACGGCGAACTTTTGATTCCAAGAAAAGATACACAGCAAAACCAGTACTGATCAACATATAGATAGCCATATACGCTGCATTACCGAGCGAAGCATCTATACGAACTGATCCTTGGTGGATATCTGTCCAGCCGAATAGCTGAGCAAAACCATAACATGCCACGATAAGCGCAGTCACAAGAGAAACATTCATCCAGTTGCGCCAGAGCTTCTTGCCGGTTTCCGGCAATCCAAATGCATGTGCCATGACAATAAAGAACATCCAGAGATGAGCGATGACTATCCAACCTTCCATACGCTCAAAGTTTGACCAGAGACTACGGAGTGGATTCACGCCAAGGAGATCGGCTACGAGGGTGATGAGGGCAAATGCAGTGACACCGAGCGTGAGCGCATTTATCTTTGGACGATACTTTGCATCAAGACATGCAAGGATGACCCAACCTGCAAATGCTATCTCGACGAGAATGCGGAAATAGAACGCTTTGCCCGTGATAAAAGGAAAGAAAAAGAAATTTGATATCTCAAACGGTGTATGTGGTGTTGGAAAAAGAACAAACAGAGGAATCAGGAAGACTGGCGCAAGCATGAAAAACCGTGTAATGGATTTGAGAGACATAGGTAAGTGCTGAATTAAAAACTGATTAATATATCTATAATCCATACATCATACTTAATGTCAGGTAAATACTCAACAAGAATATTTCTTTATGCTAGTATGGACTTCATGTCTAGCCCCCAACCAACTGCTATTACGGTCATACGCCCAAAGAAGCTATTCCACCTCAAAGATCTCAAAGAAATATGGGTATATCGCGAGCTTCTCTACTTCTTTAGCTGGCGCGATCTTAAAGTGCGCTACAAACAGACGATGATCGGCGCTCTCTGGGCTATCATCCAACCATTTGTAGCTATGGTCATCTTTTCAGTTTTCTTTGGCGGCCTCGCAAAGATCCCTTCTGACAATGTTCCGTATCCGATCTTTGTTTACACCGGACTTCTTTTCTGGCAACTTTTCTCTGATTCTTTGAGCGAAGTCAGTGGTGCCCTCATAGCCAATCAAGCCATCATCACCAAAGTCTACTTCCCTCGCCTTATCATCCCAATCACAACTGTCATCACCAAATTTGTCGATTTTTCTATTGCCTCTATTATCCTCGCAGGCATGATGTTTTATTACCACATCACCCCAAGCTGGCAAGCTATCATAGTGATTCCTATTCTCCTCATTATCACCGCTATGTGCGCTGAAGGCCTTGGACTATTTCTTGCAGCAATCAACGTAAAGTATCGTGATGTTCGCTATATTCTGCCATACTTCATCCAGCTCCTTATATTCATCACCCCTGTTATTTATCCTGGTTCTATCGCTGGCCACTACTCAAAATTCCTCGCTCTCAACCCGATGACCGGCGTCGTCAACAATGCTCGTGCCGTCCTCTTGGGCACCGCTCAAGTCAACTGGCTTCAGATCGGCATTTCTGTCGTCGGTTGTGCAGTGTTACTCTTCATTGGAGTTTATATGTTCAAGAAAGTCGAACGCTACTTTGCTGACGTCGTATAACATTTCCAATCACCTATATGAATCCTATCATCGAAGTCAAAGGCGTCGGCAAAAAATATCTCATCAACCATGAGCGTGGCCGCTACGTAGCACTCCGTGATGTACTTGCAGGCATCATAAAAAAGCCATTTGCATTTCTTGCAAAAAAAGCTCGCCAAGTTACTGGCATGGAGAGTCGTGAAGATTTCTGGGCATTACGCAATGTCAGTTTTGACGTACAAAAAGGTGAAGTCATCGGCATCATCGGACGCAATGGTGCAGGAAAATCAACTCTCCTCAAGATACTCTCCCAGATCACTCCTCCAACCGAGGGCGAGATCATCCTCCGCGGACGTGTTGGCTCCCTCCTTGAAGTTGGTACTGGCTTCCACCCTGAGCTCACTGGTCGTGAAAATATATTTTTGAATGGCGCTATCCTCGGCATGAAACGCACAGAAATTGCAAAAAAGTTCGATCGGATAGTTGAGTTCGCCGGCGTCGACAGATTCCTCGATACACCGGTAAAGCGCTATTCGAGTGGCATGTATGTCCGTCTCGCCTTCTCTGTTGCTGCACATATGGAACCAGATATCCTCATCGTCGATGAAGTACTCGCTGTCGGCGATGCAGAATTCCAGAAAAAATGTCTTGGTAAGATGCAGGAAGTGACACAAAAAGAAGGACGTACCATCCTCTTCGTCAGTCATAATATGGCAGCAGTTGAACGACTCTGTAAAAAAACTATTTGGCTTGAAGGTGGCACAATCAAGCAGATCGGCGAGACAAAGGAGATCATCGATGCATATCTCAACGGACAACCGATCATTGGTGGCAAGGAGGCAACAGAAAAACTCGCTAACCGTGCAGATAAAAAAGGCCCTCATTTCAAAGGTATCGATGTTTCCGCTATTGGTGGTGGTCCAGTCAAAAGTGACAGCCGTCTCCATTTCAAACTTGAGTATGCAAATGATACCAAAGGTGACATCATCGATCCTCAGATCAACATCATCGTGACCGATGAATTGACTCAAAAAAGAGTACTCTTTATAGACAGTGCCATCTCAGCCGAAACACTCGGTGAGCATATCCCCTCTCATGGAACTATCATCTGCGAGACAGCGCCCATCAATCTCAAGGCAGGCAGATACTCGATCACGGTATGGCTCATTGCCGCAGGATCAAACCGCGACGTGCTCGAAAATATCGTACAGTTCGAAGTTACTACAACTGATATTGAGAAGTTCAACTTCCGCCTTCAACCGGGCAAAGATTTTCCAAGCAACATCATCTCCTACACATTCAAAAATAAGTAGACTTAGTTACCCTATACATATATGGCACACATACAACCAGCCGTATCGATCATTCTCCCCGTTTACAACGGCGAAACATACATAAAAGAGGCGGTCGATAGTATTCTCTCTCAAACTTTTTCAAATTTTGAACTTATCATTATAAATGACGGTTCAACTGATCGAACAAAAGAAATCATAAAGTCCTACACAGACTACCGTATTCACTACCTTGAAAACGAGGTGAATCGCGGCATTGTCACTTCATTAAATAAAGGGCTGAATGTGTCTAAAGGAAAATATATTGCCAGGATGGATGCTGATGATATCAGTCTGTCGGAGCGAATCAAAACCCAAGTAGCGTTTATGGATACCAATCCAAAGGTTTCCATTTCAGGAACATTGGTCTCGTTATTTGGATCAAAAAATAAAGACGTATGTGATCCTGTATCTGATACTACGATGGCTGCCATGCTTTTGGGTAACCAGATTGAATCTACAACTGCAATCATCCGTGCACAGGATATTAAAGAAAAGAATGTGACGTATGCAGATACATATCGCTATGAAAATGAATATGATTTTTACGTACGAGCAATCATGAGTGGACTACACATCGCTAACATTCCACAGGTGCTTACCCAAAAAAGAATTCATGCCAACCAACTAAGTACCTATTATGAAGGTAGAGTGCATGCCATAGAACTCGCGCAAATACAGAAAATGTACTTTCATTTTCTTATCAAGAAACTTGCATTTTTGCATCCACTCTATGTATTGCCACTATGCACATATGTAGTAAAAAGAATCACTAACACCGTTTCCTACTTATACAAAAAAATATATTTAAGAAAGAAAGAGTATGAATTTTATAAAGTTAGCTTTGACGTCTGTGAACATATCAACTGTACCAATAGTCAGTTAAAGGATAAAAATATTCTCGATCTTGCTACAGTCGCCTTCAATAAACCTGAAGTAATCGCTTGGCAAATAAAGCTCATACGAAAAAATATCACTGATCCCTATTTTTATACCGTATTCGACAATTCAACTGATACAGACAAAGCTGAGGAGATAAAAAGACTATGCGCGGCAGAAAAAATAGCCTATGTAAAACTTCCAAAAAACTATCTCACTCGATCAGCATCGCACGGCTCGTCGCTCAACTGGATATATAAAAATTATTTTAATAAGAGAAACGCTCACTATTTTGGCTTTCTTGATCACGATATCTTCCCTATCAAAAAAACAGGTGTCATATCTATACTTGATGCACAATCAATATTTGGGCATCTACAGATCAGAAAAAATAATCTATGGTACTTGTGGGCTGGATTTTGTTTCTTTAAAAGTAACGCCGTAGTACAGCCAAACTTTATGAACGGAAAAATTGGTGGGGTCGGTGTGGATACAGGAGGCATGAACTGGAAGCATTTGTATTCAAAGCTCGATAAGACAAAAATCGAATTTCCTGTCTCATCATATGTAGCAATTACTGACGCGGGTACCCCGAAAACCAAGGTCATGGATCCTTCAGTAGATATGATAGAATACCTCGGTGATTGGATGCATTTATTTGGCTCCTCAGGCTGGAAAACGCTCCGCAATCGTGAAGAGCGCAATGCGAAAATACAAACACTAATCAATTCACTTCTATGAAGACACTCGATGAGATCGCACTGAAATACGGTACAGACAAATCAAGCAGAAAACACAACTATACAAAGCTGTATGCTGCCTATTTTGAAGCACTTCGCGATAAGCCTATAACAATTCTTGAGATAGGCATCGCCAATGGACACTCACTCCTCACCTGGAAAGAATACTTCATTAAAGCAAAACTAGTTGGTGCAGATATAGAAGATTGCAAAGAGCTTGAACAAGAGAGGATATATACTGAAAAAGGTGACCAAAGCGATCCTGCATTTCTCGCCATGATCAACAAAAAGCATGGCCCATTCGATATCATCATCGACGACGGTAGTCACCGAAATCCTGATATGAAAGCAAGTTTTGATTGCCTCTTTCCTCTCCTGAAACCCGATGGCATCTATGTCGTCGAAGATCTCCATATGTGTTACTGGGGAAAGACACATGGCGCGGGCGAACCTGTATTCATCGATAAGATCAAGGAGTTGGTTGATTATGTTAATTCATCTGGCAAATCGGGCACCGGAAATCATGCGCTCGATGCAACTGACGCTTATCACCTCAACAATAAAACCGTGCTTTCATGGTGGGAAGATGCTATCCAATTTATGCACCTATACCGCAGCATTGTATTTATAAAAAAATACCCTGCAAAAATCGAAGGTTCTACATATGTAGTTGATATGCCACGTCTCCTCGACAGAACACGCCGCAAGGTTCGATTTATGTGGAAGCGTGTTTCTGAACTTACGTGGGCAAAGCAAAAGACTGGTGGTTCCAAGGCAAAATAGAACATCATGAAACTAATCAGCATCTGTATATCTACATATGAAATGGGTGGTAAAGGTGCAGATTTTTTGCGATTCAGTTTTGACAAGCTTATATTGCAAACATTCACTGATTTTGACGTAGTCATATCTGACCAATCAAAAAACGATGAGATAGACAAAGTATGCAAAGAATACAGTAACAGTCTCGATATCCATTATTTCAGAGAAAAGCCAGAGGCAACGCCGTCCGATAACAATAATAATGCCATCAAGCACGCTACAGGAAAATTGATTAAGATACTTTTCCTCGATGATTTTCTCTATCATCCAAAAGCACTTGAAGAAATCGCACAGAACTTTGATCTTGAAAAAGACCGTTGGCTCCTTACTGCAAGTATTTCATCTAAGGATGGAGAGACATTTTATCGTCCTTTCTTTCCTACATATAATGATGAGAAAATACTCTTCAAAAACACTATCAGTGCACCTTCGGTAGCGACACTACGAAATGATAACCCTGTTTTATTTGATACTAATCTCATATGGTGGCAGGATCTCGATTTTTATAAGAGATACTACGAACGCTATGGTGCACCCAAGATATTAAATGATGTAAACGTCGTCATCCGTGTCCATGGAAACCAGATGGGCAATTCAAGCAAAGAGAAAATACGAGAGAATGAATACCGCTATATACTTAAGAAATACAATATATCTGGTTTTTGGCAGAAACTCATTACTTACAAGCTTAAAAGGTACAAGAGACAAATAAAAGAATTCATCAAACGAAACACAAATTCAGGCATGCGCTCATGGTATCTAGCGACAAAAAAGACTACTCTGCACATCTTAACAACGATTAAGTATCGTATTACTTTCTTCCCACTTATCGTACGTTTCAATACTTCTGACGCAGCGGTTATCAGGCAGGTTTTCATCGAAAAACAATACGGCATAGATTATGGCACTATACAACCAAAGTTCATCATCGATGGTGGCGCTAATGTTGGCTACACATCTGTCTTTTTTGCAAAGCAGTTTCCTACCGCAAAAATATTTGCCATTGAACCAGAAAATACAAACTTCCGTACATTACAGAAAAATGTATCTCGATATCCTCTCATTCATCCTCTTAAAAAAGGTTTATGGAATAAAACAACTAAGTTAGCCGTTAATGATAGTGGTCTAGGCGAATGGGCATTCACTACTACAGAAGCACAATCTGGTGGTGACAATGTCGTTGAAGCAATCACTATTGATGATGTGCTCAAGATGTCAGGATATGCTGAGATCGATATTTTAAAACTAGATATAGAAGGTGCTGAAAAAGAACTCTTTTCGGGAAATTGTGACTCATGGTTGAGCAAGGTCAACATACTCATTATCGAACTTCATGACCGGATGAAACCCGGCTCGAGCGCCGCATTTTATAGTGCAATAGAAAAATACCATTTCAAGCAAGAACTCCGTGATGAATGCGTGATACTCCGAAAAATTAAGTAATACTATGATAACGACGCAATTTTACAAAGGACAAGGACTCGGCAACCAACTCTGGTGCTATGTAGTCACTCGAAGTATTGCCAAAGATAAAGGTTATGATTTTGGCATACAATCACCTGAAGTATTCAAAGGTGCTGATTTTTTGAATCTTGACCTTGGCAAAACTGTACTCAAAAACCCCACATTTCATTACCAGGAAAAAGAACTTTTACATCCACTGAACGGCGCAGATATACGTATTTATGATGAGGGTCTGATGAATGTCGCCGACGATACAAAAATAGATGGCATCATGCAGGATGAACGATATATCGCTCATAGAAAAGATGAGATACGCGAATGGCTCGCAGTCAAACCTGAGGCCGATTTTAAGGATTTTGCCAGCGACGACATATGCATCGTCAATTTTCGAGGAAGCGGCTATGTCAGCGAAAAAGAGCTTTTGCTCCCACCGAGCTACTGGAGACATGCGATGGATCATATGAAAAAGATACATCCAAGGTTCAGATTTATCGTCATCACCGAAGACCCGGCTACTGCAAAAACATTCTTTCCTGACCTCGAAATACATCACTTTAACATCGGTAAAGATTATGCGGTGATAAAAAATGCTCACTACCTCATACTCTCTAACTCGAGCTTTGCCTGGTTCCCTGCCTGGCTTTCCCAAAATCTCAAATACTGCATCGCACCAAAATACTGGGCACGTCACAATATATCAGATGGATTTTGGTGTCCCGGGTATAGCCTCACCACAGGCTGGATGTATCAAGACCGCACTGGTGCATTGCAAACCTATGATGAATGTCAGAAGGAATTAAAAACCTACACATCCTCACATACCAACATATATTCGGGTACTACAACCTATCAACCCTCTTTAAAAAATAAGATAAGAGAAAATGTGCGTATCTTTCACACATTAAGAAAAGAATCATCCACATTTAGGGCAGTGATCGATATAAAAAAGATGTTCCTCAGACGAAGTTACATACGCTTGAGAAAGCTCATGAACGGCGATATGCTACAGTAATCATATGAAAGACCTGCCACATGTAACACTCGTTGCTGTATCAAGCATACGAATACCTGAGACTATCACTGCACTCAAAAAGAGCATGGTAGGAATACGTTTTAGTGAGGCATTGTTACTGACACACGAAAAGATATCTTTGGAGAAAGAAGGTATCAAGGTCATAACAATCGAAAAGCTCGATTATAAGGGTTATAGCGATTTCATGCTGTATAAGCTCAAGGATTACATACACACAGATTTTGCTCTGGTCGTCCAATACGATGGTTACGTGATCCGACCAAAAGAATGGCGAGATGAATTTCTCAGCTATGACTATATTGGCGCACCGTGGCCAAAAAATCTTCATTTCACCAAAGAAGGTGTTAATGTTCGCGTTGGTAATGGAGGATTCTCACTCAGAAGCAAAAAACTCCTTGAGGTGCCAGCAAAACTCAATCTACCTTTCACTGACAACGGTACGGGTTATTTTAATGAGGACGGAAATCTCTGTGTCTATTATCGAAAAGTACTTGAAGAAAACGGGGTTAAGTTCGCACCTGTATCGGTCGCTTCAATATTTAGTAGAGAAAAAGTATGTGACGATTCATATCCTCGCCCCTTTGGATTTCATGCTAAAAAACAAGGCCTCGCGGGAATCATACAATCAGCAGAGAAAAAAATAACTTCAATAAAAAAATATTCAAACAAGGTACACGGGAAACTGCGCTATGAGTCGCGTGGTATAAAGAGATTCCTTAAGCGAGAGCTTTCGTCGATCAAAAATCAACTTGCGCCCAACAAAACAAGTAGCGCCTATAGAGAAAAGATCAAAGTCTACGACATATTCACATTTTTTAATGAGCTTGATCTACTTGAGATCCGTTTGAATATACTCGATCCACATGTCGATTATTTTGTTATCGTTGAAGCACCAAAGACATTTTCTGGTATGCCAAAGCCATTATACTTTGCGGAAAATAAAGAGCGCTTTGCTCAGTGGAAAGATAAAATAATCCATTATGTAGTAGCGGATGCAGCAGCTACGACCGATGAACTGAAAGCTAAATTTGATGCCAAAAAATACACTGACGAAATAGACAAAAAGATTACTGAAGATGTCTTTGCTCACAGCGTTACCGGAGAAAATGGCGTCGATTGGACAAAAGAGCTCTACCAAAAAGAATCAATTAAAAAAGCCCTCGTAGGTCTCAATGATGATGATATCTGCTACGTCTCTGACGTGGATGAGATATGGAATCCTGATGCTAAAGTAGACTATACACAAAATAGGATATATCGCCTGAAGCAGTATATGTATGCGTACTATCTCAACAATCGTTCAAGCGAATCATGGATTGGCCCTCTTGTTGCAAAATATAAGATTATAAAAGATAGCTACCTCAACGACCTCCGGTCTGAGAAAAAGACTTCATATACCTATGTTAAAAATGGCGGTTGGCATTTCACCAACATGGGCGGTGCGGATCAGATCAGAAAAAAGATTGAATCATATGGACACCAGGAATTTAACAATACAGAGATAAAATCAAAGATCGAACAGATGATGTCTGACAACAAAGATTTTGTCGGAAGAAAATTCGCCTTCTGGAAAGATGAGAGTGACCTCCCTTTATTCATCCTCAAAAATAAAGAAGCATACAAAAAATATTTCAACTAATATGATTATTATTCGCATATCAGGAGGCATAGGCAACCAACTCTTTCAGTACGCTCTAGGGCGAGCGCTATCGCTTGCACACAATACTGAACTCAAGCTTGATACGCACTTTTATGGCCTCAACATCGAACCTAATCGTTCATTCAAACTTCCCCATTTTAATATTCAACATATCGAACAGCTCATCGCTACAGATAGTAACTTCATAAAAACAGGTATTCCAAACCCTATAAAACAGGACGTATTTTCAAAGATTATTCGCAAAGGATTTAGATTCATCGAATCGATCAAACCACTCCAAAAAAGAAAGATCATCCTTGAGCCTGGCTTCGACTTTATACCTGAGGTCATGCAGATTGATCATGATTGCTATCTTTCTGGCGTATGGCAAAGTGAAAAATATTTCAAACAATTTGAAACAACAATCAAAAGTGATTTTCAGCTCAAAAAACCACTCTCAGATAGAGGAGCTGAACTTGAAAAAATGATTGAATCATCTCTTTCAGTATCGATCCATATCCGTCGTGGCGATCAAGTGAATGATCCTGCTTTACTCAAAAAGCACGGTGATTTAACGCGTGAATATTATTCGGGAGCGCTTGAGTATATAAAAGAAAAAACAAACGGTGCCCCACTCCGCGTCTTTGTATTTTCTGATGAGATAGAGTGGGTAAAAAATAATATGAACTTTAGCCCTGATGCAGTATATGTATCTGAGTATAATATCCCCGACTATGAAGAGCTCATTATCATGAGCTCTTGTACACATAACATCATCGCAAAGAGCTCATATAGCTGGTGGGGCGCATGGCTCAATACCAACCCTCAAAAGATCGTCATAGCCCCGAAACAGCGCTTCGGTGACCCAAAGACCATTGCACATGACCTCATACCTGAATCATGGATTCAACTCTAACGTTTTCTCAAGATATAGATTTTTTCGTGAAAGAGATTTGGCACGATTCGAGAAAGCATAATTTCAGCGATTGGTTGAATGAGACGTGCCACAAAAGGTACGCGCCACATAAATGGTATACGCAGACCGACAGGAATCGTTTTTTTAATATCAAATAATGCACGTATTTTAGTTTGATATTCTGAGTAAGATAAAAAATTATTATACCCGACGCCGTCACCGAGACGAGCATTGAGCGAACCCTTCCCTGCTATAGAAAGTATATATACTTGTCCTGCTTTGAGATGATCGCGGGCATATGCGAGCTCGGTATCAAAATCAGCATAGTTAACTACACCAACCTCAACGACTGCATCATAAGTCTGAATTGGCTCTTCACCACGAACATAAAATTTCATCTTATGAGTACTGTCTAATGTAGCTGCGGTAACAATCATATCTTTGGCAGTATCGATTCCAGTCATACTCGAAAATACAGCGGGTAATTTTTGCTGTATATCACGCATCACCACACCATCTGCACAACCGATCTCGAGGAGACTGAGGTTGTTACTCCCACCAAATAATCCTCTCATTTGTGAGAGAGTCAAACTGAGTCTCCTCTTAAAGAAAAATTGAACGTAGTTTGTAGCTACTGCTGGATAGCGCTTTGCAGAATACTGCATGCTTTCTTTATTATAAAATGCTGGGTCTTTAATCATGTTTGATAGTCTTGATGAAATCAATAATCTTTTGTGCTCGTTTTTGCCATGTATACTCCTGCACATCAATCAAAGCTTGCTTGGCTCGTATATCTACTGACTCCTGATTAGCCAATATTTTCTTTATAGAGTCTGCAAGCGACGATGCGTCATCGGGAGCAAAAAATGTACAATTCTTTTCATTGAGCACTTCGCGAAGTGATGGTAAATCTGACGCAACAATCGGCTGACCACTAGCCATATACTCAAATAGCTTTATTGGCGATGTATAGAGACGCGATATATCTTCTTTGGCGCTAT
The DNA here is from genome assembly GCA_028713005.1 of Minisyncoccota bacterium. Lineage (GTDB taxonomy): Bacteria > Patescibacteriota > Minisyncoccia > Phycocordibacterales > PALSA-1337 > C7867-002. Next base: position 57,739 of record JAQTPC010000002.1, on the reverse strand, counting down.
TAGGCAGAACCAGCACATCAGCAGCCTTCATATAGTACGGCATGAGGTCATGAGATTTGCGTCCAAGCACTGATATACGAGCATCAGCAAAACGCTTCTTGAACACTTCAATATCGTAGTCATGTCCGCCAACAAAAGTAACCACTGTATTTTCATCTAGAAACTGCGCTGACTGAGCGAGCGTATCCGCCCCTTTCCATGAATAGAGATGTCCCGTATAGAGAACGATCTTTTTATTTTGAGGCAAGCCGAGTTTTGCTCTGCACTCGCTCTTTGTATCTTTGATCTGAAATTCAACCAAATCAACTGCATCTGGAGCAATGCAAACTTTCTCTTTCTTTATCCCAATACTTTCACAATAATCTACCAAGCCACGAGTAATACTGACCACTCCTATCGCCCTCTTTAATGCCAGCCTCTGGAGCAAACTGTGACGCACATCATGGATCTCATAAAATACTTTTTTACCGAACACAGAGAAAACGACCGCGGTCAACGTGTCACGCGTATAGACAATATCAAACGAGCTCTTTCCGTATGATTTCCATGCATTATAGACATATATGATAGACTTCATCAAAAAGCCCGTGTACTCGGGATTTTGTCGACCGAAACTCACGGGAACTTTTTTAAGTGAAAAATTCTTTTCTATATTATATGAACCAAAAATCGCATTTTCATCAAGCGACAGATATGAACCTATAACCAAACTAACCTCATGTCCTACGAAGGCCAATGAGTGACATGTTTCCATAACCTGCAGACCATGCGCTTTTTCTGTAGGCAGTCTTATATTCTGTAAATAGAGAATTTTCATTGCCCAGTGATATCGAGGATACCCTTGTAGTGAAGATCGTCTTTCCATTCTTTCAATTTCTTTGAATCATATTTAAAATCGGCATTATTTCGTGCAACAACATAGAGGTGTGGCGCAAAATAACTTGCAACTATATCGAGCAATGTATTTGAAAAGATAAATGGACGGACAGCTGATACTTTCCAGCCCGCACGTTCAACACTCAACTTCAAACTTTCTCGAGTGAAGAAATTGACATGTGCAACTGCCAACGCACCACGGAACTTACCGATCTTCATCATGGCAGGTATAACAGGGATGACCGGAACACCGAGGATAAGCAGACCCTCAGGCTTCGTAATGCTCTTGAGCCTTATCAGAAACGCATGTGGCGCGAGTAAGTGCTCAAAAAGGTTATTTGCCCAGATCGCCCCAAAAGACTTGTCGAGACCGAGAGTATCGATAAGCTCCACATTCCCTTTTACGATATTGAGATTGTGAGTCTTGCCATATTCGACCTCAGCGAGCGTCGTCGTAACACCGACGCTTCCAGTGCCGAACTTCACGAGATATTCGCCCCAGCCGCAACCGAGGTCAAGGGTTTTTGTGTCACGCAGAGATAGGCTATCCAATATCCTATTGAACGTCTTTGATGTCGCCACAGGGTCAAATCTGCTGTCAGGAGTAGAAGTATTCATAGAGGCTATACTATCATGATTTACGTTATTTTTGTTTCTGTCCGTATTCCAAAAACCAAGCGTAGCTTTGCTTAAGCCCATTTTCAAGCTTTGTCTTTGACTGCCAACCGAGAGCGGTGAGCTTTGAAACATCGAGAAGTTTCTTGGGCATACCATCCGGCTTAGTCGTATCGAATACCAGTTTACCTTCATAGCCCACAATCCCTTTTATGAGCGTAGCCAATTCTTTGATAGATACGTCCTCGCCTGTGCCTATGTTCAAAAATTCTTTTTGATCATAGTTCTCCATAAGCCATACAATAGCCTCAGCCAAATCATCTACGTATAAAAATTCACGTCGACTAATACCACTACCCCAAATGACTACTTCAGCATCACCTGCGAGTTTTGCTTTATGTAAACGCTGGATAAGTGCCGGGATGACGTGTGACGACTCCTCGCTAAAATTATCATGAGGACCGTAGATGTTAGTCGGCATGCATGAGATAAAATCTTTTTTATACTCTGTATTGATCTTTTCACAGAGCTTCATGCCTGAGATTTTTGCGAGAGCATATCCTTCATTTGTAGGTTCAAGTTTGCCGTCGAGAAAATACTCTTCTTTCATCGGTTGTAGGGCACTGCGAGGATATATGCATGAACTACCGAGGAATAAGAATTTTTTTGCCTCATGTTTGTGTGCTGACCAAATGAGATTGTTCTGTATTTGAAGATTTTCATAGAGAAACTCTGCAGGAAACGTCATGTTTGCTTTGATGCCACCGACTCGTGCAGCTGCATCGATGACATACTCAGGTTTTTCTATTGAAAAAAAATGATCAACTGCTTTTGTGTCCAAGAGGTCAAGCTCTTTACGTGTACGTGTAACAACACTGGCATAGCCTTCAGCTTGTAGCTTTCTCACCACGGCACTACCGACCAAACCTGTATGACCTGCCACATATATTTTTGAATCTTTTTTCATATTATTTATTCAATAAAGCTACGATAAGGTCGACTTCTTCCTCTGTTAATTCTGCATTGTTGGCAAAATAAAAACCATTTTGGTGTACAAAGTCAGTGTTCGGATATGTAGCACTGCTATGTACGTATTTTTTGTAAAATGGCTGATTGAGCATATTACCTGCAATGACAGGCCTGATTTCGACTGCACCAGCAAATTTCTTTTTATAAATCTCGGCTTTTTCTGGCGTCTTGCATACGATTGGCATAGCCATATTTGAAACCGCATTGATATGGGCATGATCAATCTTCATAAAATCATCATTTGCATTCACCGCTTCAGCAAAGCGTTTAAAATTTGAAACGCGCTTCGTAATCATCTCATCAAGATAAGGGAGCTGAGAATTACCAAGGAAACCAGTTATCTCTGTTGGACGAGCATTATACGCAAGATCATAAAACGTATACTTGGCATAAAAATCATCGCATCCCGCTTCTTTTCTGAGCTTTTGCTGTGTTTCAGGAGCGAGATTTCTATCCCAACCATGCGCACGCACCATAACAAGCATATTGTAGAGATCGTCATCGTCAGTACATATCATGCCACCTTCGATGGTAGAGAGATGATGCCCGACAAAAAATGAAAATGTTGATGCAAGACCAAAGTTACCGAGGAGCTTGCCGTCAATTTCAGAGCCGAGCGATTCGCAGTTATCTTCGAGCAAGAGCACATTATGTTTGTCACATACTTTTTTTATCTCTGACATATCGCCACATAAGCCGAGCACATTCGTGATGAAAAAGGCCTTGATGCCTTTTATATGCTTTTCAAGCTCAACTGATGAGACGTTAAATGTAGCGATATCAACATCGAGTATGACCGGCTCAAGCCCAAGCTGGAGTAGTGGCATAATATTGGTCGCCCACGTGAGGGCGGATACAGCGACCTTATCTCCCTTTTTGAGCAGACCCCTATTCATCACCGACTGGATGAGCACCTGGTTTGCCATTGAACCACTTGAAACGAGTAGCGCATATTTTCTTTTTTGCTTTTTGGCAAATGCTGTCTCAAATTTTTTACACTCATCACCCATACTCATAATCTCTGTATTAAGAATAAATTTCGCAAGAGACTCCTTGGTTTCTTTTTCTTTATAAAAAGTGGATTTGACGAGTTTGATCATGAGTATTTCAAAGTTAAGCTATTAAACTATTTTTTCTTTGTATGAACAATCTTCTTTTTTCCTGACTCCTTCTCCATATCAGCATCAACCATGAGCTCAATCAATTTCTTGAACGATATCTTTGGCTTCCAACCAAGCTCTTTTCGCGCTCTCTTTGAGTCACCAAGTAATACATCTACTTCCGCTGGTCTGAAATAATGCGGATCAATCTCAATGATCACTTTCTTTGTCTTTTTATCTATACCAACTTCTTTTATACCCTTACCTTTCCAGATGAGATCAATATCTAAACATGCTGCAGCAAGCTCAACAAACTCTCTGACCGAGTGCGTCTCACCGAGAGCAAGGACGTAATCATCAGGCTTTTTTGCTTGAAGCATGAGCCACATACCCTCAACATAATCTTGCGCATGACCCCAGTCACGCTTGGCATCGAGGTTTCCAAGATAGAGTTTTTGTTCGAGACCGAGCTTGATACGTGCAAGACCACGGGTAATCTTACGTGTCACAAAGGTCTCCCCTCTACGTGGAGACTCGTGATTGAAAAGGATGCCGTTAACCGCAAAGATACCGTAACTCTCGCGATAGTTCTTGGTCGTCCAATACGCAAAAACTTTTGCACAACCGTATGGTGAGCGTGGATGAAATGCTGACTTTTCTGTTAAAGGCAGTTCAACAGCTTTGCCGAACATCTCGCTCGATGAAGCTTGGTAAAACTTTGTCTTTATCTGTGTATCCTTGATCGCATCGAGGAGGCGGAGCGTACCGAGACCAACGATATCACCTGTGTATTCAGGTATATCAAAACTGACGCGAACGTGACTCTGAGCACCAAGGTTGTAGATCTCATCAGGACGGATCTTTTCGAGTAGGCGCGAAATATTACTCGAATCAGAGAGATCACCGTAATGAAGGATAAGTTTTTTATTTTTTTGATGCGGATCTTGGAAGATGTGGCTCAAGCGACCTGTATTAAATGATGATGCGCGACGTATAAGTCCATGCACTTCATAACCTTTATCGAGGAGAAACTCTGCGAGATATGATCCGTCTTGTCCAGTAATGCCTGTAATGAGAGCTTTTTTCATGTGGAAATATAAGCGTTTAGATTCGTACTATATCAGAAATAAAGCCTTAAATCTAGCCATATTTATTGACATAGCATGTATAAAATGCTATAATGTAATTTGAATTTAGTTCGATACGACATCGAACTGACACAGCAAAAACACAACAGAAAGGTATGCCGTGAAGGTTCATTCAAAAAAAGTCGTTCTTGTGACGACGACATTCAGCAAATCAATCCACGAGACGCGGGCTCAGCTCGCGCTCAAAACATGTCAGGCATGCGTAGAGCATGGGTATGACCTCATCATCGTTGATGGCAGCCCTTGCGCGGAGTTCAAGAAAGCACTTCAAGACGCTGGTGCGACTGTCATCGACCAGATAACCTCTGGCATGGGAGCATCTCGCCGCCAAGCTCTCGGAGCAGGCATCGACTCTGGCGCAGACATTATCGTCTGGCTTGAGCCGGAAAAATATACACTCGTTCCATTGCTCGTTCCCTGCCTCAATGAAATCATCTTCGAGGAAGCCGATGTGGTGATCCCGCGCCGGAAGAATCTGGACGGCTATCCCGCCTACCAGCAATTCTCGGAATACCGCGGAAACTGGGCGTTGGCGAATGCCACGAACCGGCCTGATCTGGACCTCTTCTTTGGTCCGCGCATCATGACTCCTCAAGCAGCACGGATGATGGCCGTTTACAATGGCAAGAACGGTAACTGCTCCTACGGTGATAACTGGGAAATCATATTTATCCCTATGCTCTGGTTCCTCGACGCCGGCTATGAGATTAAGTCGGTCACCGTGGACTATGTTCACCCGACTGAACAACTTGTCGAAGACGATGCGGATATGCGAGGAAAACGCGACAAACAGCGCATTGATCTCAGCACTGCGATGATGACCGAAGCAGCGCGCTTGAGCAACAAGAATTTACCGTAAACACGGTATTGATTCACAAAACACGAAGCATTCCTTCCAAGGAATGCTTTTTTATTATCTATTTTTCAAATTAAGTTTATTTAAAACTATTTCTTTTTGTCTCGAGAATGGTACCAACGATGCCCTACTCTGAAGAATCCACCAATAAGAGGAAGATAGCAGGCCTTACGGATGATGTATTCATTGAAGCTCTCTACTGGTCTCTTTGGACTGACGCTGATACCTTCTTTATGGCACAACTGAACCGCATCATAGAGCCAACGTCCACGTTTGATAGCAGTGGCAAATATATCTATGACGGCATCGCCAGGCCAAACACTCAGGAAAAGTTCGTTCATCACGTGTGCACGCTTTGTACCATCGAGCTCCATCTGCCATGCATTCTCCCCTGCAACGAGCAATCTACTGAAAGCGGATTTATTCCAGATCGCTGGCATCGTCGAGACGCGATACTCTGCATCTTCCGCAATGATACCAAGATCATTCCTGTCTCCATATGCAGTACTCGGACCTGGAAGCGGGAATAAGCGGAGACATGAAACATTGTCTTTTTTGAGCAGATCGAGGAGTGAGATCACACGCGCTGTATCTACCTTTTTCATGATAAAGACGTCTTCCAAGAAATAAATAAAATTATTTTCTGGAATGATAGCAAGAGATTTGATCATGTTGTTCGCCCAACCAAAGTCTTTGCCGAGATTTATGGTCTGTACACGAGCATCATCGAACTTTTTTGTTTCAGTGATGAGATATATAGGAAATGGACAATCAGGCCAATATTTGAAAAAGAAACCAAAAAAAGGACCCCACGCTTCTTCATACGAATCACATGAAGGAATAACTATTGCACAATCGTATGGTGATGTTGTCATGTATGTTAATTAAGCGAAATAATACCCTTTTTTTCTGCCTCAGTTAATACCGTCATCGCACGCGCCTTACTTGAATGCATCTTGATGATCTCTGCATACTCACCTGATCTATCGGTTTGATTATAGCCATTTTTGAGAAAACCAGCGACCTGTACAAGCTTCTCCTCAAAATCAACTAGGTCCTTAAACTGAATGATTCCCTTATAGTTGAGAGCAGTGCTATCTTTTTCATATATGTCGATAGTCTCAGTGAGAAGCATACAATCATTGCCAAGTATTTCCCAAAAGCGCGCCGTGTCGAAGCCACCACCACCGATCGATATACCAACTTTCGAACGTGAGAGGATCTCATAAAATGGATCTCTACCTGCAACTTTTTGATCATCTTCAAAAGTAAATCCCTTGGTCTTTTTTGTTTGACAGATAAAGCCATTTTTCTTGCAAAATTTCTCAAGCACTTTTGTCGCATGGCGTCTCAGTATCGGATATTCATCCTGACCAAAGATACAACAAAAATCGATATTCCTCTTTTTAGTTGGATCAAATTGCACCAAGTAACGCGACTCAATACCGAAAGGTAAAGGAATAATGCCTTTAATATAAGGCTTTTCACGTCTAAAATACAATGCACATTTTGAGAGCATGTCAGCATATATTTTTCCGAAGCCATCATAGGTCATCTCTTCGACTTGAGCGCGGATGGTAGTGTCGTAACGCCTATCCTTGCCCAACTCACCACCATCAACAAAGACGGTTTTATCCCAACGCCCTATTTTTTCTGCGAGTTCATAGTTAGTCGTATTTTTTCCAAAAGGCAGGATGATCAAGTGGGCTGATCGCGCGAATGCATCAAACTCAGCCTCGTTCAATATATACGGCGAGAGGTCATACGGGCAGAGATATTCCTCGGGCGGCAAAGCAAGCTCTATGCCAGATGCAGGGCCGTCCCCATCACGCTTCAGCCACAAAAGACCATCCAACACGGTATTGGTCAGATACTCGCTTCTCTTCTTTGGTGGAATGAAAGCTATTTTCATACGCGTAACGATTACTTTTTAGGAACGAGAACGAAGAAATGATGGTACTGATTTTCAAACGGCACAAAATCTTTTTGGATGACAAAATCCTTACGCAAAACGTTGCGTATCTCGCCGACTTCATAACCCTTTTTGCCAATCTCAAAATAGTGCTCGCCGTTCCACGCATGGATTGGATGAAACGGGAGTTTAAAGGCAAGCTTTACTCTCTTGATAAAAGGAATCTTAAATGAAAGTTCACATGATGGCCCAAAGTGAGGAAGGCTGATGATCACCGCTTTTTTTGATACACGTGCCATCTCTCGCAATGCATCTTCAAATGAATCAAATGGTATATGCTCAAGCACTTCAAAGGCGCATGAAACATCAAACTCACCATCTGTGAAAGGTAGCGCAGTAACACTTGCAACGACATCAGGCTTGAGATCCTCGGCCACATCAGCTGAGATATATTTGATATCAGTATTATTTTTTATATAATCTCCAAAAACGCGGTCACCGACACCGATTTCGAGGATAGATGCGGGATTAAAAGAAAAGACTTGCTCGAGCTGAAAGAAATAGCTCGCCCATCGGCCGAGATGAGAATATGCCTTAAAATTATAATGATCTTTATTTACTTGTTTTTCCATAACAAAGTCAGTTTATCAGAGATAGTATGTATAAGCACACCGATATCCGCCTTCTCTTCGGCTATCTTTTGCAGATTAGCGCCCACAGTCTGCAAATCCCCTGCAAACAATGCCATTATTTTTTGAGCCAGATCGTCTGCATCACGCTCGTTGAAGATAAGCTTTTCAGCATACCTATCAAAGTAATTTACAAAAGCTTGGTTTGAAGAAAACACCGGCACACCTGAGGCCATCGATTCGAGCACGGCTTTATCGATACCGCCAGTTGGCGTGAGATTGACCGTCGCATCACACGCCGCATATTGTTTATTGATATCTGAAGGTGCTACATGACCGATAAACTTAATCTGATTATCGAGCTTATAGGTAGAGATGAGCGACGAAAGCGAAGTCATATATGACCGGTCCGCATCAGTGACAGGACTACCCGCAAAAACTATTTCAAACTTCTTATTCCAGCACTCTCCGAGAATCTTCGCGGCCTCGATGAGGGTATCGCAATTTTTGATTTGTGTGACGCGGCCGACATGCAATAAACGGATAGGATCAGTGCCGATCACTTTTGAACGCTGCATGTTGAGAAACTGAGCAACATCGATACCGTGCCCAGTAACAACTACTTTTTTACTTGGTAATTTGAAGCTTTCTTTTGCAGCAGTGAAAATAACATCAGCGAATACTTCAGCTACACGCAATTTCAGATCAACTTCACGGTGCGTATACCACATAGATATTTTCTTGCCCATTATCTTCCAAAACAAACCACCAAAAACAACATATATTGGGTTCATATGCACGAAAACAGTATCGTAATTTTTCCTCTCACTCCAGATATAGCCATAAAAATTAAAGACAAATTTTATTCTATCTTTGAATCCAACATACTGATCTTTTGATTTGCCCAGTGAAAAAACCATCACATTCTCTGGTAATTGATGAATACCTTCATTGAGAGTTATAACCGTTACCTTTTCTGCATGCTTCGCAAACTCCTCTATCCAACGATGAAAGAAACCGAGGATCGGATCAAGCTTATCTACCTTTTGCGTGAGGATGAGGAGTTTCATTATTTTTTAACGGACTTTTTTGCTGGCGTGCGCTTCGATGATTTCTTCTGATGGCGTCTAATAGCACTAAGTCCGTACATCTCTTTGATTTTTTCTAGATCTTTTCCTGATGAGACAAGAAGCTGGATATTTTTGTTGCGTATAGCTTTGAGTGCTGCGATCCCCGTCTTATCATTTACCTTGCTCTCAAAGAGACGGATGAAGGCCTCAAAATCTTTCACAAAACAATTGCCTCCTGCCCCGCGACCGCTCTGATGCACAGGACGGAGATATCGTGGAACCATAAGCGGATTGGCAGAAAATGCTTTGAAAAGAACTTCCCAGTCCATCGAGAATTCCTGTGCAAGATCATAGAGAATGTTGGCGAATATAACCTGAATGTATCCATGCACATTGTGGCTATATTTGATGAGCTCAGCTTCAGACGCATCACAGACAAGAGAAAATGGCGCTGATGGCAGGACTGACAACACGAGATTTGCCCCATCGACGTATTTTTTATTATTCACTGGAATACCAATGATATTTCTATCAGGATGAGCAGCGTCATATGCAGCAGTCTTTTCGCTCAAGAATTCTGGCGAGTGTGTAACAATAATATTTTTAAATGACTTCTGTAGACGCTCTGTGCAACCAACAATTAGGGTTGATTTTATAACTGCAATCTTCCCTTTTCCGATAAGTGGCAGTACTGAACGCACATAACTATCATCAAAGCCCTTTTTTGTTGTTGGCGTTGGTACAGCGATAAATACGATGTCGCAATCCTTGATCTTTATCTTATTGGCTTTATATTCATCTTCCAAACCATAACGCACGACAGTATATCCGCGTGCTTCGAGGTCGTTCGAATAGTTCTTACCGATCCAGCCTTGTCCGATAAATCCAATGAGGGGTTTAGTCATGTCAGCCATAATAAACGGCAGTATAACGCTTTTTAACCGATAATTCCAATGATTCCCTCTGAAACGCTTTGAGGAGTATCGAGAACAATAGTTGCGCCAATTTCTCTGGCCACACCGACATCAGTTGAAACGATCTTACATCCAGCAGCATGCGCTTCCACAAGTGTCATGCCATACCCTTCAAAGAGTGAAGTGACAAGGAAGACATTAGCAGTTTTATAGTACGAATACAGTGTTGACTGATCTGCCCATGACTCAAAGATAACAGAGTTTTTTAGAGACAAATTTTCACTTTGCACTTTTAATTTTGAACCCTCAGAACCCTCTCCAACAATAACCAAACCTGCTTTTGGCATTTTTTCTACGACTTTTTTGAATGCATCAATAGCGAGCTTGGTATTCTTTTCTGGCTCAATTCGCGATGCCATCAAAATAATCTTTTCAAACTGAGAATACTTTTTATGCAGATCTGCACCAGGAATGATTGGTGCATTTTTAATTGTACCAATATCAACTACTATAGGTCTGACCTCTATCTTTGCATCAGCAATTTTGAGCACATCAATAAGGTATGACTTTATTTTATTTGAAACGACACGCACATGATCCGCCTTTGGGAGATATGAGAGTGCCAGAGTCTTTCTGATTTTATTCCCCAATGTATAAGTAAAGTGTGGTGAGCCAATATCAGTGTGCACTTGTAATTCAAGGTGAACGTGAGGAAATTGTCGCTTAAGAGCAGCTCCTACCGAAGCTGTCTGAAAAGGATCTTGGCACGTAATATCTGTTATGCCTCTTTTTGAAACAATAAATTTGGCAAAGCGAATGGCGTCCATCGAATACATCAGGGCTGAAAAAGACTGTGTTGAATATGCCCAGCAATTTGGGGCGACTACAATTTCCTTTTGCGTCTCATGCTTCCCTTTGGCAAAGATAATGATGTGCACTTCTTCAAAATCTTTTGCATAAATTGCCTGACGGGCACGCACCGTGCTGTTCTCCTCAAACATCTTTCGATCAGTCGATATCATTAGCAGCCGTTTACCTGTTGTCATTTTATTATCCATAATTCAGTGTTTATATTCGCGTCATTCGCATGCATTAGCAATTTGCATCGCTATTTTTTCTTACCGATCTCCAAGATCTCACGAGCAATGTCCTCCCATGAATGCATAAATGGTAGTGCCTGAACTTTTTTTGCTTGCACTGCACGGTTCGCAGGATCAGCCATCCACACAATCTTATCAACAATATCCTGTTTGTTTTTTGGATCAATAAAAATAGCTGCGTCTTGTATCCTGTCAGTGATACCGATCTCTTTTGTAACAATAAAAGGTGTACGCGTCATGACTGCATCAAAGATCATGTTTGGGCTGATATCACCAAGTGACGCGAGGATAACTGCATATGAACGGTGCATACGCTCAACGAAGTTCGAATACATCGCTTTGCTCGTATCCATATCAATATCAGGCAAACCGCGACGTTTGACCTCAACCTGAGCCTCAGCGAAGGCCTCTTTGAGGAGGTCGATATTTTTCCATTTCAAGATGCGAGTACTGGCCAAAAATGTTCGATTTTCTGGCTCCATGATATCCATACGTGCACCACAATAATTTTCTACGATGACACTTTTTTTTGTGTTGATTTTGTACGCCCGTTCGAATATATTTTTTTGCCACTGGGTACTGAAGATAACTACTTGTGCACGACGAAGTGCAGCTCCACCGAGCTTGAATACGAGTCTCTCTTTAAATGACAACTTTGCCATAAACTCTGGACCAGCTGCGTTGTCCTTTCCATAAAAGTTATTGAATAAAACCATGTCACCTGTTCTCTCTGCGTATGTTTCCCATAAAAAATCACCCCCAGTACGCAGAATGTATTTTTTTCTCATAAGTGAGCATGCGAGCATTGTCGGCACTGCAGCTGACCATGTGTCGAGCACAAGGATAAGGTCTGCCTTCCAACCTTTGCGAATGATCTTGAGAAAATACAAAAAATGCCTGACGAGCGGAGGAAATGCTCGCTCCCAGCGATATGCAGCTACCTTCACATCATGATCGCGGCCCTTCCATGTTTCATAGAGATTACGGGCGTATTGTGCAGGACCGCCGATATCAGGTGGGTATATACCAGATGCAATAAGTATTTTCATATCTTCTAATTATACTACGAATTCGACTTATGTACTTTGCTATACAATACTGAGAAATATATCCTGCATACGTTCAACAATAGCATTCCATTCATATTTTTCTTGAACCATCTTTTTTGCGCGAGCGACAATATAGTCACGCGACTCTCTGTCTCTGATCAATTTTTCTATCTTCTGGGTAATACTGCGCGGACTGTGCACATCGCAAAAAAGTCCTGTTTCTCCTTCGACGAGAAAGTCTGTGATACCACCAACTGGCGTAGCTATAACTGGTATTTCTGCAGCCATTGCTTCTATAAATGAATTACCGAAACCCTCAGATAATGAAGGACGAATGAAAACATCTGAAACGTGGAGATATTTGGGCATTTCTTTGTGTGGTACATAGCCCAGGAATTTCACACGATCATTCAGTTCGAGCATTGAACATTGATCCTTGAGCATTTTTTCCTGATACCCCTGACCCAACACAATAAATCTTACGTTCGCTGGTAAATACTGAAGTGCATCGATAACATCATTTACTGCATTTTTTACTACAAGTCGAGAAGTAGTGATTACAAAAATATCCCCTTCTTTTTTGCCGAGCTTTTCTTTCAAAACATTCTGCTCTTCAACAGATTCTTTTGTCGAGAATAGCTTGAAATCAACCGCATTTGGCACGACGGTTATCGGGCACTTCGCACCCATATCTTTTGCCCAATCAGCGAGATAAGTAGAGATAGTCTGTATGTGATCAGCTCTCGTGAACATCATTTTAAATAATGGGTACAACGGTAATGCTTTTCGCTTTATATATGGAATAGGGTCACCATCCTGCAATGTGAAGATAAATGGAATTTTTGGTTTGAGTATCTTGAATATAACTGCAGCAAATGAACTATAGGTAGCCATGAGCGACCAGATAGCGTCATAATGTCTTTTACGATTGAGCGAGAGAGCTTTTCGTACACCAGTAAAAAGATACAAGTATTTATTTATATGCAAATACCACGGCAATGAATCTGTTGAAAATTCTTTATGCTGTGAAAAGCCAACGCGATATATATTCACATTTCCTATACGCTCAAATGCCGGCAAGCGCGAATCAAGACGAAGGCAAATGAGATCAAACTCGATAGTCTCAGATGATATGCGGTCAGTAATTTCCTTTATAGCAACCTCAGCCCCGCCAACAAAGCGAGGATAGTACGCAAAAGAAAAAATAAGTATGCGTCGTGGTTTCATATATTCATGCTCCCACACCTTTAATCAATCTTCAAGACCTTCTTGAGCACCTCTTCAGAAACTTCATGTGGATGTTCTGTCTGAGACTTTTGCTCTTCTATTTGGGGTCGCACTGGTACTGGTGCTGAAACGGGTGCGTTTACCTCAGCTGAAACAGGTTGCGGGACCGCCTGAGTGACATCAACAGGTTTTGATCTCGCAAGAGCTGCAGCCAATGCATTTTTTAATTGACTGACATTTTGCGGAGTCTGTGCTTTTGGATCAAGTCGAGGTGATGCAGGTGAAACTGGCGATACAAGATTTGGTTTTTGAAGCGAAGAGAGAGATACTGGTTTTACAGCTGGCACTTGAGTATTTATTTGCACAGGATTTGGTATTGATGTCGATTGCGCTGGTGCAACAGTAGCAAAAGCCTTTTTAAATGGTTGATGAGCTGTAGGCACAGACGCTGTATCAGATTTTTGAACAATAGGTGCAACCATTTTTACTACTGGAGCCGGTCGTGGCTGGGCAGCAAGTTTGGCAAGAGTGTCCTTGAGCAAAGGTGATGGCGCTGTCGCTCTCACGGGAGGCACAAATTTTGCTGGTGCATCGGTTTTGACTACAGGTTTTATTTCACTTGAAATAGGTTTTTGCTCTGGCTTTGGCGTCTGCACAGACATTGGTTTTACTTCTACACTAACTTTAGGAGTAGTTGCTGGCATACTTTGTGCAACAATTTTTTGCTCTGGTTTTCGTAGATCTCCCGTAAGCGGAGCTTTAGTTGCACTTGGTTCCTTTTTTGGAGCAGGTGTAGGTTCATGGAACTTGGCGATGATTTCCTCGACCACTTCACGTGGTCGTGCGAACTGCTCACGTGATGCATCAATGATCTCTTTGACGTATGACACCTTGCCTTGAGGAATCGGACCCATCGACGTCGCAGAAAATGGTGCAGAAGTAAGACCATTGATCATGAGCTTGAGATACATCTGGAACTGGCCGAGGTTCACCAGATCTTCCATTGTGAACTGAGGAGCAAACTCTTTTTCAAGTGCCTCAGCATCAGTAGCACCGACACGAAATACGATCATTGTACCCACGTTACCGAATACCGCAGCGCTCACATTTTCATCCATCTGCTCGATATATTGGTGAGCAATGGTGAGATTGAGTTTATACTTGCGAGACTCTGAGAGAATGTCAGAGAATGAAGCATTGGCGAAGTTTTGAAATTCATCCACAAAAAGATAGAAGTGCGGCAACATCTTGACCACACGATCAGGCACATCGGCGCGCGACATTGCAGCAAGATAAATCTTGGTAACGAGTAGTCCTCCGAGGAGCTTCATATTTTCATCACCAATACGACCCTTTGAAAGGTTAATGATAATGATCTTGTTTTCATCCATCGCCTTACGGAAATCAAACGATGAAACCGGCTGACCGATCATGTTTCGGATGAGAGGGTTTGCAGTGAACTGACCGACTTTGTTTTGGATAGCTGGCACTGCTTCAGCTGCCATACGTTCAGTATAGTTAGCGAACTCCTTTACCCAAAAAGCTTTGACAGATGGATCTTGAACCTGAGCAACGATCTCATTTCTATAGGCCTTGTCAGAAAGCATACGATTCACACTGAGTAGAGTTGTATTCGGTACTTCAAGGAGAGCGAGTAGTGTGTTCGTCAAAATATATTCCATGCGCGCTGACCATGCATCTTCCCAAATCTTTTTGAAGGTGCTCATCAATCCTCCGACGACAAGGTGACGCTTCTTTGGGTCGACACTTTCGAGAACATTAAATGAAATAGGAAAATCAGTATCAAAAGGTGCAATGACGATGACATCGCGAATGCGTTCTTTTGGAACGTATTCAAGGAGGAGATCTGCGGTCTTCCCGTGCGGATCGATGAAGGCCATGCCCGCACCGTTCTGGATATCTTGCACTGCAATATTTTCAAGTAGAGTAGATTTACCCATACCTGTTTTACCAATCACATAGACGTGCTTGGTGCGATCGATAGACTTGATGCCAAACTTAACCCGTTTGTTGCGGGCATCAGTCTCAGCGAAATATGTAACGCGGTTGTCGTCCATATAAATAACGGTGTTTGGGATAAGTATAACACAAAAAACAACCCGACGTCCTCCAACGTCGGGTTGCATAATACTAAAGGTTATAATGCGTAACGAATGTCAGGCTGTGACATTCACACGAACGTTGTGCTTTTGCATCAACTGCTCAAGAATCGGCCGCGGCAACTCGCGAAGCGAAGCCTTGATACGGTCAACTGTTTCAGCAAAACTGCTAACTTCAAGTGCATCAGTGTAGGGCTGTCCTGCGGCATTGAGTAGCGTCACAAACGTCTTCTTCCCAGAAACCTGGGATGAATCGCCAATCTTTACTGCCAGTTTTTCAACTGGATCGATTGATTTTCGTGCCATAACTTTATTTCTCCTTAATGTTCTTTTTTAGTTTGCTTTCGCATGTCGAGGTGATAGCCTCAAACCCCATGCTACTTACTCCGGATAGAAATAGTACCACTATTATAAAAAAGTGCAAGTACACTCTCACACCTGTGAATAACCTAAAACATAGAGGTGACTACAGAGACTTCAAAGGAGCTTTTGCGGTCGTTGTAGCATGAACGTATGGTAGAACAAAAGCTCTGTTGTACACACTTCCTGCATTCCAGAGTAACCATCCATTTGCACCAGCATCCGCTGTTGCTTGCATCTGAGTATGGACCATTGCGGGCGTATACACGGCACCAAGATCAAAAGCTTGAAGCCAAGGACGTATCTTGTCAGGACTTGATGAAGCAGCGATGGCACGCGCAACAGCAATATCCATTTCATACTTCACTACCTCATAGGGATGTTCAGCTGGTTTTGTATAATTCAAAAATCCTGATATATAGTGTGACGGATAGACCATCGGACTTACGTAATCAAAGTAAGGCAACACACTTTCAAAATGCTGACCGATACCCATATCACCTTTGTCACTTGTTACCTGACCGAATATATCAGCTGAGGTTGGTATACCGAGTGCCGACATTTCACCATGCACAAACACAAAAAATTCTTTCATTGCAGCTGCTTTCGTGGTACTTGCCGGCTTGCTAAATAGTGCGCTATCGAGTGCTCCATCAGATGGGTAGCGTACATAATCAAAATTGATCTCATCAAAACCAACTGCGTACGCTTCTTTGGCAATAGCTACTGTATATTTCCACATTTCTTTATTGTAGGGATCTGCCCAATATGCTCCGCCAGAATCTTTCCACTGTTTACCCGTACGTTTATCGAGCACTGCCCATTCTGGATGAACTTTGACAATGAATGGGTCCTGGAAAACAGCAACACGTCCGATCACATATATACCCTTTTCATGCAATTTCCCTATCATTTCTTTTATCTCAGGAATACGAACCTGAACTGAACCGACTTTTTTTATTTCTGGATCATTCATTGGAAAGCTAATGCGTCCACTATAGTCTTTTACATCGATAACGAGACTATTGAGCTCTGTACCTTCAATAAGTTCAAACATCTTCTTTTTGAATGAGGGGGTACCTGCCGCCCAACTCGTATAATATGCCGCTCTAACCGGTTGAGGCGTAGTAATATGCGTTACTACAAAAACAGGTGTTGAGGAGGCGATCTCTAGCGTCGTCGTAGCAATTGTAGTCGTGGCTACCCCTGAAACTTGATCTGAGTATGAAACTTTGCCAAGTGGCAAAATCCATGCAAATGAAACACCGGCGATAACAAGAATAAAGGCAATTATTATGACCGTTGCTATCTGAGCTTTTGCACTGTACTCCCAAATATTCATTAGGCGTTAGGAACGGGATTAGTTACTTCACTTGAAGCCACTGTTGTTATTTCATCCACGGGCAATACAGGTTCTTTTTTTACTGATTCAGATGGAGCACGAAATGCTGGTGCTGATGTTACGCCACCATGAGCATCGACATAAGGCGCATTGACGGATCTTTTATTTGAATTATTTGATTGCTTGGTTGTCGTGTAAGCAACAAAGATGATCAGTCCAGCGAGGACAATATCGAGAGTAGATTTCCAGAAAGAAGGAAAACCTGAGATCAAAGCGAGAAGAATAATAAGAGCAGCGAATAAAATAATTAATTGGCGTTTTGACATAGTGTTGCCATTATAGCGTCAAGTGAGGATTTACGGAAGCTTGCTTACGTAAAATCCGAGCGCAGACGATATATGAGTTTTACGAATATACCCCATAGTGATACCATAGCACCAGAAGGAAGTGTTAAAAACGCAACAAGAAACGGATATGAAAATCAACGATTCTATTCCTCTTACAAAAGAGATGCTCGATCCGTTCTTAACTACCCAAACAAAAGAGGTGGTTGTGCGGATTTACAAAAAACAAAAGTGGTTCATCGGACTTCTGTCCAGCATATCTATCGACAACGGAGATGAATGCAAGCTTCGCGTCGAACCGATGGCTGAATACACTCCACAAGAAGCTATTCTGGCTGAAATTGAACTTGATCACGGACTCGTTAAATCTGGTGACCCCATGATTCGGTTCTCTGATCGTTGGCCGCCATTTACCTTGGTGAGCCCACACAAAGTTCTTTTGGAAAAAGAGTGCGGTCAAACGCTCATCATGCAGTTTAGCGATGGATTGGCTATCGTTTCAACTCGAGATGAAGACATATGCGATGTCATTGAATTTATTTCACTGGCTCGTAAACTATCAAAATAACACGCCGCAGTATGACACCTGCGGCTTTTGATTCCGCGGAATCATGTCCGCGCAACGTCCTTTAAGCGCGGACTCAGAACTATTCTCTACTCACAATAACAACAAATTCTCCGCGGACTTTATCTGTATGTGTTTCAAAATACGCTTTCACTTCTTGGGCGCTGCCAGCGACTACTTCTTCAAAAATCTTTGTAAGTTCACGACAAACAGTTACTTTTTTTGCAGTATCAAGATGTTCAACGAGTGAATCAAGTGTTTTTAAAATACGATGCGGCGATTCATAGAATACCATTGTTCGCTCTGAAGCTGTGATTTCTTTAAATAACGTCTCTCTACCCTTTTTATGAGGTAAAAAACCAAGAAAAGTAAAATCGGCGCAGGGCACTCCAGCAATTGAAAGCGCAGATGTCAGTGCTGATGGACCAGGAATTGCTTCTATCTTCAATTCACCTGCAGATATTTCTGTGATGCACTCCTTTCTGATCCTTGAAACGAGCTCTGAACCCGGATCTGATATGCCCGGAGTTCCAGCATCAGATACAAGCGCAATGTTTTTTCCTGCTTTGAGCAAAGTGATGATTTCATCGACACGAGAGAGCTTACTATGCATGTGATACGACTTAGTTGGTACTGATATGCCGTGACGATCAAAAAGCCGTTTAGTCATGCGAGTATCTTCGCACAAGACGAGATCAGAGCTTCCAAGCACTTTGAGAGCTCGGAGAGTAATGTCCTCAAGATTGCCAATAGGGGTTCCTATAATAGAAAGTGTAGACATGAAAGCACTTTAACAGTAAACTGGCTCTATGGCAAAACCGGTAAAATCCCCTGTAATACTCTATGTAACGCGCGACATCGAACGCGCTTTAGGTGTGCAACCAAGCGCCGACTATTATATCGTGGCAAATAAAACCGCATATGCAGAATCAATCAAAAAATCATATCCTGATTTCATTCATCTCATAGAAACAACCAGAGAAGATGGTGATCTTTTGGACACACGTGAATTGCTCGACAACAAAGCGCTCCACTCACTCATCGAAGATATGGGTGCAGAAAATATCTCAATCATCGTATTCAAAAACACTTCTCAGATAGAAGAAATATGCAAAAAGAATAACTGGAACTTAGTGAACCCTTCAAGTGTGCTGGCAGAGAAAATTGAAAATAAAATGACACAGGTAGAATATCTCGGCGCACTTGGTAACACATATCTACCTCCCCACTCACTCATCACTGCAAAGGATATTATTTGGAGCAAGAAACCTCTGATCATCCAGTGGGCACATAGTCACACTGGCCTTGGTACGACGTTGGTCAATTCAAACGATGAGCTCAATGCGGTACAAGAAAAATTTCCCGAAAGATTGGCGCGTGTCACTTCATATGTTCATGGTCCTTCATTTACTCTTAATGTTGTTGTTGATGATGCAACTATATACCTTGGTAATATTAGCTATCAAATTACCGGTATCCCCCCTTTTACAGAAAACCTATTTACAACCATTGGAAATGATTGGTCGCTCACCCATTCCCTTCTAAACGAAGATGAGATCGGTGTCATAGAATCTATGGCAACAGATATTGCAAAAAAATTGCAGTCAGATGGTTGGAGAGGTCTCTTTGGGATCGACGTCATGCGTGACGATGAACTAAACAAAATATTCTTGATCGAAATAAATGCGCGTCAACCCGCATCTACTACGTACGAATCTCAGCTACAGCAAAAAAACCGCGAGCTTGGTGTCGATGGTCAAACTATATTTGAGGCACATTTGAAGGCGCTTACCTCGAGGTTCAACCTTGAGGTTGAACCTCGAGGTGCCGCAATCATTCCAATCAATGATGGATCACAAATCATCCAGCGTGTCACTCGTATCACCCAAAGTATTTCTGATAAGCAGATAAACGCACTTACTACATTAGGTCATCAGACCATCTTGTATCCCAACATTGACGAGAATGCTGATTTACTCCGCATCCAAAGCATACTCGGCATCATGGAGACGCATGGTAGATTCAACAAGCGCGGAAAGGAGATTTTAGAAATACTCAATGTCCAATAACACAATGATCAATGTTATAATCGTCTTATGAATACCAAGACTCTAGGAAACCATGCTTTAACTGTCATCGATCAATATCTTAACTTCAAAATAGGTGAGGCTGTCTGTTCTATCCCGTATTTTAATAACAAAACACTCCGTACTCGCGCAGCCTTACGTGCACTTGCTGGTAAAGGAAGTCCTCAAGAGATATTTGAAGAGATAAAAGGCTTGATGCTCAAAGACCATGTCGATATATCTACTGTTACTGGTGAACTGCTCAAAAAAACATTGACTGATAATAACATCGGTATTGATTGCTCAGCTTTCACGTATTATGTTTTAAACTCGCAAAGCCAAGAACTAAAAAAAGGTAGCCTCGACAAGCATATACATTTCATTAATTGCCACGGCATTATCGGAAAGATACGATGCGCGTTGCGACCAATAGAGAACTGTGACGTAGCAACGTTTGCACATGATAAAAATAGTCAGGCAGTCGCGGTAGACAAAGTTGAGCCGGGAGACATCATCACCATGGTCGGTGGGCCGGATAATTCTGATCGAGATCACGTTCTGGTTATTTACCAGATCGAATATCAAAATTTTTCACCGATCAAGATCCATTACGCACATGCCGTTGCCTATCCCGAAGACGGCATATACGGTAGCGGTATCAAAAAAGGCATTATCGAAATACTCCACCCTGACAAACCGATCACCGAACAAATCTGGACAGAAAATGAAAAGGTGGGCGAATCAAACCGTATATTTGTACGAGCACAAAAATCACAGACTATTCTACGTAGGTTGCATGTTTTCACCGGCCAGTAGAGTCTCTACTTATTGGTTATTGCTTATTTTTATGATACTCTGTTGTGTATGTTAAGCATTCTCCAAGGCACCGCAGATTTGGCTTATATCATGGGTTTTATGCTGGCTGGCACCATCGTTTCTTTCCTCTGGGCACCACTACTCACCCGGCTTCTCTATCGTTT
>JAQTPC010000002.1:0-36427 GCA_028713005.1 Minisyncoccota bacterium | reverse complement strand
ATCAAGGGTGCAAAGACTGAGCTCAAGGGACTTGGCTCACATGCGTACAAAGCAAAGACACCAGTGATGGGTGGTCTTCTCGTCGTTCTGACAGTTGCCTTTATCACTTTTTTCTTCAACTGGTCGCGCAGTTTCACCTGGGTACCTATCAGCGTCATGCTCATATCAGCTCTACTTGGAGGTGTTGATGACCTCATGAGTATATATGGTGCCGAACGCCATTCTCGCAAACTTAGTCATGTGATTACATTAATTCGTATCCACAAACAATGGTCAATGCGTTTGTGGTATATCATCACTTTCCCTTGGACCATGTTCAAACGCCTCTCAGTCTGGTTTGGCTCACGCACGCGCCGCGGCGTTCTCGTCCACGAAAAGCTCATATTGCAGTTCATCGCAGGAAGCATCACTGCATGGTGGGTGTACTGGAGACTCGGACCAGCATGGCACTATATTTATTTTCCATTCAATTTTGCTATCGATGCAGGATGGTTCATCGTACCAATCGTCATACTCGTTGTTATGTTCACTGCAAACGCAGTCAATATCGCTGATGGCATGGATGGTCTTGCTGGCGGTATGCTCGTCACCACATTTAGTGCACTCACTCTCCTCTCATGGATCAATGGCTTTGGTGAGATCGCTATCTTGAATGCGACAACACTGGGTGCCATAGCTACGTATACATATTTCAATATCAAACCAGCCCGATTCATGATGGGCGATGTCGGTTCCCTTGGTCTCGGTGCACTGCTTGCCGTCAATGCTCTGGCTATCGGCGAATTAAGCTCACTCTTTTTCATTGGATTCATGTTCTATATCGAAGCTTTTTCAGTAGTGATCCAAGTGGCCTCACGGTATCTCTTTGGCCGAAAAGTCTTTGCTATGGCGCCACTTCATCATCACTTCGAGATCAAGGGTTGGAGCGAAGAAAAGACCGTCATGCGTTTCTGGGTTATACACTTCATCTTTGTAGTCTTCGGATTCTGGTTGGCATTGCACTAGACGATCCAAATAACACATGGAATATCTACACTGGAACGAAAAAACAATAACGGATTTTTCAGAGAATAATATCACTGATCTATACAATCAGGGATATGTTTTTACTCGTATCGGTAGAGGGATCATGCATCAAACAAGAAGCGTACGCATTGACCTGTCACAATTTGAACTTTCAAGCGAGAACAGACGTATCTTGAGAAAAATTAACGGGGATAAAAATGCCACTCTGACTCACCTAGAATCGACGCCTTTGCCGCTTGCTGACTATAGCTGGTATCTTGGCAAGCTCGCAAAAGATTTTTATGAGTCAAAGTTTGGCCCAGGCATCATGAGCTCGAAAAAGATAAAAGAGGTGCTTACTGATAGCAATAAAAGCAATTTTAACTCACTCCTTGAGTACACTCAATCTGAGGTATTTATAGGGGCAACAATCGCATACTCAAACAGAGATATTCTCCACTATTCTTACCCTTTTTATGATTTAAGTGCTGCATCAAAAGACATGGGTCTCGGCATGATGATCATGGCGATCAATCACGCAAAAGAAGATGACATGAAATATGTTTACCTCGGCTCACTCCAGCGCCCTACTGATACATACAAATTACAGTTCGCAGGACTCGAATGGTTCGATGGAGCAAAGTGGTCAAATGATCTTGAAGAAGTAAAAGATATTCTCGTGAAGAAATAGGCAGTATCTGCTAATATAGCTCTATGAATCTTCCTAAACATGTTCACGTTATCGGCATCTGCGGCGTAGCAACGAGCGCACTGGCTATAGCTTTTCACAAAGTAGGCGTCAAAGTGACTGGCTCTGACAAAGGCTTCTTTCCTCCAGTTTCAACGTATCTCAAAGATGCAGGTGTCGAATACTATGCGGGCTGGCATCCAGAAAACATCGGTACACCTGACTTTGTCATGATCGGAGGCACTGGCACGAGCCCATCCAATCCTGAAACACTGTATGCAAAAGAGCATAATATCCCTGCATACTCATATGCTGAAGTGTTACAAAAATATTTCATAAAAAAGAATTCTATAGTTGTAACAGGTACGTGGGGCAAGACAACAACATCAGCACTCCTTTCTTATATATTTACACATGCTGGCAGAAAACTGAGTTACTTTACTGGTGGACTTTCACTGTCACATCCTACAGGAGCACTTTCAGACTCTGACTGGAGTCTTGTCGAAGGCGATGAATATCAAGTCTCTATTTCTGACAGACGTCCCAAGTTTGTATACTATGCCCCAACTCACCTTCTCCTCACCTCGGTCTCATGGGATCATGCTGATCTTTATCCGACAGAAAAAGATTATTTCGATACTTTTGAGAAATTAGTCAGCGGCATCCCTGATGATGGTCTCATCATTGCATGTATCGATGAAGCTGGTGTCAAAAAAATACTCGAAGCCACAGGAAAGAAAGCTATAAGCTATGGCAAAAGTGAGTCAGCTGATTATTCATATCATTCGATCACCTACACAAAAAATGGTCTCCATTTCCAGATCACCGCAAAAGACATTTGTTATGAAGTACTTTCACCAATGCTCGGTCGTTTCAATGTAGAAAATATCACTGCAGCTTTTGCTATGGCACGAGAAGCCGGTATACCCGCTGATAAGGTCATTGATGCAATCAAAGAGTTTAAAGGTATCAAGCGTCGTTTTGAAAAGAGATTTGAAGGTGATGTTACCTTGCTCGATTGTCATGCGCCAACAGCTGAAAAAGCCACATCAGTGCTCGAAAGTGTGCGTGAAGTGTATACCAGTAAAATTATAGCTGTATATGAACCAAATATCGGTGGTAGACAATACGAAACTGCTCATAAATATGATAATGCCTTCAAAGACGCTGACATGGTCATCATTCCACGCCTAACAAAACTTAAAGTTTCAGAGGATGATTCAACGAAGCCCATGGAAGGCAATGACTTGGTTCAAACGATTGAAAAAACACATAAAAATGTGAAGTATTTTGAAGACGACTCGGCTCTCGTGAACTTCCTTGCAACAGAAGCAAAAAAAGACGATTGCATCGTCTTTCTTGGGTCACATGGCTTCAGAGGGATGATTGAGGAAACAGTGAATAAATTATCAATGCTCAAATAACACAATGATCAAGTAAACGCACTGTGTTTACTTGATCATTGTGTTATTGAAACTTGTATCATTATCTACTTTCCTTCATCAACAATCTCACTCTTGACCTCAGCGTCGCCAATCTCCTTGATAGCGAGTGTCATGCCACAATGGTTACACTCAACCACCATACCTACTGCGAGGTTTGGGTAACGAGAAAGATCAACGTCATTTTTACATTCTGGACATACGAGTTTAGCATTCATAGTTTTTAAGTTTTGATGAAACACGGTTTAAATTAAGATAATTAGATGAATAAAACCGTCTTCACATAGTACTGTAAATAAGATAGGATGACAACACACTAAGTACCAATGATACAATAACCATGATCAATAGGTCACGTGTGATTTACTTGGTTATTGCGTCATTGTTACTTGATCATTTATGACTACTCCCCTCGAACAATACAACGATCTTGCTCAGGCTATAGGTGTCTCTGACCTCTATTTTAAGCGTGAAGATTTGAGTCCCTATGGCTCACATAAAGGCCGTTCAATACCTGTCATGATTGAGATTTACCGCAACAAGGGTGAAAGTCGTTTCGCTATATCTTCATCAGGAAATGCCGCTCTTGCAGCCGCCATCCATGTGCAAAAGATAAATAATGAAAAGATCGAGCAAGGTATGCATTCAGCCAGTGGCGAAGGAATCGATGATTCATTGCTACAACTTGATATTTTTGTTGGTAATCATGTTGCAGAACATAAATACCAAAAGTTGCTCGCATATGCAGATAACTATATCCGTATCCTCAAAAAAGAACGTCCGCTACAGGCGCTGACCCAAGCGATGAATGACGGCATGCGCAGTCTCCGCCAATCAACAGATAATCTTGCTCTCAAAGGCTATGAATCGCTGGCCGAAGAACTCAGTCAAACAGAAAATCTAGGCGCAATATTTATTGGCACATCATCAGGAACAACCGCTCAAGCATTGGCAACGTATTTCTTAAATAATTCAAGTTCGAAAATACCACAAATACATATCGTGCAGACATCTTCGTGCCATCCTCTGTCTGACGGACTCAATAGCTATGATGGACCAGACGAACCTTCTGTAGCTGATGCGATCACTGATATCACTGCATACAGAAAAAATGATCTAATACCACTCATCCAAAAGACAGGTGGATATGGCTGGTTTGCTACCAATGAAGATATTGAGACCGCACGAATCCTTGTTGAGAAGCACGCCGGGCTGAATATTTCTACCAATAGCGCACTATCAGTAGCAGGTGTCATGCAAGCCGTCTATGCGGGACACAAAATAGAAGGGTCAGTGGTTTGTTTGATTTGTGGGGAGTAAAACTAAAGAGATCTTACTGCTCTTACGAACGCTTCCCCTCTCTCCTTACGCGAAGCCTCAAGGCCACCCGCAGCAAATCCTGGACTAAAGAGCACTCGATCTCCCTGACGAGCATTATCACGTGCGAGACGCACCGCTTCTTCGATATCAGGAGCAGAGAGTATCGTGACATTATCGATCGTATTGATCGTCTTACGCTCTTTCATGGTACCGCTTCCTGGCAACAAAATGACTGTATGCGCACATTGAGGAAGTACAGCGTAGAGCTCTCTATAATCCTGACCCGCATCGACACCGCCAATGATAAGCACGAGGTTGCGATCCTTGGTCAAACAACGCGCACCGGTGATCGTTGAATTCGGAGAAACTGAGGCGGTGTCGTTATAAAATTCGATATTTTTTATCTTTTTTATCAGTTCTAATCTACCTTTGAGCGGCTTCCATTTTTCCATAAGCGACTCCGAGACCTCATCAGGAACTTTAAATAATTGTGCCGCCTGAAGAGCAAGCGCAGCGTTATCACGGTCATGATTCCAAAGTCCTGCATCTCCCGTGCCAAATATCCATGCTGAAGGAATAATGGATGATTTGGTGCGAAGCATTTTTGCTTTTGGCTGGAACTTGAAATGATGGATGGCATCGATAACCTCATCGCTTGCAATGATGAAATTGTTATATGTTTGATAGGTAAGGATTTCAAATGGAGATGATCCGTATGATCCCTTTGGTGGAACGCTCGTAAAGATAGCTACATGAGGACTGACGCGCAACTCATATAACTCTGTCATCATAGATTCGATCACACGGACTAAAGCAATATCACCGCTCTTTATCTTTTTTAATACGACCAAAATACCGTCGCCTGATTCAGGATCGAGTGTAAACATATTTTGAGTACCATCAGCTTCACATGCCATCTCTAAAAGAGGCGCAAGAACTGATACAACTGTTGCTTTGCCGTATGCACCCATGACACCGACTACTGTAACTGGTGGCGCCAAACGAAAGAAGAGCGTTTCTGGATATTCTATTGGTATACCCTTTTCACGAGCTCCCTTGAGAAAAGAAGAATCGCGTGGATATTCATGCGAAAGGATGATGAGGTCCATATCAAGTAGGTCATCAGGCGGAATGGAGCTGCATACATAGTTCGCAAGGCCAACTGAACGAAGGAATATAATATGATTTTTGAGGCGCGCTTCGCTACGGAGATCATATACTGAAACGAGAGCATCTGACTTTATAAGAAATTTTACATCGTCCACCATCTCTCCATGTGGACCGAGACCTATGACTGCAATGCGCTTTCCTTGAAAATAGGTCCGTGTGTTCATGGGTGAATAATACATCAGCACATGGAAATAAAAAAGACCCGCTTGCAAGCAAGCGGGTCTGTTGAATCTAACGAAGGATCACACTGCGATCTTGAGACTATCAAGCGCGTCGAATCCCTTGAACACCTGTTCTTTGGGGCGCTTCTCAGCCCCTGGAGAGTTCAGGTATTTGGCCGGTGCAGGTGATGCAGTCTTGACTGAAGTGTCGTTCGCACAAGGCTTTGCGACTGCAACTACCGGTTCGGGGCGAGGATCACCGATTTCGACCCAGATCTTCTTTCCGCTCGAGAATGCCTCGCATTGCTTTTCCCACCAGGTGAACTTGCGAGGCTCACCAGGCTGCGATTGTATCGGAGCGAACCGATCTTTCTTTGAACCGCGGGCAGACCGGAACTGTAACTCAAGCGCGGTGCCTTGTTCCAGCGGACCCCACTTGTTATTTTCATACAGCATGAAGCGGAACAATTCACCGGCCGGGAAGGGACGCGGGTCAACACAATTGACCCACTGACCATGATCATCCAACCGCTGCCAACGATTCGGCGTCGAAGCGGTATGAGTGACATACACCGACGCAAAGAGGTCCACATTGGACACACGATGGCCGTCTCGGGGCGATAGGGCGACGAGCTGCTCGAGCGATCCGGAAGCAACTTCCTTGATGACTACGATCTTGTTTTCATTTTCAACATCGCGCACGATACGGAATTGCGGCCGATGGGCGATCTCGAGAACGAGCTCTTGATAGCCCACTGCATAGCCCCATTGTTTGATGAACAGCATCGAGCCATTGCCAGAACGGCACGGCAACTTGCCGAATGCAGTCGTGAAGACCACTCGATCATGCGGGCGGGGAATGTATTCCTTGCCCGAGAAAAAGGCTTCAACGAACTCAGGTTCGACATTGCCCGCGCGCAGTTTTTGTGCGTGGGTCGTAAATGGAATGCCTTGCTGACCCTTCCATCCATCAGGGATGATGCGGCCAAAATTGTCTTTTTCATTCCAGAACTGAACGGTGCCGAACTGCACGATGGGCGATTGTGTCTTATTCATAACTCAATGTTCTCCTTGGTCAATTATAGAGGGAAATTCCCTGCTGTCTGCCATTTACATCACTCAATTGAGCGCTAAATGGATTCAGAGCTAACATTTTATCTATAATATGACTCTGATACTATTATACCACACAAACTACTCAGAAGTCAATACCTTTTTGACCTTTATGAGTTCCTGTAAAATAGCCTGTAATTTGAGCTCTTCTTCAGGGGAAGCCTCTTTTTCAGCGATAAATTGACCTATTTTTCTCATAAAGAGGCCGTACAGGTCATTGTAATAGTCATTGAGGATTTTTCTATTTTCTGGCTTATCTAAATCATGAATCTGCTCACTACGAGGCTTATCGAATACTCTCATAATCTCAGTGGGCCGTGCTATCCCTTCGTAAGTAATGGTCTCGTGATACAAAATACCATCAAGTGATGGTGAAGTAATACTGTAATCTCTGTACATGGCGATACGCCCCAGGGCGCGATTAATTAATAGTCGGCTTTAACGCTTGCAAAGCCGTCTCTCGTGATGATGACGTGATCGAGGACGCGAATACCGAGAATCTTTCCCGCTTGGATGAGCTGTCTAGTTATCTCAACATCTTCATTTGAAGGAATAGCTTCACCTGAAGGATGATTATGAGCGATAACTACTGCGACAGCATTTGACTCTATACCTGAGCGGAAAACTTCACGCGGATGAACGATATTGGAATTGACGGTACCGATAGAAATGACTTCGTCGCGAATAACGCGGTTGTGTGTATTCAAGAAGAGTGCGCGCAAATACTCTTTTGGTAAACTGCGCATATCTGCAAGATACTCATATACATCGCGAGCATTGTGAATAGTCTTGAAACCCGACTCTTTTTTGTCATAGGTGCGTCGGCCGAGCTCCCCGAGAGCTACGATTTGCATCGCCTTGCCGAGTGGAATGTTTGCCTCATCAGCGAGCTTTTGGGCATCACGTTCGGTGAGAACGCTGTTTTCACCATAACCCCTGATGAGGCGCTCTGACATTTCAAGGACATCTTCTTTGACGGTACCGACATGCAAAACGATCGCTAAAAGCTCACGTGAAGAAAGAGCTTCTGGACCTTGTGCCAAAAGTTTTTCACGAGGCTTCCCTTCCGCAGGCAAATCTCGAAGAAGGAGCGGATATTCACCTTCATGGAGAGACCGGTCGAGAATCATCGCTGTATCTGGGATGATGTAGCTGCTTTTTTGCATGCACATATTCTATCACAAACTGTTAAAGAGAAAAAAGTGAGTGCAAAAAACACCGGCTTTCGCCGATGCCTTCTGTTTGCTGTTTACTGATTACTATTTTCTCTTTTACAACGTCTCCACCAAAATCAAATTCGTATCCTTTGATCCACCGAATGGGAAGCCCCAAACGATAACAACCTTCTCTCCTTTCTTTGCGAGCTTATTCTTGAAAGCGACTTCTCGGACGACAACCATAGCCTCCTCTACTGTCTTGAATGTAGGAGTCTCAATAGGCTGACAACCAAATGAAAGTGCAAGCTTGTTTAAATGCTTTGTAGAGTCTGACATAACGAGAGTGTGCTCTGCAGGACGATAACGAGCGATCATACGTGCAGTACGTCCTGAGCGAGTCATAGCGACGATGAATGATGCATTGCTGTCATGAGCGATACGAACTGCAGCCTGAGAGATAACATCTGTATCACCGTGAGCTTCGACATGATCAACCATTGATTCACATGAACATGCATCTTGCTCAACACGGAGAGCGATCTTCGTCATCATTTTGACTGCCTCTACTGGATATTCACCAAGAGTTGTCTCTTCTGAAAGCATGATGGCGTCAGTGCCATCCTTGATAGCATTGGCAACATCTGAAACTTCAGCACGAGTAGGGATAGGACTCTTGATCATACTCTCGAGCATCTGTGTAGCAACGATGACTGGCTTGCCAGCTTCGATACACGCATCAATCATGCGCTTTTGAGCGATAGGCACTTCTTCTGCAGGAATCTCGATAGCGAGGTCACCACGAGCAACCATGATACCATCAGCGGCTTCGACGATAGCATCGAGACAGTCGAGAGCTTGTGGAGTCTCAATCTTTGCGATGATGCGTGCGTCTGACTTTGCTTTCTTCAAGATAGCGCGGAGCTCATGGATATCTTCTGGACGGCGGACAAATGAAAGAGCGAAGAAATCTACCTTGTTCTTGAGACCGAACTCAAGGTCCTTGCGATCCTTTGCTGTGAGAGCGTGGATAGTGAGCTCAGCGTCTGGGAGGTTGACGCCTTTTTTGTTGCCGAGAGGACCACCAACGATGACTTTACAGACGATATCATTGCCCTTGATCTTGGTGATCTGGAGACGCTTCTTTCCATCATGAATCATGATAGTACCACCAACTTTTACCTCACTTGGGAGCTTTGGGTAGTTGATATAGACACGATGTTCGTCACCAGAAAGTTTTTCTGATTCGTTAGTCGTCAGTGTAAATGTTTGACCGGGCTTGAGTACAATACCCTTTTCATCTGTGAACATACCGATGCGGATCTTTGGGCCACCGAGGTCTTGGAGGATAGCGACAGGCTTGTCGAGCTTCTTCATGACTGTGCGGAGATTGTCGACACGGCCTTGGTGCTCAGCAAAATCTCCGTGTGAGAAGTTGAGGCGCATCACGTTCATGCCAGCAAGGACGAGAGCTTCGAGCTTTTCAACTGTCTCAGTAGCGGGGCCAATAGTACATACGATCTTTGTTTTCTTTCCGAGGTTCATAGGATAAAAGGGATAATTAGGGTTGTTTTTTATAATAAATAATGAGGTTCTATCATACGGAAAATGGCTCTGAAAGTCAAAGCTACTTACCAAAGGCTATTAGTTAGAATTATTACTTAACTGGCTTTATGACCTGATATATATCTGGATCGATCGTGCGATCAAAACACGTTCTGCCAGCTTCGTGACCCCATACATCTGAGATGCCTCCACCTGGACGTGCAGATACAGATACTTCATAAGCCATACCGGGATATGCTACACCACCACCATAAGCGCCTCTGCCTGAGAGATCTTGTGAAGCTGTGCCAAATGTCGCACACAGAGCGAATGCAGGCATAGATTTTGTACTAGTTGCCAGAGTGATTGAATACTCATATGTAGTTTTTGTATCTGGATCAGTAGGCAATATAAATCCTGAAATACTGTCATTAAGCTCGGTGAGTGCAACAGGAAGTTTTCCTTTTTGTTGCCAATAACTGACGACTCTCCACTGTATAGTGCTCAAATCATTGATACGCTGTGAATCAAAACGCATTGCACGTTGCTTTGCTGGTGAACCGACGGCAATGAAACCGACGACGATAGCTGTGATAACGAGCACGAGACCGAACCATGCATTGATGCGACGCGCGAGATGTGCCCAACGATGAGTGGTATTCAAACTAAAATAGTAGTACTTGCCCACTGATCCGGCAACCAAGAGAACCAGAATAACTTTGAGTACAAGACGTGAGGTTATCTCTCCGTTAAGGTACGTATTGATGAGAGCAATCAAATCTCCCCCAATGAGCACAACAGTCAAGAACAACGTGAGGTATATCCTCCACTTGCGAATCATGAGATCAGCCTTTTCAGGTATTTTCTTGATATCGCTATTGATCAACCACTCGAGTACATAGAGTATCGGTACAAGTACAACAAGTATTGATATCGGCCACGCAACGGCATTGCCATAAAAATAGCCTGCGAGAGCATCAGGGAAATAATAGTTGATGACACTAAACGAAAGATTGATAAGAGCACCTACAGCGACATAGAGCGCCACGGTCGCACCGAGGTGCAGGAAGAAATCTTTTGGGGTTGTTTTGGTATTCATAATGATTAATTATACCACGATACTCTTTGCATTTAGCAGCTAATTTTGATAGTGTATATCCACTGATTTGAGGTATCAGCTCGATTCAATCTTTGAGCAGTATCTTACATCATTAGACCATCTGGTCGAAAATTTCTTTAAGCTTCGCTAAAAGAAATCTTTCGATCCGAATTTTGAAGTGCAAAATTCGCGCGCATAGCTCAGTTGGTAGAGCACACCACTGATACTGGTGGGGTCCTAGGTTCGAATCCTAGTGCGCGCACACGATAAAATCCGCTTAGGCGGATTTTTGAGTGGGTGCGTAAGCAAGCCAACTTCTTGGCTTGCGTCTAGGATTCGAAAAGTCTGAGTATGTGGCACGGAGCGAAGCGAGTACCACGCGAAGACTGTACTGCGCCTGTAAGGCGAGAATCAGGTGGGTGCAACCAAATTTTTACAAGAATGCATGGTAACATATAAACGTCATGGACCCTCAGCAAAAAGAAAAGTACATACACCGCCTTTTTGATATTAGCCTTTTGCTCAAAGGTGCACATGCTGTGATCGAGGTCATTGGTGGTTTTATTGTACTTTTCATCAGTCAGGATTTCATTATCCGAATCATACTGTCTATTACTCAAGAAGAACTTTCGAATGATCCAAATGACGCTTTTGCCAATTATCTGATACATCTTTCGCAATCATTCTCGCTATCGTCTCAACATTTTATTGCCCTCTATCTATTAAGTCACGGTATCATCAAAGGATTACTCGTATACAATCTATTCAAAGAAAGACTCTGGTCATATCCTGTCGCTATTGGTGTCTTCACATTATTTGGCATATATCAGACATACGAATACTTTCATCGTGGATCAATCTGGCTGATTGTGTTCACTGTACTAGACATCATCGTTATCTGGCTCACTTTGCATGAGTATCGCTATATGAAGAAAACAGGCATCAAACCAAAGTGGAATGGTGAGGAATCTATTCAAAAATAGTTTTAGTACTCAACTGTGATATCAAATGAAATTGATGCATCCCGTGATGCTTCTCCTGAAGGATTATCTCTTTTAAACACAAGGGTCGCAGGACCGATGTATGATTGAGGCACTTTTATATCTGCTTTAAATGGCACAAAGTCTGTCGTCATCCAATCGCTCCCTGCTTGGGCGATGCCGGTTGCAAGTACTTTGCCACCTTTGTCGAGAAGTACTATAGGAAATGATGCCTCAAAAAACCATGTGCCACGGGCTTTTCCGATGACACTAAACTCTTTACCCGTGACGGCACCTGGAAATGGTACATCAACAACGATCATATCTGATGAAGAGTTTGTGTAGGATATCTGTGGAGCGCTCGGAATCAAGGCGTTCACATTAAATGTATGTAATGGATCACTTGCGATAATACTCTGTGCTTGTTGATACCTAGTACTATAGTCATAATCCCAGCGTGGAGGAAGGGCAAAAACGTATTTATTATTACGCGCAAGTTCACTAGCTAGAATCGGTGCTGCTGAAATAGAGAAATTTCCTGCAAGATAGGAGTTCCATTGTGGAATCGTAAAAACTAATATTGGTAAATCCTCGTATGGTGCTGCAGGTGTCCACTTTGGATTTCGTATGAGAAGTTTCGGTCCACTTGAGGCAACGGTATTTGTGAGCGCAGTTCCATTCCACGTATTTGCAACAATCGAGTATCCCTGCCAATCTACAGGCAAGGTAAAGGTAAATCCGTAATTTGTATTTGTGTACGTTATTGAATCACTGACTGGACTATCTACTACTACCACATCATCGGTACGAGAAAAATAAAACAAACACGCCCCGATACCGAGAGCGATGATGATAACCAGACTCACAATCAATGTTTTTTTATTCATACTATTGATGACGTTTAAAAAAGGTAAATGTTACGACGTATCTCTAAATTATACAAATAAAAAAGAGAGGGTCCAACTGAAGTTGAACTCTCTCTTGTGTGATGTGTCAGAGACACAAAGAACTAATTGCGTTACGCCGCGAAACCACCAGCCGCTTGCTTCGAGAAGCTCGCAGCGTTCTGGCTGGCACGGACTGCCGATTTCGAGACGACGGCGAAGGCCTTACGGATCTCGCTCGGACTGTTGCCCGGGGTCAAGATCCACTCCTTCTGGATACCCATGTCGGTGAAGACTTGATGAAAGTCGGTGCTTCCATCGTTAATGCCCATGCCGCAGATGATGTGCGATTCCTTCTTCAGGAGATCACGCACGACCTTGGCGACTTGGGCTGCCGTAGCCTGCGAACCCATATCTGCCCCGTCGGTGACGATACACGTGACGGTGCGAACGGGAATGCCCGAGTTTTCGAAGTCAGTGACCTTGGCGATCAGTGTGGCGAGAATCACCAGCGACTGGTCATACAAGGGCGTGCCGCCGTTCGGGTTGTAGTTTTGCGGAGTCATCTCGGCCGCCGCATCGAGCGTAACGAACGGATACAGAATGGTGCCATTCAAGTATTTGCAATGGACCTGGACGCCGTCCCCTTGTTTCGAGCCTTTGAGGGCATCGAGGACAGTGTTGTGACCCGACCGCACGGCTTCAGTGTTACCTGCGACCATACGGATTGAACCGGAGTCGTCAATGAGGAGCTGAACCAGCGTAACTTCGGTGGCGTTCGTGTCCATCGCTGGAGCTCCGAGCGCTGCCGTTATCTGGTGACCGACATCAATGACGCTGAGCGCCCCAAATCCCGCCTGGGATAGAAGGCCTTGCTCGAGGGCATCACCAATGAGTTGTGCTGACTTGCTATTGCTATTTGTGCTCATAACTATCTAAGTATCTTTCTGGGATGTGGCTGGTGGTAGACATGTCCGCCACCAGCCGATTTTGTTGTTGTGTGAATACTTCCGTTTAGTTCAGGAAGTCAGGCCATGCATCAACGGGATCCGTTGATTTCACGATGTGCATGCCTTCTTGAGCGAATCGGGCGAACGCCTTATCAGCGTCGTCCGTGAAGTCCACAAAGAAGCCACCTGCCGGATTGGGGACCGCGACCGGTGAGGTGCAGTCTTCCAGCAGATAGACTTTCTTCGCGAGCTCGGGATCAACCGCCTTGATCTCATTCAGGAGGTCCTGAATGGTCCAAGCCACACAATGGCTCTTGGCTTGACCGGCAATGATGACGCGATCGGAGGTCAGGAGTGTGCGAATGAACCGTGCATTCTTCTGGGCGATCGGGTTGTTACGGCTGTCCGCAAGCACCTCGGGACGCAGGATGGAATAGTTCTCAGTGAGGGGATTTCCGCCTTTGATCTCGAAGCGCGTCTGGCTCGCCCGGGCACGGTTATGGAAGAAGCACGCTTCTTCGATGGCCGGCACGAGAGCATGGCCTATACCGCCCAACATGGCATGATACGGCCAAACTGTCAGGCCGAATTTACCGTCCTTCTCCAGCTGCTCACAATAATGCAAGACAAACTGTTTCAAGGCATTGTATTGCCGCGCGACCGCCGCATGGCTTTTGTCTTCCGACAACGACCATGCGATCTCCATGTTGACTTGCCACTCGCCGCTACGGATCGTAGCCGAATTGATCGGCGGATTCGTGACGACGGGCGTCGGGTGTTCCCCTTTCGCGTTGACGAAGAAGTCCTGGTGGAATATCTGCATGGCCGTATGCGTGTCCATCGTCGGCGCGATCATGGTGATGAGACCGAGATTGCGATAGATGAACTGCGCAAGACGACGATTGTCGTCGATGGCGCCAGTGCCGCTCCGCCCGCCGACATACAATTCGTAATCGGGGATGCAGAACGTATTCTGGGCGTCAACAATGAGCAAGGACACCGTCTTCGCATCTTGCGATGCGAGAGACAGATTGTGTTGTCGGCGCCACGCGAGTGCCGCCGGTTCGAGTGCTGCATAATCAACGCGATAGACCATTCCGACGGTCTGAGGGTTGAAATGCTGTGGGATAGGTAATTGCGAACTATTAGTAGTCTTCATTGGTGATGCTTTCCGTTTCGTTGTTTTTGTTTGTTTGTTTCGTTTTTGCTGTTTTTTCAGTGTTTTTGTGCGCGCGCCGCCTTTATGCGGCGCGCGCTTCTGCCTGCGCAGTTTGGCTTTTTTCTTCATACATCGCTAACTGATTTTGAGCAACGTGATTTCCCTGCCAGTGACGGCATAGAGACCTTCGCTACCCACGAGGAGCGTCGCATCAGTCGAGATGAACGGTTCCGTATCAGGGAACCGCTTTGATTCGACGATGCCGCCGCCTTCATGTTTGATCTGGACGATCCCCTCATCGGTCGCACACAGTAGCTTGTCGCCAACTGCGCACTTTCCGTGAATCGTTCCCAGCCAGCCTTCGCTGTCCGCTTCCGCTTGAGCATGTCCTTCGACAGCCCCGTTGGGACGAACAACAATGCATTGGTTTATACGACGGCCACCGTCTTGTGCGCTCCAGAAGAACCAAGCTCGGTCCTTCGAGAAATAGCACGACGAGCCGATGATCTGCCCACGCATCGGTGGCAGTTTGACACTGTCATTCAATCCGCGTTTACTGGGGTCAAAGACGAACCCGACCCGGAGCCTTCCCGCCCAATAGAACCCAAAGCCGAACGTCGAACCGATCCAGAATTGCGTCTGTCCCGGAAAAACGTCGCCGATGTATTCAGGACCGAGCTCCGCTCCGTGCTTGAGCTGACCAGCCTGCGAAAAGCAGTAGGTCGACTCATTGGCGTCGAAGAGAGACGTCGATCCATTCGTATCCACCGTCAGGCGCTCCTTTTCAGCAGCGCCTTCGAAGACAATGCATGTATCGCCTTTGCCGATCAGTGTCCTCGAGCCGGAGATGCGAAACCGCATTGTAGGTTCGAGACGACCGCGCATGACTATCGTGCCGTCCTCGCGACGGTATTGATCACCTTCGTATGCGAGATACCGGAGCTTGCCGCCCTGATATGCCGCTGAAAGGATAATGCCGCGATTGGGATATACAGTGGTCGCTTTCACGGTTCCTTTGACTGTTACGGTTTCTTTCTTGATGCCCATCACGCCAGGGGCGCATACTGGGCACGCGAACCTCGCATGCTCGAGCGAACATGTCGGACAAACCCTCCATTCGATGCCGGATAAGAGTGGCTCAGGGAATTCCCCGCGCCGATCCTTTTCAAACACTTCATGAAAGGCCTGCAACAGATCGTCGGGTAAGACTTTCCAATGCACGGCCGGCTTCGGATAGCGGACTTCCGGGTGGAAGACCGTGACCCGATGGAGCGGACGGGCGTCGTGCGAGATGCGCTCCTTGACTGATTTGGGCTGATAGACGCCGCCATACGGACCGACGAATAAGAGTGACTGCATCAGCAAGGCCGCAAATGAATACCAGTCTGATCCTTGGTTATATGGTTTCGACAGGAGCGGCGCGTCTTTCTTCGGGTCACACAGTGTCGGGTCCACGAATTTCTGCGTGAAAACCCGACAATAGAACTGGCCGAATTGAAACGAGTCGGTGTCGATTATATGAACCTCAGACCCTTTGACCAAACCGTTGAGATCGTTGAAGTCTCCGATGACGATCCCGGCATTATGCAGGCCGTTCACGCTGACACGAAGATCCTTGAACGCCTCGACCACGCTTTGGCTGGTTATGCCCCGCAAGCGCGAGTCACGTTGACTCAGCTTGATGAGCAACTCCGCACCAGTCACGAACTTCATGGTATAGCCACAGATGGCCCCTGCTCCTTGGCCCGACGCTACCGTCGCAAGCTCGAGTGGAGCAATAACTTTTCCTGGCAGATTCCGTGGAAACGCAGGAAGCTTGCGCTGATGTTCGATCAGCCTGTCTCGCGCCCCTTTCTGTTCATGTGGCTCGCCAGCATAATCAGGATGATCCGGAGCCTTGAACAATTTCAAGACTATGCCCGGGCTCACCTCGAAGATATCGGCTTCACCACCTTTTCCGATGGGCTTGAGGGATGCAGTGCGCATCCTCTTACCAGCTATGATGACGTCCATAATCAATCCTTTGGTTGCGGGCGACGAAGGACAACGACGAGTGTCGTGTCATCCTTGAGCCTCCCGTTTTCGACCTCGACCTCCTTGGTTTCCCAATTCGGCCGAGCTATCGAGTTGTTGATGAGATTGAGCCGGCGTCTGATCGCTTCAGGATTCTTGAAGAATTGTTCATTCTCCCAGAACTGAGAAAGCGGTCCGACGAGCTCCTTTTTGTGACGATCCGATTGCGACGGCATAGTGTGCTCAGCGATATGTAAAAAATCACCAGCTCCGTCTGTGCCGATACATGCTGACTGCACTTCTGCAGTCGGCAATGCTTGATAGATCACGAAATCACAAAGCTCTGGCGCAACCCGGCTACTTACCAAACCGCCATATACGAGATACGGGGGTTCGTTGCCGGGAAACGGTCCAATGCGAGTAATGTTTCCATTCACCGCAAAGACACCATCTCCCACTCCGATGACAAATGTCTTTTCGGGAGTGATGATAAGTGCGATCAGTGTGAACAAGAGATTGTGGATGACGAACTGCGACCGAGATTCGACCGCAGATGCGTCGATGAAGTTATTCATCGAGGCAAGGATGTTAGTGCGTGCTTTTGCAAGCGCCGCAACCAGTCCATTCTCATCGCTCCAATCTATCTGGGACAATGCACCTGCAGTGAGATGCACACCCAATCGGGCGCCCATCTCACTAAAATGGCCACTGCCACATCCGTCGGCGACGACTGCGATGATTCGATCATCGCTTGC
This sequence comes from Minisyncoccota bacterium, assembly GCA_028713005.1. Lineage (GTDB taxonomy): Bacteria > Patescibacteriota > Minisyncoccia > Phycocordibacterales > PALSA-1337 > C7867-002. The sequence continues at coordinate 18,989 of JAQTPC010000002.1, read as the reverse complement.
CCTCACCGTGAATGCATCTTGATTGTTCTTCCAGAGAAACGGCTTCCGATGGTCGGTGCCCACGATCGAGCCTGCCGCCAACTGGAATGTATTTCCAATATTAAGAATAGTGCTCACAATTACTTTCTCCTTTGTTGTTTTTTGTTGGTATGAGATTGTCAAAAATCTCTTGTTTGGCGACCTAAATCTCATGATCCAGGCCCTAAAACTAGATTCGACACTATAACAAAATAGTCGAAATGTCAATAGTATTGCTTGACATCACACATTCTTGTTAGTAGTATCTACTTAGTGTTCTAAGTACACTATATACCAAAGCATTTATAAACGCAAGTAGGTGTGTATAACTCACACAAAATAGGTGCGCTAATAATTCTCATTTCGATTACAATTACCCATATGCAATCAAGTAAAAAAGAAGGATATTTTAATCCTGGGGTCACCGTAGACGTTGCCATATTCACCATCGAAGATAATACGCTCAAGATCCTGCTCATCAAACGCGCGAATGAGCCTTTCAAAGGAACCCCTGCCCTTCCTGGTGGTTTCATCCATAAGGGAGAATCTTCACTAGAAACAGCGGAGCGTATCTTGGCTGATAAGGCTGGCGTCAAAAATGTCTACATCGAACAGCTCTACACTTTCGATGAATCTGAACGCGACCCTCGCGGACAGATTATCTCTATCGCTTACTTCGCATTAGTGCCAAGAGAGAAACTGGGCATCCACGAAGGAAGCCGCACAGAAAATCCGGAGTTTGTCTCTGTTGAAAATCTGGACAAGCTCGCCTTTGATCATAAAAAAATAATCGCCTACGCTTTGAAGAGGCTTGGGGATAAGATTTTATATACCAATATCGCTTACTCACTGTTGCCACAATCCTTTACTTTCTCACAATTGCAGAAAACATATGAGATCATCCTCGGTGCACCGATAGATAAAAGAAATTTTCGTAAAAAATTCATTCAGCTCGACATGATCGAAGAGACGAATGAAAAATTAACCGGCAAGCGCCAACGTCCCGCCAAGCTCTATCGTTTTAAAAAGAAAATGCCAGAGAAGCTCAAGAGGTTCTTTTAAACCCCAACCTAATAAATAAAAAATCTGGAAGGTTTGCACCATCCAGATGTTGTTTGTGGTCCGAATCAATTCAATGCTGGAAGATCGTATTCGAGAACAAATTTACCAAGAGACTTGATTACTTCGACCTCACGATAGGATTGTTTTCCTCCACCAATGCGGATGATGCCATCGAGCGATTTTAGAAATGTCGGACTCTCATCACCCCAATTAGTGCCGACGATGATCGATTCATCTACGGGATACCAGCGATGCTCCACTGCTTTTTTACACGCAATGCCGACCGTTCTCCACCGCCGGCTTGTTGCCTCAGCGTAAGCGATTGCGAGGACTCCCACATTCGTCAGACCTGAGACAATAACTACCGAACGATCAGGGAAAGCAGCTTGAGTCTTAGAATATGCTTCTTCGATCATTTGTGCCGCTTTTACTTCGTCAAACTTCGTAGGCGGACAATAGCCGACTACACCAATTTTTATTTCATTCATGATTAGCCTTTCAGGCCTATCTTTAACACATTTAATCTTGTCGGTCAATATGCTTATCTAAGTCAGTGATGTATTTGACATATTCAATATATTAGTGTATAAGTAATTCCAGTAAACAGCCCAAAATGTGGGTAAAACAATAGAACCTTGAAAGGAAAATCGAATGAAACCAAAGAACAAAACCTTCGGCTTTTTGCGTGTGACTGCCTTTAGTCCCGAAGTAATCATCGGGAATACCGAACTGACCACGACGCGCATGCTCGAAACGATGCAGAACTGTGCGGAAAAAAGAGTGAAACTCCTCGTCTTCCCCGAACTCTGCCTCGCTGGCGGCTATAGCAATGCGGACCTTTTCCATCAGTCACTGCTTCAAACAGAGACCTTGAGCAATCTCGAGCGTCTGGTTTGTCAGTCAGTGAATCTGGATATCGTCACCATCGTCGGCATGCCTCTTGCGGTCAACGGCTCACTTTACAATGTAGCTGTCGTCATCGACCGGGGACATATTGTCGGCATCGTGCCGAAAACCTATCTGCCGAGTGGGGCTGAATTCTATGAAGCGCGCTGGTTCGCCAATGCGCATGACCTCACGGTCAAAGAAATCACTCTGTTCGGCAAAACGATTCCTATCGGTATTGATCTCCTCTTTGAATCAAAGGAGGACTCATCGGTCGTTCTGGGCATTGAGATCTGCGAAGACGTATGGACTCCCCTGCCACCTAGTTCATTCCAGGCGGTAGCAGGAGCAACGGTCATCGCAAATCTGTCTGCTTCAAATGAACTCGTAGGCAAAGCGGACTACCGCCGGCAACTCATCACTCAACAGTCAGGCCGGTGCATCGCCGGATATATCTACAGCTCTGCAGGTGCCGGAGAATCTACGACTGACGTCGTCTTCTCTGGACATTGCATCATCGCTGAGAACGGATCGATCGTGCGGGAGTCGGAACGCCTTCAAAACGGTCCGACATCTGTCATCGCCGATCTGGATATCGAAGCGTGCGTGCATGATCGCCAACGGACAACGAGCTTTGCGAAATGCTCGCATGAGCTCGCGCATCGTCCTGCATACCGCCGGATACTGGTAGGATTGCCGACGAATGCTCCTGACCACTTGGCTCGGACCGTTTCGGCTCACCCATTCATTCCGAGCAATGATGCAGACAAGCATCAAGTCTGTTCGGATATATTCGGCATCCAGTCACTAGGCTTGGCTCAGCGGCTAAAGAAGTCGCATAGCGGCGTGGCGGTGATCGGCATATCTGGTGGGCTCGATTCAACTCTTGCCCTCTTGGTCTGCATCAAAGCCTTCAAACTCCTCGGTCTCGACTTCAAAGAAAAGATCAAGGGTTACACCATGCCGGGCTTCGGAACTACTGCCGGGACAAAATCGAATGCATTCTTGCTTGCGGAAGCAGCTGGGATCGCTCTCGAAGAAGTCCCAATCAGCGCAGGCTCTATCCAGATCCTAAACGATATCGGTCACGACGGCACAACGGAGGACATCACCTTCGAAAATGCCCAAGCCCGCTATCGCACGCTTGTCCTCATGCAAAAAGCCAATCAGCTTGGCGGCATGGTGATCGGCACTGGCGATCTGTCTGAGTCTGCCCTCGGCTGGGCAACGTATAACGGTGACCACATGTCGCACTACAACGTGAACGGCAGTGTTCCCAAAACACTCGTCGGCTTTATAACTCGATGGGTCGCCGAAAACGAAGCTACGCCGGCAATGAGAAAAGTCTTGGAAGCAATCCTTGACACGCCGGTCTCACCTGAGTTGACGAGCGCCAAGGAAGGAGAAATCGCTCAAAAGACCGAAGACATAATCGGACCCTATGAGTTGCACGACTTCTTCCTCTATCACTTCCAACGTAAGGGAGCGAGCCCTCAAAAGATCGCTTACCTCGCCACAATCGCCTTCAGGGGAAAATATTCCCGGGAGACGATAGTGAAGTGGCTCAAAGTGTTCATCATTCGATTCTTCAAAAACCAATTCAAACGTTCGGCAGTGCCGGATGGTCCAAAGGTCGGCTCGGTCGCTCTCTCACCCAGAGGCGACTGGCGCATGCCATCGGATGCCTGCTCTGACCAATGGCTCGCTGATTTGGAATAAAAACGATCGTTCAGTTATCACAGGCGCAGAAGCAATTCTGCGCCCTTTTTTATTTTCTGAGATACTGAGCGCACATATTGACTTTTCTGAATAATATGTTAATGTTTTTTTCAGTAGTGCGCAACGATTTGCTCACTGAAAAACCAATACAAACACAACAAAAAGGAACACTATGGCGCCTTACATACGCCTCAGACCTCACTGGCCCGACGAGCCTATTGTCCAAGCCCTCGGCGACACAGACTTCTACAAGTTCACGATGGGACAGTTCATCTACTTCCATTACAAGAATGTTCAGGTGACGTTCGGCTTCAAAAACCGGACAATCGCGGTCAAGCTGGGGCATATCATTCCTGAAGCCCGATTGCGGGAAGAATTGGATCATGTGCGAACGCTTCGCTTCACTAACAGCGAACTGCATTACCTCCGCGGGACGAATGAGTATTCGGACCGGATGTTCAAGGAACCGTATCTTGAATTCCTGAAGACCTATCAGGCTCCCCCCTACCAGCTGGAATACCGTGGCGAATACATCATTCTCAGTTTCTCTGGTAACTGGGCTGAATCGTCTCCTTGGGAAATCCATGCGCTCGAGATCTTGGGCGAGCTCTACTATCGCGAGCTTCTGAAAACGAGCACAGCGTTCGACAAGGACGTCATCTATGCCGAAGGCAAAAAACGTCTTTGGGAGAAGATCCAGATCCTCAAGAAAAATCCCCAGGTCACGTTCAGCGAATTCGGCACACGCCGACGGTTCAGCCGAGATTGGCAGGATTACGTCGTTGGCATGCTCGCAGAAGAGCTTCCGTCCACGCAATTCCGTGGGACATCAAACATGTCCCTTGCCATGAAATACGGTCTGCTGCCCATGGGCACCAACGCTCATGAGCTGCAGATGGTCATCGCAGGACTCTCGCAGAGCACCGACGAAGAACTCCGCGAATCGCAGAACAAAACGCTTGATCAGTGGTGGCAGCAATATGGTGAACCACTCGCGATCAGTTTGCCCGACACGTTCGGCACTGATGCATTCATTCGGCTCGCTCGCGAGGACTTCTTCAAGAAATGGAAGGGGTTCCGTCAGGACTCAGGTAACCCTATTGCTGAAGGCGAACAATGGATCAAAGCCTACCAAGAACGCAGTATAAACCACAGCGAAAAACTGATGGTGCCAAGCGATGGTATGGAGCTCGATCCGATGCTCGCAATCGAAAAGCACTTCCGCGGCAGATTGCAAGTCAGCTTCGGTTGGGGCACTAACCTGACGAACGACCTCGGCCTCAAGCCGCTATCGCTCGTGGTCAAGGCGACTTCAGCGAATGGCATCGGCCTCGTGAAGCTGTCGAATAACCCGGCAAAAGCCATGGGTGACCCTGAAGCGGTCAAACGCTACATGCGCGTCTTCGGCTACGGCGAGCACACCGAGACTGCTTGCAAATATTGATTGTTCAAACCTCACAGGCGGATGCACAAGCATCCGCCTTTTTTATTTGACAAAATAGATATTTCGTAGTAGTTTAATTTCAGTTTCAAAACACAACAACAGAACATTGCTCGTTTACAACTTATGAAAAAACTGCACGTGGTCATACCTACGACGACTGTTCGGCATTTATTTGCTGAACATGCCCAAGCCAACATTATGAGCGGTAATATCGTCATCCCTACGGGAAACAAAGAGGGTGCTTACCGCTTCCCTGATGGAGAAGTTTACCTGCGCGTTCCAGGACTCAAGCATGCAGAAAAAATCATTGTCGTTCATTCCGGCTACCCAGACCCGAACGGCGGGCTGATTGAGCTCTATATGTTGCTTGACATCATCGAGCAATACAACCCAAGGGCGCAGATCAATGTCGTCTTTACCTGCATCCCTTATGCGCGGCAAGACAAGGCATATTACGAGGGCGAATTGAACGCCGCTCAAACCTTGATCAATACGCTCACTGGGCGATATGGAGTCAGTCGTGTCACTACAATCGATGCCCACTTCGCTCACGAACGGTGGACCAAAAAACTACCGATCACTAATGTCAGTGCAGTGGGACACCTCAAGGACACTGCCGCCGCCGAACATCCAGGAATCATATTCATGGCCCCAGACGCAGGCTCAACTCGCCGGACTCATATCAAGGGCGCCACAAAGCAACGACTCAATTCTTACAATGTCACCGTGGACATAGGAAACAGTCTCTCAGCCTCGATGAACGGTCAGACCATCGGTGTCGTGGATGACATCCTCGCCACAGGAACCACCCTCGAACGCTTTTACCAAGAAGCAAAGAGGAATGGTGCGAAAAAGGTCTTTGCCTTGATAACCCACGGCTGTAACCCTGCAGGCATCGAACGCATCAAAGCTCTGTATGATGGTCTTTACCTGACGAACAGCATCAATCGCCCCGAAGCGAACGTCCAACTGGACAAGATGCTCTGGGCACTGATCATCAGAACGCTTAGTGCACAATAAAATCATCTGACTCAAGCCATCGTAGCGATACGATGGCTTTTTATATATTTGTACTTATAGAAAAATAAAAAAGGCTCTCCGGGGTGGAGAGCCTTTTGATTGAAACAGAATAGTTGCGTTCAAATCAATCCCTGCAAGTGCATGAGTGCGTAGGCAGTAAAGAATTTACCATCACATGTTGCCGATGGCACGTCTTCCCACGGAACGATCTTGAGACAGATGCTTTCACCTTCATTCTGATTGCCTGTCAGAGCACCTTGGAGCACTTCGATATCCGCCTGTGGCAAAGTTTTGCGAAAGAGATAGAACTGCATCATCTCATCGCACACGCCAGGCGAAACAGCAATGCCTCGCGGAAACATCAGTGGTGGCTGATGAAATGGCCTGTTCGCTGTGAGTGCCGTCAAATCTTCTGCAGTGATGGCGATGCCAATCTCTTCTTTGAACTCTTTGGCTGCAACGCCGATGAAGTTTTTTTCTTGATCCATCATTCCAGCAGGTATCTCGACCAACTGGCCGCCGAATGGTAACCTGACTTGTTCAGTGAATACCACATATTTCTGCCCTGTCTCTTTCGAAATAAGTATGGGAAATATGGCCACTGAGTTGCCGCGGAGGAAGATGACATCAGGGATGATCTGCTTGCCTATACGGTTGTCATCGAATGCCGTGACTGACAGCTTGGCAAAGATCGCATCGCCATTTGGCTTATAATCAACCGAGACGATTTTGACTCGTTCGAGCCTGATGCGAGAATCCAAGCAATTGACCCAATTCACAAACAAGGAGCAGTTAAGGAATTTTGTGCGTTCAGCAACCTCCAAGCCTGTAGCCCAGAATTGTCGTGTTCCAACAGTATGTACTTGCATATATGTAAAGATCCTTTCTTAATGAAGAAAGTATCACATTTATCCATAATAGTCAATATCGCCCACTGCGCTATATCTTTTTAAATTTCTCCCACTTTTCAGCGAACAATTTCTTCATATCAGACAAGATAGATTCGTGGACAAGGTGATCGAGTGGACGACCTGCTATCAATGCATCACGCACCTCGGTGGCAGAAGTCTTCAATGAAGTACCATCAAAACGGTTAAGTATCGTACAGTCTCTACCGTCTTCTAAAAAGAAACGTATGTCTTCTTGGCATCCACCAAAAAACGTCACTTCAGTAGGATTGATCCCCCCGACTTTCAGTATGTCATCCAATGCTGCCAACCATTCTTTGTCATTATGATAATCAGGTAGACCGACAAGCTTAATATCAGGAAATACTTTTTGTATGAACTGCTTGCGCTCATTATATGAAAAGAAATGACGGAGCGAGAAAGGGGCGTTTGAACTTCCAATGATCATCAAACAATTTTCTTTGCCGTGTAAATCAAGCATCTTGCTCACTACGGCATGATGGCCATTATGGAATGGGTTGAATCTGCCGACATATATAGCTGTTTTTTTCATACTATTTATATTAATAGGAAAGGCCGGCGAGAGCAATAAGCGCTGTAATTAGTTGAATCGAAATTGCTATCAAAAGCTTCTTAAGACCAGCGAGAGATGTGAGACGAGAATATGCTATCCAAGATATGGTATATATGACCGCAGCAAGCGCGGTGACAATAAGAAGATTTGGGCCTTCAGGATCATTGATAAGTGAGAATGTCGCCCTTGAGAATACAAGGGATGTCACAGCCAAGATAATAGGTGAGACTTTTTTTGAGGTTAGATGCATATTTTTAGCCCCGTCGTGCAGCATCGATAGCAGCAACATCGATCTTTTTCATAGTCATCATTGCATCAAATGCACGTTTTGCCTCATCGCCACCATTAGTGAGCGCCTCGGTCAATGTACGTGGCGTGATCTGCCATGATACTCCCCACTTGTCTTTACACCAGCCACATTCACTTTCCTGTCCTCCATTTCCAACAATTGTATTCCAATAACAATCTGTTTCTTCTTGGTTATCTGTAGCAATTTGAAAAGAAAATGCTTCGCTTTGTTTAAAATATGAACCGCCGTTGAGACCCATGCAAGGAATCCCGCACACAGTAAATTCTACGGTAAGCACATCACCCTTCTTGCCACTTGGATAATCACTTGGTGCACGAAAAACGTTGACTACTTTGCTGTCAGGAAAAGTGGCAGCATAAAAATTTGCTGCACTTTCTGCATCTTTATCGAACCAGAGACAGATTGTATTTTTAGGTATTGTGTTCATGTGGTTATTTTATAGTAAATTAATTTATAGCTTCAGAAATAAAACTATGCAACTCAGGATTAGCTGCGAGCATCGTCTTATCAGCAAATGTCCAAGGTTTTCCATCAACAGTTGTTATCGTACATCCTGATTCTTCAAGAATGAGTGATGGTGCAGCATGATCCCATAACGCTCCTCCAGTGACCAGATACCAATCCCTTCTCCCTGTAATAACGTAAAGAGCGTTGGTTCCAATACCGTAAAAACTAGTACTGGCTACTTTGCCTGTTGAGCTCGCATTAATCATCTTTTCAATCCTACTCATATCTTTCAAACGCAGATTGCCGCTCGCACATCCGACAGTATCATCGAGAGATTTCATTTGCGAACAAGTGACTTTATTTCCATTCAAATACGCACCCTCACCTCTTTTTGCAAAACAAAGTTCGTCATGTATCGGGTCGTATATTACACCCAGTTCAATGACTCCAGCTTTTGCCCTTGCGATTAGAACCGTGTAAGCAGGAATGCCTTTAGAAAAGTTCAACGTTCCATCGAGAGGGTCAATTATCCAAACATACTCTGCCTCTATATTTGACTCACCAGTTTCTTCTGAAATAATCCCATCATTTGGGAATTCACTTTTTATACATTCAGTAATGTATTTATTTGAAGCAAGATCCGCCTGCGTCACCACATCAAGCGCATCTTTTTTTGTATACTGAACTTCAGCTTTTTTAAAAAATTGCAGAGTAATTTTTCCGGCTTGTTTTGCCGTCTCTTGAATAAATGTTTCAGGTGTTTGCATATATTAAAAGTAACACGGACTATCTATTTATCAAAATAAATACTGACTGGTCGTATGATACGACGTTGGAACCATTTACTTATATTTTTTCTATAATTTAATTCATTAACTTCAACAAACGTGGCGCCCACCCAATAGAGATAACATACCTGGTCCCCTTCTCTATTCTAGTTAAAGAATGTTTATACAAATCAGGACGAAATAGTTTTATTCTTGAACTATTAAAAATAGTCTTTTCAGAAAAGAAATTCCCGCCTTTTTTAGGCTTTTTAATAATTATATTCAATCTATAATGGGCTCTATCCGTTACGGTATCTACGTGCTCATGTATTTCAGATCCAACAGGATATTTTAAAATATAGAAATCCCAAGGAATTGGAAACTTAGCTGTTGCTATGAGCATTTTTGAATACCCAGAATCCTGTCTGCCACTTTCCCATCTAAAATTTTTCATACGTAAGTAATTATATCAAACTAATTTGCTGCCAGACTTGGATTCGAACCAAGATACACAGCTCCAGAGGCTGCGGTCCTACCATTAGACGATCTGGCAATTTCAAATACCCTTCACAATTGGGTACCTTGCAGAATACCGCAAAAAAGGATATAAAACAACAGGAATTCAATCGAAACAATAACAAAAGGAGTCGTAGTGAAGAAGAAACCAAAAATAGATGTTGTGGCTCAACTAACAAAAGAGGCCATACGAGCAGAAATCGAGCCGGTCCTACAGACAATGGGCATCCCCTACAAAACGTGGGGACGCAAAGGTGCGACACGGCATTTCAAAGACTTTGTCAGCGCAATGAGCGAAAACGAGCTTCGTTGGGAATACGAATCGCAGTCACGAATACTCGAGATGGACGTTGCAGTAATCACCGTCAGAATCGAGATTGACGGCCAACTCTACGAACTCCGCGAAACTCATCGCAAGTTCAAGAATGGCTTCGTCGAGAAGCGTGATAAATTTGACGGGAGCTTGGCTGAAACCGTCAAAGACAATGAAACGGCATATGCAGCAGCTATCCGTGGCCTCGCAGAAGAACTCGGTCAAACCAAGAAATTATTCGAGACGCCTTCGACTTATCATCTGGTCCTCGACTCTTACGAAACGCTCGAGCCTCAGGATTTTCCGAGCTACCCGCCGTTTCAGATCATCTACCACCGGCGGAAATTCATCAGCACGATCGACAAGCGTTTATACGCCAAACGTTACAAGTGCGTCGAAAAAAACAAAACTACTTACTTCGGCTGGGTCAAAATCTGACCACAAATCACAAGCCGCTCTCATTCGAGGGCGGCTTTTTTATAATATCTATTTAGCGCGGACGCCGGTGACAACTACCCCGCAGTGACAAATGCCAAGACCATAACAGAAACGAGCGCTATACCAAGTCCATATTTTTGATGTCGCTGGAGACGTTCTTTATTTACAAACAAACCGAGAAGTACTGCTATGATGATCGAACTTTCAGAGAGACCGGTAGCGACAGCGATCGGTACGAGAGTCATGGCAACCGCATACGCTATCCAGCCTGTATTATCAGCAATCGACATGACGAGAAGCAGTGCCCTATTTTCTTTGAGGTTACGCACGGAGGTGCGGCTCTTGGGCCTAAATATAAGAAACAAACCTGCCACTGTCATCATGATCACGTTGATAACAAAATTTGCCACAAATGGATCAGTCACACGTGAACCCCATCCAAGGAAAAAATCAGTCGCACCCATCAGTATTGAGCCCAGAAGAAAAACTATGACACCCTTTTCGAGTAAAAAACTCTTTGCCATAAATTTTCCTCGAAATGAGACGAGACATAATCCGGCGATGAGGACTATGATGAGCCCAATCTGAAGAAAGCTCACTTTATCACCAAGAAAGAAAAAGGAGAGAAATGAAGCTGCCAAAATCTCAAATGACATGATCGGCTCAAGGACTGAGATTTTACCTCTTTTAAATCCTTCAAAATCAAGGATAGCTGCGATGAGAAGTGCGAATGCAGCACAGATGAGGATAATAAGATGGCTGTGCGAACCGGTGAACAATTCAGGGATCTTTCTCCATACAAATGGAGCCAAAATAACTGTGCCAAATAAAGTAATGAAAAAGAGTGTCTCCCAATCCCCAAGACGCTTGGTCGACTTTTGTATCATGAAATCACCAAAGCCCCATGACAGCATGGCAACAAAGGAAAGACCTATACCGAATGCAGTGAGCATATATTATTTTTTTCTCTTCTTTGCCGCTTTCATGAACTCGGTAAAGAGGGGGTGTGGTGCAAGTGGTCGTGCCAAAAACTCAGGATGAAACTGTGTGCCGAGGAAAAAAGGATGCTGCTTACGAGGAAGCTCGGCGATCTCCATGAGAGTGCCATCAGGTGACTTGCCTGAAAACACAAGACCAGCATCTTCTATCTGTTGTATATACTCTGGATTGACTTCATAACGATGGCGATGACGCTCTTCTATTTTATCAGTACCATATGCAGTATGTGCCACACTTCCCTGTACAAGCTTTGCAGGATATCTACCGAGACGCATACTACCTCCATAGTCTCCTTCTGCGATTTTTTTCTTTTGATCAGGCATGATATCGATAATGAGATGCTTTGCTTTTGGATCGATCTCAGCTGTGTGTGCACCAACCAACCCAAGTACATTTCGAGCATACTCGATGGTCATCAATTGCATACCATAACAGAGGCCAAAATACGGGATCATATTTTCGCGACAGTAACGAATAACATTGAGCTTTCCTTCGATACCACTCTCACCAAAACCACCCGGAACGATGATACCATCAAACTGATCGAGCACAGAGTAGTCAGGTTTCTTTCCTTCAAAATCACGTGAATTAACGGTATGGATGACCGGTTTGACCTTGGCAGCATATCCTGAGAACTTTATCGCCTCCAGGACAGAGATATAGGCATCAGTCAGCACAAAGTCTCCCGTATTAAAATATTTGCCTACAATAGCGATATTGAGTGGGTGTTCAGTAAAGTTCTTGATACCCTTGGCGAACTTCTTCCATTCAGTGAAACTTGGGCCAAGTGCTCGCGCAGGCAAACTGAGCGAGTTCATGAGGATCTCCGCAAGACGATCCTTTTCAAAATTGACCGGTACATCATATATACTCTCTATGTCAGGCGCCGAGATAACATGCTCAGTTGGTATGTTGCATGAAACAGCGATCTTTTCTTTGCGACGATAGTCGAGGGGTGTCTCTGCACGTGCGATGATGAAGTCAGCATTCACACCATATGAAGCCAATTGTCTCGCAGCGTTTTGTGTTGGACGTGACTTCATCTCACCGAGCTTACCTGGCGTTGGTAGATATGAAACCATGATGAACACTACATCAGCCGGGCGCTTCATCTTGAGCATGCGGGCAGCCTCGATGAACATGACGTTCTGATAGTCACCGATTGTACCGCCGATCTCAACGATGGAGATGTCTGACTTGTTGAGGAGTGCAGCATGCTCGAAACGATGGACGATCTCATCGCGGATATGTGGTATGGCCTCGACGCATTTACCTCCATATTTAAGGGCGCGTTCCTTTTCAATGACATCTTTGTAGATCATGCCTGAAGTCATATAGTCATAGTCGCTTGCATCACGGTTGAGGAAGCGTTCGTAGTTGCCCATGTCCTGATCAGTTTCCAGTCCGTTATTTAAAACAAAAACCTCACCGTGCTCGGTGGGGTTCATGGTACCTGCGTCGACGTTGAGGTAAGGATCGACTTTAACGAGATTGATGCGGAGACCTTTGGCTGAGAGGACGGTGCCGATCGATGAGGTGGCGATACCCTTGCCGACTCCTGACATCACACCGCCGATGACGAAGATATATTTGTGAGGAGACTTCGTGATCTTGGTCGGCTTCTTGTTCATGGCGCCATTATACCCTCAAATACTTACGTGCTGCAACATAACTCGCAACACCACCAAGGAGGATACCTGAACCCATAATGAGAATGAATATCTGTGGAAAGTTGTGAACAAAGTATGCAGACAAAACATTTACAATAAGAGAAAAGTTTGCGGCCACATCTACACCAGCCAGTCGAAGAACTATAGAATCACTCCAATATGCAAACCCTGCCATGAGCACCAGTGTCAGAATGGCCGAAACAACACCGTACATAATGCCCGATATGATAAATGGACCACGAACATAAATATTGCTTGCTCCAACAAGCTTCATAACTGCTATTTCATCTTTTGCGGTATAAATGATCAAACGAATCGTATTCCATACAATAATTATGGCTACTAAGATCAATATAAGAGAAACAGTAAGACCGACTTGTTCAACTGTAGGAATAATTGCACTCAGGCGATCGATGATAATCTTATTTTCTTCATAGTTGACCTTATCAATAATGGTCGAGCCGCTCTGATCTTCGGTATTTTTACTTGTGAGGAAATTGGCAATATTTCCATACTGACCAGGATCTTTTGCTTTGACATTGAGTGCAGCAGGAAATGGATTGCCACCAACCTCGGTGAGACCCTGCATAATGAGAGCATTGTTTTGCCACTTCTCTTTAAATGAGCTTAGAGCCTTTTCGGCTGAGACGTACGTCACATCTGCAACTTCAGGAAGGGCTTCAATCTCCTTTTGAAGTGCAAGAATGTCTTTTTCTGGAGCAGTCAGTGTGAAATACACATTGATATCAACCTTATCTTTTACATCAGCGAGGAGTGATCGTCCAAAAGCACTAGCGAAGACGAGCCCACCAAAAGCAGAGAGTGAAAGAGTGATGACGACAATAGCAGCAAATGAAAGAAAGCCATTGCGCCAAAAGTTGACGAAGCCAGTGCGTGTTATGCGTTTGAATGTGGTGAAGATCATGTAAATAAAGTGTTGATTTTAAAGTATATATTTTCCTGATTTATCATCTCTAATCACTTTGCCATTTTCCATGGTGATGACACGCCCACCAACTGCGTCAACGACGCCCTTATTGTGAGTAGTGAGGAGAACTGTTGTACCCATTTCATTGATCTTTTTCAAAATACGGACGATCTCAAAGGTATTTGTCGGATCAAGGTTACCTGTTGGCTCATCAGCGATGATGATGTCCGGTTGAGTGACGATGGCACGTGCGATTGCCACACGTTGACGCTCACCACCAGAGAGCTCGTGAGGAAAATTCCAGATCTTATGCGCAAGGTCGACAAGTTCAAGGACGTGAGGAACATCAGCCGCAATCTCATGATCAGTACGGCCAGATGCCTCCATGGCAAAAGCGATATTTTCATAGATAGTCTTGTTTTGTATTAGACGGTAATCTTGAAAGACGGTACCGATGCGACGACGCAACTTGCTCATCTGCTTTTTGTTCAGATTGTGAACGTTCGTAGACTCGAGGAATACTGAGCCTTCGGTAGGATAATCCTCAGCGATAAGGAGCTTCATGAGAGTGGTCTTGCCTGCGCCAGAATGGCCAACGATAGTAACGAACTCCTTTGGTTCAATGCCAAAACTAACATTGTCGAGAGCAACGGACTTGTCGGGGTATATTTTTGAGACTTTGTCGTAGTAGATCATAAAGGTCATTATACCATATAGCGTTTTTTTATAATTCCTTTTCTGCTTCAATAAACATCTCAATATCGCCTTCAAGCACTTTGTCTACAGACGAAGTTTCTACATCAGTACGATGGTCCTTAATCATTTTATACGGATGCAAGACATATGAGCGGATCTGGTTTCCCCACTCAATAGCAGTCGTTGAAGATATCTGCATACCCTTCTCTTTTGCTTTCCGCGCATCTTCCATATGTTTCCAGAGCTTGCCACGGAGGATATCAAGTGCCTTTTCTTTATTTTGTGCTTGAGAGCGCTCAGAAGTGACATGGATAGATATGCCAGTCGGTTTGTGGAGGAGTCGCACCGCTGTCTCACGCTTGTTCACATTCTGACCGCCGGGGCCGCCTGACTTAGCTATCGATATTTCAAGATCCTTATCTTCGACAACTACATCATCAGATGAAGTCTTTTCAAATTCAGGAATGACTTCGACGAGTGAAAAAGAAGTCTGACGCTTTTGCGCAGAGTTGAATGGAGAAATACGGACCAGACGATGTACACCTGATTCATTTTTGAGAGTGCCATAGACGTTCTTGCCTGTAATCTCGATGGTGATATTTCTATAGCCACCATGATCATTATCGTTTGAATGGATGATACCGAAGCTCCAGCCCTTGCCTTCAGCGTAGCGACGATACATGCGCATGAGCATTGCTGAAAAATCTTCAGCATCATCACCCCCTGCACCAGAGAGTATCGAAAGGATTGCATTGCCCTTGTCATACTTTCCTATACCTTCGAGACTGTCTTTGAGATTTTGAAGTTCTTTGATAGCAGCTTGCGCTTTATTTTTATCAGTCCAAAAATCAGCACCTGCCATAGAGGCTTCAAGATCGACTATCTTCTGTTGGATTTTATCTTTTGGGTTCATAGATTTAAGTGAGCCAAAGGCCGGAATTGAACCGGCGACCCTCGCTTTACGAAAGCGATGCTCTACCAACTGAGCTACTTTGGCGTGTGGCTATTTTAATGCATTACTACCAAAACAGCTACTTTGGCGATTAACCAGGGAGCCAATGTCCGGGATTGAACCGGAGACCTCGCCATTACCAATGGCGTGCTCTACCAACTGAGCTACATTGGCGAATTTCGTGTCGAACGAAATTCGGATCGAGAGAATTCTTGTAGCGAAGCAGTAAGAATTTCGAGACCAGAATTTTCAAAGCAATGTCTAAGAATAGTCTATTTAGAAGATTATTTCAATGCGCGCCCGGTGGGACTCGAACCCATGACCTCTCCCGTGACAGGGGAGCGCTCTAACCAGCTGAGCTACGGGCGCAGTGAAAGGTAGTGTAGCAAAAAATGCAGAAAAGACAAGAAAACAAGATTATGCGCGAAGCACACTATTGTGTCGGTGAATGGAATCGGACCATTGTCTAAGGCTTATGAGTCCTTCGTTCTACCATTGAACTACACCGACAGTTCCACTACAATACCGAAAAAAACACGAATATGCAATTATGCTCGAGCAAGCTCGCCACGATATATTTGCATCGAGTGGTATTTTGTGCCACAATACCATCCTATCGCGGGGTAGAGCAACGGTAGCTCGTCAGGCTCATAACCTGAAGATTGACGGTTCGATTCCGTCCCCCGCAACAAGTTGATGTCAAAACTAAATATAATAGAACTCCTCAAACACCCTCTTGTATTGAGCTATGACGTGCTGCGCCTCGTATTTTGTCAGGGCAAAATCTGACCCTTCATGAGCGATCTTGTTACGTACAAGATGCGCTTCCCATGCATCTTGTAGTGTATGCATATCCCCTTTCTCAACTCTCTTGAGCTTTTCGCCGATACCTTCGCCCTGATAGCCGAGAGTCGTGAGAACATCTTCGAGCATGATATCCGCCTCAAGGATAGCCTGACGCCAATCACTCGGATTTTCTGAACTGACATGCGTTTGAACTCTCTCCCAGCGTTCAGCAAGAACACGATCCGCTTTTACATTTGCTTCATACGCAGGCTCAACTTTGAGATCATATTTTTCTGTTTCCTTTTTACGTATATGCTTGAGTTGCTCGACACAATAGATGATGCCGATAAGGAAAAAGAGTGATACAGGAAAACCGAGTGCAACGATAAAACCAAGTGCTTTTTTTGAATAGACCGCAGCTTCTGGTCCAAATAAACCGGTATACTTTGTGATCACATCGAGTGCATGTGGCACGCCAAAGGCATTGAAGAGGACTTGCAAATATTCAGAGATGGATGGCCATGCAGCGATAACGACAATGAGCGCGATGAGAGCTCCTATCTCAAGGCCAGCAGCTTCAATCTCTTTTTTTTCTTTTTTATCAGCCATAGCGAATTACCACTATATTATACTCTATTTCTCATTCAAAAAATCTTTTCCAACTACAAAGAGAGCGGACTCATCTCCGTGTCGAGCAGTGATTTGGAGGCCGATAGGAAGCTGTTTACCCTCTTTCTCAACACTGCCACACGGTACCGATAGCGCAGGTAGACCAGTAAGATTCGCTGTAACCGTAAAGATATCCTCGAGGTACATAGCGACTGGATCAGCGGTCTTTTCTCCTATTTTAAAAGCAGGTGATGGAGCTGTCGGCGTGGCAATGATGTCAACTGATTCAAATGCTATAAGAAAATCATTAGTGATCATTTGGCGCACAGCGTTTGCACGATTGTAATACGCATCATAGTAGCCTGAAGAAAGAACATACGTACCAAGCAATATGCGACGAATAACTTCTCTACCGAAACCAGCGCGACGAGTTTCAAAATAATCTTCAACAACATTTGCGCCATCTTTATGGAGCCCGTACTTTACTCCATCAAAACGAGCCATGTTCGAAGATACTTCAGCAGGCATGAGTACATAATAAACCATGAGCGAATATGAGATATTTGGCAATGAAATATCTTTGATCTCATAGCCTTTCTTTTTGAATGATTCAATAGATTCATTAAACGCTTTCAGAACAGCCGGATCAATACCATCTCCCTTGAGAAAATCACGAGGTATGCCTATGACAGGTTTGGAGTTAGGAGTTCGAAGTTTGGAGTTTGAGGATGCTGACAAATATGTTTTTTCATCTATTGTTGTTCCATCTTTTATATCTTGACCCTTAATGGCGTTAAATACGATTTCTGCATCAGTCACTGTATTTGTAATAGGACCAATCTGATCGAGCGATGAACCCATAGCCATAACACCGTATCGAGAGACTGCTCCATAGGTAGGCTTGAGGCCAACAACTCCACAAAAACTCGCTGGTTGACGGATAGAGCCTCCTGTATCTGAACCGAGCGTAAAGAGAGCTCCTTGCATAGCTACCGCAGCCGCTGAACCACCCGACGATCCTCCGGCTACCCTGCTCTCATCATGAGGATTTTTTGTGGGACCATATGCAGAATTTTCTGTTGAGCCACCCATAGCAAATTCATCCATATTCAGACGACCAAGAAATACCGCTCCCTCGGCTTTGAGATTGGCAATAACAGTAGCATCATAGGTCGCATGATAATTTTCTAAAATCTTTGAAGAGGCGCTGGCAATATGTCCCTGGATGAGAATATTATCTTTGATACCACACGGAATACCACAGAGGAGTGGAAAATCCTGTTTGCCATTAATAGCTTCTGCGATTATTGCATCAGCTTTCTTTGCCTGATCAAGCGCATCAGCAAAAACTTCAAGATAGGCATTGATAGTTGGGTTTCTTTTCTTGATCTCATCGAGATACGCCTGAGTCAATTGCATAGAAGTAAACTCGCCCTTCTGCAAGGCTTCATGAGCTTTCTGTATTGTGAGATTTTTCAGGTCGATGTTCATGTGTTTGTGTCTATTTGCATCATTCGCGTGCATTTGTAATTTGCATCGCTATTGCTCTATCATTTTCTTTACAGCAATAAAGTCCCCAACTCTGTGCGGAGCTTCATCGAGGAGCCCCTCTCTGTCTGACTGACTTGTGGAATGAACTTCATCGGGTCGCATCACATTTTTTACTGCACCGACACGGCCATCAGTATCAAGTGAAACTTCTACTTTTTTAAGTTGATCAACATAGCCCAATATTGAATCGAATTCTTTTATCAAAGAACTCTTATCAGCATCTGTGAGTTTAATGCGCGCAAGTGTAGCGAGCTTTTCGAGTTCTGCGGGAGTTATCATGGATGAAGTGTAACAGGCTCTCACCTTTGATTCAACAGGTTGACGTATAGCTCGTTTATCAGGTATGTTGATGGGTAAATAAACCCAGCACACGAACA
>JAQTPC010000001.1 GCA_028713005.1 Minisyncoccota bacterium | reverse complement strand
TAAGTTTAATTTTCAAAGGTGATAGCAAATGCTGAAAACAGCCGTTATTTGCCCTAAGTTCAAAAGTACAATATAACCAAATGTATAGAAAGTCAAATAATAAAAAGCCACGAGGTGAGTCGTGGCGTGCGATTCAATCTCGGTCAGGTTCCAAAGAGTATCTTCTCATCCTGCAGTTTTTTTCGGAGACATGAAACGGGGATGACTCGCCGTGCCCGGATATATTTTCCTACCAATAATGAAAGTGAGTCAATGTCTTCGCTTGCGATCCATACTGCTGGAAGGGTATCGTTTGCACTAACTCGCTGAAACAACTCATTAAGGTCCTTTTGGTTAAAACAGATAATGGTCAGATCTGGACGACAGCGCATATGGTCATGGCGCAGTGAGTAGATTATCCGCGATATGTCCTGCTCAATTGATATTTGATGGTCGCTGCTTCGAAGCTCGTCTACGAGTTGCTCGTCAAAACGAGGCTCAGATATTCCAATTAGTATTTTCATACATATTCCTTTTTGTTGTGCTTACTTTAAGTAAGTGATAACCTCTTTATTATGAATAGTCAAGGAACAAAAGTCTTTGTCGGCATGTCAGGCGGAGTCGATAGCTCTGTCTCAGCAGCGTTACTCAAACAGCAGGGTTATGACGTCACAGGTGTCTTCATCAAAGTCTGGCAACCTGACTGGATAGAATGTACCTGGCGTGATGAACGTCGTGAGGCCATGCGTGCTGCGGCTCATCTCGGCATACCATTTGTCACTCTTGATCTCGAGAAAGAATACAAGGAAGGTGTCATCGACTATATGATCGCTGAGTATTCAGCTGGCCGTACACCAAACCCTGATGTCATGTGCAATCGCGAAGTGAAGTTCGGGGCATTTTGGCGTTGGGCAGAGAAGCAGGGGGCGGATTATGTGGCGACAGGACATTATGTGCGGATAAAAAGAGAAAAAGAGAAAGAAGGAAAGAGGGAAGAAATTCAAATGCTGGCAGGAAAAGATTCGAACAAAGATCAGTCCTATTTCCTGTGGACTCTCAATCAAGATGATTTGAAGCATGTTATGTTTCCAGTCGGTCATCTCGAAAAGTCCGCAGTGCGCGCTTTGGCGAAGAAATTCAAATTGCCCAATGCAGAAAAGAAAGATAGTCAGGGACTCTGCTTTATTGGAAAAATTGATGTAAAGGATTTTCTTGCCCACTATATAAAAACCGAAAAGGGAAATGTGTTGAATGAAAACGGGGAAGTCATCGGGTCACACAATGGTGCATTGCTCATCACGATCGGGGAGCGCCATGGTTTTATTATCGATGCAAAGCATAAGACACCGCATGATGAGAGATATTATGTAATCAGTAAGGATGTGGAGAAGAATACCATTACAGTTAGTAATAAAAATGATCAAGATACAATAACCAATAACCAAGTAAAACAGATGGTTAAGCTTTTGCGAATGAATTGGGTTGGTCCCACTTCTACTGTGGGTACTATGTTACAAGCGCGTACCCGGTACCGTCAATCACTACAGGATATTGAAATAATCTCAGTAAGTAATGGTTCAGTTGTTGTTGAATTTAAAATACATCAGGACACTGTCACTCCAGGGCAGTCCTTGGTTATGTATAGAGGGGAGGAATGTGTGGGGGGTGGGATTATAGAATAAAAACTCACACAAATCTTTCCGTTTACTGTTTTCTGTTTACCGGTTACAATTGTCCTCATGAACCACCTGATCTCTATCACCAAATCCGACGGTACGCACCAGCTCTTCGAAGAAGAAAAGCTCAAGAGTTCACTCAAGCGCGTTGGTGCCTCAGACGAAGTGATTGAGGAGATACTCGAAGAAATAGGAAAGACTATGCACGATGGTATGACAACAAATGAAATCTACGGTCATGCATTTGTATTGCTCAAAAAACATTCGCATCATGTGGCAGTTAAATATTCTATCCGTCGCGCGCTCATCGAGCTTGGCCCGGACGGTTTTCCTTTTGAAAAGTTCGTGTCACGTGTCTTCCAGTCATGGGGGTATCAGACGATCACTGATCAGACTGTTCTCGGTAAGTGTATTTCACATGAAGTTGATGTTGTTGGTTGGAATAAGGACAAGCTCATCATGGCTGAAGCAAAATTTCACAATGAGTTTGGTATGAAGTCAGATTCAAAAGTGGCCCTTTACATCAATGCTCGTCGTGAGGATCTCGCAGAGACATTTTTTGACTATGGTGGTATCAAGAGGAAGATTAGCGAGTTTTGGTTGGTGACAAATACGAAGTTCACCGATCAAGCAATCATCTATGGTGAATGCAATCATCTCCATATGCTCGGCTGGAACTATCCGGTACAGGGAAACCTCCATGAAATCATTGAAAAGAATGCTTTGCATCCGGTGACCTGTATTACCGGACTCAATCACCAGCAGAAAAAAGATTTGGTAGGCAGAAATATCGTGACCTGCTCAGATCTCATACGCCAGCCTCAAATCCTCGAATCTATCGGCATCAAAAATGCCGATGCAGAAAAGATTGTGAATGAAGCGAAGCTGATCATCAAGGTGGCGAAGTGATTACGTAGTCTGGTATATTGCTTGTATGAAAAAGATTCAAAAAGAAGTTAAAGCATTTATGAAAGAGCGAGATTGGCTCAATCAACCTCCAGTTGATGTTGCTAAATCTATAATTATTGAAGCGGCAGAATTACTCGAGAATTTTCAGTGGAGCAATTTCTTTGTGGAGGAAGTTGAAAAGGATCCGGAACTAAAGGAAGAGATTGTTAAAGAATTAGCTGATGTTTTTATTTATTCTATTGAAATGTCTATATTGCTTGGTGTAGATATTGAAAAAATTGTGCACGACAAACTTGTCGCAGCTGCTAAGAAATATCCAGTTGGTGTAGTGAATGGTAGCCTAGGTTCAAAAAAGTATAAGGCAATCAAGAAAAAATATAGAGCAGATCAGTCTTCGAAGTAGATCATTTACAAAATTTATTTTTGTGGTAGTGTTTTGTCCAGAACACTATGAACACTATGAAAAATAAAATACATCATCAGTATTGGACAGAACAAAACCATCAAGATCTAAAGCTCGCCGGTTCGTCGCTCAAGGATATGCTGGCGGTTGCATTGGATGTTGTCTCACGAATGCCGCCCCATATTCACCTGGTTTCAGGACCAATCACTACCGGAGGCATGGGGACAATTCAAGAAAATCTCATCGTATTTCGGCAGACAATCGAGCATCTCCATGAACAAGAAGATCTCAATATCTTCAGTCAGATTCCGTTTGAAGTTGGAATGATCGAGTATCACAAACAATGGTCACTTAACAAATCGCAGTTCGACTATTGTTGGCCGATTCTGCACGAGTTTTATGGGCCATTGTTTGCAACTAAACGTTTTTCTGTATTTCATTTCATTCATGGATATGAAAAATCGATCGGGGCATGCTGGGAGCACGAACAGTGCGATGTGCACGGAATAAGTAGACGTTATCTGTCCTATGAGTTCTCTTTTTCTCTGCTCAGTCAGCACACTTTGCCCCAAGCCCCGAGTTAATTTTAAAATTGTATATTCACCAGTGGTCGACTATCCTTTAGTTGGCCACTTTTTTATTTAGCCCCATCAATTTTAAAAAGCCCCTTTCCTTGTTATCATTCACTTTATGCCTACACCCAAAGTATCTAAAGTCGACCTTATCCAGGCTATTCAAGATGAAATTCTTGCACTCAAGGAATCACCACTCTATGAATACCGCACAACCAATGGTTACTTTCCTGTCATAGGTGAGGGTAGTGTTAATGCAACAATAATGTTTGTTGGCGAAGCACCAGGCAGAAATGAAGCGAAAACTGGTAGACCATTTTGTGGTGCTGCGGGAAAAGTTTTGGATAAACTTCTAGAACATGTCGACTTAGGGCGCGATTCTATTTACATAACAAATATAGTTAAAGACCGTCCGCCAGAAAACCGTGATCCAACGCCACGCGAGATAGAAGTCTACGGACCATTTCTCGATAGGCAGATAGAGATAATTCAGCCACGCGTCATCGTTGTACTTGGCCGGTATGCCATGGGATATATCATGAAAAAATTTGATCTTGAACTCCAACTGGAACCGATCAGTAAGGCTCATGGTAAAGCCTATGCCACCAAAGCATCCTATGGGGACCTCGATATCGTCACTCTGTACCATCCGTGCATAGCCGTGTATAATCCGAACAATCTCGCTAATTTAAAAAAGGATATAGAAATACTGAAAAAATATGAAAAATAAAGTCAAAAAAAATCAACCAAGAAAGACTAGAAAGGTAAAAGATACAAGTGCAGAGTATCGATGGAATCTTGGCTTACTGTATTCTTCAGCGAACGACCCACAAATCAAAAAGGACGTAGTACGTTTTGAGGGAATGGTTGAATCATTCGCAAAAAAATATGATACAGCTGCAAAAACATTTTTGACTGACGATTCTACTCTTTTTGAAGCACTAACTGAATACGAAAAAATATCAGCAAATCCAGCATTGCGCGCGTTTTTGTATTTCTATTATCTGCGAGATATCGATGCGAGTAACACCGAAGCATCAGCAAGGCTTGCATTACTTGAAAATCGTCTCACACAGTCCTCGAATAAGCTTACATTTTTTGTGGTACATATTGGAAAGATGTCCATAGAAAGACAAAAGAAAGTTTTGAGTGATTCGAAATTTTCCCACTTCAAGGTTGTATTAGGTCGAGCATTCCAAGATGCTAAATACATGCTTTCTGTTCCTGAAGAAAAAATACTAAGCCTCAAAGGGTTGCCTGGTCACAGCATGTGGGTTTCTGCAAATGATCGTGTGTTGAATATGAAGATGGTGAAATGGCAAGGTAAAGAAATTCCTTTTGCAACAGCGCTTCAAACGGTACCAAACCTTTCGAAAGTTTCAGATCGAAAGAAGCTGGCTGATGCAATCGCTGTAACACTCAAATCAGTCGCTTCATTTTCTGAGGCAGAAATAAATGCTATTTTCACTAATAAAAAAATTGATGATGAGCTTCGAGGATATACATTCCCTTATGAAGCAACAGTTTTAGGTTATCGAAATGATCCAAAGGTTGTTGATCAACTCCGAAAGACGGTAACTGAACATGTTGGTATTTCTCATGCATTCTATAAACTCAAGGCGCGACTCCTCAAACAAAAGCAATTGGGATATTTTGATCGTGCAGCAAAGATCGGTACAACAAAATCGACATATCCATTTGAGCTGACCATGTCGAAGCTCGCTGAAACATTCGGCAATATTAATCCCAAGTATAGAGAGATCCTTAAAGGATATATGAAGAACGGTCAGATTGACGCTTTTCCACGTATTGGAAAGAGAAGTGGGGCATACTGTTCTGGTTCATATGGCAATCCGACATTTGTAATGCTCAATCACACTGACGACCTTCACTCATTCACGGTATGCGGGCATGAGCTCGGACATGCAATACATACAGAATTTTCACTGACGCAAAGCCCTCTCTACTGTGACTATTCAACGGCAATGGCGGAAACAGCGAGTACGCTTTTTGAAACAATTGCCTTCCAGAGCATATATGATTCACTTTCTGATAAAGAAAAAACGATTGCGCTCCATGACCGTATCAATGATGATATCAGTACTATATTTCGTCAGATTGCATGTTTCAATTTTGAGCTCGATCTGCATACCGCCATTCGTACTAAAGGATATATATCAAAAGAAGAGATGGCAGATATTCACAACAAGAATATGTCCGAATACCTTGGCCCAACGTTCAAACTGACTCAAGATGATGGATATTTCTTTGTCACCTGGTCACATATACGTTATTTCTTTTATGTGTATACCTATGCATTTGGTATGCTCGTTTCAAAGGCTCTACTTCGCAGATATAAAAAAGATCCAAGTTTTTGGAAAAATATTGAGCAGTTCCTCTATGCGGGTGGTAAAGATTCGCCTGAAAATATATTAAAAGAAATTGGTATTGATATATATTCACCAGAATTCTTTAAAGAAGGTTTGATGGAAATTGCTGATGATATCAAGGAGCTCGATCGATTGACTAAAAAGAAAGTCCGCACTTAAAGGACGTTGCACGGACATGATTCCGTAGAATAAAAAAACAGCCTACACGATATATTGTGCAGGCTGTCATGCCGAGATTGCTTTGATAGGTAAGTGCTTGAGGCGTTCCATTTCGATCTGGTAGATATTCTCCAGTTCAGACTTCATCTTCTTCAGGTTCATGGTCTCGTCCATGATCACAATATGGATGTCACTCATCATGTGATGGTATTTCCTCATGAAATGAATGGCTCCGCCGACTGAGCTTTTGACTTGAATCTTAATGAAGCGTTTTCCAAAGTGTGGATCACGGACAAAAAGTTTAAAATCATATTTGTCTATCGTGTCAGCAGTCAAGCTCGACTTTTTTACGCCGATAAACTTCTCGGGGACTTTTCCGTAGCGAATTAGCCCCTTGACAATGCCATAGAAACTTTTTTCATTGTCGAGGCCTTTCTTTACTTCACGTTCATTAGTTGTGAGTGCCACGTCATTTTCTTCTGATTTCACTCTTCTTTTTGTTCGGCATTTTTGCAATGATCTCGGTCTGATGATCTTTTCGAAAGGGTGCCCGCCACGGGTGCCCTCGCGCGTCACTGCACCGTCGGGTAACTTATACATAGGCTCCTTTCTTTTGTTCAAACACGAATATACCATCTTTGTCAAATATACGCAAACACGGTTTGAAAAAAGCTATTTTTTTGCTAGTATGGCATCTATGAACTCCGCAGAAATCCGTTCTCGCTTCCTCGCTTTCTTTGAGAAGCGCGGACATACTATCATTCCTTCAGCATCACTTGTGACGACTGATGAAAAAGGTATAACCAACCCAACACTTTTTAATACTGCTGGCATGCAGCCACTGATCCCATATCTTTTGGGCGAGCCGTACATGAAAGATGGCAATACCATCACTCGTCTCGTTGATGCTCAAAAATGTGTACGTACTGTTGATATCGATGATATTGGCGACAAGACGCATGCAACATTTTTTGAAATGCTCGGCAACTGGTCTCTTGGTGATTATTTCAAAAAAGAAGCTATCGAATGGAGTTTTGAATTTCTCACTTCAAAAGAAGAAGGTCTTGGGCTCGATCCAAATAGGTTGTATATATCAGTCTTTGAAGGTGATGCAGTAGCTCCTCGTGATGAAGAGGCTGCAAATATCTGGAGAGATGTGTTCAAGAAAAATAGGATCGATAGTGGTGGCGACACGTCTGTAGGTGAGGCAGGCCGCATATTCTATCTACCCGCAAAGAATAACTGGTGGGAAGCCGGTGAGAACGGTCCATGTGGTCCGGATACTGAGATGTTTTATGACGTGGAAAATAAATTCAACGGCAAACTGTTGACGCACGCAGAATATGTCGCTGCAGATGATGTCCGCGATGTGCTCGAAGTGTGGAATGACGTTTTTATGCAGTATGAAAAGAAAGATGGAAAAATCATCGGTAAATTGCCAAAGCCGTCTGTTGATACTGGTGCTGGCCTTGAGCGTCTGACGATGACGCTTCAAGGTGTAGATAATATATATGATACAGATTTGTTGAAGCCGGTGATGGATAAGATCAAAGAACTCTCAAAGAATTTGGAAATAAAGTCAGCGCGTATTGTGGCTGATCATATCAAGGCGGCAGTTCATTTGATTGCTGATGGGGTGCTTCCTTCAAATACAGACAGAGGGTATGTATTGCGCAAATTAATCCGTAGAGCGGTCAGGCATTCAGATACAATTAAGATGTCAAGTGATTTGGTAGATATTGCAAAACAAATTCAGGCTCAGTATTCAAAGTTATATCCCAATGTCATGGGCATTGAAGGTGGTGTTGATGTGATTGGTACAATCAAAAAAGAAGAATTGAAATTTAGGGAGACACTTGCGCACGGTTTAAAAGAATTTGAAAAAATTGCTTTAAAAGATATTTCTGCTCACGATGCTTTTTCACTGTTCTCAAGTTACGGTTTTCCAATTGAGCTTACGATTGAATTGGCAAAGGAAAAGGGAATTAAAGTTGATGTAGCTGGCTTTGACGCTGAATTTAAAAAACATCAGGACTTATCGCGTTCTGGTGCTGAACAAAAATTCAAAGGGGGTCTTGCGGATGCTAACGACCCAATGGTACTCCGTTACCACACTGCTACTCACTTGCTCCATCAGGCTCTTCATGATGTCCTCGGCGAAGGTACGGGAGATCAGAAGGGTTCAAATATCACCGCTGAACGTCTGCGCTTCGACTTTACTGGGGTAAAGCTCACTGATGAACAGAAAAAACGTGTTGAAGATATTGTTAATGAAAAAATCGCTGAAAAATTGCCGATGAGTCAGATCATCATGCCAAAAGCAGAGGCTGAGCAGACTGGTGCACGTCATTTCTTTGGTGAAAAGTATGGTGATGATATATCGATTTATTTCATCGGTCCAATCGCAGGATCTGCACCTGCAAAGTCTGATCTTGCTCGTGCATATTCAAAAGAATTCTGTGGTGGTCCTCACGTGGCAAATACCGATGAGCTTGCAGGACCAGAAGGAAAGTGGAAGTTCAAAATACAAAAGGAAGAGGCAAGTTCACAAGGCGTTAGACGTATCAAGGCAGTGCTATCTTAATAACATAATGTTCAATGATACAATGATCAAGTAAATCACATACTTAGTCATTGCGTTATTGGATATTGGATATTTCTATTTATGATATAATTATTGACGATGTTCTCTCTCTTTTCTCATACACAAAAAGATCGCCTCAATCTCGTCATTGATATACAGAGCTCCGTTGTGCGCGGGTCATTGGTTTTGCTCCGTATAGGGCAGTTACCACATATTGTATGGACATCGACTATCGATATACCGTATCGCACGAGCACACGTAGTGCATTTCTCGTAGATACTGCAGTTAAGGGAGTTAAAGATATTGCACTTCAGGCACATACGTATATTCGTGACACAAAGTCTCATCCAGAGATACCCAACCACATCTTCAAAGTACATTGTGTGCTTTCTTCACCATGGATCGTTTCTCAAGCTCGTACGATCAGTCAACAGTTCGATAAGGATACCAAGATAACGCGTGCACATGTAGGGGACATCATTAACAAAGAACGCACTCAGCTCGCAACAAATAGTGATGATCGCATGATCGGTATAGAGGAAAAGATCTTTGATGTTCGCATCAATGGATATTCTGTCCCAGAGTGGGATGGCGCAGTGGGTACAATGCTCGAAATATCATTTGCAATCAGTCTTGCAGGCAAGCATATGACCGAACTCTTCACCGATGCATGCAAGAGTGCTGGAGTAGCTGGTTCACATGTAGATTTTCATTCATCACTCCTCCTTCAACACATAGGTTTGAGCGGAAATTATGCTTCAAATGATCCGCATGTCCTCGTCCACGTACATGGCGAGCTAACTGATATTGTCATAGCTTCAGGTCAAACATGTATTCTTTTTGGTTCACATCCAGTTGGTATTCGTACTATCATCAGGAAACTGTCTCACCAGCTCAAGATTACCGAGTCGACTGCTGATTCGCTTTTGGCTATGTATGAAAGCGGGCATATTGATCCTATCCATGGTGCGAGTGATATAGAAACTATTCACAAGATACTTGAGTCATGGACTGACAATTGCATCAAAGTCACCTCGCTTGTGCCAGAAAACCATCGTCCTGATTATGCCATGATCTCTGCGCGTTTTCATGAAATAATTTTCAAAAATACGTTTGCTGCGGCATATCCATCATTCAGAATAGATACTCTCCCAGAAGAAAAAATATTTGCTCTGGCAACATTCGACCCAGGCATCGAACAATTGCGCCTCACGGTACTCTATACAGTCGCTATTCACAGCCTCGAATCGCTCTAGCAATATCGCGACTGTGGTATAATCAATTCATACCATCTTTATATGCCACGTAGAGTCCAAGACATCATTCCGGCCAATCGCCGGTCCATACGTGATATCCCCGCCAGCCAATCTTCTGAAAAGGAAGCTGTGTCTCGTGCAACTCAAAAAACCGAGCGAAAAGAAAAAAAATCCGACCAAGAGCGTCCGATTGCCATTCATCGCGAACATATTCCAGTTGAAGAACCAGTAGAACAAGCTCCACCTGTAAAGAAAGCGCGCAAACAAAAAAAATTTCCTTGGGCACTGAGTATTATTGGTATTGTTGTCCTGTTTGCCGGTGTCGGATTTTTCATATCGAGCCATTTTGCTTCAGCCACATTTACACTCGTTCCAAAAGTCTTACCAGTGAGTGTGAGCGGTACATATATAGTGCCAAGTGCAGTACCAGGTAGCTTTGGTTACGAAACGATGAATCTATCTGGCACTGCAAGTACTACTGTTTTGGCAACACAGGGTTCCTATACCGAAACTAAAGCACAAGGAAAAATAACGGTGTACAATGCCTATAGTGCACAGTCACAGCGCTTAGTTGCAGGTACTCGCTTGGCGGGCAACTCCGGTCTCGTCTACCGTCTGACAAGCTCGATCGTCATACCGGGATATACCAAGCTCGGCACGAGCAATATCCCTGGCAGTATCGTAACTTCAATGATTGCTGAAAAAGCTGGTGAAGATTACAATATTTCACGCGCTGACTCTATAAGTGATCTCAAAGTCATCGCATATAAGGGTACAGCAAAATACGCTGGTTTTTATGCGCGCTTGGCAGGAGACGTATCTGGTGGTTTTGCGGGGACACGCACGATCATCTCACCAACTGTGCTCGCTTCTACGACTGCAACAGTTCAAAATGAGCTTGTTACTGACCTTGAACGACGTTTGATGAATACAGTGCCTGAAGGATATGTTATGTATCCAACAATATACGCAAAATCATTTGTCACACCAACGGTGACATCGATAGATGCAAAAACTGCTCGCATATCAGTTGGTGCAACTGTATATAGTGCAATGTTTAAAAAAGCTGATTTCGCACGATTCCTTGCAGGGGCATCTTCAACGGCATTGTTTGGTTCGATAGGGTATACGGCTCCTGATATCGAAAGTATTTCATTTACTTTGGCAAATCCAAAAGATTTCTCGCCGGTAAAGAAAACCAATCTTGCTGCACGTATAAATGGCTCATTCCAGCTCGTCGGTGATATACCGGTAGATGGTATAAAAAAGGCTGTCGCAGGTATTTCACTGAGCAAGACACGAGATATTTTGAAGAAATACGTTTCAGTTATAGATCTCGCAAAGAGTGCAGGAGAAATCAATCCTCCATGGATTGGCACGGTACCAACTGATTTGAGTCATATATCTATTGTCATCAAAAAACCATAGTATAGTGTCTTGCATACCCTGTGCAAAGCAGTTATTAAGTAGATCCTGCTTGACACTTTTTTATCGCTCTGCTAAGCTACCGAGACGTGCTCATTCGCATGAATACTACGAACCAAGCAAAGAAAATTCTTAAAGGCATAATAGTTGAAGCGTTGCCTGATACACTCTTCCGAGTTCAACTCGAGGATAGTGAAGAGATTATTCTTGCATATCTCGCTGGTAAGATGCGCATGAATCGTATTCGCGTCCTCGTCGGAGACAAAGTAGAGCTCGAACAGGATCAGTATGGAGGAAAGGCACGCATTACGAGACGCTTTTAGAATAATTGTAATATACACATCACATGCGCGTAAAAGCATCAGTCAAAAAAATATGTGCCAAGTGTAACGTAGTTCGCCGCGGTGGCTACGTCTATGTTGCATGTAAGTCGAACCCTCGTCACAAGCAACGTCAGGGATAATCAAATAAATTTTCAATATAACATTACTATGAGAATCCTCGGTATTACACTCCCAGAAAATAAGAGAATGGAAATCGCATTGACGGTTGTCTATGGTATTGGACGTCCACGCGCTCTCCATATTTTGAAGACAGTCAAAGTTGATCCTTCAGTCAAGCCAAAGGATCTCACTGTTGATCAAGAAAACGCTATTCGTAAGCTCATCGAAGGATTCAAGATCGAAGGTGATCTCAAACGCGAAGTCGCTGGTAACATCAAGCGTCTCAAAGATATCAAGACATACCGCGGCAATCGTCACGCTCGTCATCTACCAGCTCGCGGTCAGCGCACAAAGACCAACTCTCGCACTGTTCGCGGTAACGTGAGAAAGACTATGGGATCTGGTCGTCGTAAGGAAGAGAAGACATAAAGGGAACAAAAGATTAACGATTAAAGATTTAAGAATAAACAAAAACACATGGGAAAGAAACGTATTACAACTGAAGGAGAAAAGACAACTGGTGAAGCAGCGCCAAAGGTTGTTTCTGCAAGCTCAAAAAAGCGTATTGAGTCAGGTATTCTCCATGTTCAATCAACATACAACAACACAAAGGTTATGTTGACTGATACAAAAGGTAACGCTCTCATGTGGGGTTCAAGCGGTGGCGCAGGTTTCCGTGGTGCAAAGAAGGGTACTCCATTCGCAGCAGCAAAGGTTGGCGAAACTCTCGCTCTCAAGGCGCAAGCTATCGGTCTCAAGGAGATTGCAGTTGTTGTCAAAGGTGTCGGATCTGGCCGTGAGTCAGCGATTCGCGGTTTCATCAGCAAAGGCGTTCTCATCACTTCTATCAAGGATGAGACCCCCGTTCCTTTTAATGGTCCAAAGCCAAAGAAGCCACGTCGCGTTTAGTTCTTACTGTATTTAATCCTAATTATTTAATTTACTCATATGCAAATTGGTCCACGATACAAAAAAGCTCGCTACCTCGGTGCCCCAGTCTTTCGTAAGACTCAGACACAGAAGTTTGCATTGCGTTCTGAAGCAAAAACAAAGAACACGAAGCGTCGTGGAAACAAGAGTGAATTCGGCCGTCAGATGCTCGAAAAACAAAAGGCACGCTACAGTTATGGTGTTTCAGCTGGTCAGTTCAGTAAATACGTCAAGCAAGCTCTCCAGACAACAGGTGACAACTCAAAGAACCTTCTCGGTATTCTCGAAGGCCGTCTCGACAACGTAGTCTTGCGTGCAGGCTTTGCACTCAGTCGTTCAGCAGCACGTCAGATGGTTTCTCATGGACATATCACGGTCAACGGCGTCAAGATCACTATTCCTTCATACGAAGTTTCAGTCGGCGATACTATTACGATTCGCGAAGGTAGCAAGAACAAGGCCCTTTTTGCAAAATTGGACGAGGAGCTCAAGGCAGTCAAAGCTCCAGCATGGCTTACTATCAACCCAGAGACGAAAGTCATCAAAGTTGAAGGAGTACCTGCTGTTGACACGTCAGAGCTTTTGTTTGATGTAAAATCAGTGCTCGAGTTCTTCACACGCTAGACATTAGTAATTTTTAGTGTATAATTAATCGTCTATTTATTTTAATATAAAAAACCATGACATACGACGTCATTCTCCCATCAAAACCAAAGATCGTTCGTGAAGAAGGCATGAACGGTGTCTACGAGATCGACGGACTTTATCCAGGGTACGGTCACACACTCGGCAACTCTCTCCGCCGTATTATTTTGTCATCTTTGCCTGGAGCAGCTATCACCAAGGTCAAGATTGCTGGCATTGAACACGAGTTTTCAGCTATCACTGGCGTCAAAGAAGACGTCATCACTCTTTTGCTTAATATCAAGAAGCTCCGTATCCGTGTCACAGGTGATGAAGCGGTTGTTCTCAATCTCAAAGTAAAGGGTGTTTCAGAGGTATCGGCAAAGGATATTGAGGTTCCTGGACAAGCTGAGATTTTGAACCCAGAACTCCATATCGCTTCACTTACAGACAAGTCATCATCTCTCGACATTGAGCTCACTGTTGAAAAGGGTCTTGGATATGTTCCAAAGGAAGTTCTCCAAAAGGACCGTGTTGATATCGGTTCAATCACTCTTGATGCTGCTTTCACACCAATCCGCAAAGCTAACTACGAAGTAGAAAACATGCGTGTTGGAGACCGTACAGATTTCAACCGTATCCGTCTGTCTATTGAGACTGATGGTACTATCACTCCACGTGAAGCCCTCGAGCAGTCGATCACTCTCATGATTCACCAGCTCAAGGCTATCGTTGGTTTCAAAGAAGAAGAGGTTGTTGTTGAAAAGTCAGATGCATCAGAAAAGGGTGAAAGTAAGTCAGACAAGATAGAGATGGATTCTGAACTCATGAAGACTCGCGTTGACTCACTCGGTCTCTCTGGCCGTACTACAAAGGCTCTTGCAGCAGCAAATATCCGTACTCTCGGTGGGCTCGCTCGCAAGAAAGAGTCAGATATCATGGATGTTGATGGTCTTGGCGCAAAGGGTATTCAGGAGATCAAGAAATTACTCGCTGGCCATGGCATAACCATGAAGCAGTAGTAATTTTACACTTTACACTTCCAACTTTTAACTAATTATTATGAGACACCATTCAAATGTGAGAAAATTCGGCCGAGAAAAGACACAGCGTCACGCTTTGATGCGTTCTCTTGCACGTAACTTGATCCGCGATGGTCGCATGGTCACTACTCTTGCAAAAGCAAAGGAGACACGTCCTTTTGTTGAGAAGCTTGTAACAACAGCTAAGTCAGCTACAGTTGCCTCACGCCGTCTCCTCAGCACTCGTCTTCAGGGTGCTCCAGAGGTAAAGAAGCTTGTTGATGTCATCGCTCCAAAGTATGCAGAACGTAAGGGCGGTTACACACGCATTGTTCGTATGCCCGATCGTGACTTGGACAATAGTCCGATGGCCTTGATCGAATTTGTATAATTATTATTACACCACCACCATGAAATACACCATTGACGCAGCAGATAAAAAGATTGGACGCATTGCAAGTGAGGCCGCAGCTATCCTCATGGGCAAAAAGAGCACATCTTTTGCAAAGAACACAGTTTCAGATGCTCAAGTTGAGATCATCAATGCAAAGCGTGCGTATATCACTGCAAAGAAAAAGGCTGGTGGTGTTGGCGATGACTACGTACGCTATACAGGTTTTCGTGGCGGTATCAAATCTCAGACTCTCGGTGAGGTCATCGAGATCGGTGGCATGAAGCGTGTCTTCGAGCTTGCAGTCTACAGTATGCTCCCAAAGAACAAACTCCGTGCTCCACGTTTGAAAAATTTGACGATCAAAGAATAATACGAATATACACTTTTATGACAACAAAAATTCCTACAGGTAAATACTTTGAAGCAGTTGGTCGTCGCAAGACAGCTATTGCTCGTGTACGCCTTTTTATTGATTCAAAGAACCACTATGTCGTTAACGACAAGTCTCTCGAAGAGTATTTCCCAGTAAAAGAGTACGCAAATAACGTTTCAGATGCTATCGCAAAGGGCAAGCCTGCTGAGAAGTTCTTCGTTTCTATCAAACTCGTTGGTGGTGGCATGTCAGCTCAAGCTGAAGCAGCTCGTCATGGTATCGCACGTGCACTCCTCGTCTATGATATCCAGCTCCGTGGTGCTATCAAGAAGCTCGGTTTCCTCAAACGTGACCCACGTGCCAAGGAACGCCGTAAGTTCGGTCTCAAGAAAGCACGCAAATCTCCACAGTGGAGTAAACGTTAGTTCGAAAAAACCGCCTTTTGGGCGGTTTTTTGTTTGCCAATCTTTATCCCCAGTGAAGTGAGACGGTATCAGATATATAAGCTACAATTTCAGCATACTTGTACAATTAGTATTTACTCATATAAAAATATATACATGGTTCTCAATTCACTTCACAAAGCGCTCACTCGGTCGAATGGAACATATGCTTCGTGGCACAAACAACCAGTGCACATGGTAACTCATTGGGGAGCCTTTGCGGCCGTTTCTATTATCGTATTCACCGGTCTTCTCAATCAGATCAATACATCCCTGGCGGAGGCAAATACATTGTATACAGCACAAAGTATTGAGGCATTAAGATTAAATAGACTTATGGCATCTGCGTATACTGAACCAAATCAGCAACAGATACTTTTTATATTCAAAAAGGGCGTGAGTTCCGTCACACAAGCAAAGGTACTCAAAAGACAAGGGATCGTTTTAGTTGAGGGTACTAACTCACTCGGTGTTATGGTGGGCACCATTGCTTCATCTGATACCCCAGAAGAAGCTGTGCGTAGACTGGCTGACATGGAGAGCGATTACGTAAGTGCGGCTATGGTTGATTATATTGGTGTCAAATCACGATAATAGTATATATTTATGAAAATTAAAAAATCCCACCTCTTTATTCTCTCAAGTTTTGTGATAGCTATGGCACTCGGTTTGGCAACTATGATGACAAGTCAGCAAGCAAATGCTGGTGTAGGTTCAGGTAACAATGTGTGGGTCAATGCTGCTAATCTTGCTCCTTCATCACGTGAACTAGTCATGTACCGTAATACCCTTAATTTCGGCACATCTGGCTATCTCGAAAAATCTATTGATACTGGAAAAACATGGATAAGCTTGACGGGCTCCGGCTCAAAGGCATGGAATGTGTTTCAGGGAGCAATTGCAGCTTCTGCTGACGGTCAGAAAGTCTGGGCAACAACATGTGCTTCGCAGTGCGTTGATTATGTGTATTTTTCAACTGATGGAGGTACGACATGGGCAAGCTCTACTGTGCTGGGACCAAGTTTATCGTGGTGGAAAATAGCTTCATCTGCAAGTGGGAATACTCTTATTTTGCAAAGTATGGGGGCGACCATGGTTTCAACTGATGCGGGTGCTACATGGAAAACTACACTTGATGGAGTGGGTCGTGGTACAGTCGCTATTTCACCTGATGGGGCAACAATGGTTTCTTTGAATAATCCAGACAGTGATGGGAGTATCAACATATCTACAAATGCAGGCACAACATGGAGTAAAGTTACGAGCATTCCTGGCAAAGCAGCCTCAGTCGCTGTCGGTGCCAATGGTGTCATGTATGTTGGTATAAGTGATACTTATATTTATAAATCTACAAATTATGGGGCAACATGGACAGCGCTCACCTCTGCTGGCATGAATCATTGGCAAAACCTTGCGATTTCAGATGACGGTGTACATATTCTCGCATTAGGAAACGTGGCACTCTTTTATTCTGATTCTGCTGGAGCAAATTGGACCCAAGGTCCAGGCGGTGGTATGTGGCGATTGTGGGTCGCCGCAGATGGTTCAAAAGCGTATTTTAGTGGCGGCTCAGCCTATGTGCCAATACCACTAGTCACAAGTATGGGTGCTACAAACATCACTTCGACAGGAGCAACGCTCAATGCGTCAGTTGCTAATGATTTTGCATTCCAGTATTCGACATCTGTTCGCGGTTTTGAATACGGTACAACAAATGCATATGGGTCAAGAGTTGTCATGAACGGCACATTCACCGCTGGATCATACTCTCAAAATATTAGTGGCCTTACGTGTGGTACTACGTATTTCTTCCGTCCCTATGCGACAAATGCAAATGGCACTGGATATGGAAAGGGTGGATATTTCACAACCTCGCTGTGCGCCGGATCACCAGGAACTCCATCTGCTGAACCTTCAACTTTGATTGCACCAAATGACACACGTATATTTTACACACCAGGTAATGTCTATAATGGAGGTACATATGTGCAGGTAAACCAAACAGGCACTTCAGCAAAATTTGGTTTTACTGGTAGCTTCCTCAAGATGGATGTGGATCTTAGTTTGTGGTTAGAAGATAGTGTAGCTTTCTCAAAGTACCCGTATGTCAACTGGAAGATCGATAATGGCGCATGGCAACGCGCCCAGTTCCGTCCTGATACAGGTAAAAGCACACAGACGGTAGTTTTAGCGAGTGGTTTGGCAGATAGTGACCACTCGGTTCAGGTGTACTACGAGCAAGGCGGATTTGAAGATACATGGTACGCACGTTCCGCGGTCAATGTCACGGGCTGGGAGGTGGATGTTGGAAAGACAATATCAGCTCCGACTGCTGCAACAGGTTTACGTTCAAAGCGCATGATTGTTTTGGGTGACTCTATTTCACGTGGATATAATGCAGAAGCTGATTCGAGCGGAGTAGATCATACAGGTACAGGCAGTACATTTGTACAAGATAGTTGGGCTATGCTTGTCGGACAAGCGCTCGATGCTGAGGTGGGTATCAAGGCATACAGTGGTGCAGGGTACAGAAAATATGGCTCCGGCCCATCAGTTACTGCAACATTTGATCATCTCGACTATATCCATGCGCAACCATTACCATATGGCGTCGATTATCTCATCATTGCTGAGGGTGCAAATGATTATCAGACGGATGTCACCACTTCTGTAAAAGAGCTGTTGAGGATGGCTCGTGCTCAGGTTGGTCCGAATACCTATATCTTCCTGATGCCTTCATTCCTTACTCTCAATAATATAAATGGTAACCCAGAAGTAACTTCACAAATACAGGCTGGTCTCGCTGCGTACAAAGCCACTAATCCATCAGATAGTCGTGTCTATTTCTTTAGTATCGGAAATATATTCGGTGCAGCAAACCCCTATGGCCCAATGACATATACAAATGACGCAATTCATCCAAATAAGCCTGGCCACGCATTATTGGCTTCAAAGATAGTTGAAATTGCTAGTCAATATGTTTCTGGTGTGACGCCTCCTGTTGAACCACCTACAACAACCACATATACGCTTACGTATACAGCAGGTGCAAACGGTAATATTACTGGGTCACTTACGCAAACTATTAACTCCGGTGCCAATGGGAGTTCTGTCACCGCTGTAGCTAATACGGGGTACCATTTCCTAAATTGGTCTGATGGCTCTACGGCTAACCCAAGAACTGATGTGTCGGTTTCAAGCAATGTTAGTGTTACAGCTCAATTTGAAAAAGATGTTGTAGTAGTTGTTCCGGATACTACAGCACCTACACCACCGACAAATCTCACTGCAATTGCACCTAACTCAAGCTCAGTTAAACTTACGTGGTTTGCTTCGGTAGATAATGTCGGTATAACAGGTTATGCCATCCTCCGTAATGGTCAAACAATCGCTACTGCTCCGTCAACATCATATACAGATAATAGTGTTGTTCCAGGTACGTATAGCTACACCGTCGTCGCTTCTGATGCTGCGGGAAATCTCTCTGCGCAGAGTAATACCGTTTCTGTTACGGTTCCTCAACCTATTGTTACTGGTCCAACACCGGTGGCGATAACTTCGTTCTCAGTTTCTCAGAAGACCGCTACAACAGCGACGATCAAATGGAATACAAATGTACCATCTACAGGCAATATCTCATATGGTCTCACCAACAAAGCAACTGGCTCAGTTGCAAATGATACCAATCTATCTACTTTACATGTGCTGACTATCTCTGGTC
The DNA here is from genome assembly GCA_028713005.1 of Minisyncoccota bacterium. Classification (GTDB taxonomy): domain Bacteria; phylum Patescibacteriota; class Minisyncoccia; order Phycocordibacterales; family PALSA-1337; genus C7867-002. The sequence continues at coordinate 94,258 of JAQTPC010000001.1, read as the reverse complement.
TCACAAAGAGTACGAAATATTATTTCAAGATTACGGCAGTTGATTCGGTCAGTGGAACACAGTCAACATCAGCAGTCTCTACGTTTAGAACCCAGCCAAAGTAAAACTCAAACATAGTGTTTGTTTCCAGTTCAATCCGCTTTTCCAGCGGATTGTGCTTTGTGGCACATTTTTCAAAAATGATGTAGATTAAGTTAAACTGTTTTTTCACATTCAACCCACAACTACATAGAAAAGTTATGAAATTCTTTCTAAAGATCCTCCTCTTCATTCCATTTCGCATTCATTCAGCATTTGTAGCCTTGAAATATCAACAAGCAAAAGCGGAGGCATTGCAGTTGATATTTCTCATTGAAGATAAATACGGCTGCGACAGTTCCGAAGCTAAGCGTCAGAGAATCGAACATCTATGCGAGCATTATAAAGTGACGCACCAAGAGCTCGATTTAATCAATAGCGAAGACTTATCTCAGAGGGCATTATGTTCTCTGGCTCGTGCACAGGAGCGCAAAAGGAAAACCGAGGAAGAGTATCTTCTTGCGATGAACCCGCCACCGGTAAAGGTTCCGCTTGTTGAATCTAAGGTGCGACCACCAATTCGCATCTGTGCGTAATGTTATTTCTACACAACGCTACTGTTCAAAAAACAGTAGCGTTTTTTCTTGTATTTATTCTACTTGTACTGTAAATTAATCGAGGAACAATTTTTGCGGACAACAATATAACAAAAGGAGATAGTATGTCAGGGAACTTTGATTTATATCATTCATGGAGATATGTCGCCTGGGGGTTTGCTCTGCTTATTACAGAGATGGTTATCTGGGAATTATTCGCACTGCGGCATAAGCGAAAGGACAAACGTATTAAGGAGCTCCTGCTTGTTTGGGATACGCTCATTACAGATGAAGGAACAGATGATGGCCTCAAGTCATTTTTAACAATAATGGATGGAGTAAATCAGTATCGTCTGTCGACACGGTTGTTTAAGTCGAAGGAGTATCCACGCGGCTGTCCGGATTTAGATGCGTGCCGTATGGTCGCTATTAATGCACTCGAACGCAGGGCTGTGCATCTCAAGTATGTTGTGTCTGTTGATGCACGAAATACAGCAAATGCCGCACCTCAACCACGTATAGAACTGCCAAGCGCGTTGAAATATCTTGGCAATCAAAAAACAACACTCCAGTCGCTTGCTCTCTAATTGCGGTTTTATTGCAGCGTCACCATACTATATGGTGGCGCTTTTTTCTTGTTTTCTCATTCTGTGTGGTGTAGTCTGGTGACAGAAACATCACAAACAAAAAAGAAAGGTTTTCATATGTTGACAATACCACTTCGAATTTTGCATTGGTTTCAGTCCATTTATTACCATAAACGTTTGGATAAATGGCATTCCCGGCGCCGTGCGAAAGCCGAGGTATACAGCTATCTCCGACGCTTACGGGATGGGCACACGGACCCACTCAGTCTTGTGCTTGAAATAACGCAGCGTATGAAAGAGTTCAACCTCGCCTCGATTGAGTTTGGCTTAAAATCAAAGAAGGATCTCGGGCATGTGGCTCTGCAGTCGCAAGAAACATATGCTAAAAAACATATCAAAGATGATACAGTTGCTCGCATGCAATGGTTAACGTTGTATAATGCGCTCGACAAGTTACAACTCCTTCATCATGGTGGCAAGATGGTCTAACTGCGGCACTCACAACCGGTTCTCTTTGCAGGGAACTGGTTTTTTATATATACTTGTTACATGAATACAGATGAAAATAAAGACACAAATAACCCTGACACTGAAAAAGTACTTGATTTAGATGCTGATGATGTCACTATCGAGTCAGACGATACGCTCGATGATAGCGTCATCGCTGAAGAAAATATGGCAGAGACGATCAAGAAGCTCCGTGCCAAGCTCAAAAAATCTCAGGCTGATGCGCAGGAGTACCTCACTGGTTGGCAGAGAGCCAAAGCTGATTTTGTGAATGCCCGCAAGCGTGACGAAGAAGAGCGAAAAGAGTTCATCAAGTTCTCAAATGAGCGTTTGATCGAAAGCCTTATTCCGGTTCTCGAAAGCTTTGATCTCGCTATGGCAAATAAAGAGACATGGGAAAAAGTAGACAAGAACTGGCGTATGGGCGTTGAGTATATCTATTCTCAGCTCAAAAAAACGTTGAATGAAAGTGGTTTAGAAGAGGTAAATCCTATCGGCTTAAAATTTGATCCTGCACGTGATGAAGCAGCAGAGTATCTGCCAGTGACGGAAGAGAACCAGGACCATATCATCACTCAGGTTATACAAAAAGGGTATTCGTTGAATAAAAAGCAGATGCGTCCGCCAAAGGTCAAGGTAGGCGAATTCAAAAAATAAAAGAAAACCGCTCCATATGGGCGGTTTTTTGAATGAGGGCACAGTTCACGCTTCAGTATCTTCTGTGAAGGTGATTTGTTGGCCGTTGAACTGCTCTTCTGAAAGATGTTCCAAATAGGATTCAGCGAGACCGATCTGAGTGCCCCTGAGAACCAGGAAGTCGGAATCAGTTCGCGGCCATGGGTTCTGAATCCGTTCGAACTTGTGAGTGCCTGGCACAAGGCTGCACCAAACCGCACGTTCAAGCTGCAGCTCTGACCCATCAATGAGCTGCAGCGGATGCGTCGTGCTCATGATGAAGCGCTGTTGTCCTGCCTTGAGAAAAGACAAGATACCGAAATTCGTATATTCGCGACTGAGGATCTTTTGCGCCTGAGCTGCTAATTCAGCTGCAGGCTGAGTCGCGATATCCGAGATATCTATCAGTGCTTTTCGCGCCGCTTTGGGTATGGTGAAATATCGTTTGTCGACCATGCCTGCCGCTATCTTTTCAATGAGATTCAATCGCTTTTTAAGCGACCACTCATGTTCTGGATCAATGCTCGTGTGAGAAGGAGTATTCATATCTGGATGTATATAAACATACTATTATGCGTGTGGCAATCATATAAAAGAAAACCGCTTCTAGTGCGAAACGGTTTCGTGAAGCGATTTTTTACAGTTGAGTGAGCGTGCCATCTTTGCCTGCGGCCTGTATTTCAGCGAGAATGGACTGATATGCTGCCGAGCCTTTCGTTTTTGGTTCAGTCCGCTTTTTGCGTTCGGTTCCAGGAACAACGACATAGATCGCTACAACTGTGCCTGTCTGAAAGAATTTACGGATCTCGACTTTGCGTTTGCCTTCGAGCTTAAATTCGACGAGTCCACCCATGTTTGATTTGGCGATGATAGTCGGGTGTTTTTTAAAAGCTTCTACTGGCACAAACTCGATTGGACATATTCGCGAGTCCACTTCTTCCTCCGTGATCTTCAGCTTGGGTGTTGTGATGAGTATTTGCCTGACGTCCGATTCGTTGAGCATGTTCCGTGCAAAAGGGATTCTGAAATATTCTATTTCTTTCATGATAAAGATCCTTTCTTTATCCATAAATTACATTGTTTTGAGTGTTTTGTCAAAAGGAATATCTTGACTGGAGGCTTCGTGTTGCTATAATAAGAATCCAATAGTTTGGATATATTTCTATGTTAAAGCCACTAAATCCCTCAAAATTCATAGAAAGAATCATAACCTCACAGACTGGTGAGCAGTATCGTGTTGTGTTTTTGGTTACTCTCGTCAATGGGGAAGTGAAGGCGAAAGTTATTAGTGCCCAGGTTATCTCGGCCCCAACTCCAAAGCTCGCATCAGGATATTCAAATAAGGGATCAGTTGGTAAGGTAGGAGTTTTTCTCATAGAAGGTTCATTTGCAAAAGTTTCAGCTGACACTGCATACGTTTTTGATTTTACTCCTGAAGTTTCTCCATTTACTTCACTTCTTTTCTTTACTAGTCAACCTACGAGAGCACCGAGTTCAAAATAACCAATAATCAAAAACCAATTACCAAATTAGCACACTGCGATTTTTTGGTTATTGTATCTTGGTTATTGCGTCATTGTTTCGTGGTTCTTTAACAATTAGGTATGTGATATGAAAGTCGGGTAAAAGAAAAGGCGCCAACATTTAAGTTGGACGCCCTGAATCCGTCTTTCAGTTATCTTTGATGAAGCACAAATGTTGGTTTTAGCATCTTACCCTTGAAGGGTATACTTGAAAAGCTCAAGATACGGACATCATGGATTGATGTCTGTAGTTCAAACTTTTCAACTTCTGCAATTACCTTCTCTGCTGCTTCAATCTCACCAAAGTTGGTGAGAGGCAGGCTGAACAAGAAACCTGAGAAATGCTTCTGTTCATCCTTATCCCCAAAAATACCGCTACAGTAAACATGGTATTTTTTCATCTACTACCATTTTAGCATATTAATTGCCTAATTGTCAAGTACCCTAAAATAACCCTAAAAACATTGTAATTATTAGTAGATTCGTGTCACTTAATAACTAACTTAAATAAACCACTATGAGTAAGATAATAGGAATTGACCTTGGTACCACATTCTCAGCTGTCGCCGTCATGGAAGCTGGCTCACCAAAGGTCCTCGAAAACGCAGAAGGTGCGCGTACAACACCTTCGATTGTCGCCCAATCAAAAACAGGTGAACGTCTCGTCGGTCTCTTGGCAAAGCGCCAGGCGGTCACGAACCCAAAAAATACGATCTTCCAGATCAAGCGCTTCATTGGCCATACATTCGATGAAGATGGCGTTCAAAAGGATACCAAGAACGTACCATTTGAAACTCGCAAGTCAGCCAACGGTGGCGTCGAGGTCAACATGGCGGGCAAGTGGATGCGCCCAGAAGAGGTCTCAGCCATGATCCTCACCAAGATCAAGAATGACGCAGAAGCACGTCTCGGTGAAAAGATCACTGAAGCAGTCATCACGGTTCCTGCATACTTCAACGACTCACAGCGCCAAGCTACAAAGGATGCAGGTCAGATCGCTGGCTTGGATGTAAAACGTATCATCAATGAACCAACAGCGGCCGCTCTCGCTTACGGATTTAACAAAAAGAAAAATGAAAAGATCGCAGTCTTTGACTTTGGTGGAGGTACATTCGATATCTCTATTCTCGAAGTCGGTACCAGTGATGAAGGTGAAGGATCAATCGAAGTAAAATCTACTGACGGTGACTCTCACCTCGGCGGTCGCGATATCGACTCAAAGATTGTTGGTTGGCTTGCAGACACCTTTGCAAAAGAAAACGGTATTGATCTCCGCAAAGACTCGCTCTCACTCCAGCGTTTGGATGAAGCTGCGGAAAAAGCAAAGATCGAGCTTTCAACAGCAGTTTCAACAGAGATCAATATTCCTTTCATCACTTCTGGTGCTGATGGACCAAAGCATCTCCTCGTAACGCTCACTCGTGCACAGCTCGAACAGCTCACACAGGAGTTCGTTGATCGTGCTATCGAGATCAGTAAGCGCGCTATCGCTGCTTCACCATTCAAAGTCAGTGAGATCAATGAGGTTATCCTCGTTGGTGGTCAGACACGCATGCCCGCTCTCCAGAATGCTGTTAAAGCTCTCTTTGGTCGTGAACCAAACATGAGTGTAAATCCCGATGAAGTCGTGGCTATCGGTGCTGCCATCCAAGGCGGTATCCTCGGTGGTGATGTCAAAGACGTGCTCTTGCTCGATGTTACTCCACTCTCACTCGGTATTGAAACGATGGGTGGCGTTGCTACAAAGGTCATCGAAAAGAATACAACCATCCCTACACAACGTTCGCAGGTATTCTCAACAGCAACTGACAATCAGCCATCTGTAGAGATTCATATCACGCAAGGTGAGCGCGCTATGGCGGCAGACAACAAATCTCTCGGCCGCTTCATTCTCGATGGTATCGCTCCATCACCACGTGGCGTGCCACAGATCGAAGTGTCATTTGACCTCGATGCCAACGGTATCTTGAATGTCAGTGCAAAGGACAAAACGACAGGTAAGGTGAATAGTATCAAGATCACTGCATCGTCAGGTCTCTCAAAAGAAGAAGTTGAAAAGATGAAACAGGAGGCCGCTGCTCATGAAGCAGATGATAAGAAGAAGCAAGAAGAAGTTGAAGTCCGCAATGTGGCTGAGCAGATGATCTATACGTCTGAGAAGGCTCTTAAAGAAAATAAGGAAAAGATTCCTGCAGATGTCACTGCTTCGATTGAAGAAAAAATTAAAACTTTGAAGACGGCAAAGGAGGCACAGCCAGCTGATGTGGCTGCTATCAAGAGTGCGTCAGAGGCTCTCTCAAGTGAGATTTCAAAGATTGGTGAGATTCTTGCAAAAGCGAATGCTACTGCGAGTGCTGGTCAAGCTGGCGCGCAAGGTACAGCTGGTTCAACTGGCGGCGCTGACGGAAAAGCTCCTGAAGGGGATGTAAAGGATGCGGAGTTTAAGGAGAAGAAGTAGTAAAATTACAGAAGGATCTTCGTAAAATTCCCCTAAGATTTCTTGGGGGAATACACGAGGGTCTATTCCTCATATTAAATCAAAACCATGAAAGACTACTACAAAATCCTCGGAGTCGAAAAAACCGCCTCACAAGACGACATCAAGAAGGCGTTCCGTAAACTCGCACATGAACATCATCCTGACAAGAACAAGGGCAACGCTGACGCTGAAAAGAAATTCAAAGAAGCCAGTGAGGCGTATTCAACATTGTCCGATGTAAACAAGCGCGTCAACTATGACCGCTTTGGTGCAGCGGGTGCAAATATGGGCGGTGGCGGTTTCAATCCAGGTGCTGGTGGTTTTGGGGGCGGACAAGGAGGTTTCGGCGGTTTTGATTTTTCACAATTTCAGCAAGGAGGCTTCGGTGGCAATTTCAATGGTCAACATGTGGAGTTTGACCTCGGTGACATATTTGGTGAATTTTTTGGTGGCGGACGTCGTGCACGCAAAGGCAAGAATATAACAATTGATTTACAAGTCACTTTTAAAGAATCAATCTTTGGTGTAGAACGTGAGATCTCGACGGGTAAGGAAAAATTTTCAGTCAAAATCCCTGCAGGAATGGAAAATGGTCAGGGCTTGCGCATATCAGGCCGCGGTGAGGACGGTGAGGCTGGTCGGGGTGACCTCATCGCCCGTGTCTGGGTTGAAGAGGGCTCGATATTTCGTAAAGAAGGATTTAACCTCATCATGGATCTTTCACTCAAACTTTCAACAGCACTTCTTGGTGGCGCTATCGAAATAGATACATTAGATGGAAAGATAGAACTCAAAGTTCCTCAGGGCACTTCACACGGAGAGATCCTCCGCATCAAAGGTAAAGGTGTACCGATGACTGAACGCGGTATCGACGGACGTCGTGGCGATATCCTCCTCGTCACTCACGTAGAAATGCCGAGAAAGCTTTCAAAGACAGCACAAAAAGCAATCGAAGAGCTCAAAAAGGAGGGAATTTAGCGAAAAACCGCATTGTTGAATAGAGTTATCCACGGTGCATTTACATAAAATGAGGTATTATATTATCAATTAATATAATCTATCCAATTTCATGAGAAAAATTCACGCCAAGCTATGTAAGGAAGTTCCTCTATATCGCTTGTGGCACGAGCATTCATTGTCTGAGGCAACACATTGGTTTGCTTTTATACTCATATCTCTCTCTGTCACCACGGGTCTTCTTGCTAACATTCAAAAATCGTTTGCAGGATACACGCCATCATCATTTACTGTTAGTCAGGTTGGTTGTGGTTATGCGCTTACTGCTCTATCGTACAACGGAGCAAGTTTTGCTGATCCGGCACAAAACCAGTGTATCAATATACGAGAAATACAAGATACAAATGGAAACAGAATATCTCTCGGTGCAGATCAGGGTACTTTATTTGACCCTCAAAGCAATACGGTGACCTTGAAGTTTAGTCAAGGTAGTGCGTCAATACAGTTCATCCAAAATGGTCCAAGTGTAGATATGCGCCTTTCAGTTACAAACAATACGTCTGCTGATATTGGTTATCTCGCTTTCCATGTAGGAGGTCTCAATATAACTGGTTATACGGGAGATTCGTTGCCAATGAGTCAGGGAGGAGATTATCCTAATATTTGGGGTGTAAACACAACCTACGGTGAAATTTTCTTTGTTAATACAAATAAAGTCACCGGTGATTGTGGTAATCCATCGCCATGGTGCTTGATGTCAACTTCGATCAGTAACATACCTCACGGCACAACTGTTACTGCTACAAATGCTATTAAGTTTTATCCACTCGGAACTAGTCTACTCGAAGCTGTTCCTGAAGTCATAGCTGCATGGAAAGCACAGTATCCGATGCAAAATTTTTGGTCAGATCGTCGACCTATCGGAACTGACTTCCTTTCTTCACCACCATGTCCTATTTACGGTTGTTCTGTTGATTTTTCAAAAAATATGAACGGCTGGTTCTCAAATGGTTCTGATCCAGGAAATGTTGATGTGACAACTTCTGCTGGTAGACAAGCGTGGGCTACACAGATGCTCGCTCGTATTGATGCAGACATAGCAAATGTTAAAGAAGTTAATGGTCAAGGTGTCATCTTGTGGGATCTCGAAGGTCAACGCTGGCCACACTGTACGTCATATATTGGCGACCCTCGCTATGCAGAAGACCCTCGTTTTGCGCCTGAGTGGGATACAAAGATAGCTTACTCCGATCCTGGTAGTGGTTTCTCAAGTTCTTCAATGAATGTTATCGATGTTGTCTTTCACAAGATTCGAGATAATGGACTCAAGTCCGGTATTACCATTCGTCCAGATGAGATAACGTATGATCCAAATAACGCTGATCTCGGTTGTGGTGGAGGAGGAACATATGGCATATTTGGCATTCGTCCAAGTCAAAAATATCTTACCGATACGAATGCTCGTATAAAGTTGCTTGAGGATAAGATCAATTTTGCAAAGAATCGTTGGGGTGTCACCATCTTCTATATTGACAGTACTGATTGGATTGCTGGTACTGATATGATTAAGTTGCACAAAGACATCCCAGATGTACTTCTCATTCCTGAAAATACAACTTTGCTCGAGTATTCAGTTGGTTTGCCATTCAAATATACAAATAAACAAGGGTTCTATGGTGGACCAGGAAAGATAGGTAATATCGGTGATATATATCCACGTGCAGGAGCAGCACTTAATGCAAATAATGAACAGAATGAATTTGTTAACCATTACTGGGAGCTTGTAGATGCAATTAGAAATGGTAGTTTAAGTTTGTTTAACTCGTGGTATAACGGATCTGAAAAGCCATATATAAAGATGGTATATGCAGCAGCTGCGCTTCCGGTCGTAGCACCCACAGTATCAACGGGAGCAAGTGCTGTAGGTGATACAAATGCAACGTTGAACGGTATAGTTAGTGCAACAGGCGGTACATATGTGATTACTCGTGGATTTGAATATGGTCCAACGACCTCATACGGCTCTTCTGTTAAGGCAGACGGAGCGTTTGATGTGAACCTAAACAATATAGATGCAAATTTCAATCTAAGTGTTACGGGTCTTACCTGTGGAACTACGTACCACTATCGTGCCTTCGCAAAGAATTTTTCAGGAGGAACCGGTCTGCATACCGAACTCACAGGATATGGTGCTGATCAAACATTCACGACAACAGGAACTGGTTGCGGTACAACGAATCCTCCACCCTCTTCTGATACGACAGGTCCGTCTATTACTTCATTCGCTATTCCTTCTACATCAGCGAGCCTCACTGTTCCGGTTACATTCACTGCTGTTGATAATGTTGGCGTTGCCGCATACCTTATCAAAGAAACATCAACGGTACCTTCCTTGGGTGATACTGCATGGTCAGGTTCAGTTCCAACATCATATACATTTGGTAGTTCGGGATCAAAGACATTGTATGCATGGGTCATGGATGCTGCAGGAAATATATCTGCAAGCAAGAGTGCAACTGTTGTCATAAATATTGTTGTTGCACCAACTACATATATTCTCACTTACACTGCTGGACCTGACGGCTCTATTACAGGCACATCACCACAAAGTGTCACAGCAGGGGCAAATGGTTCTTCGGTAACTGCGGTTGCAAATAGTGGATTCCATTTCGTAAGCTGGTCAGACGGAATAACTGCAAATCCTCGCACAGATAACAATGTATCTAGAGATATCACTGTCACTGCATCGTTCACTCAAAATACTACAACGGGAGGGGATACTACTTCACCAGTCGTTACAGTATTTACTATTCCTTCAACATCAATAACAGCAACTGTACCAATCACTGCATATAGTGCAACTGATAATGTTGGAGTTACAGGTTATCTTGTAAGTGAATCATCAACTATTCCATCAGTGACGAGTGCTTCATGGAAAACTGCACCACTTACATCGTATACATTCAAAATGACCACAGGATCACGAACACTTTACGCATGGGCAAAAGATGCTGCAGGCAATATCTCTGCTGCAAAAACCGCTTCAATTAAGTTCAATATTCGTGGAGGAGGTAAAAAGTAAATTATAGGCATTAGTTTCATTTCGTGTTACTATGTTGCTTATGAAAAGTCTCCACGACTTCCTATCTCGCACTGTTCCAGCATATTATAGTTGGCATAAGCATCCACTTGCCGGAACCACCCACTGGGTTTCATTTATGGCAATCAGTTGTGTACTTACGGCAAATCTATTATTTGCAGTAAATAGCTATGCACAAACAGTTGATGGAAATGCTTCTACTACAGAGGACAACACAATAGTGACGGAGCAAACTACTGATAATAGTCCACTAATAAATACTGAAAGTACGAGTACTGTAGCTGTCCCTGCTGAAACAATAGATCAAGCGAGCTCGACTCAAACAAATACAACAGACACAGCAGTTTCTGTTGTTGTACCAGCTGCTACGAGTACAGATAGTGTCGCAACTACTACTGATACAAATACATCAAGCACGGAAACTCCAGTGCCATCACCAATCATCGGCGGTATCACTTCTGAACATACAGCATCATCAAGTTCAGTTACTACTGAAAATGTAGCCATTAATCCTGACGTTGCTTCAACTACAAAGACAGAAGATAAAATAATTGCTAAGATTGATGATGTGGTACCAAAAGTTTTACCTAAAATTATTTCACTTAACGACGGTTTAGTGGTTCCATCTGGAAGTAAGGAAACGGAATATGTTACGTACCCAATTTTTGTGTTTACCAAAGAAAATATTGAAATCAATTCAAATCCAACCGGTATTTCTTGTGGAGCAATTTGTTCGCATAAGTTTACGTTCGGCACCAAAGTTATATTGACTGCCACTCAGGATGATGCACAAAGTATTTTAATTTGGAAAGGATGTGAAAGTATGTCAGGAAAATCATGCGTAGTAACTGCCTCAAATTCACGTATGGTGACCGTGACGACACGATAAGTAATATACTCATATGGACTTTTTACACTCACACTTATCAAGAAAATTTCCACTCTATCGACTTTGGCATGAGCATCCATTGTCTGAGGTAACACACTGGGTTACATTCATTCTTATAGCAATCACGTTCACCACAAGTCTTCTTGCGAATATTCAGAGTACGTATGCACTAAATAGTCCATCATTTACTATTGGTCCAGTAAGTTGTGGATATATGTTTACAAGTCTCACATATAATGGAGGTGATTTTAAAGACCCGGGACAAAATACATGTATCAATATTCGAGAAATACAAAATACTAGTGGCGGCAGCATGTCTCTTGGTTCAGATCAAGGAACTGTATTTGATTCTCAGACCAACACACTTACATTCAACTATAGCCAAGGAAACGCATCACTGCAGTTTGTGCAAAATGGTCCAAGTATTGATATACACGTTTCAGTTACCAATAATACTGCGACTGATATTGGTTACCTGTCATTCCATATGGGCGGCTTAAATATAACAGGTTATACAGGTGATTCATTGCCGACAAGCCAAGCGGGAGATTACCCTAACATTTGGGGTTTTAATACTACTTTTGGTGAACTCTTTTTAGTAAATACGAATAAAGTCACAGGTGACTGTGGCAGCCCAACACCATGGTGCCTACTCTCGACTTCCATAGGAAGTGTGCCACATGGTACGACTGTTACTGCTACAAATGCAATCAAGTTTTACCCACTCGGTACCAGTCTACTTGAGGCTGTACCCGAAGTGATTTCAGCATGGACAGCACAGTATCCGATGCAAAATTTTTGGTCAGATCGCCGACCTATAGGTACTGATTTCTTGTCTTCACCACCTTGTCCAATTGTAAATGGTTGCGCATCTGATTTTTCAAAAAATATGAATGGTTGGTTCTCGAATGGCATTGATCCGGGAAGTGTCGACGTGACTACACCAGAAGGTAGACAAGCCTGGGCGACACAGATGCTGGCACGCATTGATGCGGATATTGCAAATGTAAAAGAAGTTAATGGTCAAGGTGTCATCTTGTGGGATCTCGAAGGACAACGTTGGCCGCATTGTACATCATACATAGGTGATCCTCGCTACGCTGAAGATCCTCGTTTTGCACCTGAATGGGATACGCAAGTTAACTACGTGTATTCGAGTACTACGAATCCAAGTGCAAATTATTCGAGTACCTCAATGAATGTTATTGATGCAGCTTTCCATAAGATACTTGATAATGGACTCAGAGCAGGTATTACAATACGTCCAGATCAAATCGTATATGATCCCGGTGATGCAAATCTTGGTTGTGGTGGGGGTGGACTATATGGCATTTACGGCGTGCGCCCAAGTCAGCAGTATGTGACTGATACTGCGGCTCGCATTCAGTTACTCAAGGATAAGATTAACTATGCCAAGAGTCGATGGGGTGTTACCATATTCTATATCGATAGTACCGATTGGATTGCGGGAACTGACATGATTCAGGTTCACCAGGATATCCCCGATGTATTGCTCATGCCTGAGAACACGACACTTCTTGAGTATACCGTTGGTATACCATTCAAGTACACACGACTTCAGGGATTTTATGGTGGGCCTGGAACGATAGGTAATATCGGTGATATTTACCCCGAGGCTGCGGTTGCAGTCAACTCAAACAACGAAGTCACTCCTGAACTCGTGGATCATTACTGGGAGCTGGTAAATGCGGTCAGACACGGTAGCGTCACATTGTTTAATTCTTGGTTTAATACAGCGGAAAAACAGTATATTAAAATGATATACGCTTCTTCGAGTGTGCCAGTCGTTGCCCCAACAATATCAACACCTACAGCCACAGGTATAACAGCGTCAGATGTAACATTTAACGCTTCAGTTCTCTATACAGGAGGAAGTTTCATCAATCAGCGTGGTTTCAAATATGGCACTGACACAGCATATGCAAGTTCAACTGATTTCTCAGGAACTCTTGATGCAAGTTTAAATAATACTGATGCAGCGGTGACGGCAACTATCAATGATTTGTCATGTGGCACTACATATCATTATATGTTCTATGCTCGCAATTTTGATGGTGCAACTGGTAGTTATGTACAACGGACTGCATCAAGCTCAGATCAAACATTTAATACAACTGACTGTGTAAGTGTTGTTCCTCCTACTGTTTCAGTATCAACGATTGGGACAATAACTCAGACAGGTGCTGATCTTAATGCAAATGTGGACACTACAGGTGGTAGCAGTGTGACTGAACTTGGTTTCAGGTACGGTGCAACGGTGGATTATTCTGCAACATCATCTACTTCGGGACATTTCAATACAGGGGCATTCTCAAAAACACTCACCGGCCTCACGTGTGGCACTACTTACCATTACCAAGCATATGCAATAAATTTCTCAGGAACTGGAGTTACAAGTGATGGAACATTTACCACATCTGCTTGTAGTACGAGCGGAGGTAACCCTGTCGTCTATAGCGGTGGTGGCGGAGGGGGCGGGGGAACATACTATAGTCTTACTATCCAAACTACCGGAACAGGTCATGGTACTACAACTTCAAACCCTTCAGGTATACTCTGTAGCTCAAAGTGTACTTCGGCATTCTATGCCGGTTCAAAGATTACTTTGACTGCTATTCCAGACAAATATTCACATCTAACATCATGGAGCGGTTGCGCATCGTTTGCCACATCAACTTGTACCGTTACCTTGTCATCCTCAATGTCTGTTTTTGCAAAATTCGACGCAGGCAGTGCGAATACTGTTATACAAAATATTTCAGCACCAGTAACAACAACAATTGTTCCGCCAACAACTGGTTCTATCCCGACTGCATACCTCAACCTTGAATTCGGTTCTCGCTCAACTGCTGTACTCACATTGCAAAAATATCTCATAGCAGGTGGCTACCTGTCTTCAGTTTATGCTACTGGCTACTACGGTCAGTTAACAGCAAATGCTGTAGCTCAATATCGTGCGAGTCGTTCTAATGTTAGTGCGACAGGGTCCGTAACAACCACTTCTTCGGGTAGTGCACTTACTTCATATCTGTTCTTGGGCACAACTGGTCAACAAGTTAAAACACTACAAAAGATTTTGAATGCTAAAGGATACACTATAGCCACATCAGGTAATGGGTCAGTTGGAAATGAGTCTACATATTTTGGTCCATCTACACAGGTAGCGCTTCAGAAATTCCAGTGTGCAGTACTTTCTGTATGTTCAGGTTCACCGCTGACAACTGGTTATGGTGCGACAGGTCCTCGTACTCGTGCAGCATTGGGTGGTACGACTGCGCCAGTCACTCAGACAAATACCGTTACTCCAGCTAGTGTACCTACTCCAACAAAAACTCCGACTACAGCAACGGTGCCTGTTAAAACAACAACTGTAAAGCCAGTGGTTGTACCAAGTATCAATTTCAATTTCTAAGGGAAACATTTTAAATATCGGTTGTTTTAGTCTTATCATAAGTTATAATGAAGGGTAATGAAGAGGCTCTACCCATATCTCATTTTTACTTTTGCTGTTACAGCTATTGGTACGCAGTTCGCTCATGCTAACAATACTTTTGTCTCGGCGAGCAGTTTGACTTCAGCAACGAGTGAGTTGGTGATGTATCGAAATACGCTTAGTTTCGGTAACTCTGGCTATCTCGAAAAATCAATTGATACAGGAAAAACCTGGACGTCACTTACTGGTGGTGGTTCAAGAGCTTGGAATGTGTACTCGCATGCCATAGCAGCATCAGCAGATGGGCAAAAAGTATGGGCAACGACCTGTTCGTCTCAATGTATTGATTATGTCTATTATTCGACTGACGGAGGAACAACTTGGGCAAGTTCAACTGTACTTGGTGCAGGTATCTCTTGGCAAAGGATCGCTTCATCAGCTAGTGGAGCAAATCTCATTTTACAAACAGGGGGATCTACACTTGTCTCTACAAGTTCTGGTGCTACGTGGACTACTGTGCTCAACGGTACTGGTGGTGGATCTGTTGCTATATCACCTGATGGAGCGACAATGGTTTCCATTAATGATTTTGGCAATGATGGAAGTATCCATGTTTCTTCGGATTCTGGTGCAACATGGAATACGGTTTCAAGTGTAACTGCTAAGGGAAGTTCGGTTGTAGTAGGTGATAGTGGTGTTATGTATGTGGGTACGAGAGATAGTTATATATACAAATCAATTGATTACGGTGCGAACTGGACAGCGTTAAAATTTGCAGGCATGAATAATTGGGATGATCTCGCAATGTCGAATGATGGTATTCATATTTTTGCTTTAGGAAATGTAGCGCTATATTACTCAGATGATGCAGGTAGAAGTTGGTATCAGGGTGGCGGAGGAGGACAGTGGAGACTATGGTATGCACCAGATGGATCAAAGGGGTACTATAGTTCCGGTTTAGCGTATGTACCTGTTCCTGCAATAGTAAATCAAAGTGTTACTAGTATCACTGCGACAGGCGCAACGCTCAATGGGGTTATTTCAAATGATTTCGCTTTTCAATATTCAACCACCGTTAAGGGTTTTAGTTACGGTACAAGCACGTCATATGGTTTAGACGCATCTACTGCGGGCACATTTACTGCAGGTGCATATAGCCAGAGCATCGGCGGACTTACGTGTAATTCGACATATTTTTATCGAGCTTACGCTACCAATGCTAACGGTAGCGGTACTGCATCAAGTACGTATTTCACAACACTACCTTGTTCAGGTGGATCAGTAGCAAATAAAACAAGGATTCCTACATCAGCTTCGACTGTCGTACAGCTTACCGGTAATGCAACAGGTTGGACTTCTGGTACTCCAGGTAGTCCTACGTTTACTGTTTCTGGTGTGAGTGGTGCCTCCATATCATCACAAACCGTTACAGATGCAACACATGCGTCCATCACTATAGCTACTGGTCCATCTACAGGTACGTTGACAATTAGTGACCCAAGCAATGCGACATCAACAACACTGAACGTTGTATTAGCTACAGATGTAGTCGCAGCGAATGACAGCCGTGTGATCTATTCTCCAGGCAATACGTATGATAGTGGTTCTGGTGTACAGATGATGCATACTGGTAGTTCAGCAAAATTTGTTTTTACAGGTAGTACACTCAAGCTTGATGCGGACCTCAGTACACTGATTCGTTCTGGTGCTGCATTTTCAAATTATCCATTCATCAACTGGAAAATTGACGGTGGTGCGTGGCAGCGAGCACAACTTCAACCAGAATCAGGTGTCAGTACACAAGTGATGACTCTTGCTACCGGTTTATCAAGCGGAAGTCATTCGGCCCAAGTTTATTATGAACAGGGTGGCGTTGAAGATAGTTGGCCAGCAAATTCATTGGTAAAGATTACCGGATGGGAGATTGAAGCAGGAAAATCAATTTCAACCCCTACGTATGCAGATGGTTTGAGACCAAAACGCATGATGATACTGGGAGACTCTATCACACGTGGATACTCGGCTGAGGCAGACGCAAGTGGTGTCGATCATACGACAACTGGGCAGACATATGTTCAAGATAGTTGGGGTATGTTATTCGGACAAAAGCTCGATGCTGAAGTGGGTATCAAAGCCTATAGTGGACAAGGATATAGAACGATAGGAGCAGGACCATATGTGACTGCCACGTTCGATTATGTTGACTCTCAGCACGCTCAACCACTTCCATCTGATCTCGACTATTTTGTCATCGCTCAAGGTGCAAATGATTATCAGACAGATATTACGACATCGGTGAAAGAGCTTCTTACGCTATCTCGTACTCAACTCGGACCAAATACAAAAATATTTTTGATGCCATCTTTTCTGTCCCTTAATGACTTAAACGTTAATTCTGAATTTACTACCGAGATTCAGGCAGGTCTAGCTGCATATCAAGCTGCTTATCCGTCTGATAGCAAAGTATATTATTTTAATATTGGAAATATTTTCGGTGCAGTCAATCAGTTTGGACCAACAACCTATGAGATAGAATATATCCATCCAAACCGTGCTGGTCACGCTTTACTCGCCACAAATGTAGCAAATATTGCTGAGGGATATGCGCCAACTATTATTTCATCAATCGCATCGTCTACTGGTGCAACAAGTGCTACTATCACCTGGAACACTGATAGGTCAGCCGATACATTGGTTAATTATGGAGCCACAGCATCTTATACATCTTCTTCAACATATACATCAGCTAAGACACTTACACACAGTGTTTCTATCACTGGTCTCAGTTCGGCACAGACCTATCATTTTCAGATTGTTTCTGTTGATACTGCTTCGTCAACCTCAACAACTACTGATTTAACTTTCAGAACGACTGGTTCGGCAACTGTGCCAACGCTCGCCACATCTTCGCCGACCTCACTGACTTCGTCTAGCGTTACTTTGAATGCAACAATTACTGCTGACGGTGGTGATGCTTCGACTGACGTAGGTTTTAATTACGGTTTAACGACTTCATATGGCTCTACAGCATCAACGACGGGTTCATTTGGCGCTGGAACATTTTCAAAATCAATCAGCGGTCTTACTCCGTCAACTCTCTATCACTACCGGGCATTCGCAACTAATTCTGCGGGTACAGCTACGACAACTGATCAAACATTCACCACTTCAGCACAGTCAGTTTTTATTCCAACTCTTACTACCTCAGCACCAAGTTCAGTAACGCCGTCAGCCCTCACACTTAATGCAAATATCAGTGCAACTGGGGGAGAAGATGCAACTCAACGCGGATTTACTTACGGTACATCAGCAAATCTCTCAACGGTGATTGCCACTACATCACTCGGTGCTTTTAGTGGCACTGGCAATTTTTCTCAAAATATCACTGGTCTTACGCAAAATACCACCTATTATTTTCGTGCCTACGCAGTAAACTCTGCGGGTACATCAACTGGTGCGATTCTTTCTACTACAACACCGACGCAGGTACTCCTCGGTACACCTGCGCTTGTGCAGAATCGCTCAGTATATCCGACAGGAAAAGGTCCAACTGGCCTTTCATTTACGAGTAACACGACAGCTGGCAACTTGATTGTGGTTGCAGTAAGTAGCTATATAAATGCCGGAGCGGGTGATGTTACGATTCAAGATTCGAGTAGCAATACCTTTGTGAAAGTATCGGAAAAAGATTCTGGAAATAACTCAAAAGTGTATCTATATTACGCAAAAAATATTATAGGTGGACCTGATACTGTTACGGTGAGTCTTACGGGTGGGTATGATGACCTTGGTTTCCATATCTCTGAATGGTCAGGATTAGATACCACAGATCCATTTGTAGCTTCGTCAACTGGTGCGAATGCAGGTGCGTTGTGGTCTACTGGTGATCTGACACTGACTGACCCAGCAGGTCTTATCTTTGTGGGTCTTTCTGATGAGTCTGGCGGTGGTTCACCTGTATCTCCGGGATTAGGTTTTACTGTATTGAACGAAGAGCCTGTTCAAATGAGTGCTACTGAATATCAAATTATAAATGCACCCGGTACGTATTCTGTTGAGATGAGTGGAAATTCTAGCCCATACTGGGCGATGGGGTCGGTCGCATTCAGGGCTCAGACGGCTATCATATATCCTTATGCTCTCACCACATCAGCTCCAAGCTCGGTATCTACTTCAACGTTGACTTTAAATGCGAACGTTAGCAGTACGGGTGGAAATAATGCAACTCAACATGGATTTGCGTATGGTACATCTGCAAACCTTTCAACGGTGATTGCTACCACGTCACTTGGTGCTTTCAGTGGCACAGGCGATTTCACACAAAATCTTATTAGCCTGACCCCAAATACCGTTTACTATTTTCGAGCATATGCAGTGAGTGCACTGGGTACGACTACAGGCACTATACTTTCAACAACTACACTACAGGTTGTTATACCTGATACTACCGCACCAGTTATCACTGGATTTTCTATTCCGACTACTGCAAGTTCACTGACAGTTCCGATCACTACATTTGTAGCAACAGATAACGTGGCTGTGACAAGCTATTTGTTAAATGAATCAATAAGTTTACCATCGGTGAATGATACCGGCTGGGTTGGTACGGCACCTACTGCATACGTTTTTGGCACTGAAGGCACAAAGACTCTATATGCTTGGGCAAAGGACGCTGCAGGCAATATATCCGCTAGCTCATCAGGGTCAGTTACAATCAGTATTCCAAGTAGTGGGGGAGGTTCACCTGGCGGTTCTTCGGGCGGTGGCGGAGGAGGTGGTGGTTTACTGTATATCACACCGCCAAAAGTTGCTACAGCAACTCTTGCGATAAAACCATTCGTCAATGCTGGAAAGTTTCAGTTCACACGAACTCTCTCTGCCGGATCTCTTGGTCTCGATGTCAAAGCGCTTCAAGAATTCCTTAATGCAAATAAATATTACATAGCAACTTCAGGACTTGGTACACCAGGAAACGAAACGACGTATTTTGGTCCCGCAACTGAGGTTGCACTCAAAAAATTCCAGTGCGCAGTTCTTTCAATTTGTTATGGTAGTGCTACAACCAATGGCTATGGAGCAACAGGACCTCGCACACGTGATGTTTTGAACGGAGCACTCACACCACTCCTCGTTCCTATAGTTACTAGTGCTATAACTCCTATGGTACCAATACCAGCTGTCACAAATATGATTAGTGGCACAGCACTGACATCATACCTTTCGCTTGGTGTTACAGGTCAGCAAGTCAAAACTCTTCAAAAACTTTTGAATGCAAAAGGGTACACAGTTGCAAGTTATGGAAATGGTTCAAGTGGTTTTGAAACTACCTATTTCGGCCCAGCGACTGATGCTGCTGTCAAAAGATTCCAATGTGCAACAATAAGCGTGTGTTCTGGCAGCCCCGCAACAAATGGTTACGGAGCAACTGGGCCTCGTACACGAGCAGCTTTGACTGGAGTTGCAGCGCCAACAGTTCAACCAGTTTCGAGTCCAGTAAAAGTAGTTGCGCCAACAAAAACAGTAACGCCTCCAGTAAAGACTACAACTACACCAAAGCCAATAGTTGTGCCAGTAATTGATTTTCCAAGTTCATTTTAAAGGGGATTATTGATTTATGCACACGTGTGTTTGAACGAATTTTTTTCTCCTTGTGATATAATAGTCTGACACATTACCCATTATTGTAGTGACTTTAATAATTATCTAATTTATCTTTATGCTCGCCAAAATCCCTTCTTTTGTAAAAATAATTCTCATTGTAGTTCTCGTAGCTATCGTTGCTGGAGGATATTCGATGGGATACTATTATCACAACAAATACGCTGATCTCGTAAAAGATCCAAACGCAGCAGCACAACAGAAAGCACTTGAGATCATAAACAATGTTCAAAAGCTCATTGTTGTTCCACAAAACGAAACACCAAATATTTCTATAGTCACAAACAAGGACAGTCTTGTAAATCAGCCATTCTTCAAGAATGTTGAAAACGGAGATATTCTTCTTGTTTACGCTTCTGCTATGCAAGCAATCTTGTATCGTGCAACAACAAACAAGATTGTCGCTGTTATACCTCTTACTACAGAAAGTCAGGCAGCTCCTCTTGAAAACCAGCAACAGCCAGTTCTTCAGAAGGCTACTACAACTACATCTGTCAAGACTCCTGTAAAGAAATAGTTCGATTTTAGTTGCTCACAAGTTAATAAGTTACATTGACAATTCATACTATCCATGATAAAAGGATAGTATGAATTTCAATTTATCTATCCTCAACAAAAGCCTTTTATGTGCGCTTATTTCAGTCTTTGCTGGCTTTGCCGCTTATGCTCATGCTGATTATACAACTGCTGACATTGAGCCTTTTGTATATACAGCACCGGTCCTTGCTGATGGATCCCTCATAGTGGAACTTTCATTTGATGAAATCGAATCACTGATCTCCCATGATAGTTCAGGTAATAGCAACGATGCAATATTGTCCGATGATTCTGTTTGGGCACCTGGAATTTCGGGTTCTGCAATCTCGTTTGACGGAGGAGATAACCGTGCTCTCATTCCAAATGATGTGATTGGTACTGGTTCTGTAACTGTATGTGCAGAGTATAACGTCAACTCAACTCCTGCAGGGGTAGTGCTCATCAGTAACAATGCATTTTCAGTTTCACTCAATGTATCTGGCAATTTTACTGTCTCAAATGATGGAGGCACTAATTCAGTTTCAACTACCGGCACAATAGTTCCGGGAAGTTGGAATCATATCTGTGTTGCCCGCACTGAATCAGGGGACGTTTCAATTTACATAAATGGATCATTGAATGTACAGGGGAACGCTGGTACACCTGTTTCTGGTACAGAAGTCGGTATAGGTAATAGTCCTTGGGATGATACGCGTGGTTTTGATGGCATGATTGATGACGTTAAGATTTATACAGGTATACTTTCAGCCAGTCAGATTTCATCAATTTAATTACTTTAAAATCAGCTGATTATAGTGGATACAGAACATCCTGTGTCCATTTTTTTATAGAGGATAATTTGCTATAGTATAAGCACTATGTCACAAAAAATCCTTCTCTCAGGGGTCAAACCTACCGGTTCAGCCCATATAGGCAATTACTTTGGTGCAATGAAGCAAATGGTTGATTTGCAAAACACTGGCAATTATTCATGTCTTATCATGATCGCTGACTATCACGCACTGAATTTTATCCAAAATAAGGATGAGATGAAAAAGCTTACCTTTGAGCTCGCTCTCGACTATCTCGCAGTCGGACTCGATCCAAAGAAGATTGTTATTTTCAAACAGTCAGATATATCCGCTCATACTGAACTCGCATGGATTTTTGATACTATTGTCACAGTTCCATACCTCGAGCGTGCTCATGCTTTCAAGGACGCTGAAGTAAAAGACAAAGAGATTAACGTTGGTACATTCAACTACCCAGTGCTCATGGCGGCGGATATCCTTTTATATAATACTGATGTTGTGCCTGTTGGTCAGGATCAAAAACAGCACATAGAGTACGCTCGCGATATCGCTCTCAAGTTCAATCATATTTTTGGACCAAAGAATGTCGCTGAATATGAGGATCTTATTTTCAAGCTCCCTGAACCGCTCATACTCGAAAACGTAGCTGTTGTACCTGGTGTTGACGGTCGTAAGATGTCAAAGAGCTACGGTAATACCATTCCACTATTTGCTACACGTGAAGAGATCACCAAAGCAGTCATGTCTATTGTCACCGACTCTGGTAAACCAGAAGATGGAGGTAAGCCGATGAACGTATATAACATTCACAAGCTCTTCAAAAGTGAAGAAAAACTGCGCGAGCTCTATGATATGAATAAAGGCAAGTACAAAGCCTTGAAAGACGCTCTTGTTGAAGATATAGACGCTTTCATCAAACCTATGCGCGAACGTAGAGCAGAGTTAGTAAAGAAACCAAAGAAAGTCATGAAGATACTTGAAAAGGGTGCTAAGCAAGCAGGAAAAATTGCTGATAAGAAATTGGTGGAAGTAAAACAGGCAATAGGAGTTTTGTAATGATCAATAACACAATGAACAATGATCAGTTCAAGATAAAAACCCAAACTTTTGAAGGGCCCCTCGACCTCCTTCTTGATCTCATAGAAAAGAGGAAGCTTTTTATAAACGATATTTCTCTCGCAAAAGTAACTGATGATTTTATCGCACATATCCAGCAGTTTGAAAATATGCCCATGGGTGAGTCGGCGCATTTTATCTTGATTGCTTCGACGCTACTTTTGATCAAGTCAAAGTCACTTTTACCAGAACTCAATCTTACAGAGGAAGAAAAAGGCGATATTCATCATCTTGAAACACGCCTCAAGATATACCAAAGGATAAAAGAAGCAAGTAAGGGTGTACAGGCCTTGTTTGGCGGTAATGCTATTTTTTCACAGTCTCATGCCCGACCAGTGACTCCTGTTTTCGCACCTGATACCGAATTCACTCTCGAGAAAAGCTTATCACTTTTGAAAGATTTGATCGGTCGTTTACCAAAGAAAGAAAAGTTGCCCCAGGTTGTTGTGCAAAAAGTTATTAGTCTCGAAGATATGATTGGCACTCTGACCCAGCGTATTCAAGGGCAATTGAGGATGAGTTTCAAGAGCTTTGCGGGTGAACATAGAGAAAATAAGGTTAACTTTATTGTGAGCTTTCTCGCTATGCTTGAGCTCGTCAAGCAGGGAATAGTGCATGTCACTCAGGAGTCTGCTTTTTCTGATATACAAATGGAGACAAAAGAAGTTGGCGTGCCGAGGTATTAGATTTGTTATTTTTAGGTGTATATTGACATAAGCTAAATAATTTGCTTTTATAATGTCTGAAAGGAGATTATTTTATGAGACGTGCTGAAGCAAAAGACGAAGCGGTCATTCCACGTATAAAACCAGTTCATTTTACCCTTGAGACATGTGCAAGAGAGTTAGATGTGAGCATCGACACTCTTACTAGAATGCACGATTTTGAAAGTGGATGGAAAGTTATCGGGTGGGCACTATCAGATGAAGTTGCACCGCGCCATTTGTGCGTCTATGTGATGCTTTTACAAAATGAAATGGGTAAAAGATTTTGGTGTCACTCTAATCAATACACTATTCATCGTATTGCCGAAGCGATCCGAAAGGAACCCTCAAGAATCGCACAACTGTAATTAATTATGGGTTTCGCAAAGTCAGACGTAGAGTCTGGCTTTTTTTATGTGTAAAAAGTGTTAAAATACAACTCATGAATCTTTCTCAACAACTCGAAGCTATCCTTTTTTGGAAAGCCGAACCAGTTACGTTCAAAAAACTAGCACAATTACTTTCAATAGAAAAAACCGACCTGCCTGCGCAGGCAGGCACAACTGAAGGTGTAAAAGTAACTGAAGAACAAATAAAAGTTGGCCTCATAGAGCTAGAAAAAACACTACAGGGCAGGGGACTTTCCCTTGTGCAAACTGACACTGAAGTTATGCTTGGTACAGCCAAGGAACTCTCGCCACTCATCGAAAAGCTCACCAAAGAAGAGCTTACTCGTGACCTTGGCAAAGCTGGTCTTGAAACCCTTTCAATCATCCTCTACCAAGGGCCAATCTCGCGTGCAGACATAGACTATATCCGTGGTGTCAATTCTCAGTTCATCGTCCGTAACCTCCTTATCCGTGGTCTTGTTGAACGTGTCGATAATCCAAAAGATGCTCGTAGTTTTCTTTACAAAACTACTTTGGATCTCCTCGCTCATCTCGGTATTTCAAAAATAGAAGAATTGCCTGAATATGAAAAAGTTCGAGCAGATATTGAGTCATTCAAGAATCAGACTGCAGAACCAGCTCAGAACACTGAAACTCAGCAATCCACAGATACTGAACCTGCATTAAACGGTGCTACAATAGGAGCATAATGTTATCGCGTGTTGGACACATAGACCGTTTCTTTCTTTTATCTATAGGAGCTCTCACTCTGGTTGGTTTTGTCATATTCCTTTCCGCTTCTCTTGGATTGCTCACACAAGACGGAGTGAGTTTTGTTACTGTAGCTACAAAGCAAATCATAAGTTTGGTTATTGGTATTACAGCATTCTTTTTCTTCTCTCGACTCAAGTATACATATCTACGAAAAA
This sequence comes from Minisyncoccota bacterium, assembly GCA_028713005.1. GTDB lineage: Bacteria > Patescibacteriota > Minisyncoccia > Phycocordibacterales > PALSA-1337 > C7867-002. The sequence goes on along the minus strand of JAQTPC010000001.1, from coordinate 69,349 downwards.
CTGCTTTATTTATATTTCTTGGTGCAATAGCTATTAACCTGCTTCTATTTATCCCAAGCTTGAGTCTATTTCACGGTGGTGCTGCGCGCTGGATCAATATTGGCCCACTTTCATTCCAGCCGTCAGAATTTTTGAAGATTGCATTTATCATATATCTAGCTGCCTGGATACAGTTTGCAAAAGATAAGATATCGACATTAAAGTTTGGTCTCGCGCCCTATTTAGTGATTACTGCTATTCTTGGAGGATTATTACTTGCTCAGTCTGATACTGATACGTTTCTCATTATTGCTTTTACTGGCGTAGTTATGCTGTTGATCGCTGGTATGCCTATAAAACATATGGCTATGGCAGGAGGAGTGCTTGCACTTGTAGTTGTCTCTGTAGTTCTTTTGCGCCCGTATGCGTATCAACGCGTGCAAACATTCTTTACCGGTGGTAGTGATACGAGAGGAGCGGGATATCAGATCAACCAATCACTCATTGCTATTGGCTCAGGAGAGATAACAGGGCGAGGATTCGGACAAAGTATTCAAAAGTTCGGATATCTACCACAACCGACTGACGACTCAATTTTTGCGGTTGCAAGTGAAGAATTCGGTTTCATTGGTAGCACATTACTCGTCGGTCTCTATCTGCTCATTATTGCAAGTGCATTTCGAATTGCAGGCAAAGCACCTGATCTTTTTGGAAGTATGATTGCAGTTGGTATCGGTGTACTCATTATCACTGAATCATTTTTGAATATGTCAGCAATGCTCGGCATTGTGCCGCTTTCTGGTGTACCACTATTGTTCGTATCCCATGGTGGTACAGCGCTTATTATTATCCTTGCTGCAGCAGGGGTTCTGGCAAATGTATCGAGATACGCAAAAGGATAATATGTTGCGAATCAACGAATGTAGTAAATTATGTTAAAATAATCCCATGAAAATCCTATTTACTGGCGGAGGCACAGGAGGCCACTTTTACCCGATCATCGCTGTAGCACAAGCCATTCGTGAGCATGCAAAAGAAAAGAAGGTTTTACCGCCACAGTTTTTCTTTATGGCGCCAGCCAAGTACAACCCCCGAGCTTTATTTGATAATGAGATCGAGTATGTGTATGTACCTGCAGGAAAGATTCGTCGTTATTTTTCTGTACTCAATTTTACTGATGCTTTCAAAACAGTATCTGGTTGTTTTATAGCACTCATAAAGATGTTTTCTATCTATCCTGACGTGGTGTTCAGTAAGGGTGGCTATACGAGCTTCCCGCCACTCTTGGCTGCACGTATTCTCGGTATTCCTGTAGTGGTGCATGAATCAGATAGTCATCCCGGTAGAGCAAATCTATGGGCAGGGAAATTTGCGAGACGCATAGCCTTGTCGTACCCATCTGCTACTGATTTTTTCAAAATAAAGGATAAAACTCGTATTGCATATACCGGCAATCCTATCCGTGCAGAGATTGCTCAGCCACTCAAAAATGGTGCATTTGAATTTTTAAATCTTGAGCAAAATATACCTGTTATTCTTGTTCTCGGTGGTTCTCAAGGTTCACAAAACATCAATGATGTCATACTTCAGGCCTTACCTGAACTTCTCAATAAATACCAGATCATCCATCAGACTGGACGAGCAAATCTAGCAGAGATACAGTCAACCACAAACATAACGCTCAAGGATCATCCGTACAGTTACCGATATCATCCTTTTGATTATCTTGATGAGCTAGCGCTGCGTATGTCGACTGGAGCGGCTACGATTATCGTATCAAGAGCTGGGTCAACAATATTTGAAATTGCTTCATGGGGTGTGCCATCGATAATTATCCCTTTGCCAAGCTCTATCAGTCATGATCAAACGGCCAACGCATTTGCCTATGCTTCAACAGGAGCTGCCTCTGTTGTCGAAGAAAATAACCTTACACCACATGTACTCATTGGTGAGATCAACCGTATAGTTGGATCCCAGGCTATCAGTAAAACAATGAGTGAAAGAGCTAAGGCTTTCTCACGGCTTGATAGTGCATCACTTATAGCAGAAGCCATACTCAGTATAGGCCTTGAACATGAAAAGTAGGGCTTACTTTAAGTCTTTTGTAAACCTTGTACTTAGGGTGGTGCGGGTGTAGAATATGAGTCTAAACACAGTCGAATTTTATTAACGTATAAATTTAATTAATACTAATATGCAACCTCAAAGCGGTATCAAGACATGGCAGTGGGTAGTTACAGTAGTGGTTATCATTGTCCTTATTATCATCGGTATCTGGGTATTTGGTGGCAAGAGTGCTTCTTTGCCTTCAGATCAAAACGCTATCGCAACAGATGATACTTCAAACACACCAGGCGCACTCAATCGTGTTGTTATGGGTGATCAGTATCCAGGTAATGTCGTTTATCTCAACTCAGCACAGTTTGAGAATCCAGGTTGGGTAGTTATCCATGCAGACAATGCAGGTACACCAGGTAAGATTATTGGACAGATGTATTTTGTAGCTGGTATTAGTCCAGGCAAGATCACCCTCACACAGCCAATGGTTGATGGAGTGACATATTACGCTATGATGCATTCTGATAATGGTGATAAAAAGTTTGATGCAACGCTTGATCTTCCTCTCAAGGATGCAAACGGAAATATCATTATGAAGGTTTTCCACGCTTCATCAGCTGCAGGAGCTCAGATCAAGGGGTAGTAGTAGATAGAGATCGGTAAACAGTAAACAGAAAATCGCAAGCGAACCTTGCGATTTTCTGTTTACTAATTACTGTTTACCGTTTACAATTAGTAAATGACCCCTGAATCCAGTTCAAAACCTATTGTTACGCGTTTCGCTCCTTCACCAACTGGTTTTATGCATATTGGTGGCGTTCGCACAGCTCTTTTTGCCTATCTTTTAGCACGTAAAAACAAGGGCACATTCATATTGCGCATAGAAGATACCGACAAAGAACGTGAAGTTGCGGGTTCAGTCAAACATATCCAAGATTCGCTTTCATGGTTGGGTATTGAGTGGGATTTTGGACCAGATAAACCAGGCCCTTTTGGTTCATGTATACAGTCTGAGCGACTTTCAATATACAAAAAATACGCACTCGAGTTAGTCGCAAAAGGCCTTGCATATCCTGATCCATACACAGCAGAAGAGCTTGCCGCTTTTCGTGCCGAGGCTGACATGGCAAAGAGACCTTTCCTATACCGTAACCATCGTCCAAGTGATGAGCTTATGAAAGCCCCATGGGATGGCACCAAACCGCTTCGTCTCAAGACGCCAACTATCGCACGTTCACACTGGCATGATGTGGTTCGTGGTGATCTCCAAGCTGGAGAAGAAGCTCAAGATGATTTTATCATCATGAAGAGTGATGGATATCCCACATATAATTTCGCTCACATCATCGACGATCATGAGATGGGCGTGACGCATATACTTCGTGGAGAAGAGTTCATTTCGAGTACACCAAAATACCTGAGCTTATATGAAGCGCTTGGCCTTATGCCACCTATCTTTGCTACACTGCCACCTATCCTGCGTGATGATAAGACCAAGAAACTTGGCAAGCGTGATGGCGCAAAAGACATACTCGAATACAAAGCTGAAGGATATTTGCCAGAGGCCATGCTCAATATACTTGCCTTGATTGGTTGGAATCCGGGCACTGAGCAAGAAGTATTCACTATGACAGAGCTCAAGTCAGTTTTTGATGTCGCTAAAGTACAAAAGAGTGGGGGAGTATTCAATGAAGAAAAGCTAGGCTGGTTCAACCGAGAACATATAGCAAAAATGTCTGATCAAGAACTGCTTATACGTCTCGAGTCATTTTTAGATTCTGCTCAAAAGAGTTTAGTAGATGAACGTACGTTACCGCTCATTAAAGAAAAAATCGTCACTCTTGGTGACGCACCAAAACTGTTCGATGGGGAAGGGGAGTTGAGTTTTGTGAAAGCGCTATCAGACTACCCTGCTAGTCAACTTTTATGGAAGAAAAATCCTGATAAAGAAATAACAAAAAAACATATTGCCGAGATCCACTCACAGCTCAACTCTATTTCTACTGATTTATTTACTGCTGAAGGAATAAAAAATGCCGTATGGCCATATGTTGAAGCCAATGGTAAAGGTGATGTTTTATGGCCATTCCGTGTCGCTGTTACGGGCAAGGAAAAATCACCAGATCCATTTGTATCTTCATATATTCTTGGCAAAGATGAATCGTTAAAACGTCTATCTGTTGCACTTGAAAAACTAAATACGCCGTCTCAGTAACATGTATGGATAATATGAAAATATTCCGTCTATTTTCACTCAATCTATTCCTGTACGCCATCCTGGTGATAGCTTTTGGCTCAGTCGCGTATGCCGAGCCAGGCGATACTCCTGCTCCCACGGTAGACCCAAAGGTCCTCGAACTGCAGACCAAGATTGATCAACGTGGAGCGGATATCAAAGCCCTTGAAAAAGAGATTGCTCAATATGAAAGTCAACTCAATTCACTGAGTACACAGGCAAGTTCGCTCAGCTCGACAATTAAATCTCTTGATCTCACAAAAAAGAAGCTCTCAGCGCAGATTAAGCTCACTGAGGACAAGATCACTGCCGCAAATATTGCCATACAAGGGTTAAATTCTCAGATATCAGATACAGAACTGACTGTTTCAGCTGATCGACGTGCGATCAGTAGCGCATTTAGTGTACTCAATCAGCACAGTGACCAGAGCTTGCCTGAAATCATTTTGGCTAAAAGTTCTATCTCTGAAACATGGGACTCGCTCAATAAACTTGGTATTTTGACGGATGGCTTACTCACAGACATTTCACATCTCAAAAAAACAAAAGATACATTGAGTACTCGCAAAACGGTCAAGCAACAAGCACAAGCTGATCTGACTGCTCTCAAGGCTCAATTAAATGGTCAGCAAAGTGCAATCGCATCAGCCGTTGCAGAAAAAAATGAACTACTTAAAGATACTAAACAATCTCAGTCCGAGTATCAGAAAATACTTAATCAAAAGAAAGCTCAAAAAGATGCCTTTGAACAAGAGATGATGGACTTTGAAAATTCTCTACATCTGACTGTGACTGGTAGCCAGTTGCCAAGTTCAGGAAAAAATATTCTTTCATATCCGGTCGATGTGGTTCGTATCACACAGTATTTTGGCAATACAGCTTTTTCAACAAAGAACCCGCAGATATATAATGGTAAGGGTCACACAGGTGTCGACTTCGGTGTCTCTATCGGCACACCAATCAAAGCTGCACTAAGCGGTGAAGTTGTAGGAGTAGCGAATACAGATCTATACCGAGGCTGTCAATCATATGGTAAATGGATCATGATCAAGCATGCCAACGGCCTATCGACGCTCTATGCTCATCTTTCAGTTCAAAATGTGCGTATAGGAGATGTTGTGGGTACTGGTTCAGTTATCGGCTATAGTGGTAATACGGGATATTCGACTGGCCCTCATCTACACTTCGGTGTCTACGCGACTGCTGGTGTAGCTATTACTAAGTTTACCAACAGTAAGAACTGTCGTGGTGCTACGATTCCACTCGCAGACTTCAGCGCATACCTTAACCCACTATCGTATCTATAGGTTGAACCTCTAATACTGAATATTCTTGTGATATAATAAATCTATTACTACCTACTAAATTATTCTCATGACTACCAATAGGGGATTCATCAAGTGGATCATCATCATCGTCATTGCGCTTCTCGTCCTCAGCTACTATGGCTTCAGTCTCCGCACTTTGGTTGACTCTCCAGTCACTCAAGACAACATACATTACGTCGCAACCTCTACAGTCAGTGTCTGGGACAAGTATCTCAAGAATCCTGCAACATATCTCTATAAGGATATCTTTATAAACCTTATCTGGGAACCAGCTATAGACAACCTGACCAAGATCAAAAATAGCGAGCCGACCAATGTACAGACAAGTTCACCAAAGCTACCGAACCCAGTACCGATACCAAATTAGAAGAAAGAAGTAAGAAGGAAGCGCACTCAACACAGTGCGTTTTTCTTTATCCGTATACAGTGCTTGAATTGTATATATGATAATGAAAAAAGATATATTGTGCGACATGCATAGTATATTGCGCCCTGCATACAGCTCGGTCAGATTTGTTCTTATTCAGCACTCTTCCCTCATATCATCCTGCTCAACTCATAAAAATTTTGTAAAATTATTTGTGGCGCAAAAGAAAAACTCCGAAGCATTTCTGCCCCGGAGTTCTTCTTAAGAGTTTTTAATTGTTACGTTAGCTTACTTTGCTATCGCTAACTGCGTTCCTGAAGACCAACATGGTGATGATGATATCCAAGGTTGTGATCCATACTTCTTGTAAAGGTATCTACCGAAGGCTACGTTACCCTCTGTGGTATAGATGTTATACCCGAGCTTTGCGGAGTCCTCTGCGTGATATCTTTCATTGATCTGCATGACACCGACGTCCTTGTTGTTGACCTTACCACGGATAATATTACCGGTTGAGTCGAACTGACGGAATGTCGATTCACAACGTGCGATTTCGATGAGAAGTGGTTCATCGGCGTACTGAGTCTTAACATAAGCCTCGACTGCCTTTGAATTGATGAAACTTGCCTCAGTATGAGTATTTTGCTCGATTACTGGCGAAGATGTTCCTATATCTACCGATGTATTGGCCTGAGCTTGTGCTCCACCGTACAAAGACGACATGAGAAACGCTATACCTGTTGTAAGTTCAATCATAAATTAAAAAACGAGTTAAAGTAAACCATGAGATTTACCGTAGCTCATTTGTCGTTACATATTAGCACCCCTAGGCAATAAAGTCAAGACCCTTACACTGATTATATGGCTCAACAAGGCCATATTTTACACCCAAAATATCCTTATTTTGAGCCATTCTAGGGGAATCAATGTCGTTTTTGACAGGCATAGTCTTTGAAAGGTTTAATAACCCTTATTTTGAGCCACAAAATATACAATAAGCCATGTATACAGTCTTTCGTCTAGCTAGGTAGCTACTATGGTTACTCCAAACTTCCCTTGCCAATTTTGAGCTACTTTTGACCTGGAAATCAGCTCAAGCAAACCTGTATGGGATGATATTTGCAAGTAATACAGCCCTATGTTACACTCCTTGGACAACAAATTAACTAATTAAAAGCCCCATTTACTAACTCCTATGGCACATAAAAAAGCAGCAGGTTCGTCAAAAAACGGTCGCGATTCAAATCCTCAGTATCTCGGGGTCAAGATAAACCATGGTCAAACCATCACAACTGGTCAGATCATTGTTCGTCAGCGCGGTACAAACGTTCTCCCAGGTGACAATGTTTCTCGTGCCAAGGATGACACTCTCTTTGCTATGAAAAATGGCGTTGTCGTATTCTCTACAAAGCGCAAGACATCTTTCAACAACTCAATCACTCGCAAGAAGATTGTTCATGTTAGATAACAGTAAACGGTAATCAGTAAACAGAAAAATCGCAAGCCTGCCCTTGCGATTTTTCTGTGTAGTTGCTTTAATGGTCTCCGAAAGGATCTTTATTATATGATGATATATTGCACGGGTAGTATTAAAATTCTCGACATTCCCGATGGTGACAAGGTGCCTGAGTGGGTTCGGAAAGTGTGGGTCGGCCTTACATTACCTGTCGTGGGTGTCTTTGCGTGTGATGGAACTCATACTGGCATTGAAGATTGTCCTGTTTATGTTGTAAAGCAAACTGCCGCTTTTCTTCGGCTTGAATCGCGTCGTGCATCCCAGTGGTGGTGCGAAAATAAATTCCCTCATGGAGTCGAAGATTGCTTTGGTTTCAAGGTAAAGCAAGCCAGGATCGTCGAGCCTCTCATGTTGATTGGCCGGCAACAAGCTCCTGTTGATCCGGGATTCACCCTATATCACACGTTTTAGAATTGTCAGTAGCATTAAAATCAAAAGACCCCTTGGATATTCCCGCGGGGTCTTTTTTGATTGCAAAAATTGATGGATGTGATTTAATCGATAATAAAGAAAGGATCAATATGGAAATGTTCATTAAGTGTTCAGGTCGGATAAAAGTGCATAGCTTAGGTGACCAATGCAATATTGATGTTCCAATGTCAGTCCGCCAGGAGTGGGTAGGACTCGTTCTACCTATCGCTGGCATAGCCTCTGGTGGACACACAGTGACGATTATCGACGGTAAGAAGGTTAAGTGCGAGCCTTCTTATGCCGTTTTGCAATCAGTTGCACTCTTCGAACTAAAAAAGAAGTCAGAAAAAGCTTTTGATTGGTTCCGTGAACATGGATATCCGAAATCTGTTGAAGCTTGTTTCATTTTTATGCTGCACACTGCGGCACCAGTAGGCGAAATTAAGCAGATATAATCTGCCAAGCCCTAGCAAAATCCCCTCGATAAAGTCGAGGGGATTTTTATATCTGCAAATGAATAACTTTTAATTACAACGCCTTGATGACTACCTTCAACTCAGCCTTCTTCCCCTCTGCCTCGATAGTGACAACATGTTCACCAACCGTCTTGAGTGGATGTTCGAGTTGAATAAACGAAGGATCGATCTCAATACGTGCCTGGGCATGGAGTTCTTTGACGATAACATCACCATGAATACCAGCAAAGAGATGGCCTTTTTCATTGGCTTTACCTGAGATAGTAAGTGTAGTCGCTTCGATGGCCTTGATGTTTTGTACGAGGAGTTCATGCTGAACCTTCATCTCACCAGCAATCTGTGCTTTGTCGGCCTCCACGCGCTTTATAGCGGATGCAGTGGCAGGGATAGCGAGGCCACGAGGGATAAGCATGTTGAGTGCATGGCCATCGTTAACATCTTTGATATCGAATTTCTTTCCAACGTTCTTTATGTCTTTCAAAAGGATTATTTTCATGATTTTGGGTTTATTCGCGTCATTCGCGATCATTTGTAATTTGCATCGATTCACTCATGTGCGTGATATGAATCTACACTATTATGGTTGCTGGTTCAAGAGCTGAATAGCTTTATTTGTTACTAAATCGTTTTCGGGTGTTGAAGATGCTGATGATACTGAATATTCTGGTTCGAGACCATTCTCTGATAGATTGTGCCATTTTGGCGTCATCCAACGAGCTACAGTGACCTTGAGTGATGTGTCAGCAGTGATTGGTATCAACTCCTGAACCACTCCCTTTCCAAAGGTCTTTGAGCCAACAAGCTTTGCTACGCCTTGCTCTGAGAGCGCTCCTGCAAGAATCTCTGACGCCGATGCAGAACCACCGTCGACGAGGATGAGCATTTTGAGATTGTTATTGAAGATATTGTAACCTTTACTCTTGAATACGTTAGGCTCACCCTTGGTACCAAAGTCTTCGGTTACCACTGTTGCTCCTGCTGGCAAGAAGTATGAAGCCATATCCCAGGCAGCATCGAGATAACCACCAGGGTTGCCACGAAGATCAAGGATGAGTTTGTGGTCGCCAGAGAGAATAAATTGACGGAGGGCATTACGGAAAAGGTCAGGTGACTGAGCGGTGAAGCTGTAAAGCTTGATGATAAAGATGCCTCCAGGACGCTGTTCTGTATCGAGGGTAGGGATATTAATCGTATCACGGATGATTTTCTTGATAACTGGCGCAGTTGCACCTACAGGAAGGAAAGTAATAGTAACTGTACTTCCCTTTGGTCCACGAATCATGTTGACTGCTTTGTCGACAGGCACGCCTTGAGTCGAGGTTGCTTCAATTTTGAGAATAAAATCTCCTGCTTTGACTCCAGCTTTGCTTGCAGGACTGTCTTTGAGTGGTGCAACGACGAGGAGTTGGTTGTTTTTGATACCAATCTCCATACCGACACCGCCAAAGTTCCCTGCTATGTCATCTTGGAACATCTTTGACTGTACTGGCGGGAAGAAAACGGTATAAGGATCATTGAAAGAGTTTGCTAACCCTTGTATAGCACCCCATACTTTGTCTTGGGACGTGCTGCTCGCTGACTTAACGTATTTTTGATCGAGAATAGTCCATACTTTCCAGAATGGAGCGAACTCATCTTGTGAAATGATAGAAGTATCAGTCAGATGAGCATTGATGGTGTAGAGTGCTTTTTCTCTACCAGCAAAGTAACCGATATAAAAAACTGAGACCATCACACACACGCCAATAACGATGACAGGAATGTACTTATTTTTAAAATTGAAATCCATAATATATTGATTAGTTGTTGAGCTATTATCTCATATCAAATAACAAAATGCGATGCGAATAGCGCAAAGACACATGCGAATGATGCGAATAAAAACCATTGCCCAGTTTTTTGATTTGCATCATTCGCGATCATTTGTAATTTGCATCGATACTAACTATATTCGCTGTGCTCATATAACGTCTGCGTTCGGACATTGTATCAACACGTTGCCACACGTCCTCACTTGACGCTATAATATCTTCATGACAACAACTCATACCTATCGTGGCATAGTTTGGATCGACCTTGAGTCGCCTGATGAAAATGAGATTAGCAGTCTCGTCAAACGTTATGATCTTCATCCACTCGTTGGCGAAGAGCTTAAAAGTTCATCGTCACTAGCGAAGATAGATGTGTACAAAGATTATACATTTGTTGTTCTTACACTCCCTATTCGCACACGTCACAATGATTCATATGTAGTCGTTGACCGCGAAGTCGACTTCGTCATCGGTAAAAATTTCCTTATCACCTCTCGCTTTGAAGCTATCGAACAGATCGAGTATTTTGCAAAGATATTTGAAGCAAATGAGATTCTTGGTAAAGAGGAGAAGATTGACCATGCGGGCCATATCTTTTATTTTATGGTCAAACGTCTCTATGCGGGCATGAGAAATGATCTCGAAAATATTCGTGACGCTATCGTCTCTGCGGAAAATGGCATATTCAAGGGTGGCGAAAAACATATGGTTAGACATCTTTCAAACCTCAACCGTGAATTGATAGATTTCAAACAGACCGCACGTATTCATCATGATATCTGGGCGAACCTGAGTGAGCATACTGATAAGAGTGTTTTCAACTCTGACTTTGCACCGTATGTTGATGATCTCAAAACTGACTTCACCCATATCCATGAACTCATCGTCAATGCACGTGAATTGCTCGCTGATCTTCGTGAGACCAATGACTCCTTGCTGAATACGAAACAAAATGAGATTATCAAGGACCTGACGCTCATCGCTTTTATTTTCTACCCGCTTACATTCATTGCAGCATTCTTTACTATACCGGCTGTAGATGTTGCTCTTGTCGAAGAATCACATGGTACATTTAGTTGGATTACTATGACATTGCTCATGATTGCCCTTGCGGCAGGTATTTGGTTCTTCTTTAAGAAAAAGAAGTGGGTGTAATTGCGTAGGTCTACCCTACGCATAAATATAATGGATATAAAGATATACAATACGCTCAGTAAAAATAAAGAGACTTTTAAGCCACTCAAACCTGGCGTTGTTGGCATGTATCATTGTGGACCGACCGTATATGATCACGCCCATATAGGTAATCTTCGTGCATATGTCTTCGCTGATACGTTGCGCAGGATGTTTGAATATAACAGTTACCAGGTAAATCAAGTTATCAATATTACTGATGTTGGACATCTCACGAGTGATGCAGATGCTGGTGAAGACAAGATGACCAAAGCCCTTATCCGTGAGAATATGCCGCTCACGTTGAATGCAATGCGTGAAGTCGGCACAAAATACTTTGATGCTTTTGTAGAAAATCTGAAAGAACTTCATATCGAGCTACCGCAGGCATTTCCTCGAGCCAGCGACACGATTACCGAAGATATAGAGCTTATCAAACAACTTGAGAAAAATGGTTTTGTTTATCAGCTGAGTGATGGGGTGTATTTTGATACTGGCAAATTTCCTCACTACGGTAAGCTCGGCGGACAGGACCTCATCGCAGATGAGGCGGATGTTCATGCGCGCATCGCTCAGAATACTGATAAGAAAAATCATCGTGATTTTGCAGTTTGGAAACTATCAGCAAAACAAAATGTGGGTGAAGAGAGTGTCTTGATCGGTTGGGATAGTCCGTGGGGCAAAGGTTTTCCTGGTTGGCATATTGAATGTTCGGCTATGTCGCGCATGATCCTCGGTCAGCCGTTTGATATACATACTGGCGGTATCGATCACATCTCTGTCCACCACAACAATGAGATTGCACAGTCTGAAGCTGCATATGGCACCAGTCTCGCCAACTACTGGATGCATAATGCATTTATAACCATCAAGAAAGCTAAGATGGCAAAGTCAGAAGGTAATTTTCTCACTCTCGATACGCTTGAGCTCGAGCATATCTCCCCTCTCGCTTATCGCTATTGGTTACTCACTGGTCACTATCGTTCAACGGTGAACTTCACAGGAACTGCTGTTCAGGGTGCTCAAAAAGCTCTTATACGTCTCCTTTCTATTGTTAGTGGTTATCCAGATGGTGGTACAGTGGTCTCGACCTATAAAGAACGTTTCTGGGCTTTTATCAATGATGATTTGGATATACCTCAGGCAGTAGCGCTTGTTTGGGAGCTCATCAAAGATGCGAAAGTCAGTCCTGCTGATAAGCGTGCAACTATACTTGATTTTGATCGTGTTCTTGGTCTCAATATCGAATCCGTGCCGCATGTCGAGTTGCCAGTAGCTGATACCAAGGATATACCACTTGAGATTACAGTTCTCGCTGAAGCTCGTGAAGATGCACGTAAAACTAAAGAATGGGCAAAGGCTGATGCGCTTCGTACAGAGATACAAGAACGTGGCTTTGATGTGATCGATGGTGAAAGTGGTTTTTCGATCATTACTCGCTAAGCTAGTTGTCTGCTGATAATCTTCGTATTTCGCGGATCTCTTCTTTCATCTCGCCCAGATAATCAAATATATCCTGTCTGCTCGACTCAATCTTGTCTTCTATCTCAGCCAATCGGCCATAGATGCGCGATTCAGCAGCATCAATGCGTTCTTCGAGACGCTCAAAACTCCTGCCAATAGAGACTGCTATATCATCGCCATTTTTATAAATTACACGCTCGATTAATTCAAGGTCTTTTGATTCTAGTGACATAAGAAAATATTATATTGCTAATGAGAGCAGTATATTCTTCTTAGATAAATTTTTTATCAAAAAAACTTCAACTAATGCTGAAGTTTTAATGAAGAAATAGTAAACTTTTGTTATTTTGCCAGAGCTTTGACTTCAGCCACGATCTGATCGAGCGATGATGATGCTTTGACCATGAACTTTGAAGCACCAAGGAGCTTTGCTTTTTCGAGATCGCTTGGCTTGCTCAGGTTCGAGAGTATCATCGTTGGAACCTTTTTGAGGCGTTCTTCCATGCGCGTCTTTTGGAGGATTTCAAAACCATCCATGCCCGGCAACATGAGGTCGAGAATGATGATATCAGGAACGTTGTCTTTGAGGTGAGTCATGGCTTCCTCGCCATTTTTTGCATGAAAGAGATTGAAGCCAGATGAAATGAGTTTTTTTGCGAGAATAGAGCCGATAAGCTTGTCATCTTCTACCCAAAGGACGTTTTTGCCTGTTCCCGTCGGTACAGTTGTCTTTTCAGTTGGCGCATTTGGATCTATGTGACCAAAGAATGTATTGACGCGGTTTACGAGGTCAGCAGGATCAGGCTGGAGAGATACGATATAGTCTGCAACACTGTTCTCTGGCACACTGCGCATATTTATAGGTACACCTTGTGTTGAAAGGATGAAGACGGGAATTTTACTCAACATAACCTCGGCGTTTTTCTTTGCCAAGATATCGTAGGCATCAGTACCTGAGATGACGAGGTCGATGATGACGAGCTGTGGCAAGGTATCGTAGATCGCTTTGAGACCTTCGGTGCCATCTTTGATAAGGAAGGTGACATACCCTTCGGTCTTGAGCGCATTTGATAATTTTTCACCGAGGCCTGCATCGCCCTCGATGATGAGGATCTTTTCTTTTTTTGTTGAGGTCTTTGACATGCGTATATTTTAGCATAGTAATATATATTACAAGCAAAATGTTTTCCCCTGAATTTACAATGTCAGAGCCATGTGTTAGAAATATCACAGTTTTTGAACTATTGAAATAACCTTAACCAAAAGGAAATCTATGAAAGAAAGAGACGTTATTGCGGTTGACGGACCAGGCGCAGCTGGCAAATCAGTATGTGCCGAAGTGGCAAAACGGCTTGGATATGCGCTGCTAGATTCGGGCGCAATCTATCGGACGCTCACGTTGCTCGTTCTCCGGTCACAGATTGATCCGCATGATGTGGAATCCGTGGCGCGTTTGATCAAATGCAATTTGGGGTGCATATCATTTTGGAACAATCAGCTGATCTTCAGTGGGCAGCCTGTTCGAGATGAGATTCGCACGCCCCAGATCAGCGCGCTTGTCCATCATATCGCCAAAATTCCGGCAGTCAGAAAGTTGGTCGTTCCTCTCCAACGAAGTTTTGGTGCGGAAGACAGGCTCGATATCATAGCTGAAGGGCGGGATATCGGTTCAGTCATCTTCCCCGAAGCGCGGGTCAAAATCTTTATGACAGCGGATCCCTCTATTCGCGCATTGCGCCGGTTTGATCAGTATCGTGAAAAAGATCCTGCATATGCAGGCACGCTCGACCAAGTTCGGAATGAATTACGGGCACGTGACATGGAGGATACTACCCGGCCCGAGTCGCCTCTCATACGCCTGCCTGAAGCAGTCTTCATTGACTCGACCTTTATGACCAAACAGGAAGTTCTCGACAAAATGCTTCAAGTTTGTTACATGAGGGTCGCGGTTTAATGCAAATCTGAGTTTTCTATCACAATCGCGCAAATCACTTCGGTGGTTTGCGTGATTTTTTATTAAAAAATAAATAAACTAAAAAGACCCCCAAAAGCATTTCGCTTAAGGGGGTCAGATGATTCAAAACAATTCTAATAGTTATTACTCGGGATGATCGCGGAGCCACTTTTCTTCGACTTCAGTCAATTCCCAGGTAGGCCACTGGGCTTGCCATTCAGTCTGTCTGATCATGTCAGTAACGACTGAAATCAGCACACCCAAAGCGATATACACCTGCAATTCGCCGGGCTGTTTGGAACAAAAAACTTCTTCACGTTGACTGCTAGGAAACACATCAATGAGCCCTGTGCTGTTGATGAACTTCGGTGCCACCATTCCACGTGAATGTTTGCCACAATGAGCTCCGCTTGCGGAGGCGTAGGCACAGATGTATCCCAAAGTATCAGCGCGCATCACCTGAAGTTTCGGCAATGTGAGCCAGACATAGCTTCGTATCCGCTGAGGATCAGCTTCTGGATTTTCTTTGATGATACTTGAGAGGGTTTTTTCTCCAATCAAGTTTCTAGTTAGGTTGACAATATACTGCGGATCTTCGTTCCATGCATTTCTCATTTTGATCTCCTTTCAGGAAATAACCACCAACTGTATGTACCATTCTCTCAAATTGTTTCGAGAGTCCATGGTGAAAGGCCGAGACAGCCTCACTAGCGGTTTCAATATGGTTGCCCATACTGTTCAATATTATGATATAACGTAAAATACACTTTTGTCAAGAAAAGCCCCACACTACTGGTGGGGCTTTTCTTTTTAATAAATTTACTTCTTTGAATCCCCTTTTATCGTGGCAATAGCTTCCTGAACGGTCGTCATGAATTGTGCGGGGAAAATGATCGTTGAATTCTTTTCAGTGGCGATCTCTGACATGGTCTGGAGGGTGCGCAACTGGAGAGCGACAGGGTGCATAGCGATGATATCAGCAGCTTCACCGAGTTTGACGGATGCTTGGAATTCGCCTTCGGCTGCCACTATCTTTGCACGGCGCTCACGTTCTGCTTCGGCTTCCTTGGCCATAGCGCGTTGCATGTTGTCGGGGAGAACGATGTCTTTGATCTCCACAGCCGTCACCTCTGCGCCCCACGGCTCCGTATGTGCGTCGATGACATCCTTGATCTGGACATTGATATCGCCCGTTTGTGAGAGGAGCTGATCAAGCGAGAATTTGCCCACAATGTTTCGGACGGTCGTCTGACTGATCTGGTTGACTGCGTCATAGACGTTCTCGATGGCTAGAACTGATTTCTTTGCATCAGCGATGTGATAGTACGCCACTGCCGCAATGTCGATTGAGACGTTATCTTTGGTGATGATCTTCTGTGAAGGGATATTCATGGTGATCGTACGGAGAGTGACCTTGGTCATCTTTTCCAAGATAGGAATGAGGATGATGAGTCCAGGACCTCTGACGCCAGTACATTTGCCCAGGAAGAAGATAACGCCACGGTCATACTCTTTGACGACGCGGAGTGACATAGCGAGCAAGATGACGAGGACTATGATGATGGCTGTGATTGGCATGGGGGTTTGTGAGGTGATTAATGGACTTATTATAGCGTATTTGCTTAACTTAAAGCATTCCGTAGTAATTGAATCTTGGCTGTTACAACACCCTTCTCGACTTCGCTTCCTTTGATTAATGTAAGACAAATTTCAAGTCTTTCAATAGTATTTGGCAGATTTGTAAATATTTTTGGATGGTCATTAGTTACTTCATCAATTGTTTTAGGTAATTCCTTCAGACAAAGACCAATAAAGGCTTCATTATAATTAGAAACTTTTAGTGACTCAATCGTTTTTTCTAAAGTAGTAACAAGCGATGACAAAGTATTCACTGGAATTTTTTGTACCTGCCAGACATAATGCATATCCCACGTCGAGCTAATATCAAGAGCTCTATTTTTTTCCTCCAAAATTTTTGCTTTTTCAATTGCCGTTTTTTCAATAGCTGACATTTTTACGCCAATCTCATTAATTCGCAGTTCCATCTCGGCCTTTATTTTAGTATCAAAATCTTTTTGTTTTTCTTCAAAGAGTTTCTTAATTGTTGTGACTTCCTCTTCACTGACAATCTTTAAATTTTCAAGTATTCTATTGTTCTCGTCCTTAAGATATTGCATAGAATTTGATACTTCTAACTGTGAAGTTCTCAACTCCCCAACCTTCAATTCAGTCTCTTTCTTTATCAAATCAATATCTGCTGCCTGTTTGTCTAAGTTCTCTTTAGTCGGCTTATAATTTAAAAAATACATTAAGATAGTAATACCTATACCAGAACCAAGTATTATAGATACTGAAATTGCTAGGTATGTAGCATTCACTGTTGCAATTTGAGAAAAAAGATCTCTACTAAATTGAACCATGTCTATAGATTGTGGAGCAGAAATTGTTTGCATATTTACTTACTATATATCTGTTAATAAAAATTACAAGCTCTTATACTTTAATCTCAAAAATTAAAAATCACTAAGCATTCTCGATAAATATCTCACTCTTTAATTTCTCAGGATTATAGCGATAGGAAAATGGTATATGAACGATGCGCAATCCCACACTCTTCATTATCTCGTTTACGATCTGGTCTCTCTTAATTCTATCCCATCTTGAATGTGAACGATCATCCAGTTCAATAGCCAAATATGGTTTGTAATCCTTGTCATATAAGACGAAATCAATCGACTTTGACTTAATCGGATTAAAATCACGATAGTTAGTCCAATGATCACTTGAATCGATTGGTTTAACTATTCCAGATAGTGGAACCTGTGATTCGATACGATAACTATTGCCAACTACAGTCTCTAAAACTTTCAAGAATTCCTTTTCAGCATTTGTCACCAAACTTTCTTTTAAGATATAACGAGATTCTGAAGTAGTTACTTTACTGTCATCAGCTAAACTATTATTTACATTTGGCACAGAGGGTATTTCTATGTTCAATTTTAGATTTGGTCTTGTCGTACGAGTATTTTTGATTAATTTCCAACAGTATCTAAAAAGTGTAACAAAAATAAAAACTATGAAATCAAAGAGTTCGTCAAGAAATGTATCAAGTGGGCTTTGTCGTTTACTTCTGTAGTATTTTCGATTCATTTTTTATAATGTTTATCAAACTCTTTAATAATTGAATTACTATAAAATGACTTTTGACTACCTTTCTTTTTATTTGGATCGAGATAGCGTGTTATGCAGTACTTTGGATTTTTAATTAATATATCCTTGATTTTATGGAATTCAGGGTTAATTTTGAGGCTAGGAAATCTAGTTCGTAACGCTTTAATCAAATCAAAATAATCTAAGGGGTACTGTTTAAGAATAGTTTCTTCACTAATTGCAAAAGCTGTTGGATCATCCGTAATTCTTATGGATGCGCTCCCTATTTTACCGTAACTTGCAACAGAAACAGGTTTGATGTCACCAATCAACTTAAGGGCAATCTTTCCATTTTCACTGAAATGACCATCCTTAATAAATTTAAGCTTAGGAACGAGTTTACTATCAATAAGAAGTGACCCGCCTTTTCCCTCTAAGGTGCCTCTAACCGTATCCATAACCCCCACATTTTCTGGACCAATTTTTGATATTTTTTCAAATAAATTCATCCAATTATCTCTCTCTTTTTCGCGTATATTATCGAAAATACTTTTAAGCTCAGGAAATTTAATTTTCTCACTTCTCGCTTTGTATCTGTAGTAGATTTCTGCTTCCTTGATTCCTTTATCATTTTTAATTGCAACAATTGGTTTTTGCTGTGACTGATGAACATAGATAACCCCAATCCTTTTATCTACTACTATTTTTTCATATTTTTCGTAATTAATTTCAGGAGAAAATACACTGTTCAAGTAGGAAGTAATAATAGCATCATCTTGATTCTCGAAATTATTACTTGATAAACCTTTCAGTATTCTGGGTGCGTTTGTAATTCCAAATATAAGGTAACCACCGCGATTATTAGCGAATGATGCGATAGTTTTCGCATAGTCATCTTTATTTGACCAATCGTAATTTTCTTTAAACTCTAAGCTTATACCTTCGCGCACAGCTACTTGCAAAGTATTTTCGTTGAGATTTTTAGAAATATACTTACTGATGTCATCAAATTTATTCATATAATTTATTACCCTTCCTCCCCGGCACACCCATCTTTTCCTCCAACTTGAAAAGCTCATCGCGTATGAGTGCCGCAGTCTCAAAGTCGAGCGCTTGCACAGCCTCGGCCATAGCTTCCTCCTTCATGCGGTAGAGCTTCTTGGGGTCAGTGCGCGCCAATTCCTCATCGATCTTCACAAGTGCATTCACCGCCTTATCATGCTCAGTGCGCAACTGGTCGGTGATGTCATGGATAGCCTTGATGATGGTGGTTGGGGTGATGCCATGCTCGGTATTGTATGCGACCTGGATGGCGCGACGGCGATCAGTTTCGCGGATGGCATTCTTCATGGAGTCGGTCATGGTGTCGGCATAGAGGATGACGCGACCAGCAGAGTTGCGCGCCGCACGGCCGATAGTCTGGATGAGAGAGGTCTCACTGCGGAGGAAGCCTTCTTTGTCAGCATCGAGGATGCCGATGAGGGACACTTCAGGGAGATCCAGTCCTTCACGGAGGAGGTTGACGCCCACGACGATATCGTACTTCCCTCTGCGGAAGTCAGTGAGGATATTGATGCGCTCAATGGTTTTGATATCGCTGTGGAGATATGCCGCTTTGATCTTCTTTTCCTTGAGGAATTCAGACAGATCCTCAGCCATCTTTTTGGTCAGAGTGGTGGCGATGACACGGAAACCGCTCTTGATAGTCTTCTCTGCTTCCTCAATGAAATCAAATATTTGACCCTTGTAGCCACTCGACGCATTTTCCCTGATTGGCTTGATATCAACCACCGGATCAATGAGGCCAGTTGGACGGATGACTTGCTCGACGACATTTTGTGATTCGGCTACTTCATATTTACCTGGCGTCGCTGAGGTATAGATCATGGGGCCCACACGTTCGAGGAACTCCGGGAATTTGAGCGGTCTATTGTCCTTGGCAGACGGCAAACGGAAACCGTGCTCGATCAGCGTCTCTTTGCGTGAGGCATCGCCGGCATACATACCGTTCAACTGTGGGATGGTGACATGCGACTCATCGATGATGGTCAGGAAGTCTGGATTGCCATCTTTGTCTTTTGGAAAGTATGCGAGGAGTGTATCAGGCGCTTCACCGGGCATGTGCCCACTGAAGTGACGTGAATAGTTCTCAATGCCGTTCGTATACCCGATCTCCTTGATCATAGAGAGATCATACTTGACGCGACGCTTGAGACGTTCTGCTTCGAGCATCTTGCCTCCCTTTTCGAGCACTTTGAGTCTATCGACGAGCTCAGCTTGGATGGTCTTGTACGCTTTGGCACTCTGCTCATCAGATGAGATGAAGTGCTTTGCTGGGAAAATGAAGATAGCCTCATGACTGGCACGCACGGAACGACTGACGGGATCAAGCTCGGTGATGAGTGAGATGACCGCCTCACCTTTGTCGTTGGTGTCGTACTCGATACGATAAATAGTCTTTTCGTTGACGGGCATGACTTCGAGCATATTGCCTGTTGCGCGGAATTGACCAGACTTCAGATCAGCCAGTGTGCGTTCAAAGTGAATGTCGATCAATTTGCGGATGAGCTCTGCGCGCGATAGTTCCATGCCGACTTTGAGTTTGAGATTCACCTTTTCATATTCTTCAGGACTACCCAAACCGTATATACAAGAAACTGACGCAACTATAATTACATCCTTACGCGTAAGAAGTGCTTGCGTCGATGCGTGACGGAGACGCTCGATCTCTTCATTGATCATGGCTTCTTTTTCGATGTATGTATCACTCGATGGAATATATGCCTCTGGCTGATAGTAGTCATAGTATGAGACGAAATAGTGCACTGCATTGTGCGGGAAAAATTCACGATACTCCTGGGCAAGCTGTGCGGCAAGGGTTTTATTATGAGCAATGACAAGGGTCGGCTTGTTGAACTGAGTGATGACATTAGCCGCGGTAAAGGTCTTACCTGAGCCTGTGACTCCGAGCAAGGTTTGCTTGGTAAAACCCTTCTTGAGCCCTTCTACGAGCCCTGAAATAGCCTTTGGTTGGTCACCTGCTGGTTTATATGGTGTCGCGAGTTGAAAGAGGGGTTTGGCGGACATAGGCTTACTTTATAACACAAAAGTAGAGGTATTTAAAGGATGTTTTGCCAGGTCCGACCTGTAAGCAACGAGTTTACTTAACAAAATGATAGTTTTCCCGACAGGTCCGACCTAGAACTAGGTCGGACCTGTCGAATCAAAAAAACAGCGCATACCAGTGAAGGATGCGCTGAATGTGATCAAAACGTTTTTGAGTAGAGTGATTTATCTGTCAGAAGAGCGTATTGACGCTTGATTTCGTCAGGGTCGGTTACACACTCGATGAAGTGGTAGTGGTAGACGCTATCCGCGTATGAGCGATTGATACGGAGGTAGAACTCCACGAGTAATTGACCCTGCAATGTGTTTATCGTCCACAAATACTGCTTATTATCTGTTCCAACCAGTCGTGTGATGTGTTCAACCACATTTTCACCTTCAAGAAGAAACAGGCCGATCTGCTGACCCTTGAGACGCTGCAGAATCTCTGCCTTCACCTGACCGTTTGCGGTTGGATGAAGTGCATTGACTGTGTCAGTGTCGAGGTTCACTACGCGCTTGTGAAGTATTTTTGCGTGAGTTGAAAGCAACTGACGCATGATCCACACGAGACGCGACATTGCTTCGGGCATAACCCGAACGAGTATTCTTTCAGTTGTTTTCATGGTGCAAGTCTCCTTTCTTTAATCCAACTCTATTACGTTGATATATGCATGTCAACCGAAGAAGTAGATGACTCAAAAAATAAAAAAGCGCACAGTATAGACCGTGCGCTTATGAGCTTGAACCGAGCGACGCACTAGAGGTTTCTCTCAGGATAACTTTATCTAGGCGTTTGCCGATCGGTGCCCAAAATCGTGGAGACCAGACATGCTGTAGGCAGCACATCAGAGTGATGTGACACAGCGTCATACACATCTGGTCTACAAATTGAATTAATCACCATTACCATGTTCAAATTCCGGATCGCCGGAAGATTCACCGGGCAAAATGGGAGATTTGATACCTGCTTCCCAGCCAACGTGAGACGAGGCGGGACTGACTTGGGGTGTTCGCATCAAGCGAGTTGCTTTATCTTTGCGTGGATTGGTTTGAACCAAGTTCCATCGCTCCAGCTTTTCGGACCACCAATAGGCTGTCGCTTTTTTGCCGGGAGGGTGCCACCAGCCGATCCGACCCTGCATTTTGGCAGCATATTTGCTGCGTGTCCGCCTCGTTGCAAACAAATCAATTGTTGATGTTAAGGCAAGAGGCACACCATTGGTTGCGTGATTCTCGGTATTCATAGTCTTTTGAGCTTTCAAATGAACTGCTTTTGCACTCGTTCCAGTCCGCTCAAGCGGGTGGATATGCAAAACGGACTCCCTTTTCGTTGGGAGCCCGATGTTGTAACCAATTGAGGAGAATTTGTTACAAAGTCCGACTTCCAACAACCTGCGTCTTAGACGCGAGGTTTGAAGGAGAGGTAAACTTTGTAATCACGATGTTCATAGATATAATCTTAGCACTAATATTCTGGCGCGCAAGGGGGTTGTGTATAACTTAAGGGTGCAGTTTTGGGTAAAAGAAAGAGCGGCTGGTTTAGAACCTGCCGCTCTTATTGAGTATTAACCAAAACGTCGTAACTACCATTGAGGATGATGGGTGCTTGCAGGTGGAATTCTTCAGCCGTTTTGACCCGATGAAAACCATTGAAGTAGTATTCCTTGTTACTGGGCATGAGGACTGGAAGTGGGAAAAAACCCGAATTCCATACTCGATAGCGCAGTGAACGCGGATCACACATCTCAGGATTTCGATCTTTACCAACAAAGACGAAGAGGTCGTTGACAATGTTCTGTCCTTCAAGGACAAACACCACGCACGTTTTACCGAGCATGTGTGGGTGGTTAACGCTCCGTTCCTCGTCAGTGTCGTTCGGATACATGACACGAAGCATTTCTTCGGTAATTGTCACCGATTTTTCCAGGACCACTTTGCCTACGTGTGGCAATTCCACCCGAGCAGTATCCAAAAAACCCGTTCCTTCTGGTTTGGTTAACACAAGTGATAGATTATCTTTCATTTGTGCCTTTATGTTGTGCTCGTATTTGTAAAAACAAACACGTGCCTTGTGAACTTTGAGTAATATTATACTCTTATTATATATAAGTGTCAACCCGAGGCCTACCCTCGGGGATTTACTTTCTCAACAGCACTTTCAATACGGCTTGATGAATATCTTTTTCATCCATACCATAGTGCGCAATGAGCTCATCAGGAGTACCTGATTGGCCGAACAGATCTTTTACTCCGACAAACTCGATCGGTACTGGGAAATGCTTCGCGAGGCATTCAGCTACAACTGAACCCATACCTCCCGCGATCTGATGCTCTTCAACGGTGACGATAGCACCAGCGTCATGAGCGACTTTGATGATCGTATCTTCATCGAGTGGCTTGATCGTTGAAAGGTTAACCACTGCCACATTTTTCCCTTCTTGATTGAGTTTACGAGCAGCTTTGAGTGCTTTGTAGAGGAGAGCACCAGTAGCGATGATACCTACATCGAGATCTCTTTTATGTGAATCACTTGAGACACGTGAGTCAAATACCACTTGAGCTTTCCCTATCTCAAACGGCGTCTCGTCAGTAGTTATGACTGGAGTTTTCTCACGTGCAAGGCGGATATAGGTTGGCGAGTCTGTCTTGCTTGAAGCGATAGTTGCCTTGCGCGCTTCGATAGAGTCACAGGGTGCGATGACGACCATACGAGGTATGACACGAGTGATGGCGATATCTTCGATAGCTTGGTGTGTGCCTCCATCTGGGCCGACTGATATACCAGCATGTGAACCGGCGATTTTTACCGGTCTATTATTATACGCGATGGTCGTACGTATTTGTTCCCAATTACGACCAGGACTAAACATCGCATATGAGGTGATGAATGGAACTTTGCCCATAGCGGCCATACCTGAAGCTAATGCGGCGAGATTTTGTTCAGCGATGCCCATCTCTACGAATCGTTCTGGGAACTTTTGCTTGAAAGCGAGCATGTGCGTCGACTCAGTCAGGTCTGCACAGAGGCCGACGATGCGCTTGTCTGCTTCGGCTGCTTGGAGGAGTCCCTCACCAAATCCTTTGCGTATAGGAACTTGTTCGACGTCCTTGTCGAAGAGGTGCGGGTTAAGTTTTTGGTGAGGGTTAAGCATTAAAATAAATTACAATCCCAAACTACTTACGATCGCAGCAAAGAATATGAGTACCCCACCCTCTATTTTACGGATATTCAAATCCTTCTTTGTCTGCTTGAAATGGTAACTGGCTTCATGATTGAACATGAGGACCATGCCAAGAACGATACTTACGAGAAGAAGTAAGTTAAATAAAGGAGACAACACTGCTTGTGTACTCAAGAAATAAATAGAAAGTCCAAGGAAAGATAGTTTTAAGATTGTTTCGATTGTTCTCATGTTAGTTTTTATTATTTATTAAGGGTAAATATTTTGTCCATGAATTAATTCAATAAAAGTATAAAATATCTTATCACCAGCTGAATAAATTATGAATATAGTTAAAATATACAAAAATATTAATAGAAAGTATCTTTTCTGTTTTCTGAGCACAATTGTTGCATAAATAAGCGCAATCAAAATTATAATTGGCAGAAGTAAACTTAATGTAATAAATGGAATCGCAATGAAATTCATATTAATTTTTATTAATCCCCAACGCTTCCCTAGCCGTCTTTATCTCCTCTGGCGTACCCGGTGGCTTACCATGCCATTCAAACTTACGTTCAAAAGCCGGAATACCCTTTGAGGCAATCGTATTTGCGATGATGACTGATGGTTTGTCGAAGACAGCCTGTGCCTCACCAACCGCACGGTCGATATCACGGAAATTGTGTCCATCAACCTCGATGACATGCCAATTAAACGCTTTCCATTTGTCAGTGAGCGGATTGAGTGGCATGACATCCTCGGTGAACCCATCTATCTGGATATTGTTACGATCAACTATAGCAATCACATTATGAAGCTTTTCTCGCGCCGCGAACATAATGGCTTCCCAATTGTTTCCTTCATCAAGCTCACCATCACCGAGCAAGCAGTAGAAATATTTTCCTGATGTCTTGCCGTTGTCGATCTTGTCAGCCATTGCCATGCCGACAGCTTGGGAAAGTCCTGAACCGAGCGGACCAGAAGAGTTTTCGAGCATAGGTAGCCACTCACGATGTGGGTGCCCTTGGAGACGTGAGCCAAACTTGCGGAGTGTTTTGAGTTCAGATACAGGAAAATACCCTGCATGCGCCATGGTTGAGTAGAGCACCGGACAGATGTGGCCGTTTGAGAGGATGAGACGGTCGCGATATGGCCACGCGGGTTTCTTTGGATCGTGCTTGAGCGCGTGGAAATAGAGATAGGTGAAGATGTCGGCCATATCGAGCGGACCAGCGGTATGACCTGATTTTGCTTCAATGAGAGATTCGATGAGCGAACGACGGATGTCGAGGGCTTTTGCTTCGAGGAGCTTTACTTTTTCATCGGTCAATGACATAGGAATAGTATATCATACGAAATACTCCACACCTGCTAGGTCCGACCTAGCAGGTGTGGGTATCTTAGATTACTGATGAAATTATAAACTCTGAAACTCCTCGAGAGCATTGAGCGGACTCTCTGCATTCAAAATAGCTGAACCGATGACCAACCTATCTGCGCCTGCATCAATGAGATCTTGTGCTGTCTCAAGACTAACTCCCCCATCGATAGAAACGGGTATATCCGGATAGAGCTTTTTGACTTCTTGTATCTTTTCCAAAACTTTTGCATCAAAATCTTGTCCTTGAAAACCGATATGATCAATACCCATGAGCTGGACGAATTGAATTTGGTTATTGGTTATTGCGTCATTGATCATTGAGATTGGTGTATCAATATTCAAAGCCAAACCAATTTCTACTCTACCTTGCAATTTTTCAATCGCAGCTTTTATGTCTCCTTTTGACTCAGCGTGCAAAACAATACGAGTTGCGCCGACAGATACCCAATCATCAACGACTTCTTCTGGTTTGTTGAGCATAAGGTCGAACTCGTAGTCGATCTTTTCCCAGCCAGGCAGTGACTGATCTTCACGAATGAGCATCTCGAAGTTATTGTCAGGTTTTCTATATGGCCACGTGGCACTCGGAGTGAATTGACCATCACAAATATCGATCTGTATACGTTTGGTATTCAGCTTGATAAGCTCGATCTTGTCTTGGAGCTCCTCAAAATCGTCGACGAGGATAGCGGGGATGATTTCTATTTTATTCATATCAAAAATGTAGCATGGATCGACGAACTATTCTATCGAATCGATCTCGATGATACGACGCTGGTGCTTTTCTTCATGTGAAAATGGGGTTTCTAACCACTGGATGATAGCCTCTTGCGCCTCTGTCTCACTGACAAAGCCGGCACCGATAGAGAGAATGTTGGCATTGTTATGTTCACGAGAGAGCTTCAAAATATCGTGAGGGCCGCCGTAGTACACTGCTGCGCGAACACCCGGAAAACGGTTAGCGACCATAGCCTCACCTTGGCCAGACTTGCCAAAGATGATGGCACGAGCAAAACCGCTGGAATCCTGAGCGATACGAAGCGCTGCTTGAGTCATGAAGTATGGATAATCATCGTCTTCAACAAAGGCATGTGCGCCCATATCGTCAATCTTGAATCCTTTTGCCTGTAAAAAGACCTTTATCTCTTCTTTGAGCTTGTAGCCAGCATGATCAGCGGCCAAAATAATAGGGTGAGTTTTCATTTTGCGATTATAGCATCTAATTGCTTGCTGTGTGTATCGAGCTTTGTCATTATTTGACTGAATTTCTTATCGTGACTACTCAGTTCTAGCATTATTTGATTAAATTTCTCGTCATGCTTGCTCAATCTAGACATCATCTGATCAAATTTCTCATCGTGGTTACTGAGTTTATCGAAGACGGTATCCATTTTCTGGTCCAGAACTTCAAACTTATCCTCAAGAGAAGTAAGTCTCTTATTTGTATTTTTCATGTGAAGCTTCACATCCTTCATATCTTTTTCTAAAGTACCAATCTTCGTATCAATCGAATCGAGTCGCGCATCAATACCTGTAAAGTGACCTTCGATACCAACAAATCTTTTATCAATTGCCTTAAATTGAATTTCAACAGAAGTAAATTTGGTGTCATTTCGCTCAAATCTCTCATGCATCTTATCAAATTCACCCAGCATGATCTCAGTCAGATCGTTGAATTTCTGATCAACATGAAATGAGTGGGCATTGAACTCATCTTGGGTGACAAAATTGTAGTTTGAAGTGGTCATCGTGTGCATTTATTGTATTCCTAAAATTCTAATGCAACAAGTGTATCAGACCGAGATAAAGAAATGATGAAGAATTTCTCAAGAAACCCTAAAACACTATTTTTCCCCTTTCAAAATAATCTTTTGTGCGAAACCTCCACGTTCAAGGCGTTTTTTATCTTGTACATCCAGAACATCTGTATATTCAGGTAAGGTTTTGAGTGCGCTGATGACTTCGAGTACATCAGCAAGTTCATTAAGGTCACCTGCTTCCGCAAATTCAGCACATTCTTCGGTGAGCTTTTTTATAAGCTCAGCCTTGAATTCAGCATCATCAGCTATCCTCTTTTCATACGAGACACCCTTTTTGTCGAGTATCTCAGGTATCTTATCTCGAACAAGTTTGTTGTATGAAGCCATTGAAATGTATTATCTGACTAATTATCTAAATAGTGCCATTACAATGAATACAAGGCTCATGGCGACAAAAAGTAATGATAGTGTGTAAGAAAAGAGCATCACAGCCTCTTTCTTTTTACCGTCGAGATACCAAAGTATTGGTCTGCCGAGGACGATGGTGCCACTGAGTGTTGCTGAAAAGACAAACAACAGGAGCATGGCAATAGGGATAAATACCGTGTCAGGTTTATTTTGCCCACCAAATATCACCGGTGCAAAGTGAAAGAAACTGCCTATAACAATGACGTACAAAGACATCAATGAGGCATTTATGAAGGCGTATTTGATGATAGGTTTGTTTGAGGGGACCATAGAACAAATTGATTTTAGTTCTCAAATACTTGACTAAGTTTATTTTTTGAAACAATAGAGTCAAACATATCCAATATGTCTTTATTGTTACTGTAGGTATAAAAGACGTTACTACCTGAATTTTTGTCTTCCATGCTCCTGCCGCCAGTACATTTTACTGGTGACTTAATAACCGTACAGTCATGAGCGAAAAGCATGAATACGGTATCGATATCTATCGCTGTGTGGTGGGGTGGTAAAAATGCTGTATATGCTTCTCTAGTGGATGTTGGCGAAGCGAATGTGGTCACACCAATTACCTGCCATCCAGCAGGATAAACAATATTTGTCTTCATTCCATTTTCAAAATAATTTTTCCAGTCAGATGAATAGTTTTGATAAAGAAAGCAGCTGCCAACTAAAATTAGTACGATAACTACGCAAATAAGTAAATATATTTTATTCATTGTTTTGATTTAAACCAACCTCCCTGCCTTGATCACATGATCAACCAACGTATACGTATACCCTGTCTCATTGTCATACCACGCCAGCACCTTCACGAGATCTCCATCAACAACACGTGTCATCTCAAGGTCAGCTATAGATGCATGACGGTTGCCGACAATGTCATGTGATACAAGAGGTTCTTCAGTCACCGCAAAAATACCATTCCAGCGTGCTTCCGCAGCTGCTTTCTTGAGAATTGAGTTTACTTCCTCAGCTGACGTCTTTCTCTTTGCAACAAATGTCACGTCCACAATAGATCCGGTAACGACTGGTACACGGATAGAGATACCGTCAAACTTATTTTCAAGCTGTGTGGCAACCTTGGTGACAGCGATGGCCGCACCGGTCGAAGAAGGAACGATGTTCTGAGCTGCCGCACGGCCTTCACGGAGGTCTTTCTTGCTTGGACCATCAACGAGAGCTTGTGAAGCAGTATACGCATGAACCGTATTCAAAATAGCTTTGTGAATACCAATAGTTTCATCGAGAATAGCGATAAGTGGACTTGAAGCGTTTGTCGTACATGAGGCATTTGATGATACCGTGCATGTCTCAAGCTTGTTTTCATTCATTGCCATCAGAATAGTCTCACCCTTGTACGCTGAACCTGCCTCATCCTTTATAGGAGCTGAAACAACTACGCGCTTTGCGCCAGCATTGATATGAGCTTGAGCCTTTTCAGCAGAGGTGAAGAGGCCTGTACACTCGATAACTACATCAATATCCATTGATTTCCATGGAAGCTTGGTTGGATCCTTTTCAGAGATGTACTGAACATCATGACCATCGATACTGAGTATGCCTTTTGTCTCATCAGCAGTGACATCGAATGGACTGACACCGTACGCTGTGTCGTATTTGAGGAGATACGCAAAATTTTTGATACTACCAAGATCATTGATAGCGACGAGCTCGATCTCATCGCGGTTTTTAGCGATTTTGGCGAAAGCACGACCGATGCGACCGAAACCATTGATAGCGACGCGGATTTTTTTCATGTGATAAAAAGTGAATGAATTTAATGGGTAAGGATTACGTGCTCTAGTATATCATAATGATATGCACAGCCACCCTTTACATTTCAACAATAAAGGAGAATAATCAAATTCGGAGTAAGTTCTGCAAACAACTAACAAAAGGAGTTCGAAATGGAAATCACATTAGATGAAGTTATCGATCCGCGCATGGAGCCCATATACGTGGTTGAAAACATGTTGAACCACATCAAGAATATGAGTGAGAAACTCAATATTCCCTTCAAAGGGTTCGCAGCAGCCGCGGCTCGCATGAAGCGCAAGTCTGGAATCACCTTTCTGGTGACTCTCGAAGAAGGTGGTAAAGAGGAGTTTGTGCCCCTGCGAGTCGAGAGCACCAAGATGGCTATCTACACGCAGTTTGCTGACAGGGATTCTTTGGCCTCATGGAGAGGAAAACAAATTCACTCCATCAAAATCTACCACGGCCAAACTATGGGTGAACTGTTCCGGAAAATAACAACCTATCTCAAGACGTCGCTCCATCGTTTCAAGCGTAAGCTCCAGGGCCACGCTCACCGCAACGGTCTTAAGCTTGAGAAACGCCTCTTGCGCACACAACAACGAAGCGAGCGTTATCGTCGCCCTGATCATCATCAGTGCAATCATCACTAAGTTTTCATACATCAACACACAATCGCGACCACCTTCACCACGTGGTCGCTTTTTTAACAGGTCCGACCTAGAACCAGGTCGGACCTGTTAAAAAAATCATCATTTCGTTAAGTAAACACGTTGCTTACAGGTCGGACCTAGCAACTTTTCGCAATTTTCCTTACCAACCCTGGCCCCTCATAGATCATACCCGTGATGAGCTGTATCAGATCTGCACCAGCTTCAAACTTCTCCCGAGCAGTCTCTGGAGACATGATGCCTCCTACACCGATGATGGTGAATCGATCTCCATATACTTCTTTTGTTTTTCTGATTAAGTCAGTCGAAGGGTGGGTGCAAGGCTTACCAGAAAGTCCACCAACGTATTCTTTTGGAGCCTCTTCACGAACATCAAGCCAGCTATAGTCTTTATTTAAGTTACCAATGACAACACCGTGCAATTTATTTTCATCAATTATTTTGAGGAGTTGTGCAAAATGATCCCACGGAATATTGATGGGCATCTTCACGTATACAGGCTTTGTGCACGGAATCTTCATGAGTGCAGGCAAAAGCTGGCCCAACAGCTCAGGTTTAGCAAACGTTTCGCCACCAAAAGCATTCGGGCACGATATATTGATCGTATAATAGTCACCGACATTTTCCTCATTGAGCCTCTTAAACGAATATACGTAATCATCAGTGCCTGCCTGCACTGACGCAGCTGATTTCTCATCATTCGTTCGTGCGATAGAGATACCGACTACAAAATCTACCTTTTTTTGATCATTGGTTATTGTTACTTGGTTATTAAATCTCGGAATTCTCTGTTTTAAGCGCTCAATTACTTTATCGACTCCCTCATTCCTCAATCCTTTGTTCACAATAATACTCTTTGACTGAGGCAATCGAGTCAAACGAGGCTTTGGATTTCCCTCACATGGTCTCGCCGTGACTGAGCCCACCTCTTCTCCACCAAAACTAATATGAGGCAAAATCTGCGCAAGTCGGCCATTGTAGTCAAAGCCTGCAGAAAGAAGAATTGGTGTTTTATAGGTGACACCATCAACTGTTTTTGAAATATTTTTTCCAGTGTAACCGTACACCTTTGCTACCACAAAACGTGTTAAAGCGGACCTACCGAGCAATTCTCCTGTCCACGTAAAGAAGTCGTGCACCGTTTCTGGGTCAAAACGGAATAAAATCGGCTTAAGGAGTTTTTTATACATAAAAACAATATAACATAAATGGGCATAAAATCGTGGTACAATCTGAATTACACATGAATCAGTCCCTACCCGACATAGCAAACTGGATTATTGGTTTCGGTGTGACTCATGATTATCTCGTCTATATTGCCGTTGCAGTGATTGCATGTGCCGAAGGTCCATGGATATCTCTTATTCTCGGTGTTCTGCTCCGTCTCGGTTTCTTTTTCTTCTGGCCTATATACATCGCACTTATGATTGGCGATCTCGTAGGTGATGTGATCTGGTATTACATTGGCCGTAGGTACGGTCATTCATTTATCGGAAAGCATGGACATCGTTTCAGTATCACTGAGGCTGGCGTAGAGCGTATGACGCGACTATTTCATAAGCATAAACATGTCGTCCTCTTTCTTTCGAAAATATCAAACGGACTTGGTTTTGCCATTGTCACTCTGATGACAGCAGGTATGGTTAAAATTCCTTTTGGAAGATATATCCTGGTAAACATGATCGGTCAACTCATATGGACTGGTTTCCTCCTCGGCGCTGGATATTTCTTTAGTAATCTATATGTCACCATCGATAATGTTCTTGGGAAGATTACACTAACAGTCGGCTTGCTCGTTCTCGCATATATTGGTTATCGATATTTCAAAAAATTAAAAAACAAAGCACAGTCATTGTAAGCTATATCTCATAAACATGATTTCAATTATCATACCTACATATAATGAAGAAAAATATCTGGGAAAAACCTTAGAAAATCTTTCATTGTTGAAGATTCCTCACGAGATAATTGTAACTGACGATAAAAGTATTGATAATACAGTTTCTATTGCTCGAAAGTATACAAAAAATGTGCTCGTGCCAAGTGAAAAGCACACGACGATAGCAGCAAATAGAAATGCAGGAGCAAAAATTGCTCAGGGAGATTTTTTGGTATTCATCGACAGTAGTTGTTTGATCGAGAATCCTGATGCATTCTTCACCTGTGCACTTGATGATTTTAGGTCTATACCTAATCTTGTTGGATTGACCGCCAAACTCAACGTATACCCTGAAACACGCACGTGGGGCGACCGGCTAATGTATTTTATATTTAATAGCACACATTTTATTAAGAATAATATTCTTCGTACTGGCGAAGCAGCAGGCAAATTTCAAATGGTTACTCGAGAAGCTTTTGAAAAAATACGCGGATTTCGCGAGGATCTCGTCACCCGTGAAGATGCTGACCTCTTTCATCGTTTATCTAAAATTGGTCGAACATTATACGATTCCGAATTGGTTGTTATACATAGCGGACGTCGTGCACATGCCCTTGGTTGGCCGAAGTTACTATCAATTTGGATGGTGAATAGCTTTTGGCTGATGGTTTTCGGTACTGCAAAAGCAAAAAACTGGGAACGATGGTGGGAAAAAACATCTGATCAGGCCAAATAATTACATGAAAATCTCACTCATCATACCTGCATATAATGAAGAGCTATGTATCAAGAAATGTCTTGAATCTGCCATCAAACATTCAGATGGAAAATTTCATGAAATCATTGTTGTAGACAATGCGAGTACCGATAAAACAAGAGAATACGCACTGAGTGTTTCCGGAGTAAAAGTTGTACATGAATCAAAGAAGGGTCTGACCAGAGCCCGACAGTGTGGCCTCGAAGCATCCACAGGAGATATCATAGCTTATATCGATGCAGATACCCTTTTACCACCTCATTGGGTATCAAAAGTAGAAAAGATATTTAACGAGCAACCCAATACTGTTTGTCTTAGTGGTCCTTACCGTTATCATGACGGTATCAAATGGAAAAATAATGTCATGCATTTAGTGTGGTGGCTAACTGCACCTTTTACATACCGCATTGTTGGTTATATGGTACTCGGCGGCAATTTTGTCGCTCGCAAAGATGCACTACTCGCCATGGGCGGCTTTGATCAGAGCATTGATTTTTATGGTGAGGATACAGACATAGCACGACGTTTGAGCAAACACGGTAAAGTGGTTTTTGATATGAGTTTCTTTATTCATTCCTCGAGCCGTCGATTTAGTGAAGAGGGATTGATCAAAACAAACATCACGTACGCGCTCAATTTTTTATGGCCAATACTTTTTAAACGACCGTTCACCAAAAAATCAACCGATATTCGTAAATTGTCTCGAACGAACAAATAGTACTATGAATAAAATTAGCCCACACATAAAGACAGTTGGTGTAACCGTACTACTCAGTTTGGCTGGAATTGTTGGGTTGATCTTTTCTGTGAGTGATTTTTTAACTGCTCTGCCTCTTATTATTTTTTACGCTTCGATTACACTCAATACATACTATTCAATGAGGCTTTTCACGACAATCGCGGGTGCACATAACTTTCTACAAGATTCTGTCGATATTATTTTAGTAATCTTGTATCTATTTCTTGCTTTTAACTTTAATAATCCATTCGTTTTCATGCTTACTGTCACGGGTCTTTTTATTCTTGCGGTTACAAAATACGTTTTACTCTGGGGAAAGATATCTTACCCACAACTACTTATAAAAAAGATAAAGATTGATTCAGCCGGCGTTATTTTATGTGTAATAGCATTCGCTCTAGTTATCTCTAGTAACGTGAGTATAGGTACGTGGCTACTCTCACTTGTTTTTGGCATTGCAAATATAATCCTGCTCTATTTTCGTCCGATGTACCGTCTGTAGTTACAGGTCCGACCTAGAACTAGGTCGGACCTGGGAGTAGTTGCATCTAGTTTGTGGTGTGATATAATACTTCACATACTTAACTATTCACCATAATAACTATGTCTACAGCCATAAAATCGAAACGCGCATCAAGCACAACAGACATTGCTTCATTGCTGGTGTCACTCACTCGTTCAATGTACAAGACAATGCGATCAGTGGCCCCCGCATGTTCTTTTCTTGAAATGAAGACCATGACTATTGCGTATGAGCAAAAAAATCCTTCGATGAAATATATCGCGGACGAGCTTGGCATATCCTCCCCTGCAGTGACAGCCATCATCGATCGTCTCGTTGAGAGCAAAGACGTCACTCGCTACGAAGATGTAGATGACCGTCGAGTCACACGTATAGAACTCACTACTCAAGGCAAGAAAACATTTGAGAAGAACCGCTCAGCGATTTATGAAGCATTCAATCAACGAGCCTCTGTCTTATCAGATGAAGAACAGATCGAACTGACACGGATACTGAGTAAATTACAAAATAATCAATAAATATCTTATGAAGACTAACGATCAAAAACTCAAATTATGGCTCGGCATCGGTATTGCAGTGGTTGCGGTAGCAGTCGGCGTAACTACGTATGTACTTTCTCGCCATGCGCCAACCTATAGCACAGCACCAGTTGCACGACGTAATATCACACAGATTGTGCGTGCTTCAGGAAGCGTCGTAGCTGAACAAGAATCAGAGCTTTCTTTTAGTACACAAGGAAAAATCGTTGAAGTTCGAGTACATTCAGGTGATGTGGTGCACAAAGGAGATATTTTGGCTCACCTCGATTCTGGCACGATTCAAGCGCAACTTGATGGAGCGCTCGCTGATCTTTCTGCGAGTGAATCACAGTTGAGTAAGCTTGAAAGTGGCGCCCGACCTGAAGAACTAGCCCTCTACAGTCAAAAATACACTGATAGTTCATCAGCACTTACTGTAGCGATGAACAATGCCTACCTTCAGACAGTTGATGCTTTGACAAACAAATCCGACTCACTTTTTCTTAATGGAAACACCGTCAATCCAACTATCAATATCCGTACCGAAAATTTGACCCAGCAAATGACTATCGATGCTGAGCGTGTAAATGTGAAAGACAAGCTCGATGCATGGAAAACTGCTCTTTCAAACATAACCAATGCAACTACTTCGATAGACACTGCACGTGCAATGACACGTAACGGCCTTTCATCTGCCCAAACATTTCTCACGCATCTGAGCGCTATCACTAACGCCCTTTCAGTTGGAAATTCAGGCATGACTCAGTCAATGATAAATACTGCAATGACAGCAGTGAACGGAGCTCAACAGCAAGTCACCGCTGCATCAAATACATTTACTGCATCTGACGCGGCTTGGAGCAGTGCACACGGTAGTCTCACTCTTGAAAATGCAGGTACTCGAAACGAAGATCTTCAATCACAATCTGCTCTCTTGGCAAAGGCATCTGCACAAGTTGAAGCATATCGAAGTGCATTATCTCAGACATACATCTTGGCTCCTTTTGATGGAACAATCACCGATGTGAATATGAAAGTTGGTGAGGTAGTAGTGCCTGGCATATCTGCAGGAGAAAATATTGGCATTATCAATACGAATCTCTACAACATCGAGGTATATGTACCTCAGAACACTATTGGCTCAATGAATCCAGGAAATCCTGCCACCATCACTTTTGATGCATATGGATCAGGTGCTATTTTCCCTGCTTCTGTATACCTTGTTAGTCCTTCAGAGACCATCAAAAATGGTATTAGCTCTTACAAGGTTACTTTGCGTTTCAATCAAAATGACCCGCGTATTCGTTCAGGATTAACCGCAAACGCCCTGATCACTACCGCAACATCAACCAACGCTATTGCTGTTCCTACGCGCGCACTTATCACCAAGGGAGACCAAAAATATGTTTTAGTTAGAGATACAGAGGGCACATTCGTACAGCAGCAGGTTACCACTGGTATCACAGGCTCAGATGGCTACACTGAGATACTTGAAGGTGTACAAGACGGTGATATAGTCGCTCACTTCGGCGCTGATACCTACTAATTTAACGCAATATACATTCTTATGAAAAAACTTACTTCAAATATCTGGGTCACCACAGGAATGCTTGCCGTCATCATTATTGGTGGTACTGCAGGACTTGGTTACTGGCTAACATCTATGGGCCGTGTATACACAGACAAGGCTATTGTCTCAGCTTCTATAACAACTATCTCACCTTCTGCTCCAGGAGTACTTCAAGAGGTTTACGTAAACGTCGGTGACGTCGTTGGTCCAGATACCGTTGTAGCACGCGTTGGCAATGAGCTCCTCAAAACAACTGCAACAAGTGTTGTAACGGATACAGATACAGCTATCGGCACGACTATTGCTCCCGGTGTAGCAGTAGTAAAAGTAGTAAATCCAGATGATCTCCGCGTAGTCGCCCACATCGATGAAGATAAAGGCTTGAGCTCAATCAAGATTGGAGATCAAGCTGTATTCACACTCGATGCATTTGGTTCACGAACTTTCCAGGGTGTTGTAGACGAGATCAGTGCCTCAGCACGACAGGAAGATGTCGTATTCAATATTTCCGACAAGCGACAGATCAACCAATTCGACGTTAAAATCAGATTTGATGTTACCGCATTCCCTCAGATAAAAAATGGTATGTCATCAAAAGTGTGGATCTATAGTAACTAATATTTATTTGCCTTGAAAAATAACTCCAATTTCGAGTGGCTTGTCCTTGCGACAGTCATCATAGGAACCTTTCTCGGTCGCCTTGACCAGACAATCGTCAATTTGGCATTACCAAAGATGATTAGCGATTTTGGCGTGAGTGTTTCCACTGGAGGATGGATAGCGACCGCCTATATCATCGCTAATGCAGTGTTTGTACCAGTATGGGGCAAACTCGGTGATAGTATTGGCCGAAAAAAAGTCTATATACTTGGCTTTTTGATATTCATTATTAGTTCGGTATTTGCTGGACTTGCATGGAATTTCTCATCAATGATTGTGTTTCGTGTTATCCAGGCTATCGCAAGTTCAGCTGACTATCCAACTGCAATGGCCATCCTTGCTGTCACTTTTACTGATCCAAAAAAGAGAGCTCAGGCACTCGGCATCTGGTCATCAGCCTTTGCTGCTTCCGCAGTTCTCGGTCCACTCATCGGTGGTCCGCTCATTGACCTATTCAATTGGCGCGCGGTGTTTCTATTGAACCTCCCTGTTGGCTTGATCGGCCTTGCTATGGCTCTTGCCTTCGTTCATGAATCAGTTTCAGAAAAGAAAGTTTATCGTTTTGACTGGTGGGGCGCAGTGACGCTTGGCGGTGCACTAGCATCTCTTGTTCTTCTGCTCGATAAAGGTACAGATTGGGGTTGGATGTCAGGCAATAGTATATTATCGTATGTCATTATCGCAGTATTTTCAGCGGCATTTTATTTGATTGAGCGAGACCATGAAGACGCCATTGTCGACTTTAAATTTTTCAAGAGCTCCACGTTCAATACCGTCCTCGCCAATAACTTTATTGTATTCATGGGTATGATGGGTAGCGTCTTCCTTATACCTATTTTTGCACAAACATTCCTTGGTATGAGCGCAACGGAGGCGGGATACCTCTTTATCCCTATGGCTGCAGGTTTTATGGTCTCAGCACCCCTTGGTGGCCGTTTAATAGGCAGAGTGAAGCCAAGCTATATCATTGCGCTCAGTACCTTTGGAGCTGGCGTTGGTATATTCTTATTCTCAATGTTGCTTGATCCTCGGTCAGGTACTCTTGATATCGTCATTCCTCTTTCAATCATGGCATTTAGTCTTGGTTTCGGCATGGCTCAACGTACCAGTATGGTTACCAACAGCGTTCCTACTGAGGAAGTCGGTGTTGCATCATCGATTCTCGCACTTGCACGCAATATCGCTGGTGCATTCGGTATCGCTCTTTCTGGAACATTGATCAAAAATATCTCTACAAATAAAGTCATTGAAATCGCCCAAAATAGCAGCATCAACGCCACATCGCCAACTGATATTGGGCAAGCGATTGGTCTTATCGAGCTCAAAGCGCAAGTGGCTGCGTATGCTACAGTCTTCGAGGTGTCAGCCGTTATCGTGCTTATCGGTGCTATCGCAGCATTGTGGATCAAAGGAAATGCTTCTGCATTTTCACATAAAAAAGGAGAACCGGCAGTTATGCTGGAATAATAAAAAATACCCTGAATTTTGTTCAGGGTATTTTTTTAGATTAGTTCAACTATTATTTTGCTCTGAGGGCGTTTGACATAGCTTGTATGTCAGCGTTGCTTGCAACACCAGGCTTTGTCGCACTGAGTTGTGATGCCACCCTATCTATATCCTGCTGTGAAGCTTCTACAGGTGCACTTCTCAGGATAGCTGCAACTTGAGCACGGAGTTCAGCTTGAGTATCAACTGATGCAGGAGCAATACTGTTACCAGTTGTTGTCCACCAATATAAAATACCGATAATCAGAGCAATCGCTACTGCAACAATCGAAAGGTTCATAAAACGATGGCGCTCTTCTGCAGTCATAGGTACCTGTGGTATTGGATTTTGATTGAGAGAGTATGTTTCCATTTTTAATATAAATGAGTGGCTATTAACTTATAAACTATTATATCACAGCTAACCTACTTCAGAGCCTCTTTGTGGATAACTAAAAATACAACCCGGTTAGAGGTTGTACTTTTGACGATATATGAGTGAACTACTGAAGTGTCGTAGTAGATGTAGGTGGTGTAGTTGTACCTGGTCGTGGTGCAGGACGGCGTGAATTCACATCTTTATTGCCTTTACTAAATTCACCAATCGCACTGCGAATGTCTTTTTCTGCCATCTGAAGGGATTTTTGAGCTGAAACTACATTTGCCCGAGCATTTTGCAAAGCTAACTTATTTGAAGCTGCAACAGTGTCACTGCCATTATCTGGTTTGAGACTAGCGACCAAACTTACAGCAGCCTTTGCTTGCGTACTTGCAGATGAGATTTGAATATCAAAATCAGCAAGCAGTGAGGTTGATGAAGCTGTAGTACTTGAAGCTAAACGTGCTTGCACCTTTGCCTCAATTATTTTGAGTGAATCGACGATTCCAAGTACACGATCAGCTGCTGCAATGATCTGTGCTTGTGGTTCAACAAGAGCATATATGCGATACGACTTTGTGATTGAATTGACATCATCTTTTAGAGTTGAAGTTGATGTATCGCTTGCAATTTTTGCTTTCAAATCAGTAAGTGCTGCAATCTCTGCTTGTATTGAAGTACTCAAAAGAGCCTTGTCACTATCAGATACATGTTTCATAGCCTGAATACGACCAAGAAGTGCAGTCAGACTTTGTATACGTTGATCAATCATATTGTCACCACGCTGATTACCCTTTTCCATGCGATTTGCAGTAGAGCTTGCTTGGCGCATATCACGTGCCTCTTTTCTCGCCTCTGTTGAACTCGCGATTTTACCCATCATCTTTGCCCCTACAATCGGACGAGTAGTTGTTGCTTGTGTACCTGCACGAACCTGCATCATTTTATTGACGAGCAAGGGATGATTTGCTGTGCCATTTGTTGGAGTCTGCGCAAAAGCAGGTACAACAAGAGCGAGCGATGCAACTGCAGTCGCAATAGCGGTACTTTTTATATAGATAATTTTTTTCATATAGATAATAAATGTGTGCTGATAATAAATGCTAGTTTGAAATGTTTGAGGTATCAGTGTTGAGACTCTTCATCTGAGCATTCACTGAGCCCATGTCGCTTTGTAATGCAGCATCTGAGGTATCAGATGGCGATGTTGTGAGACCAGCATCCGCAGGTACATATACTTGTTGTCTAGAACTACTAACTTGCTTTTGTCCTGCAGGGGCCTGTGCATTATTTGATGAACCGTACCATAACCAACCAATAATCACGACTGCAATCAATACTACAAGCGCAATGATTGTTTTTATTTCTTTTGTCATAAAATATATAAATTACTAAAGTAAGCGAACGTTGTTACATTCTAGCATTAGTACGACCAACACCTCAATTGTGGTGCCTTACGCGTGCAAACCTATCTGTAACTCATATAGTCTCCTATACTCTCCACCCTCAATCTTGAGTAATTCATCATGTTTTCCTGATTCTATGATCTTTCCTTCCTTGAAAACAAGGATTTTATCAGCTTTTCGGACAGTACTGAGGCGATGAGCGATGATAAATGTCGTTTTACCCGTCATGAGCTTGTCCAGAGATTCCGTGATGATCTTCTCTGTACCTGCATCAAGGGCTGATGTTGGTTCATCGAGAACAAGGATCTTTGGATTACGGAGAATAGCGCGTGCAATTGCGATGCGCTGTTTCTGACCAACCGAAAGCTTGATACCACGTTCACCAACGAGCTGTTTCCACTGCTCAGGGAATTTTTCGATAAAATCGAGTGCGTGAGCTTTACGTGAAGCTTCACGAATCTCTTCGTGTGTTGCTTCAAAGTTACCGTATTTAATATTTGTTTCAATTGTGTCATTAAAGAGAACAACTTCCTGTGGCACAACAGCGATGGCTTGGCGGAGTTTTCGTAAATTTAGTGTTTTGACATCATACCCATCAATGAAGACATCTCCGCTATTAGCAAAATGATATGCAGAGATAAGGTCAATCAGAGTACTTTTACCGACACCAGACTCGCCAACGAGAGCGATAATCTCACCTGCTTTAATAGAAAATGAAATATCTTGAAGAACAGACTTACCTTCATCGTATTGGAATGAGACATTTTTGAAATCAATATCTCCACGAATATCGATAACAGGAGCGTCAATAGGCTCATAATTTTCAGTCGGAAGGGCGAGTATCTTTTCTGTCTCTTGGATATTTATGATGCCATTTTGGATTGTTTGCCAGTTTCGCGCGATAGTTGTAAACGGGCCGAATACCATTGCTGCGTATGCATTGAATGCAAGAAGTTCACCGAGAGTCATGGCTCCTTGATGTATATAATAAACAGAAAAAATAAATATAAGAATCTGTGTACCCAGAATAGTGATACGCTGATACAAACTGAGATTTCCCCACACTTTTGTCTGTTTCATCCACATAGGAACCGCTGCGAGCATTCCCTTTAAAAGTTTATTTTGCTCATATTGCTCAGAGGTTGCCTGCTTAATCGCAAGCGCATTACCAGCTGTATCGTATGCATCTCCCCACATCTTTGAAATATGATCGTAGTATTCTTTTTGATATTTTGCCAAAGGCTTCACCTTATTTAGCAATACGAATACATATATAACGACACCGATCATCAGAAAAAGCGCGAGGACTTGTTTGATGTAAAGCGCAATCCCAAATGCAATGACGATACTCAATATTTGAGGCGAAAGATCAATCACGACATTGCTGACAATAGTTTCCAAACTGTTTGCTGCATAATTTATATTGTTACCAATCTCGCCAATCTTATTTTTCTTATGAAAAGCAACAGGCAGGTTGAGCAAGAAACCAAAGCCTTTTGAGATATACTCAAGCCAGATTGTATTAGAGATATACTGACTCATGATATTGATACGCCAATCCATAAAATAAGTCAGGCATTGGACAATCGACCATAAAATCAACAAGCTAACATACAGTGGGATTACATAGCCGAACAAACTAGTTACACTCGGATTACTTATAGAATCAAAAAAACTTCCAGCGATGTATGGTATAACGCCGTTTCCAAGTGCGGAGAGTACGCCAATAATGCTCAAAATAATGATATCTCTACGATATCCTTTCAAATATTTAAACATGACACTAAAGCCAGTATAAATACCTTCTTTTGTTATCTTCTTTTCTTCTGTTTTGTCTTCTTGCTCTGTATTCATAGGAATTACATCTTACCACTAAAAATGGCGCCGATTAAGCGCCATTTTCTTTTATTTACCGAACTTGATCCCCAACTCCCTGAGCTGTTTTTGCTCAACCTCTGCTGGTGCATCCATCATCGGATCACGTCCCTCACCAGTTTTTGCAAAAGCGATAATCTCGCGGATATTCGGTTCATTTTGGAGCAACATCATAAGGCGATCAAAACCAAATGCCAACCCGCCGTGTGGAGGTGTACCCGAAGCGAGAGCCTTGAGCATGTGACCAAAATTGTTTTCAATACGTTCAGTTGCATATCCCATAGTCTCAAAGACTTTGATAAGTGCTTTTGGATCATGATTGCGTATACCACCACCACCAATCTCATAACCATTCAAGACCATGTCGTACTGTGCAGCGACGATACCTCCAATGTTCTTGCCTTCCATAAGGTCAGGAATGAACTCAGGCTTCGGCGCAGAGAATGGATTGTGTGTAAATGTCCAACCTTCTTTTACGCCCGCCTTTGCATCTTCCTCTACCTTTTCAAAGAATGGAAAATCAATAACCCAGCAAAAAGCGAGGAGGTTTGGATTTTCTTTGTCTTTACGCAGATCAGGCTTATCGTTGCCATATTTTTCCATTGCCTCTTTATATGACAAACGTGGAAATGGTACTTGCTGAATTTCCTTTTCAGGATAGAGCTTCTTTACAAGCTCGATAATCATGCGTTCATTGATAGCCATGACGTCCTCTTGAACAACAAAACTCATCTCCAAGTCAATCTGAGTGAATTCTGGTTGACGATCACCACGAGTATCTTCATCACGGAAACAGCGAGCGATCTGGAAATAACGTTCAAAACCAGCAGACATAAGAAGCTGTTTGTACTGCTGTGGTGACTGTGGGAGTGCGTAAAACTTACCTTGATACAGACGTGAAGGGATAATGTAGTCGCGAGAACCCTCTGGTGTTGACTTAGTCATGTATGGAGTCTCAACTTCAGTGAAATTCTCGCCAGTATAGAACTCACGGATAACCTGAATAGCCTTTGAACGATTACGGATGTTCTTTTGCATGCGTTCACGACGAAGGTCGACGTAACGATATTTCAAACGGACTTCTTCATTGATCTCTTTGCCTTCACTTGAAATATCGAATGGAGGTGTTTCTGCCTCGTTCAAGATAACAATATCAAGTATTTCGAGCTCGATGGTGCCGTTTTGTTTGTCTTTCTGAGCATTTTTCTCGGGACGCTGATTGATCTTTCCCTTTACTTCAACAACCCACTCTGGACGCAGTTTTGAGCCGACTTCATGTGCAGCCTTGGCATTTGGAAGAATAACACCCTGAACTTTGCCAGTCATATCACGAAAATCAAAGAAAATAAGCTTACCTTGGTCGCGACGTATGTCGACCCAGCCTTTAATGGTTACTTCCTGACCGATATGATTCGCAAGGTCCTTTATGTATGTTCTAGGCATATAAAATGTAATATTTTGAGCAAATAAGCGTCATTAGAGTATAGATTGAATAGGTTGAACTTGCAACAAATGCAAGCTACACTTCAAACAGTCACGTTATCAGTCAAATATTAATTTTTATGAAAAATAAGCATATAGTTCTATTACTTACCGCACTCATCATCTCTGGGGGCATATCAACTGTATCAGCACGAGGTCTCGAAATTGAAAGTGATACGAGTGC
This sequence comes from Minisyncoccota bacterium, assembly GCA_028713005.1. GTDB lineage: Bacteria > Patescibacteriota > Minisyncoccia > Phycocordibacterales > PALSA-1337 > C7867-002. The sequence continues at coordinate 25,662 of JAQTPC010000001.1, read as the reverse complement.
GAGCGGAGATGTTCGTGTTAATGCCCTAAATGTCTCCACTGGTGTCAGTGCGAATGCGCGTTTATCAGATGATGACGACAACGACACTGAAGATACTCGTTCTACTACATCAATACAGTTTAAGAATAAGGGTGAAAGTAGAGATTTAGAAAAAGGAAAGGCAACAAGTACACGTCGAGACAGTGACGATGACGATTCAGCATCAAGTACTCGCAATGGACGTGATGCTGACAAGGCTTCAGGCGCAGAACATCGCAGTGTTGTTTCGGCATTTGTACGTTCACTACTCAGTGTCGCTGACCGTGAAGGTGGTATCGGTGCTCAGGTTCGTGCGATAGCAATGTCACAAAATGACTCTGCGAGTACAACTGTTTCAGCTATGACGAAAGTAGACAATCGTGGCAGCCTCAGAACATTCTTCTTTGGTAGCGATTACAAAAATCTTGGTAAGATCCGTGCAGGTATCGCTTCAACAACACAAGCTCTTGAAGATTTGAAAGCTCTTCTCAGTAGCACAATAAGTACCTCTGACCGTACAGAGATCAGTCTCCAGATCAGCGCTCTCCAGGCTGAACAGGTACGCTTGCAAGCATACGTTAAGGCTCATGAGGACAAATTTAGTCTCTTCGGTTGGATAAACAAAGACAACAAGTAGACTGCATTTCATCGTCCGTTAAACAAAAAACACCTCGTTTGAGGTGTTTTTTGTTACGAAAATTATTTCAGTTTCTTAGTTTTAAGACGAAGCGAATTTGTCACCACTGACACACTACTGCCTGCCATGGCTAACCCAGCAAATATTGGATTGAGCACTATGCCCCAGATTGGGAACAATAACCCGGCAGCTATTGGTATACCCACGACATTATATATAAAGGCCCAAAAGAGATTCTGCTTTACTGTTCTCATGGTAGCGCGTGACAGCTCAAATGCTTGAGAAAGTTTACTGATATCTCCGCCGAGTAGAGTTATGCCAGCAGACTCGATAGCAATATCTGTACCAGTTGCCATAGCTATTCCCACATCCGCTTGGACGAGTGCAGGGGCGTCATTTATACCGTCACCTGCCATTGCAACAACCCTACCTTCTGCTTGGAGAGCTTTGATCTTACCCGCTTTCTCCGCTGGCATAACTTCAGCGATGACTGTATCAATACCTGCTTGAGTAGCGATATACTGCGCAGCAAGATGATTGTCACCAGTGAGCATGACGACTTTGATCCCCCTTTTATGTAGTTTTGCAATCGCTTCTTTGGCTTCTGATTTCAATGTATCACTCAAAGCTATGAGACCAATTATTTTTGACTCGACTTCAATAACAACAACAGTTTTGCCTTGTTCCTGTAGTGTTTTCAGTTGAGAAATTGTAGAAGTATTATTTGATGATGGCTTGTGAACGTAAATATTCTTACTACCAATAGTGCCCTTTACTCCAACACCTTCGAGTGCAACAAAGTCATCCACTTTTTCAAGAGCTAATTTTTGTTCACTGGCCTTCAAAACGATAGACTCGGCTAAAGGGTGCTCTGAGAGTTTTTCAATACTAGCTGCTAGACTAAGAATTTGGGATTCATTCCATGCTGAATCCAAAACAATGATATCAGTTACTTCAGGCTTGCCGTTGGTTATGGTACCTGTCTTATCGAACACAATCGTATCAACTTTACTCAGCTTCTCTAGTGCTTCAGCATTTTTGATCAGAATACCGTACTCTGCACCTTTACCTACACCAACAATGATGGCTGTAGGTGTTGCAAGGCCAAGTGCACACGGACATGCGATGACAAGGATACCTACAAATGAAAGAATGCCGTACGATAAAGCCGCAGAAAATCCAATTGCCGGTGCACCAACAGTCAACCAGGTGATCAAAGTAAGTCCTGCAATACCCAATACAACCGGCACAAATATAGCCGATATCTTATCAGCCATTGCTTGAATAGGTGCTTTTGATCCTTGTGCTTCCTCAACCATCTTTATGATTTGCGACAAGACTGTATCAGATCCAATCTTTGTAGCACTGAATCTGATATTCCCCTGCTTATTGATTGTTGCACCGACCACTAGATCACCGATTTTTTTGTCGACTGGTATAGGCTCTCCAGTGATCATAGATTCATCAATAGACGATGTGCCTTCGACGATCCTTCCGTCGACTGGTATTTTTGTGCCTGGTTTGACGATGATGATATCACCAATTTTCACTTCGCTTACAGGTATTTCAACTTCATTACCATTTCTAAATATAAGTGCAGTTTTTGCCTGTAGTCCCATGAGCTTTTCTATAGCCTCGCCTGTGCGTAGTTTTGAGCGTGCTTCGAGATATTTACCAAATATAACAAAGCCAATGACGACTATCGTCACATCAAAGTAAGTATACTCAGGAAGACTGAGTGTCTCGCGAACCTGAGGTAGCAACGTAATAATGACACTGTAACTATATGCAGCCAGTGTACCTATACCAATCAATGTATCCATATTTGCCACACGGTACTTTATGAAGCGTACTACACCTTGCAGAAACGGTTGACCGATCCAGAACATAACCACGGTTGCAAGTACCATACCTACTGCATTGAATATCTCCATAGGAATAGGAAGTTTCGGTACAAACAAAAGCGTTTTTGAAGCAATATCCCAGAGCATAAGAACGAATACCACGAGTGCTACTGGCATCACAAATAAAATCTTGTTTTTCATACGTGATAACTCCTGTATCTTTTCATTCTTTGTTTGATTCAAACCAAGATGTTTTGAATGGTCTTCTGGTGACATGTTCATTGACTCAGCGACAAACTCATAGCCGAGCTTTTTGATCTCTGCATTCATTTTATTTACATCAATTGCTTGATGATCAAATTCGAGCTGTGCTTTCTCAGTCGCAACGTTTACATTCACTGATTTCACTCCTTCGAGTTTTGATACTTTCTGGGTGATGATAGTGGCACAACTGGCACAATGCATCCCTTTTACTTGTAGTGTTTTTTTAGTCATAAAATATTTGTATTATCAAGAATAGTTAATCAATCACATTGAATACGCCCGTGTACATGCCCATTGAACAGGTAAATTTCATAACCCCAGTCTGTGTTGGGGTAAATTCAATGATGTTTTCTCCGAGCTTCAACGGCTTACGTATACCACTAGACGGCATCGAGATATATGCTGCACAGGTGAATTGACTTTCACTGGTGATTTTCCAAAGCACTGGAATACCTTTTTTAATAGTGAATTTATTTGGGCTATAACCTCCAACCTCTTGTGTCATATATACAACTTGTTTGCCGTCAATGATCTCAACCGGTCTATTTGATGAACCACCGACACTCTGCGTGATTGAACCAAATGATGGTAGTGAAGGAAGTGACCAACCAGTGAGATTGAAACCGGTGATGATGTTAAAGAATGCAAGAGCAACAACGACAAGGCCAGCAAATTTGAAGAAGTGACGAGCAAAACTACCCCGTATAGCGGAAGTTAAACCTCCGATACCAATGATTCCCGGCAATGTGCCGAGAGCAAATATTCCCATGATCAATGCGCCTTGGGTGAAGCTACCCGTACTGACTGCATATAACTGCATCGCTTGGGTAAATCCACACGGCACAAAGAATGTCAGCACACCAGTGATGAATGCTCCGCGATGGCTATATTCTTTTGTTTCAGTTTTCAGGCCAAAGAATTTACTGACCGCTTTTGGTAACACAAGACCTTTGTTATGCAGTTTTGGAAAGATTTCCGTGAGTTTGAGTCCAAGGAATAACATAACGATACCGAGAATCAAAGTGATTGATCCGAGTACCGGCGAGGACAGCTTGAATGCAGAACCTAGAAGACCGATAAAGCCTCCAAGGAGCGCATACGAAGCGAGTCGACCGAGATTAAAGAAAATATGTGGTCGAAATTTTTCCTTTGTGCTGGCATCTGGGTGTAGTTCAGCATGTCGTGAAGAAATACCGAGCACAAGACCTCCAATGAGGGCCATACAGGTTGAAACACCCGCAGTAAGACCGACAAGGAGTACGCCAACAAGCCCTGGAGTACCGCTTAGGTTTAGATTGATATCAAATACACCAAGTACGCGAAGTGCTGTGTATATCAGAAATAATGAACAGGCGGCAACAGCAAGCTCAGCATAATCTTTTGGATTTCGTGAGAAAAAATGCTTTTTATCCTCAAGCCCAAGTGTGTAACCCGCATTATTGATAGCTTTTTCTATCTCGCGCATACGTGGAGTATCACCAAAATGTTCTATTTCAGCTATACCCTTCTTATAATTTGTGATGATTTTTTTCACCCCCTCAACCTCGCTGATATTTTGTTCGAGAAGTATTTCGCACGACCGACAATGCATTCCTTTGATGTGTAGTATGATTTTTTTATGTGCCATAGTAATTCAATATAACAACTAATAATAATGCGTTATATGAATGAAGGGCTCAATACAAATAATGAAAGCCATGAGCGAACTTTGAAAAATGATCTAAGTGCCAGATATGACTCATGAGATACTGGTTTAAATTTGAGTATAATTATACGTTGCACGTTACGTATTTGAAGGAAATGAATCAGTGCATACATAAAAACCGCAATCAAGCTGAGTCCTAAAATAGTTGGTGAAAGTGGAATATTTGAAAGTGACTGAAGTGCAGATATATGATCAAACAACATAAATGATCCACTCGTTCCACAGAGAGTATTTATTAGTGAAATGATTGGACATGGTTGTTCAGCAACATTCATGTCACCATGAATATCATGATTCATCGGCAAAAAACCAAAAAATAGTACACTCAGAAATCCTACCAAAATGAATGAAGATAGGTATTTCATATTATTTTTGGGCCAACTTAAAAATCTTCAGAATCTCTGTAACAGCTTTTTTTTCTTCACCATTATTGATCTGTTCAGTTACATGAGTTTCTAGATGATTTTGCAATATCAAATCCCCAACGCCAGAAAGTGCCTCGCGTACAGCTTCAATTTGAGTGATGATGTCTACGCAATATTTTTCCTGCTCGACCATATCTTGTATACCACGAACTTGTCCGGAGATAATCGACAGACGGCGCTGAGATGCACTTTTGATCTCTTTTTTCATACGTATAGTATACCCCCTAGGGGTATACACGTCAAGGTTATAGATATGTTCTCACAACCTTACTTGTTCCCCCTATTTGACCACTTCAACTTCCCCAACTCTAGGCCACGATCAATAGAGATAGATGCTTCCTGGACTTTCTTTTCTGACACATCAATGAGAGCATTGGCCTCATCGTCATTATTATTTGAATGATTGTCTTCCGCTTGGTTGAGCTTGGTCTGTGCATTTTGTATTGAGCTTGAAGCGGTATTTAAGATTGACTGCTCAAACGAATCTGCACTATCGTTATTTTTACTATTGTTATGAATTTTCTGATCAACATCCTGAATAGCTTTTTGAACTTTATCTTTTCTCTCACTGAATGCCGTTGATGCTGAAGGATTGATCTTCGCACTTCTCATTGGAGCAACTTTAGCAGCGAACATAATACTACTAACACTGCTTGCGCTTGCTACTTCTGTATCTTGACGCAAGGCAATTTGAACATTTTCAATATTTGTTTTTTCACTATCAGAAGAGTGTTTCTTAATTGATTCCAAGACATTTTCATGTGCAGCGAGTGTAACTTCAAGATGATTTTTATTTTTATCAGACAAACTATCATGCACGTCACTCACCCGCATTGCTACAGCCTGTTGTATCTCAATAGATGTTGATGATGTAAGTCTGCCTTGAACCGCCAATGTCTCAGCTTCTTTGAGACGCTCTTCAACTTGTGCAACCTTAACCTGTTGTTTTGCTTCAAGTGAGGTTGCAAGCGCAACTTTAAGTGGCTCAGAAACATGTATCTTGATCGGATAAAGGATATCACCAGGTAACGCTCCTTCACTCGCAAATACACTACTGCCTCCAGCAAGAAGAACGATGAGTAAACTAGTGAGAACATAGGTCAATGGTCTACTCAACTGATGAGTCCATGTTGAGATTGAATATGGACTTTTAACCGAAGGATTTGATTCAGCATACCAATCAAGCACATCAAAAAGCGCCGATTTCTCTTGGTGTGTGAGAGATATCTTCTTTATTTCAACTATGGTGTTTTTGATGTGGTTATTTTTCATACAATTTATTGTGGCGGTATATCGTAGCCGGTCAATTTTCGCAGATCTTCAAGGGCTCGGAATATTCGGACGGACACTGCATTCTCTTTTATATGTAGAATCTCTGCAATCTCTTTTGGCTTCAAATCCTCAATATATTTAAAATAGAGAACTTGCTGTGACGTATGTGGGAGCGATTTGATTTTATCGAGCAAGAAACGACTTTCTGTACTGAGTTCAAGGGCACCTTTCGCATTATCTTCTATCAAGGCGAACTCCTCTGGATCATCGTTTTCTTCTTGGAGCGCATCGAGGGAAATTGATTTTTTCTTTCTATACCAATCAATAATGATATTTCGAGCGACGGTAAATAAAAAAGCTTTATCATTCTGTATATTGTTTCCTTTAATCAAGTTATCCCAATAGCGCATAAATACATCTTGAGTGAGGTCTATAGCCACATTTCGGTCAGACACTCGTAAAAAACAAAATCGAAATATCGAATCCGCATGCTCTGTATGTATTTGTACAAATCGGTCTTTCACTCGAGTGTTCATGGGTAAAGACGTATATGGCAGTCAAATCTTACCTTATTATTCATATTAACGTATTTCCATGATACAACGTTGAATTTGGCCTGTCTAGGTAAGAATATATGCCCCATCTCGTCTACCTTAATGTGTGAAAAGGTCGCACGGTACACACGATGTACATTTTATTAGCATTAATTATACACATTTAAAATCATGAAAAAATATTTAAAAATTGGAGCACTCATAAGCGGTAGTCTACTGGTAGGAACTCTCATATTGAGTCCATTGTCTACATTTGCAAAAGATAATGGCAAAGGCAACAGTGACAATGAAAATCGCTCAAATAAAAATGAACAGGTAAAAAATGATCAAGCCAAAGTACAGGTAAAGGTTGAGAAAGATACGGATAAAAACAACAAAAAAGATAATAAGAGTTGTGTCCGTGCCTTCGGTCATCTCATCGCACCAGGCTGGATCAAACACAATACGACAGTCTCAATAGGAGATGAATGTAATCTTCCCTTCGGTATTGGTAAGAAATACGACAAGGAACATTCTACAAGTACACCTGGCACAGGTACAACGACAGATACAACCGCGCCTATCCTAGGTGCTCTCAGTATCAATCCTCGTATCACAGATGCCGTTATCCGTTGGTTTACCAACGAAAAATCTGACACGACGGTGTTCTATAGTTTGAACACTCCTGTCGATTTATCTGCGAGTACGACCAAGGTAGTCCTACAAACATCATTAAACAGAGATCATGTTGTCGTCCTCAGTCCACTATCTGCAAGTACAACATATTACATGGTCATTCGTTCACGTGATGCTGCAGGAAATACTGCCACCTCAGCTCAAACATCATTTACTACCAAGAACTATCCTGTAGTTGCTACAACCACTGATACGAGTGCGCCAGTCATCACAAATGCAGTTGCTATCATTGGTTCAACAACCGTTCAGCTTTCATGGAAGACAAATGAGAATGCAACAACAAAGGCCTATTACTCAACAAGTACACCAGTCAATGTAGCAGCGAGTACTACTGCGTTCGTTGAGAACACTTCACTCGTAAGTGCGCACGCTATAACAGTTACTGGTCTTGCAACAAGTACACAATATTACATGGTATATGAGTCAAAGGACTCTACTGGAAATACAAGCCGTACAAATGAATTCTCATTTACTACGACAGCAGGTATCTAAATAGTCTCTCTAAAAAATTAAGCAAAAAAGCCCCTATCGGTGGGCTTTTTTGCCATGTTGACCTTATATGCAAAACATGTTAATATATAATTTGAACAGCAAAACAAAACAACCCAAGGAATTTGATCTATGAAAACTGAAGCTCTCACCAAAAGTTCAACAGATGGACTTAACGGTCTCGACATGTCCATGCTCACTGACTTAAGCCAACTGACAAAGCCGTTTAACATCGACTGGTTCAGACGTTTCGAAGGTCCGATGCACGACTTTAAAACACATATCGGCCACCCTCTCACACAGGATACATACGTATTCACAGGCGGGGGTAACGGAGAAACTCCTTCCCTAGTCTGCAAGCACTTCTTAGCTGCTGTTCAGATGCTTACCGGCACCGTGGAACCGGAGCGTCGAATCTGCGGATTGAATATGTATCACGCAACCAAACCTATGCCGATGCATTTCTTTGAAATCAACAGGCCTGGTGGCAGTATCATTTCTGGCGAAGTCATCGAGCGTGATGAGATTGAAACTTTGACTGGAGTATTCAAAAAACTCTCAGTTATGTTCGATGTTGATATCGAGCACGTAAACGTTCGTCGCCTTAATCTCGACAATCTCTATTTTCCACGGCAATAATGTTGTTTAGTTTCAATCACAATCCCCACCTTTGCCGGCGGGGATTTTTATTGTCCAGATGATTTACATGCAAAGAAAAAACGCCCACCGTGAGCGTCTTTTCTTTTTCTATTAACGATTAACGCTTGCGAGGAGTGCCATCCATCCATGTGTCGTAAATACCTGAACCATCTTCATGCGCGTAATAGGACCATAGTATCCTGTAGGAGAAACTCCGATTGATGCCTGGTAGCTTGCAAGAGCAGTCTTGGTCAATGGACCAAAATAACCGAATGGCACACCAACGGGCATGACCAGATATCCTTGCTCACCAAGCAATCCTTGCAGATCTGCAACATCGTCGCCACGCGAACCTGTCGTAAGATCACGGCCGGCAAGTGTCGAGACAGCTGAAGCAAACGCACTGTGAGGCATTGAGTACAACGCTACGCCGAATGCGAATACAAGGACCAAGATACCGCCAAATACAATTTTGTTAAAGGTCATGGTAGTTATATTAATATTAATAATACAATAGGATTCGACCAGGTTCCTATCACAGGTGGTGACGAATCAAAACCTGATTTTATTACGCGATTTTTCCTATTTATCACTCATAATCTGATGTGTCAAAAACGTATATATTTCGATAAACGCAAAGAGGAGGTTGAGTGCAAGCGGTCCGAGAAAGATACCTATGGGACCAAAGAAAGCGATACCACCAAGAACTGAAAGCAGTATGTAGAGCGGATGAAGTTCCATACCCTTTCCCATGAGCTTTGGGCCAAGCAAGTTATCAATGAGTCCCACTGCGAAGGTTCCCCAGACAATAAGGCCGACGGCTGCAATAGTATGATCTGACCAGAATAGATAGAGCACAGCTGGACCAAGTACGAGCACTGTACCCATACCAGGAACAAGTGAAGCAATTGAAGCCACTGTTCCCCATAAAAAGGCATTCGGCACACCAAAAATAGTAAACCCAATTGCAGTCATACAACCCTGAATTAGAGCTATAATCAGATTGCCTCGGATGACCGAATTGACCGCAATACCGAGTTTACTAAATACACGTTCATCAGCAGTATCTTCGAGAGGACTGAGGGCTACAATTGCTTTTTTGAGCTTATATCCATCTTTGAGCAGGTAGTATAGAGCGATAACAAAGACTGAAAGATCGAGCACGAGTGCTGACGCTCCTGATAGTGCATTACCAAGATTGTTTACGAACCAACTCAGGCCTTGTTTAACATATTCATCGACATTACTTGAAAAATCTACTGAAGCAGACTCGGCTCCAGGAAAATATCCATTGAGGCTATGCCCTGCATGCTGAATAATTGTCACAAGTGTATTTGTTCCACCGCCATTTTGAGCAAGTGATCCATACAAGTTGCGGGCTTCTTGAAATACCTGCGTACCGAGGAGAGCTGCAGGAATAAATATGCAGAGGATACTCAAAACAACTGTGAGTAACGACGCGATCGAAGGCCTATTGCCTATACGGCGCAAGACAAACTTATATAGCGGCTGTAGAACAACAGAAAATACTATAGCCAGTGCAAGTGGTGCAAGGAATGGTTTGAAGATAAAGAACGAAAGTATCAGTGTACCGATCAAGAGAACGAGCAAGAATTGAAGTTGTAGTTTGCGATTGACCATAAATTTTTATTAATTAAATGTCATTGTCCCACTATTTTGCTTGAGGTCGAAAATAAGTTCGCCCTTTGAGGTAAAGCGGTATGCGCTTACTTCCCCAATGGCTTTACTAAAATCACCTTCTTGTGAACCATCACAATACATGAGAGTAGACATCATCTTATCAAATACTATTGTTGAACCTGTTGTTTTATACTCACCACCAACACCATTACAATCTGTCGATGCACTAAAGGTACCATCTTTCTTAAATGTCAGAGAGAATTTACTTGGAATCTTTGGGGTAATATTTGCTCCATTACTATATTTTATACTTATCCAATTCCATTTTTGCTGTGTCAACGTCATTTGAGCAGGATTTGCTTCGCCTTCAAAGTTATTTGCCACGATGCCAAATGTCATTGTTTTTGGATCAAGTATCAAACGAACTGTCTTACCGACTGATGGTGGTGTAGTAAAACTGTCAGCCGGCTTTCTATCTGCATAATTTACAACAATGATATTACCGTTCATTTCAGTAGTCTGAGGTGCGATGCGATCGCCGAGAAAATATCCCTCTGAACCAATGTTACCCTTTGAACTGCTAAGGATAGCAACTACGTAATAAAACACACCGGTGCCACCAGTTGACTGAGCAACAATAAAAGCGCGGTCTGCAATGCTGTCACCGTTGAAGTCGTATACAACATCATTACCGAAATATTCGGTTGAAATCTCCCCGATTGATCCTGGTGCAGTAGGCATTTCTGATTTTCCGTCTTTAAGTGTGACTGACTGCCCGCCAATGAGGAATGTCGCGTCATGCAAAGCAGTGTTAGGCACAATTGTAACTGGAGCATCTTCCGATGGAGTAGGACCGATACCGATCATACCGAAACTGAGCATGGCTACGAGTAACAGTACGATCAATCCGCAGAGTATAGCGATGAGTATAAATATTTTTTTCATATTGTAATAGTACCACGCCATTTACGGCGGTCTATATGGACAGTGACATCATTGCCACTTTGCAAAAAATGATGTACTATTGGGTCAGATGCTGTTACCAATAGGAACAGTAAACAACCAACCACATAGGAATTACCAATGAAGAAGTACTTTGTCATAACGGCACTGATCAGCCTCGTGATCAGCGTCTGCTCCAACTCGTTTGGGCAGACGCACGATGCCCAATACAACTCTGCTTGTCTCACGATCAGCAGTTTCCATAAACTCAAGTTCTATAATACTCAAATGGCTGGTCAGAAATTATCCAGCATCTTTGATTCGCTTGTGTATTATCAATGTGTAACGAACTCTGAGCTCAAATATCGTCTCCTTACGCCAATTAGTGTTGGTAAATTGAATAAAGAGATACAGGTGCCAAACTGGATTGAGGGTGACTTACTCGCCCTTCTCTACTATTCACGGCAAACTGGTCCCCGTCCAAATTTAAGCAATGAGGACCTAGCCGCACTCTTACGGAAAAAAGATGGCGTTACAAAAATCATCAACTCAGTGCTGATACTATGGGACAAACCAGTCCTTAACAATGGCCTTGTTGATACCTTACAAGACTATCGTCCTGAAACAGCGATGCCACTGGCATACCTCATCGCTGAGCCATTCTGGAAGCATCCAGCAAAAATTCCTGAGCAGACCCAATCAACTCAGGTATCCCGTGATTTGTGGCAAGCGTATTACGAGTTACGTCTTAACGAGCTTGTGAGGCGATCAGTTGCACTTCGGTTACTTGTTGAGCACGGAGTAATGTGCATTCCAGCAGAAACTTATGTCGGCAATGTTAAAATTGTGCTTGATCCATTAACTATCTGGAATCAATACGACATCGATGGTTTGTATCGCATCATCGACGATCCATTCGCTGACCCTTGGTTCTGTGACGCAGCACGAGCAAAACTACATTCACTTGGCCGTCCATATTGAACATCGAGTTGCAGCCACGTTATTACACACACCCCCTTAGAAATTTGGGGGTGTTTTTTACTAAACATAACATCAGATTTTAATATATAATAAGGTAATGAAATCATTTACTCACGAGCAAAAACACCTCATCATTGGCTTTGGTATCGTTGGTGCAGTTATTGTAGCTGTTGCTGTTTATTCACTCATCAGGATGAACATACTTTCGACGAGAATAAATGGTCTATCATCTGAAATCACAACACTTAATTCTGATCTTGCATCTACTACAGCAAGTCTCAAAGCAACCATAGAACAAAGTCACATTACACTTTCTAGCGCATTGTCTGCAGAACAACAGCATGTTGGCACTATACAGCAACAGCTTGGTGGCTTTCAAAATCAAGTTGGCACACTCTCAGGCACACTGACTACGCTACAAAAACTTTCTAAAACTGACCCTGAACTTCTCAAAAAATATTCAAAAGTATTCTTTTTAAGTGACAACTATGTCCCCGCACGTCTCTCAGAGATACCGAAAGCAAATGAATACAACGAAAACAAGCAGTTGCTCATCCATACAGATGTATTGCCACATGTGCTTTCAATGATTAACGATGCTGCTTCATCAGGTGTCACCCTGTACGCATTTTCAGCATATCGTTCATTTGCAGAACAACGTGCACTCAAGGGTGAATATACCGTTGTTTATGGTGCTGGCACCGCAAACTCTTTCTCAGCAGACCAAGGATACTCTGAGCATCAGCTCGGTACCGCTCTTGATTTCATCACCCCTGGTCTTGGTGGTGTACTCGAAGATACATTCGATGGCACCAAAGCCTACCAATGGATGACACAAAATGCGTATAAGTACGGTTTCATACTTTCGTATCCAAAAAACAATGGCTACTTCGTCTACGAACCATGGCACTGGCGTTTTGTCGGTATAAAACTCGCCACTTTCTTACACACTCAAAATAAAAACTTCTACGATGTCGATCAAAGAACTATCGATACATATCTTGTAGATATATTTGATTAACTTTTACTATGCGATTTATTTTAAAACTAATTAAATGGGCGTTCTTTATCATTGCAAGCATTGCAGTATTACTCGCTGCACTATTTACGTATGTCCATTTCACTACTTCGCCGTCCAATGATCGCTCATGGACAACAGACCAAGCTATTCTTTCATACGCAGATATCAAAGGTAATTTGATTTCAATACACGATATACGAAACTTCACCTACGCTTCAACCACTTCATTTACTCCAAATTATTATGACAAGACTTTTAACATAAATAAACTGGTCAAGGTCTGGTATATAGTAGAGCCATTTTCTGGTATCCCAGGATCTGCACATACTTTTCTAAGCTTTGAATTTGAAAATAATGAATTTATTTCTATTTCTATAGAAATACGAAAAGAAAAGGGTGAATCATTTAGCCCCATCAGTGGTCTTTTCAACCAATATGAACTCATGTATGTTATTGCCGACGAACGTGATGTCATCAAACTTCGTTCTAACTATAGAAAAGACAAAGTCTACGTCTATCCTATCAAGGCTTCAATCGAAAAAGAGCGAGCGCTTTTTCTTGATATGATAAACCGTGCGAACACACTCAAGGAACATCCGGAATTTTATAATACACTCACCAACACATGCACGACAAATATTGCAGCTCATATAAATAAGATTACACCACACAGTATTCCCTTTTTGAGTCTACGGATCCTATTCCCTGCGAATTCTGATAAACTAGCCTATGACCTCGGTCTTATTGATACAGATCTTTCATTTACAGATGCTCGGACGAAATACTTCATCAATGATAAGGCTATAAGATATGCAGACAATCCTAACTTTTCAGTGAGGATCAGAGAGTAAAAAAGACCGATCTTTCGATCGGTCTTTGTGTGAAAATTACCAACGCTCTTTTGCAAGCTCATGTAGAGCTCGTGCACGATAATCAGTAACAGCTGTCCGTATCGGCCCCAGAACATTGAGTGGATTTTTGAGCATCCAGATAAGTCCACGTTCACCATGTTTTTCCAGGATGTCAGTGACAACCCACTGACCGCCTTGGTTCACCATAAGAACATAATCAAACATGGTTGGCGTATCAATGTCATATGGTGAAAAAACAAACTGTGACAAAGTTTCCCCGGTTGGATGCATTTTTCGTTGAAAATATGTCGCCGTTCCCTCGGCCATGATATTGATACCAAACTGATGTGACCGAGAACAGAGGTTGAAATAATCAACTGTAAAAAACGGACCAAGACCATTTCTACGACTGACTTGATCCATGAGAACATGTCCGAGCTCATGACATGCCAAGTCGTTGAAACTTGGGTTATTTGCGAGAACACGTGGATCAGAGTTCATCAACGATGGCTTGTGGTCACGATTGAAATCATACGTTAGTGATATCGGAAACTGTAAGGTCTCCGTTTCAATGACATATCGAGATGCAATCTGACGTTGCGGATCAACGCCATCGTATAATTCATGCAATAAACTAACTTGCACGTGACTGTTGGTGTTGAATCTAAAGCCCGTTTTTGCTTCAATTTGCTTTTCGATGATGACCAGAGCATTTGAAATGACCACCTCTTCTGCCGTGTGACCCGGATTGACCCAAGTCGCATACACGTAAGTTGTAGTGTTGGTTTCTAGTGCGAATACTGATACTACACAGAGTGTCAGTATTGCACTAACGATGATGAATAATGTAGTTTTCGTATGATCTCCTTTTGTTAAGGTTTCTGCTGCCTAGTAGTGATATTACTCTTGAGTCAAAAGATGTCAATCAATCTTGCTACGGGACTTGGACGAAGTTAGAGAATCATTGCGTAATGCTGAGCGTGCAGCCGCGCTGATCTACGCTCACTTCAAAAATGAGTTTGGGATGCCGGACAAGAACTGATTTGATCGCCTACTTCTGGCCACGCTTTGTCTCACTCGCTTTTTCACGCTCAAGGATTTCAATTCTATGTTCGAGATCTTTTAACAACTGTATGACCTCTTGTTTTAAGTCGCCCGTAAAAACTGGATATTGACGCTTGCGAGCACTGGCCAACATTTGCTTAAT
Source organism: Minisyncoccota bacterium (assembly GCA_028713005.1). Lineage (GTDB taxonomy): Bacteria > Patescibacteriota > Minisyncoccia > Phycocordibacterales > PALSA-1337 > C7867-002. The sequence continues at coordinate 10,497 of JAQTPC010000001.1, read as the reverse complement.
GCGCCGGGTAAACGAACGAGGTTGCGGAACGAGGGACGTATTTGGTTTTGCGTATATTTTTTTCATATACACGCAGAGTAACCATTGCAGTCGGAATGGTGCAGACGGGTAAACTTGCCAAATCAGGCAAGTTTACTTATGCGAAAAATTATCTTGATTCATGCTAGAGGGCGGCTATAAAGGCTTCTGTGTATGGGGCTCGAGGGTGAATTCTTCATACCAAGGGACTCATTGGAATTAGAGGTAGCCAACAACAACAAACAGAAAGGGTTCATTACAATGAAAACGAACAATGGAAATTGTCGCATCATAATCACATGCCTAGTTGTCTTCAATCTATGGGTCATCCGTTGCAAAGCACAGGATTTCACCCCTGATTTAGCGGATCAGTGGAACCAGCAATTCCTCCTGCAAAATAAAGTTATATCCGGTCCTGCCCCGAGTCCCTCACAAATATTATTGATGCAAAATCCGAATTTGAATCCACCCCAGACCGAGACGAATGAAAGTGAATGGGAACAGTGGTCACTGAAAACCTTTTCAGTTCAATATGGGTTTGGCTTCACGCATTCTTTTCAAAATGGTTCACACACAAAGAAGAATAGCGGAACATTAAGCACGATGTTCAGTGCTCCGTTTGGCTTCACTTTGTCGCCTAGCCTCGCCGTCAGCGGCAGCAGCGTAGAGTCACTTTCTGGCTCCGACACCTCTCAATCCATATCTATCAATCCATCGCTTCAAATTGGGCATGATGTGACGACAAATCTTTTCGGCGGCAAGTTGTCTGTCTTTGGCAAAACCGGATATACGGCAACCGACAGCAGCTCCGGGTTGGGCGCCAAGCCTGCTTTCAGCCAAATGTCGGGTTGGGCGTGGGGAGGCGGTGCCAACTATGCCATTGATGCGACGACAAACCTGCAAGTTTCTTTGTCGCCGTCTTATACTTACAACCAAAATCAAACCGTAAATGTTCCGCTCGGAACAACCACGTCCACGTTTCAAGGAAATGTGGCGGTCAAACTCGGATTGGCATATAAAATTTCGCCAAAATGGGGTGTTTCTACTTACGGAACGTGGCTGCGTAATATCAATTTCAGCACCGCTCCTGGACAAAGCGAGACACATCAGGATTGGGCGCGGTTCGGCGGGGACGTGATATACAGTTGGAATAAAGCTTCACTCGATCTTGGCTATTCTTACGACGCCTTCAATTCATCCTATTTTACTCACGCGGTCACATTACAACTCAAATTTAAGTTCTAGGAAATTTGGCACTTCGAGAAAAGATTACTGGATTTCAGGTGGCTTCAGAAACCCGTTTGGATAATGCCGTCATAAAGCGGAGAACATGCTGGAAAGCATCCTCTGCTTGGTCCGGTCTGTCGAATCTTGAACGGACGTGCATCACGGGATCGCGCCACAGAATTTGAAAGGCGCGGGTTTCCGCGACTAATTCGCTGTAAAACTGCAATTCCTCTTCCCTGGCATTTGACTTCTGGCCTTTCTTTAACTGTTTTAATTTGTCGTCAATCGCGCCAATCACTTGTCCCCAGGTCGAATACTCTATCGGACAAGCAAACGTGAGATTTAGGGTCTGTGCTTTGGCAAGCGCACGCACTCCATGTTCCGTGACGCGCATCAAATGGAATATCGCAGCAGTGTTCAATCCGACAGACAGAGATTGATACGCATCTTTGATGTCGCTTCTTGCGCCGGGGAAATTTTGATAAACAGAATCGCCAAACGGTTTTTCTTGATCCAAATTTTTCATTTTTCCGCCAAAGACAACTGCAAGTCGAATTGCTGCCATTTCCTTTCTGACTTCAGAAGCAACACCTTCGACCTGCCAATAGACGCTTTCAAAATCCGGCAATGGAATCTCTTTTGGCATCGTATAACTAAAACGTCCGATGCCTGCCGAAGACCATATCCTATGGCATGCCGGATCTTTTAGCTGGTCAAGCAACCGATTGCATAATTCTACGGATTGGCGGAAGCCCAGCCGTCCCGATATGTAATGCACCTCGATGAGTGCTTTGATCAAAAATTCAGCTTCATCTTTGGTGGCCTTCTGCCCTCGTTTTTCTCCGGATAATTTTATGACTTGCTCTAGGCACTTCCATGCGCCGATGAATTCTATGGGATCAATCTGGACCATACCGTTGTCGGGAGCTGGCTATACGACGGAAACCTTAAGATTAAGCCGCTGGCGGGCTTCAATCAGTTTTGTGGCATACCATTTTGTGTTTCGACGCGGATCAATAAACATAACATTTGGATATGCCAGTTCAAATTCCTCGATTTCAGTGTGCGGACACAATCCGATGAATACGTCCGTGGCCAAATCGAAATTAAGGGGAGCGTAAATACTGGCAAGCCGCCATTCTCGTTCCCATAAAAAGTCCACTCTGCCATCCTGCGCCATGTTGTTTATCGGCGTGATTTTATTTCCAAAGTTACTGATCATTGGCAAAAGCCGCGCCGCCGCTTCTTGGTCGGTTACATCATCGCTTTCAATCAACTCACACAGCTTGCGAATGACACTGGTCTTGTCCCGGTATTCATTATTGAAATAAAATACCGGCCCGACCGATTTTTCCTTCAACTTTTCCTTCAGGAATACCAACCCATAAGGCTGTAGATTGACGTTGCGGTATTGAATTTCAAGCAGGCAATGAATCTCGTTCAGCGGGGTTTCGGTAAAGCATACTGCCCCAAAATAGCGGGTTAATTTTTCCTGCGCCCAGCCCAGATTATGTATTCCAAATTTGGCGTCACTGATCTTGTTGTCGCTTGGTCGCAGCTTTTGTTCCTCTAAAATTTTATTGAGTCTCGCCTTGGCGTTCATGTCTTCAAAATCCCTGGTGAGATGCACGAGAAATGGCGGAATGTCCCCGCGAAAATTCAAAATATCGTCAATTGTTCGCATACCGCGGTTACTAAAATCCAATAGGCAGGTGATGTAAAGAAATAAGCGCAAACCAGATGGCGCAAGTGGCAATTTCACCCCGTTTTAACGGGCGACATATAAGATATGTGAGGGCTAGCGCCGTGACGATTGACTGGCACGGCTTAACCGCCGCACCACGACCTCCCCAACGTGTCGTCGGCTACCGCCCGACTGACTTCTTTCTCCCTACGGGCTAGCCGGGCTAAAGGACACTAACCGTCGTCCTTTAGCCAGCAAGAAGTCAGTCGGTCGGGACGGGCTAGCGCCCTTACCCGCCGACACGTTGGGGGACTGGTTTTGGAAGGAGGGGCATCGCCCCGACCACCAGTCCGCTCACGCGACCGGTTCACGCCGGAAGCGTGGAATGGACGACGGGGCAACGAGCGTCACGACCAGACTGGTCAAGACACTACTCGTAGGGAGAAAGCGTCGCCTGACTAGGCGCTCTTTTGAAACAGCCGCGCCAACCGGCGCGTCCGTTTTTCGAGCCCCATGCTACGATGGCTTCCCCGTTCGGATTTCACAACCAGCCACTCATTACCTCGCCGGCGTGCCCCAAAGCACTTCTGCCGGCGCGTCCGTATGAAATCCACCACAGGCCGGATTGTTCATTGCGGCAGGAGTGCGGTGGCTGGTTCTGGCACCATGAACAATCAACCACACATCACCATCGGCGAACGGCATGGCTGGGGCGAACCCCAGCCCTTTGGCATTGCCGCCGTGGATGAGCGCCAGCATATCTATATCATCGGGAAAACCGGCTCCGGCAAGACGACCCTGCTGCGAAATCTGATTTTGCAGCACATCGCCTTGGGGCATGGCGTGGGGGTCATTGATCCACACGGGGACTTGTCCGAGGAGTTGTTGAATCACATTCCGCCCAAACGGGCGGATGGCGTCGTGTATTTCAATCCGGGCGACATCGAATTTCCCGTCGGCTTGAATGTGATTCACGATGTCCCACCTGATAGCCGACACCTAGTCGCATCCGGCATTGTGGCAGCGTTCAAGGGCATCTGGCGGGATTCGTGGGGACCGAGGCTTGAATACATTCTCTACAATGCCGTGTCGGCTTTGCTCGATTGCCGGGACGAAACACTGTTGGGCGTCAATCGGCTGCTCACCGACCGGGACTACCGTGCCCGCGTGGTGGAGCGGATCAAAGACCCGTTCATCAAATCGTTTTGGGTCGAAGAATATGAGAGCTACGACGAGCGCTTTAAACAGGAAGCCATTGCGCCGATACAGAACAAAATCGGTCAGTTCCTGCTGAATCCCGTCATCCGCAACATCCTGGGACAGGTTCAGAGCAAGGTTGATATTCCGTATGTGATGAACAACGCCGGGCTGTTCATCGCCAATCTGTCCAAAGGCCAGCTCGGGCACGACAAGGCAAACCTGCTTGGATCGCTCTTGGTGACGCAGTTCCAGCTTGGTGCAATGGCGCGTTCCACCAAGCCGGAATCCGAACGCCGGGATTTTTACCTGTTCATTGACGAGTTCCAGAACTTTTCGACGGATGCCTTTGCCTCGATTCTGGCAGAAGCACGCAAATACCGGCTCTGCCTTACGTTGTCTCATCAATACATTGATCAACTACCTGAAACGATCCGGCAGGCGGTGTTTGGCAACGTGGGAACACTGATTGCCTTCCGCATCGGCTATCCCGATGCGGAATTGATGACGAAGGAATTCGGCAAAACGATTTCGGCCACGGCCCTAGCCGACTTAGAGCGATATGAAGCCGTAGTGAAGCTGCTCGTCGAAGGCGCGAACCAAGAGCCATTCCGGTCAAGAATGCTGCCGCCGCTGGAAAGCTACACCGGCCGGAGAAACGAAATCATTGCCCGGTCGCGTGGGCGGTTTGCGATGCCGCGTGGTGAGATTGAAGCCAAGTTGAAAGGGTGGCTTGAACTGTTAGTAGTTGACTAGACAGCCAATTTTATGCAAATTACTTAACCGTGGCCGTTGCAATTCGTAAAAATGCTTTGACCTGTTTTCAAAAGAAACAGGGCGTTGCCATTTGCAGGCTTAAACGCATCGTGCTAGATTGATTTAGAACGACTTATTGAGGCGTGCCTTCTATCACGCCCCAATAAGGGTTCACCGAACCCACTCTGGCCAAAACAGGGTGGGTTTACTTTTGTCCAAAAGACCCCCGTTGCCACCAAGGCAGCAACGGGGATTGGAATCAGCAGAGCAGATTGACTACGCGATCCAGCGGTCAAAATCTCCCCGTATAATGAGGCGCTCCAATACGGCAAGCGCAACCAGTATTAAGGAGACTAGCAAGGAGACTAGGAGATGCTTGGGCAAGAATGCCAGTGTGGCTTTTACAAGCCTGTAGGAACTTACTACCAAGTTTTTGCAATCTTTCAAAACTGCAACCAACGCATTAACTACTACTAACGAAGTCCGCTTTCTAGGTGTTTTCATAATACAACTTCTATTTTGCGATTATGTAACTTGTCCAAAACCACGACTGGCATATTCGTTATGGCTTGGAACCAGCTTAATTCATGTGCCAAAAACACATAAATCATAGCTTCCCCACCACCGCATTCCACCATGCGGCCTTCCGAGGTCTAATCACTTTAGCAAAACTGTTTTTCAATGGCAATAAAAAACAAGAATTAGTGTAGTTTTTAAGCGAGAAAACTCATTGAACGTATGATTTGTAGGGAAAATTAATAAAAAAGCTGAGTAGTAACTTGCCACCATTGGCAAGTTCACCCGTCTCCCGCCTTTTCCTCATCCCCGTCATTGTGGCGGGATGCAAAAAAGACTTCCCCGTTTCAAGCGCGCCGCCGTCGCCCCGATGCAATTGACCGGGCGCGACCGCACCATCATCCGACTCGTTCACCGGCATCGCTTTTTGAATTCCCTTCAGATCATCGCCCTGACTGGCAGCAGTTCCCTGCAAGTGCTGCGGCGATTGAAGTTGCTGTATCATCACGGATTCTTGGAGCGGCCCCGCGTCCAACTCCAAAGATATGACCAGCCCGGCACCCGCCCCATCGTATATGGCTTGAGCACCAAGGGTGGAATGCTGTTGAAGCAGGAATTCGGCGACAGTCATTTGTGGAGCGAGAAAAACCGGACGGTGGGCCAGGTATTTCTTGAACATGCGCTGCTGGTGTCCGAGACAATGCTGTCCATTGAACGGGCCTGTCTGAAACATGGTGTTCGGTTGCTCTACGAAGACGAACTGGATCTTCCCGCAGCCAAACAGCCTTTCCAGTGGTGGGTGAAGATTGAGGGTGGCATGAAGCTCGGTGTCATCCCCGACCGCGTGTTTGCCTTGGAATTCACCGACCGCGCAGGCCGACCAGAGCGGGCCTACTTCTTCCTTGAGGCTGACCGGGGGACGATGCCTGTTGTCCGCAAAAATCTTTTTCAAACATCCTTTCGTCGCAAGTTGCTCGCATACGAATCAACATGGAGCAACAAGGTTCATGTGCGCCAGCTTGGTATTCATCGTTTCCGTGTTCTTACCGTCACGACCATTGCCGCGAGAGTGCAGTCACTTCTTGATGCGTGTTCCAAATTAAAGCGTGGCCATGGCCTGTTCCTTTTTGCCGACACATCAGTTTTGGAAAAAGATTTGTTCTCCCCCGTCTTTCGTAATGGCAAAACTGGCGAATTGTCTCCGCTTCTCGACTTGCCAGATTCGGCAACTTTACCCGTCTCCTGATTTTTCTGCCCGGCGGTAGCATGGCCTGTGAATGCGGTTCATTTCCGAACCGCCAGTAGTTCAATCACAACCAAATACCAATAGGAGAATCATGTCTAAAACACCTTACGTTGACTTCAAAGCCATCAAAACAGCAATCAGCATGGAGCAGGTGCTCACGCACTACGGCATCCTGGACAAGTTCAAGCGTGGCACTGACAGCTTGAGTGGCCCGTGCCCGATTCATCGGGGCAGCAACCCGACGCAGTTCCGTATCAGCATCAGCAAGAATATCTGGAATTGCTTTAGCGAGTGCAAGCACGGCGGGAACGTCCTCGATTTCATCGCCGAGATGGAAGATGTGAGCATTCATGCGGCGGCACTCAAAGCCATCGAATGGTTCAACCTCGATCCCGAGGCCATGTCCGCAGACCACGATGAAAGCGGAACCGATGAAGCTACACCGACATCCAAGCCAGCGCCGAGGCCGGCGACACGGACGGCCACATCACCGGCCCCAGCAGAAAAGGCTGAGCCCAATACGCCTTTGAAGTTTCGGTTGGACAAGCTGGACCGAAAACATCCGTATCTCGTTGAGCGCGGATTGTCCGAGGAAACCATCATAGATTTTGGAATCGGTTTCTGCTCCAAAGGCATGATGACCGGCCGAATCGTCATTCCCATCCACAACCCCAAGGGTGAAGTCGTGGCGTATGCCGGTCGCTTCCCCGGTGAACCACCGGACAAGGACACGGAAAAATACAAGCTCCCGCCGGGATTCAAGAAATCGCAGGAGTTGTTCAACATTGACCGGGCGTTCAGAGAGCCAGCCGACAAACCATTGCTCATCGTCGAGGGTTTCTTCGATTGCATGAAAATCCATGACCACGGCTACAAGAAAGTCGTAGCCCTCATGGGCAGCAGCATGTCTTCAGTGCAGGAGGAAATGATCCGGCACTACGTCAAGCGTGACAGTCACATCATCATCATGCTCGATGAAAATGAGGCGGGCATTACCGGGCGAGAGGACATCGTGGTTCGTCTGTCCAAGTTCTGTTACGTCCGGGTGCATCAGTTTGAACGGCCTGACATGGAACCCGAACATCTCACCGACGACGAGTTGGCGGACATCGTGGAGGGCCTGAAATGAAACAGTATTCAGGCCGGCGCGAGGGGTATGCCGTCATCGTCACGGTGGACGGACGCCGCTTGAATCCCCGGCTGGACCTGTGGAATCACAGTCCAACGGGGTTTGAATGGGGCTATGGAGGCAGCGGGCCGGCCCAACTGGCCCTTGCCATTCTGGCCGATCATTGCAGGAATGACGAACAGGCGGTAAGCTTCCACCAACGCTTCAAATGGGCGGTCATCGCGGCTTTGCCACATCGGTCATGGGAAATCACCACGGGGGAAATAGAGCGGGTGCTTCAAGAACTTCAGGAACCAATACCGGAAGGCGCTTTGTGAGTGCCCGGAAATCGCCACTGAGCGATTTCCGAACCATCCTTGAACCCTTGTTCCGCCGTCACGACACGCGCCGTGTCTTTGACGCCTTCATCCGTCTCGCCGCCTGTGCGGTCGCCGCGCAGACGCGCGAGGCGGAATATCTGGAGGAAGCCAAACAATGGGACAAAGCTGGCTTGGAATTGTTCGCGAAAGCACTTGGCGCACTGGTGAGCGAGATGGAATCCAAACCGTTCGAGGACATTTTGGGCGGCTACTACATGGATTGCGCCATCTCGACGAAGGGACAAAAATGGAACGGCGAATTTCACACGCCGAAACACGTCTGCGACCTAATGGCAAAAATGACGATGGGCGATATGGAATCATTGCCGACTGAAGGGCCGATCACTGTCTGTGAACCGGCCTGCGGTGCGGGAGCGATGATTCTGTCGGTGGGTGAAGCGTGTTCGCCGGAGGTGAGACGCCGGTTGCGGGTGACGGCGATTGACATCAATCGCACGGCTTGCGACATGGCGTTCATCAACACAACACTGTGGGGTATTCCCACACGAGTCATCCACGGCAACACGCTGTCCAGTGAGTATTGGGCAGCGTGGTCGAACATCCATTACATCGCTCCCTGGCTTCCCTATGTCTTACGGCCACAGACGCCGGAGGCGAAGGAACAGGGAGAGCCGCCCGCGCCGTTTGAAGTGGAGCGGATTCAATCGTCGTTGCAACAGCAAGAGTTCGTTCTTTAGTTCATAGCCCCGCGATTCAGTCGCGGGGCTTTTATTCGTTCCTCACCGAAACGGTTTCATTTTCGAGGGTCGGGTTTGCCGTCACACGCGCTTGCCCCTGTTTCCACATTTCTTTGCCTGTCCAAGTTAAGGCAAGGAACTGAAGAAGCCGGCCCTGATCTTTTATCTCATGCTGGTTCAGTCGCGCTTCCTTTAATATGGGCAGCCAAGCAACATCTTTTCCCAACTGCGGCTCGAATGGCTTGAAAGGGCTGACATATCCAAGCTTAATGAATTCCCCGCAGAGCCATTTGAGATCGTCTTCACTTTGAATCTCATCTGAAAATTTTATCAGCGCACCGATAGGATCGGCAGGCTGCATGCTTCTCCAATAGTCATTGGCAACAGATCCGGTCCTGATGGGCTTTTCAGAGCGAATGCTGTCAACCATCTTTGTCAACAACGCCCGAGTCCTTTCAGGTTTCTGTATCACCAGTATCTTGTAGTTCTTTCGGACAACGCCGATGGCGAAAACCCAGAGGGCAATAAAGGCAAGCGCCGCAAAATAGGTCCTGGGATTTCCCTCTGCAAAAAGCGCGATGAAGCCGAATGGGATTGAAATGGCCCCGCTCATGGCTGACCACCACCCACCACAGATTTCAAAGACCATTTGAATTTGCTGAATAATTTGAGTGCCCTTGAGCATGGGAAAAATCATCTTTCATTGTTGGGGGCGCGTCAATTTCTACATTTTCTGATTCAGATTTGATTTGTCACTTGCCTCTCTCGGCAAGTTTACCCGTCTCCTTCCTCCTCGTGACGGCATGGCATTCTTCACGTTGGGTATTCAGGGTTCATTTCAACCACACACCGAAAGGAGATTCATCATGGATGTTCATTGCACCACCTGTGGCGAGCCGTGGGATACATATCACCTGCGGCACGACGCCATCTTTGAAACCGACCTGTCCCACACCGAAGCGAAGGCGTGGACAGAATTATCACCGAAATCAAGGCTGCTCGACCGCTATCGGGAAAAATTGAAGGTCGTTGGCTATGAGTTCGGCAGCTCGATCTTCAATGTCATGCGGTGTCCCTGTTGCCCCAAGGATGCCAAGCCCGATCCCGACCGTGCCGCCATGAAAGCTGGCATCGTCGAATTGTTGGGTGACGACGAGGACGGCATTGCTTCTACGATGGAGGACTTCGGGTTATGAAAAAGAAACCACCACCCGGCAAGAAGCGCAACGGACACGATCCGAACCAAGCCGAATTCGGCATCATCTGGCAGGTTGCGGAACATCCCTTCCGGTTGCGGGCCGGGGATGTCTTCCGATTCAACGAACGGTTGTGCCGGGTCATTCGCGTCAATGATTGTTCGGCGGTTGTCATCATGAACCAGCGGGTGCGGGACTTCAAAACAAGGTTCGACAAGCCGGTGCGGTTTCAACCGCCACCAAAGCTGTTTCGTGTCTCACCTCATGCCGAGGTGAAAATCCTCAACCCGCGTCGCAAATGAATACATCATTTGCCGATCAGTCATTGTTCACCTTTGAACAGGCGGTGGTGGATGCGAAGCAGGCCGCCGATTACGCCAAAGTTCAGGCAAAACTCGCGGCGCAGGCGCAACGAGCCATCCTGAAACGGCAGGCCGAGATCGACAAAAATTATCGCCGTTTCAAGCGGGA
>JAQTPC010000010.1 GCA_028713005.1 Minisyncoccota bacterium | reverse complement strand
TTTATCGCACTTATTGAACATGGAGAGCATTCAGGTAATCTTATCCAGTCACTTCGTATGGCTCGTATGGTCATGGAACGTCAAGACATTCTTATTAAAGCCTGTTTGTCTGCGCTGACATATCCAATAGTGATCGCTGTATTTGCAAGTGCACTTACTCTTGGATTGATGACATGGGTTATGCCTCAGATTATTCCACTACTTAAAAGCCTGCATGTTGCACTACCATTACTTACATTGTTCGTGATATATGCGTCAGAGCATATCATTTCCTACGGATTACTTGTCGCTACCTTACTTGTTCTAAGTTTGATTATCATTATATCTACATACGTATTTTCAAAAAAAGCTCGGTTCTGCATTCAATATGCACTTCTACAGATTATAATAATCGGTCAGTTGTACCGACTATATCATCTGTCGCTCATGTTCCGGTCTCTCGGTACACTGATATCGTCAGGCCATCTTGCGCATGATGCATATATAAAAGTAACCGAAAAGATTACCTTACTTCCTGTCCAAAATTATTTTCTTAAGAAAATTCCTTATATTGATCAAGGATTCTCAATATCTTCTATCACTACTTCATTTAAAAAAATACCAAAATATGCTGCCCCGCTTATTTCTGCTGGGGAAGTTTCAGGTTCACTCGGATCCTCGCTCTTGCGTGTGGCGGATATTATCGACCGCGATATTGAACATTCACTCAAGCGCATGACCGCGCTTATTGAACCACTCATGATGATTGGTGTTGGATCAATGATCGGCGCTATTGCTTTATCAATAATGATGCCTATCTATGAAGTATCAAAAGTATTACAACACTAATCTGTGCAGAGTAAAATATAATCAAGGTATTCTTCTGGTAGACATAGTGCTGGCCCTAGCATTGGCAACCATTTTTATCGTTGTTATTGCACAGTCCTCAGTATCAGCACGAAGTATTTTTTACCGCACAAAAGAAAAAGCTGTGCTTTTGACTCAGTTTCAAAATATGCTGGACACAGCTACCTCAACCTTGATATCTACGAGTAGTATGGTTGTAGTATCAAAAAAACTTGGTAATGAAAGAAGAGAAGAAGATGTTTTAAATCTATCTCTTGTACGAGTAAGCGGAGATACTATTTCAGGCACTCAAAATTTTACTGGTATACCGATGTGTAGCTTTGACTTTGTTAATCATTCCGTTGTTGGTTCATTTGCTTGGAGTGACAAAAAGAAGCCGGCTATACATGTTTCTGTCATTAGCTTACCCATAAATCCCACATTGCTTCTGACAGACTTTCAGATCAGAAATGGCATTGCATACATATCGGTAAACTCATCTGTAGTCTCTGATCCTGATTTGCTAGTTATAAATTTTAAGGATCGAGCACGTATTCAGTTGGTTTCCTCCATTAACACGGGTTCAGGTATATCAGCACTGACTCTCGCAAATAATCGAGTTTATGCTGCGATTGCTGGTACGGCGAGTCAATTACACGTGATACGATTCGATGTGCTCGCTACACCAGTTATAGAAAAGAAATTTACGCTTCCGCTACCACTCGCTTCGACTTCGCCAACAAAAGGTAGTGCGGTGTTTTATTTTAATAATAAAGTTTTTCTCGGTACCGAAAAATGGGATGGAGATGAGTTTAGTGTCATTGACGTTTCTCAGCCGGCAAGCCCCAAAAAAGTTGGAGGATTAGAAATAGGTAGCAAAGTAAATGATATATTAGTTCAAAATAATGTAGCGTATGTAGCAGATTCCGATGATAAGCAGTTGAGGGTGTTAAATATAATAAATTCAACCCAGCCAATCCTGCAGTCAGTATTTATGCCTTCTGGTGGGGCACGTCAAGATGGAAAAACGATTTCTGTATTTGAAGATAATATCAATTTCGGCAGAACGAGTGGTGGCTTCGATATTTCTGTTGACCATGAATTTTTTGCTTTGAGTACCAGTTCACTTACACAAAATAATGTAAATTCATACGCATCGATAAACATACCTGGTGGCCTCTATGGCATGGTACAAGACCGGCACTATCTCTATCTTGCTACTAGAGAGACCGGTAAGGAGTTTAAAGTATTAGATCGTGAAGTACTAGGTGTTTCTTCTACGCCGATCATACTGACGTATCCCATACCAGTGACTCCACAAAAGATTACGTGCGATAGTGATCATCTGTATGTTTTATCAGCGTTAGCACCAGTTATATATGATATCTATTTCAACTAAAAGAGGCATGACGCTTATTGAGGTTGTTATATATTCGGTTTTACTTTCTGTGCTTGTGCTTGGTTTTATTCAATACGCGGTAACAACCCATTTAAATAATGTGTCACTTCAATCTGAAATTCAATATGCGCCATATTAGGAAAAAAGGATTTATAGCAGTGACCGCAATCATGGTGCTGATAGCAGGGGTACTTAGTTATTCATATGTAGTTGTCCAGTCAGCGCTAATCTATTCCGATATGGTGACCCGGCATGAATGGCGTATTCAGGCAGGGCTAAATGCGCAGGCATGTCTTTCAAATTTATTTGTCATGATGAATAAAGATTATTTTCTTGAAGGCGATGTTTTGGTGAAAGAATTCGGTTGTACCGCACATATCTTCAGAGACCACGTTCGCGGTAGTGCAAGCGTGTATGTGCAGACTGTATTTTCTGGTGTTTATTCAACTAATCTTAATCAAAATTTTATCGTTCCTTAATATTTTTTTCACAATAATTTTATTGCAACACGCTAATCTATACGCACGTCACATATACCATCAGTGTGACGATTATTAATTAAATAAATTCAAAACAAATGAAACATAAAATAAAACGGCACAATAAAGGATTTACGCTTATTGAAATACTTGTCGTTATCGGGATAATAGCTGTACTTGCAGCTGTTGTGCTCGTCGCCGTTAACCCGGCTCGACAGTTCAAGTTGGCTCGAGACTCACAACGTACAAGTAATGTAACTGCACTGTTGAGTGCAATAGGTCAGAATATCGCTGAACACAAAGGAGTCTTTGTGTGTAATGGTGCAGCAATGAATTTCCCGCCTGCAACAACTACAATTAAAAATGATGGCTCAGGAGGCGGGACTGATATAGCAGCATGTTTGGTGCCAAACTACATTTCATCTTTACCGTATGATCCTTCAACTAATAAAGGGACGAAATTTAACACTGTTACCGATTACAATACCGGATATGGTGTATTTGAAGATGCTGATGGACGTATAACAGTAACTGCAGACGGTGAATTAACTCCATATATTTCAGTTACTCGTTGATCTGAAAACATGGTTTGACTTCCATCCCCATTCGGTTACAGTTATTGTATGTACCTTTCACCTCGGTTCTTCATCTTTGTCATCACAATAGGTATTCTCACAGGTATTGGCATAGTTGCCGGGCTCAATCTAGTGGCGCGTGAAGCAAAGCAAAATGAACATGCAATCGCAACTGAAAATGATTTAGGGGGGAGTATTCCTGCTTCAGAACAAAAAAAGATGGTTACAGATGAGCCGTACATTACGGCTCCTTCTGTAATCCAAACAAATACACCTGAAAAAATTATTCCGGTCGTTAAAAAAGATACTATCACTGCAACGGCGTATCTCGTCGGCAACCTGATGACAGGCAAGGTGTATCTCAGTTCTCGTTCAACGCAAGTTTCACCTGTGGCTTCAATGTCAAAATTGATCACAGCTATCGTCGCAACAAATACGATCAGCCCTACCACAACAATAGAGATCACTCCTCTTGAAACAAACGTAGCCTCTGATACAAGCAATTTGATGGCAGGGGAGAAGTTCCAGTTCAAAGATCTTTTGTATCCACTTCTGCTCAATTCATCAAATGTAGCTGCTGAGGCTATAGCTTCATCTACTTCGCGCGGTCATTTTCTCGAGATGATGTCCAACTCAGCATGGGAGGTCAATATGCCTACAGCATATTTTGCTGATCCAAGCGGTTTGGACCCACATAATCAGGCATCAGCAAAGGATATATTTGCTCTCGGACAATACCTGTATGTCTATCGTCCTGATATTCTCCAGTTGACTCGTACGCTCCATGCAGAAGTTTCAACTACAACAGATCATGGTGCCCATAGCTTCGATAGCATACATCCATATATTAAAGATGAACGATTTATAGGCGGCAAGACTGGTCGTACAAAACAAGCTGGCGAAACAATGCTTACCATATTGCGTATCGACAATGAGCCAATTGCATTTATTGTTTTACACTCGAACTTCGGTGCACGTGCATCTGACACGGATATATTGATCAAAAAATTCGAAGCATTGACCCAGACTCCATAACTTACATGACTGACATGAGCATCTCGTGATCTTTTTTGAAGAGCTTCTTTGCAATAACATATATCGTATAGGTGATAAAGAATGCGGATGCAACATCGATAGAATAGTGCAGGTGGCCTAGGAGTACGATAATGCCAAAAAAGATTGATGTCGCAATACAGAATGTGCGTGTCAAGCTATGTTTCCAAAACACAAGTCCTAAGAGAAATGGTAATCCGGTATGTCCCGAAAAGAAAAGATCAGCGCCGGTGCTGAGAAGAAAAAAGTTTGGATTATCTGACAGTGCACGTAATAATACCGCCGAACTACCATCAATGATTGCGTGGTCCGGGAATGGTCCGATGTGAGTTAACATGATAAATGCTGATCGGATAACTACAAAGATAGCTATGCTTTTGAGTGTAAACGGAAGTGTCTTTGGATTCATGAGACAAAGAAAGGTAATCCACAATCCAAATATGACTGGCCCATATACAAAGATAAAATCAACATCAAAAACAGGAATATTACTGAGTACAATATCCGCTACTGCGCCTGAAGCGCGCTCAAATGCATATTGCGCCGCATTATAGTTGATGATCAGTGCAACAACGATAAAGATGATGCCTAGAAATAATGATTGGACAAATTTTTTATCGCGGAATGTGGAAGCGTATTTTTGGGGTATGTGTGCGAACATGGTTTTATTTATATCATTCGAGATAGCTTGAACACTGCCAAGATGCCTATGACGCCCCCTACTGTACTTCCTATGATAGATGAAAAGGAGAGTGCACCATCACCCCAGAGTGTAGGAATAAAGCTTCCGACTGTTGATCCGACAAATACCCCGATCCAAATAAGTGTTTTTGGTGACATGTGTAGATTATAGCGTATCTTCAAGTTTCCTTATATCCTTCTGAGGATGCCTGCCTGCGCAGGCAGGCACCTTCTTAAATAACCAGTAGACAATATAAGTGCTGACAATTGATATTGCAATACTACCGACGATATCAGTTATGTGATGAACCCCGACATATACCCGAGAAATACCAACACAGAGCGCTATGATCCACAGCCATGCAGATATCTTTTTATTAAAGAAGCAAAATACCGCAGCGATAGCACTCACTAAAAGCGTATGATCAGATGGAAAGCCATTATCGGGCGCATGAGGAATGAGTGGAGCTATACCATCAACAACAAAAGGGCGTGGATCATAATATATATGGTTCGCTAGGGTTGCTAGCAGGTATGCCAAAATGAAACTCAACAGTCCAAATATGACTAATTTTTTTTGTTGTGGTCGTGATTGCGTCAAAAAATACCAACCAGCAATGATGCACGATAGTACAAAGAGATATTTTGCTCCGAAAATGAAAATAAGGTCAATCATAGTAAACTGCGAAGAAGTTTTTTTGTATCTTCTGGTCCGTCAACTTGCACACAGTCAACGCCAGTTGCCTTTGCAGGAAAATCATTTCCACCCTGGAATAGTGCGTCGCCAACAAAAAGTATATGGTCAGGCATTAGTTTGAGGTACTCTTCAAGCTTACGGATACCAAATGCTTTATTGATACCGCGCTTGGTGATATCTATAGTAGTCATACCGCCAATGCGAATATCAAACTCAGGTATCTTTTCACGAAGATTATCTGTAATAAGAGTGCGTTTGGATCGATCAGGGTCCCATGTCTGCTTTGCTTCGATCGGCGCTTGTTGCCCCAAAGCTGAAAAACTGATTTGTGAACCACGATCCTCGATCGCTTCACCATACATCTTTGTTGGTGCTGTGTAGTTCGTGATTCGGAGTGATTCTTTGAGTGACGTGGTGATGCGAAGTTTTTCTGCGGGAGTGAGTTGCTCAGAGTATTGTTCATTCCAATTACCGCGCCATACATAAAGCTTTGTGCCTGATGTTGGCATCAGGAAAAGGCTAGAGAATGATTCGGAAGAAATCGGTAAGCTATGTAAAAACTGCGTTTGAAACTGAGGGTATCCACCACCAGAGATGATAGCCACCTTCGTCTTTGATAGAAGTTTCATAACTAGGTCTGCCATCTCAGCGTCCAGCTGTGATTTTGAAGCAGCAAGAGTACCATCAAGATCAAAGATCACGAGTGAATATGATGAGAGTGATCGAGGTGCCTTGTTCATATTAGTATTCGAGCATTTCGATCAAGTCATTCAATGCAACTGTTGCTACACCGATAACACTATCGCCGCCACCATAATACATGTAGGCAGTTTTACCGCGAACAACTAGTCCACAAGGGAAAACGACATTTGGAATCAGGCCTTTGCGCTCGTATTCTTCTTCAGGCTCAAAGAGCGGTATAGCTGTGCGTGCTTTGACTATCGTAGGGTCTTTGAGGTCGAGCAAAACTGCCCCGACGCGATAGGTGGTGCTCCAAGAAACGCCATGGTACAAAAGGAGCCAGCCATTTTTTGTTTTGATAGGGGGAGCTGATATGCCAACCTTACCACCATCCCACATGCCTTTGCGCGGATCGATGATATCGATACATTCATCTACTACTTCATCAGTGAAATCGAGCGATGATACAAAGTCTGCACAGACACTTTCGCCGACACGATGGAATATCATATATTTTCCGTTCACTTTTTCTGAGAGTATTGCTGCGTCTTTATTTGCTATACCTGGTGGGGTGATGATACGAGCTTCACTCCATGAGTCCCATTTTTTCGCTAGAAAATCTTTTTCACTAATTGAGCTCACTGCCACACGTGGGGTGACGCCATCATAGGCGGTATATGCCATATATATTCGCTTGTTGATATTCATGATGCGAGGATCTTCACAGCCAAAGTCGTGGTCTGATCCGGCTTTCATCTCAAAAGACATACGGGGAACATAGATAGGTTGATCAGAACGCTCATCGATAGAAAGGCCATCTTTTGAACTTGCATAACCAATCGTTGAAACGTTTTTGTTTGATACTGCACGATAGAGGATGTGAACCATACCGCCAAGCTCAATTGCTGCGGGATTGATGGTACCTTTTTCTTCCCAAGCGACACCTGGACGAGGGGCGATGATAGGGTTACCCGGAAAACGAACTATCTTTTTTTCTTCTGCACCAGTCAAACTACGGAGGAGATTGTCGAGAGGGATAGTTGCTACCGCACAAAATGTATCTGCTGCGCCATAGTATACTTCGAGAAGCTCGCCTTTTTTCTTATCTTTTTTTATCGCAGCACCTGTTGGAAAAACAATGTGTGAGACTTGGCCTGTATGCTCATAGTATGTTTCAGGAGCCATGAATGGGCCTTTGGTGCGACCAACGACAGTACGAGGGTTTTTTGTATCGAGAAGCACCGCTTCAACACCAAAGACTTGATCACCATGCCCGTAGCGTTGAATATGAGAATAGACAAGGAGCCAACCTTCTTTTGTTTTGACAGGTACCGCACCGAGCTCCAGATGATCTCCCGGTAAACGACGAATGTGGATTTTGTGAGCGTCGAGGTTCGACATCCACTCTGTCCAGTAGGCAGGTGACCACATGTCTTCGAGTTTTTCGAACTCAGCATAGCAAATATCTGATGGCGGTTGGTCGGTATTGACCGTGAGTATAGCGGCATATTTTCCATTTATCTTTTCAGGGAACAAAGCCATGCCTTTTGCATTGAAAGGTGTGACGAGGTGCTTCTCTTTTACGGTTTCCAAATCGTCAGTCACCGCAACAGCAATACGAATATTATCTTTTGAAAAAGGGTAGCCACCAAGTGCGGTATATACTACATAAAATGATTTACCTATCTTGGTGATGCGAGGGTCCTCACAACCAAATTGGTCAAATGAAGCATCAGGTTTTACTAACATGATACGATCAGTGTAGTGCTCACCGTCTTTTGATATTGCCCGACCGATAGTCGACATTCTAATGTGAGGTTCTTTGAGAAGTTGTGGCTCTGACATCGCACGATAGACGAGATAGTGTTTTTTATCGTGTATGATCGGGCATCCGTTGAAAGCAGCAGCTGCTTCCCAAGGATGATTCTCATCAGGAGAGAGTATAGGATTGTGCTCGCTACGGGTTAGTGTAAACATGATTTTTATATTTTACCGAATTCGATAAGCCATTCAAGCAAGTCGTTGAGGGGCATTTCTGCCACACAGACATACTTGTCTCCTCCACCATAGTATACAAGGAGACGATCATCCTTTACTACTGCGCCAGAGGCGTATACGATGCCTGGTTTACCGTCATTTTCATAATGCATTTCAGGTTCGAGAATAGGATTTGGTGAGCGGTATATAATCTTTGTTGGATCATTCAAATCAAGCAACATTGCACCTACTTTGTATTTGTGAGGTTCTCTATTGTCTATACCGTGATAGAGGGTGAGCCAACCATATTTTGTTTTTATCGGAGGTGCACCAACACCACGTACGCGGTTGTCCCAAAATTTTTCTCTATTTGGGTCAGTGTATCCATATCCGCCATGGTCACGAGAACTGTGTATTGGTTTGACGCCAGCGATACTATCGAGGCTATCGATATAGTCGATCATGATGTGTGGACTGATGCCGTGGAGGACAGCGAACTTACCATTGATTTTTTCTGGAAAAAGAACCCAGTTTTTATTGCGTGATTTTGCCGGCGAAAGAAATGTGGCTTTCTTCCAATTCCATTTGCGCTTTTTGAGATCTTTGACTGATATAGATGTTACTGCGATGCGCATATCATCCCACCCAGAAAAGGCGAGAAATATCATATAGACGCGATCACCAATGCGAACAGCACGTGGGTCTTCTGTACCACCCCAACTTCCACCAGAAGTATATATGAGAGGTTCATAGCGCTTTGGTCCAAGCATCTTTGTCGGATCAGGGATACCAAGTCCAGGACGTGGTTCATATATAGGATACAGAGAACGGTTATCAAAATGAATGCCATCGCTACTTGAAGCATGTCCGACACGAGACATGCCATCAGCGCCAATTGCTCGATAAAAAAGGTGCACTGTTCCGGTATCATCTATGATGGCACCAGGGTTGAATGTGCCGTGCAATTCCCATTCATGATGGGGATGGGGTTTGAGGATAGGGTTTTTGTGTGAGCGGTTGAGACTGAGTTTTTTTTCTGTTGATGATTGTTGTACGTATTTTGTGGTGCGAACAAAAATGATCAGAATGAGAGCAAAAGTGAAAAGTGAGATTATGATGAGTAGTGCAGGGTCCATGTATTATGTAAATGATGATTGAGTGAGCATTATGATGTTATTTTTCTGGAACCTGAGCTCTGCCGTATTTATCATCCAAGCGTATGATATCCTCATCTTCAAATGTACCGTAAGAGATCTCTAGAATAACCAAACTCTCAGTTCCACCTTCGAGGCGATGCGGAGTTCCGTGGGGAATAAAAAATTCAGCCTCAGGCTGTGTGGAAACTCGTATGTCTCCAACGGTGATATATCCAGTACCTGAAATCACTCGCCAAAACTCATCTCTTTTTGTGTGCGTTTGAAGGCTCAAAGCTTCTCCGGGGGAGACCGTGAGTAGTTTTACTGTTGTGGGGCTGTTTCTTGAAAACTCAACAAAAGCCCCCCAAGGTCGCTCTTCGCGATAGGAAGTTGGGGTCTTCATAAATCACTTTGTAGTATAACAGGAATTTTTATTTATCGTGTCTATTTCTGTGAATAACTCTACTTTATTCGCGGTAAGGTCAATCGAAAAACTGATCCTTGTTCGATACCTGCCGAATACGCACGCAGTGACCCATTATTTCTACTTACAATTGATGTTGAAATGAATAAACTTACACCAAAACCTTCGGTATCCATACGCTCTGCATTTTCGCTACGATAAAATTTGCTAAATACTTTTGAGAGATCTTGTGCCTCTATGCCTATACCGGAATCAATAAATGAAATACGTATTTTACCGAAATGCTTGGTGATAATGACCCTTACTTCACGACCTGGGTGTGAATATGCATAGCTATTGTGTAGCAAGGCCTGAATGACAAACTTCATGCCCGTTCGGTTTATTTTTACTGCAAGGTCTGGTCGAGTGCTCTGGACAGAGAACGATATGTTTTTTTCTTGAAATAATGGTCGCATTTCTTCGCTGATCGAATGCACAAAATCATATATGTCTGTGCGCTCAAGTTCATAGGTTGTTCGATCGTCTTTATCATTGTTCGTGAGACTGATTAGTGTTTCCATGAGAACAATGAGTTTGTCATTCGATTCTTTTATATCTTTGAGGTCTTTTTGTTTGTATGCATCTTTTTCACTTGTAAGTGCAGTTTCAACGAGCCATTTGACTTGGGTCAGGGGAGTTCGGAACTTATGTGCAATGATTGAGATGAATTCATGTTGGACAACTTCCTTTTTCTTACGTTTTCTCCAGAGCTGTATTTCAATGAGCGTGACTATGACTAATAGTCCGATAAGGACTGAAATGAGAGTAAAGCTATTTCCTGTGATGAATGTTTTGCCATCAACAAGGAGAGCGTAATTCATGTGCAAATTGTAGCACAAATAAAAAGCGACACCGAAGTGTCGCTTGTGATAATGGTCTGGCTAAAATGTGCCTTCTTGCTCGATTTGCTTGCGTATTTTTTTGATAGCAGTAAACCGTTTGTCGTGCGTGGGTAGTTTTTTAATTTTTTCCCATGCACGATATTGTTCCTTGAGGGGAACTTTGGCGATCTGTGCTGCGACACTTAGGCCGAGGCGTTCCTTGCCCTCCTGCTCTTCAGCGAGCGTCACATTCAAGAGGGGCCTTAATTCAGCGCTCAATCGGCTTATTGCCATGAGCTGTTGAAATACCCCCTCATTCGTCTCTTTGAATTTCCGACTGAATGCAGAGACGGTCATTCCTGCCTTTGACTTCATATAAGCAGCAACAGTATCAGCCACTGCAGTTACACTGAAGTCATCGTTGCCGTAGTCATGGATGAACTGGACGAAGAGTGGGTTTCGTTCTCGGAGCCGAGTAATAGGTTCGACTCGACCAGCAAGACTGTAGGTGTTTGCATCAGCTTCTATCTGTGGAATGACTTCAATAGTCCTGATCGTCAACTTATCTCCAGGAAATAAAGCAGCTTTTGCCAAGACAGCAGGGGAGGGTTCTTTAACTATTACTTCCCAGTTGCCAAGCACGCTTCCTGTTCCAGAAAAAGACAGCATGCCATCTGACAACCGGTCAGGGCTAAATCGGATGTCGATGGTGTCGAATGGATGCTTCGTTTCGCGGTCGACGCGATAGAGCCGATATGTCGGGTAAACACTATTTTGTCCGATGATGCGTTCAAGCAAAACAAAGGTTTCCGCTTCATTATCAGGAGCAGTGCCTTCGATGGAGCTAGGCTTTTTTTCGCATACACGAACATTGGTGAAGTTCTGTTCTTTCAGTAGTGATTCACCATCTGAATATCGTTGTCCCATCATGTCGCCAGACACTTCTACTCTCACGACTTGGCCAATAAAGCCAGTCTGACTTGTGGTTTCGTTCATATTTCAAGGGGTTATGAGTTGCTCAAGCAACTCGGTTTCTCTACCTGCACCCTATAACACAAATAAACAAAAGTCAAGGCTCTATTGAGCCATTTTTCGCTAGAGATGTTACTATTGACAAGTAAGTATATTATGGTATAATATAAAAGGTTAGAAAGTTGCATATCGGTTCCTCACCGAAAGAAAGGTATATATGCAAACAACATTGAAAACAACAGTCCTGACGATGATCGCGACAGCAGTCATCATACTACGCACCGGTCCAGCGATAGCTGGCAGTGTAGACGCGACTGAGCTTATCCAAGCTCTCATACAAGTCGAGTCAACTGGCAATGATCGGGCGTTCGGCGATCGTCAGAAGAAAGAAAAGGCATACGGACCACTTCAGGTTCGTCAGCCTTGCGTTGATGATGTCAATCAGCGCTACGGTACTCATATACAGGCCAAAGACCTGTTGGGTGACCGTGCTACGTCAGTGTGGGTGTGTCGGAAATACTTAGAACTATATGCGACACAAAAGCAGCTCGGACACGAGCCAACCTTACAAGACATGGCGCGGATATGGAACGGCGGTCCCAGTGGATGGAAGCGAAAAGATACAAAAGTCTACTGGACCAAAGTCAGCCGTCAGTTGGAGAAGATCGAGATTGCGAAAGCAACGAAGAAACAGGTGGTGCCAACGCAAATAGCTAAGGCAAAACCAGTCTCGAAACCCTCCGTAAATATACTGGCGGTCGTGGTAGAAAGATAAACCGTATCTACCTCACAAGTCATACCATCGTCGCATCCACTTCCAGGATGCGACGATTTTTATTTTATGTTACAGACAGACTTGAGCTCGGCAATATCACTTGTGGTGAGAGTTTCATTTGTATCTTTATTTAAATAATACATGATTGCGTGAGAGTCATTGACATGATCAAGTCCGAGTGAATGTCCAAGCTCGTGTTCGAGCACTCGTATGAGTTGATTTTTTGTGCTGTATTGATAGATGTTAATATGCGGCCCTGTTTCATCAAGAATATATTCACCTTCACTAAACTGTTCGCTTATACCTGTACCGATAGTATTGTACGATTTTACATTTAGATTGAGTGCTTCTGCTGCCCTGTTGAGTTCACTTGAAAGTGAGTTAAGGTTGTTTACGAGCAGATTGAATGCATTTTGATCTGCACGAAGCTGAGCTGCCATAGCATCTAGAGTAGTTTTTTTTGCTTGTAATGATGTGATTTGGTCTCGGGGTGCACCGCCTTTATTGTTCCAATTGTTTACCTCGGCATTATAAGATGCCAAAGCTTGGCTATATGTACTAATCTCTGCGTCTAACGCTGATTTATCAGCAGTGTATTGTCTTGTCAGATTTTCATATCTGATTTTGAGGTTGTCGTATGAAGCTTTCTGGCCGTCAACTGTTGTGCTTATTGTATCGAGCTGAGTAGTTATTTTTTGGCGGTCATCATACATGAGATTGATGATGAGATCAGTATCCGATTTATTTGAACCGGTACGGTAGGCGAGTATCGGTTTATTTATCGCATTATTCCATACGCTCGCCGCCTGACCAACATTCATCAAGAAAGTATCTTTATCTATATTGAAGCGTGAGTCGAACTGGCCGATAGAATAATAGATAGGTTTGCTGCACGGTGCTGTAAAAAGCACCGGTATGATGTGGTATATGTAGATACCAGATGCGATGATAATCGCAGTAGGAATAATATATCTGAGCTGCTTCACCTCGTGATTATAATCGGTAATGCGAAGTTAGGGTAGTGGTTCTAGAGTATTTTCTCTCCACGCACGAGACGGATGAGGATCATGATAACTGCGATGACAAGGAGAATGTGGATGAATCCACCGATCGTATATGTGGTGACGATGCCGAGGAGCCAGAGGACTATGAGGATGATTGCAATTGTGGTTAACATAAAATTTTGTTTAAATTAAATAATATAGCGATTTTTATTTTGCTGCATACTCGCGAACTTCTCTCGCATTACTTTTTACAAAGACATCCATTGTGCCGACGGCGTCAGACCGTACGATGACGAGGATATCACCTTTGCGCACGAGTGCTTCATAAAGTATTGCATCAGCGTTATTTATACCGAGACTGACTAGTCCGCCAATCAAACCACCAGCAACTAGTCCTGTTGCAGCTGAACCCATATTGCTCGAAACTTTTTCGTCCGACTGGCCGTCCTTCAAAGTTCCTTTGTTATCAACATATATGTACGAAATGTCTACATCTGGTATGCCAAATGATCGCAACTCTTTGATTGCTGATTCAGCATCTGCATGTGTCCCGTATATTCCAGTTGTTGTTTTCATTATTGGTTGAGTTAATTAAATAATCGATACCCTACATATAGTACTGACGAAAAAGAAGCTATTCTATTACAAAATATTAAAGGATTAATTTTTATCAAATATATTGTTGAATGCATCAATCACTGTTTGTTGCTGCCCGATATAGATAGCAAGCACGTGAAAGTGTACTCATCAAATCGGTAGTTGCGGGTCCAATAGCGATTGGTGAGGTTTTATTACATATTTTTCTGTAATAAATGCAAATCTTTTACGTCATAATCGAAAAGATGTAATCATTATTAGTATTTAATCCAATTATTGTTAATCATTAATTTAGCTAATATTAAACTATGAAATCATTAACTTGTAAGGAAATGGGAGGGGATTGTGACGCAATTATCCGCGCTGATACGAGCGATTTAATGCAAAAGAAGCTCGTAGCTCATATAAGAGATAAGCATCCGGAAACGGCGTATCAAATGTTTGGGGTTTCTCCGAGCGATTACGAAAAGTGGGAGTCATATCTCCAAGACGCTTTTCATAGGAGTTAAAGCGTGCTGTTAATAAAAACTATATATTCATTTTTTCGACTATTCTACCGACCGTCTTCCAGGTACGAGTGGTAACTTCTTTGTTATATTTTTTATCGAGCATGGGCATAAAGGTTGGAGTCTTTGGCCCTGAAAGATCGAGTGTCGTGCATATTTCCCAGGGTTCTTTTTTGAGGAAAGAAACGATGAGATACGTTTTTGAATTACGCACAGCGTTTTTGAATGGTTTTTTTCTAATGAGCGATTCGAGCTGAGCTTTGCTGCGTATATAATCAGGGGAATTGATGTTGAGTTGCGCGTGCAGCGCTTTTTCGATTGTGCTCTCCAAATCCGCAGTATTGTGGCGCATATTATTTTATTTTAATTTTGATACAATGATTGTATGAGTAAAGAAAAAATCTCTTCTGGTGCCGTCCATAATCTGCCTAGTGAGGTACGAAAACTTCTTATCGCTACACCGAAAGTGCTGGCGGTCTGGGAAGATATCACTCCGCTCGCACGCAATGAGTGGATATGTTGGATTGAGTCTGCCAAAAAATCAGAGACCCGCGAGCGTAGGATGCGAATCATGCGCGAGAATCTCGTGGCTGGGAAGCGTCGCCCGTGTTGTTGGGCAGGGTGCGGGCATAGGTAAAGCGGATTTTGTATAAAAAGAAAACCGTCAGTTGAAGCTGACGGTTCGTTGCTTTCAGGCAGTCACGAGCACACATGCTCGTTTCGCAGCCTTTTGGTCCCACGCCTTTGGATTCTTCGCCTGCCATTTTTTGATGAATTCAGGCAGTTTGCTCCAGTGGATTTCCAGATCATTGAAAACCGGGTGGGCCAGTTGGAGTGTCTCCACGTCGTAGGTGTATATGTTGCGAAGCGCCTGGTAGCTGCGCTCCAGGTCATGGTCCTGAGGCTTTTTTGAGTATTCTTCAAATGCCTCCTGTGTCTTGCGTGCGCTAGCCGCGAGCACTAGCAGGCCTTCTTTCTGGTATTCAACCAGGTCGAAGAGCTTCGGATCGTCTATCTGCATCATATGGGGCAGTCTGGCGATCAACCACCGCGTGTGTTTGTGTTTGCGATCCGGAAGGATGCGGTCCTTCAGGAAACACAGTATTGTATTGAGCATATTTTCCTTTCCAGATAATATACTAGCACATATAATCATATGTGTCAAAGTATACGCCCTCGATTATATTTCAAATCGAGGGCGTGGCTATGGGTGCAAAGTTCAAAAGAAATGTGCGTAAAACAACTTGAGATCGCGAATGGCTTTTTCGCCTTTTTTGGTAAGGGTGTATTTCCGCTGGCGGATGATCTGCTTTCCGTGCATATGCGTATCGTATTGGCCCTTGATAAAATTGCTCGCCTCGAGCCTTTTCATGAACTGGTAAAAGGCGGGACCGGAATCGAAGGGGCTGCCATAATGAGCAAAGCTTGTGCGCAGAATGGAGCCGAGCGTCGGTTCGTCAGTGAGCGTGTTGACGACGACGAATTGCAGGTGGGTGAGTTCGGGTAATTTCACTGTGTTCCTTTCAAGTGTGTGTTTATGTGTTGTTCTGCTGAAATGATTGATATCACATTTTTGATGTAAATGTCAAATCGTACGGATTGTTCGCAAGCTTTGAATCAATAAAGGAGGAGGCAGGTATTTTATATAAAAATCCCGCACTAGCCTTAAGCTAGTGCGGGGGTTTGTATCTTCACTAAAGTCGAAGGAATATAGTAGTTTGGGCGGACGTAATTCCTCGCTATTGTCTCGAAACAGAATTTTCCGCCGTGACCATGTTGAGCAAAGGCCACATGCTCTTCTCCGATGCTACCGATGTAGATACCGGCATGCCATCCGTCCTGTTGAACAGAATAAGAGAAGATGAACGCACCAGGGACTCGTCTTTCGTAATGCGCGCGAAACAAGTCGATCAGCTTCTCCTTCTCAGGCTGAACTAGGTGCGGATCTAATTCGTCACTATAGGCATGGTAAGGATATTGTAGAGCACCAACCCCCGCAACAAAGAAAGCTGTTCCCAAGCAATTTGGAGCTGAAAGCTCACCGTGATTGTTTCTGACTTTTATTTGTCCGATCTCTTGATGGGTGAGTAGGTGCGATATTCTTTCACTGAAAGGGTTACTTTCGATCATGGTCAGAAGCTCTCCCCATCCACTGCTTATTATCTCGAGTTCGTCTCCATGAATAGCTTCAAACAAGGTTTTCTTGGTTAATTTCATCTGTAGGCCTATATGTATTTGTGTGTATGCAAGTGATTTATTCCAAGCTTAGCTTGTACAAGTAAAAAGTCAATAAAAAACCGCCCCGACAAAGTGCCATCGGGGCGATCTTTGAGTGGGCGGTAGAGTCACTGATTATCGAGGGTATCCCGTATATTCAGAACGGATACCTTCTTGGCGGTGCCTTGAGGCAATGATTTCAGGGTGACATTCTTCCATGTGTCTGATTTGTGCGGACAGATCATCTTCAGGCAGTAGAAGTTCGCACCCAGGGCATTTGAGCATTGGCGTTTCTTGAAGCGCCGATGATTTGCTTTGTGCTTTGATGACGCTTTGACGATTTGTTGTTTTTTCTGACATAACCGTATTCCTTTGGTAAGGTTGTGATTTCGTTATTTGAGCCAGATGATGAGGCCGTCGCGATCGGGCTGAGTTTCAAGTTTCCAACCGACCTCACGGTAGATCTCCGTTAACCGCAGGATTACTTGCGGCCCCGGTTCCTTGGTCGCCCATTCCTTTTTCCAGGCACGGACGTCATTCGGATTTTGTTGGATCGCATTGTCGAGAAGCTGTTCGATCTCTGCAACCTCGCGCACTTGCTCAGGCGTAAGAGTCAAGCATGCTTTATTTTTTGGGATTGCCATATTTATACTATTGGTTCGTTGTTTAGTTTGTAGCCAAACTGTTGGCCGTATCCCTCAAGACACAGTATGTCTTAGGGGATACAGCTAACTACCAATAGAGATGTCAAAAAACTACTTTGACAGTATAATATCATATATAACATATAAAGTCAAATAGTGCTCCCAACAGGGACAATATTCAGTAACGTATTTATTTACTAGGAGAAAATTCCACTATCCACTCAATACCGTATTTATCTCGAAACATACCAGCATAGGTACCCCAAAGACTAGTGTCCATAGGTCCTTCGACTTCTCCTCCAGCAGAAAGGCTGTTAAATAATCTCTCTATTGCCGTTAAAGTTGATCCAAGGATTTATGGTTCGCATAATTATTTTTTGATTAAAACATAATTCATGACATGCCATAACTTTAGGGAGCCAGCTTTTGTCATTCCATGTCCCTCTTCTTCAACTCTTTTGTAAATAGTTACTGGCAATTGGCTGATATATTTTTCAATCTCTTCTTTGTCCCATGTTGTCCATAACGTTTTCCAGTCGTCTTTTCCTCCTAAAACATTGAAAGATATGACTCCACCTGAAATCGTTCCGGCAACCATGCGTTGTAAAATATTGTGAGCCGTCTCTTTGGGCAAAAAATGTAATACGTACTGTGCAGATACAAGATTATAGTAATTTTCTTTAATTATGTAGTCTTCTATTTTTGAAAGGATAGGGGACAGATTTGGGTTAGCAGGGATTTTGAGTATATTTTCTGAATCACTGTCTACCGCATCGACAGTGTATCCTTGCTTAGCAAGATACTCAGCATCAACTCCAGTTCCACATCCAAGATCAAGAACCCGGCCAGGTTTGAGCAAGCCGTCTCGAACTAGTATTTTAAATGTTGTACCTACAGTGATGGCCATTTTGTTTGTTGTTATTTTATTTAAATAAAAAGAGAAGTGGGCGAGGGGCCAACTTCTCCATGAAACCACTTGCAAATTTAACTTGCAGGACTGGGTGCCGGAACCTCGTGGTGTCGGCAGCCAGAACCAATACATGCAGTGCCTTCGCACATGGCCTTGGGAGTGAGTTCTGGGAAATGTTTCATTGACCCAAAATTCTCACCGAAAAGATCTTCGAAGATCTTGTTGGTTCTGGAAAACATTTCGTCACGAACTTTCTCGTCGCCGTTCATGCCTACATACTGGTTGTGATGGAGGTAAAAGCCGAAGATGTTATTGCAGTCCTCCATGTATTTGGCAGTATCCAAGATGTGGCAGTGCCAGAACCGGTCAACAGCAACATTCGGGACACAGCCAGCCATTTCCGGATCTGTAAGAATGGCAGTCAGGTAACGTTTATACCAAACTTCACCTTCTTCAGCTTGTTCTTGCGTCCAACCATACCCGTGAGGCTCAGGTTCCATCAATTTACGTTTGATGGGGGTAAGGTCAGCGTTTTTGATGGCTTCAATTCCTTTTGAAAGGGAATTCTTGCTACGAGGAACTAGTGTTGTGTTCATATTATTTTGATGTGCTCATGGAGCTCAAAAGACTTTGTGTCCTAAGTTATTCTCCAATCTAAAAAGTACTATATCAATATATTACATAGCATGTCAACGCCTTACTTACTCTGCAAAAACTTCATATTTTTTCATTCCTCGACAGGCTCGGAACTCGAAAATATGTTCAGACTTTTCGAATCCTACACGCAAAGCCCGCAGGGGCTTTGCTCCGAGTCGCCTCAAACAAAAATACCCTTGTCAGGGCATTTTGTTTTCGGCTCCTCGGGTAGGATTCGAACCTACGACCAACTCGTTAACAGCGAGCTGCTCTACCAGCTGAGCTACCGAGGAATGTATTTTTTACGTTGTTAAACAACCTTCATGCAGTGTCTTAGCTTTTAGATCTACCAAAACAGCTACCGAGGAATGTGTTATTCTTTCAATGTTCACACTGTGTCCTTCTACGCTAAAGCTACGAAGGACTACGAAAATGTAGCATATATCCTATCCGAAATCAAAATATGTATATCAAAGTTAGAGTCATAACCGGTGCCCCAAAAGAAGTCATCCAGAAAATTGAAGATGATCACATAGAGATGTATCTCCGCCAACCGCCAGAACGTAGTCTGGCCAACAAAAGAATCCTTGAGGTTATCTGTTCTATGTATCCCAATAGGGCAGTGAAAATAGTGAATGGTCACCATTCGCCAAGTAAGCTCATAGAAGTGAGTGAAAAAAATAATTAGACCACAGATTTTTTGCACCCGTTTGTATAGTAGAAAAGTAATAAGAGTATAGATTTAGTAATACAAACTAATCTTGTTCGTCACTATATCTGTGCGGTATAATACACACAGAGTATCTATTATCAGCTCGATCGATATTTTCAAAAACATGAATATCAAAATAAAAACAACTGGTATAACTCTTACTCCTGCGATCTCTGAATACGCTGACAAGCGACTGATCAAAATTACCAAGATAATCGGTGGAGACCCTTCATTTATTTGCGACGTAGAATTAGCAAAAACAACAAATCATCACAAAAACGGCGACATTTTTCGTGCAGAAATACATATAGTAGGCAAAGGTAAAGACCTATATGCAAGTGCAGAAGATGTCGATCTCTATGCTGCTATCGATGCAATGCGCGACGAGATCGTGCGTGAGGTAAAGGCCAGTAAAGGCAAGCAACTTTCATTTGTTCGTCGAGGTGGCGCTCAAGTCAAAGCGATGATGAAGGGTATGTGGCCATTTGGAAAGAGAGAGTTGTAGTATATAATTGAGCTCATGCTCAGTAAGAATTTCTTTAGCCTCTCGCTCAAACAACCCGTCAACCAGTGGTTATGTATAGGTCTTATGGTTTCATGGACGCTTTGGGTTCTTGTTTACTATGTCAAAAATCAAACTGATGTCGTGATGGCGAGCAACGATCAGCTCTTAGAATTGCTCCACACAAGATAGTTTACTTGATATAACCACGAATAAAGTCGCCGTAACTCATCTCCTTTTTTCCCTCAGGTATAACTTTGTTGATTGTAAGTTTATTGCCTTCAAACGAAGCATCAGTAATTTTGATGCGTGTTTTTGAATCATCTTTTACTATGAAGAAGTATGCTTGTGGCCAAACATGAAAAGCCTGAATTTTACGAAATATCGCATATGCTCGTTCAGTTTCTATTTTTTCAGTATTTTTTAGTTCTTCAATAGTAAAATCAATAGCACCATCATCTTTAGCTATTTTTTTTGTATATGTGGCTCGTGCGTGATCCTGCTCTTGTGGAGTGATTTTTCCTGCAATCCAGTCTGGTAGTATCTCTACTAATACTTGAGCTCCTTGTTTCGCCATAAATTCTTCAAAATCTTCATATGTTGGCCAGTCTTTGAAATGGTCTACAATATTGATCTCTTTTTCAATAATAATAGGTCCATGGTCCATCTCCGCATCGATCTGCATGATTGAGACACCAGTCATTTTTGTATCTTCGAGGATGGCTGTCGGAAGTGGGGATGCACCACGGTACTGAGGAAGAAGAGAAGGGTGAATATTGAGCGTCTTGAATTTAGGTAATTCGATTACTTTTGTTGGAATTATTTTACCGTATGAGGCAACCACAAATAATGACCAATGACCAAGTTCCAATGATGCAATGAATTCACTGTCGAGTTTAGTTGGGGCAAGCACCTGAATACCATGTTCGATTGCCCATGTCTTCACTACATTTGGCGTGAGAATTAGTTTTCTTCCTTGCTGCTTATCCGGAGTAGTGACAATCAATGATGGCTTGTAACCAAGTTTGAGCAATTCATCCAAGACTATAACTGACAGTCTTGAACTGCCAAAATACACAAATGGAATTTTTTGGTTATTGATCATTGTGTCATTGAATATTAGCTCTATTTTCCCTGTGCCTGAGCTATTTCTTCTTCTGTCATTTCCCAAATCTCTTCAGCTTTGTCGATGAAGAGGATGCCATTGAGGTGATCTGTTTCATGCTGGAATATTTGGGCGAGTAGTCCTGATGCACCGCGCTCCATCTTCTCACCCTTTTCATTGAGGGCGACGATAGATGCTCGTGTCGATCGAGAAATGTTGCCATAGAGCCAGCGCACTGAGAGACAACCTTCTTCTACAAGCTTTTTATCTTTTGAAAGTTTGGTGATTTTTGGATTTATAAAAACGAGGTCATTTGTATGATCTTTATAATCTTCATCAGCTTTGCTGAGCACTGCTGCTGAGACCATGAATATTTGCAGAGATGCACCGATTTGAGGAGCAGCGATAGCGACGCCATCTTTTTGAGTGGCCATAGCCTTGCGCATATCACTGAGTACTTTGTCTAGTTCAGGTGTTCCGAGCATCGACAACGGCACAGGTTTTGCCTTTTTACGGAGAACAGGGTCCTTTTGCTGGACTATGTTGATGGTTTCTGACATGGGCAAACTATAGCTATTTTTGAGAGGTTTGGCAATGAGTTTAAAAATATTGGCACATATTCAAAAAAGAAAAACCCGCCAGCGAACTGAGGGTTTCTCATGTTCGAGGCAGGTTATGATCCAAATCGGCAACCAACGACGAGGCTACTGAATGGGTTACTTGCTTTTTCAAAGCCCCTGGCTTTTTCCTTCACGCGATCAAGGTAGAATCGACGGGCTTCGGGCGAATCTGACTTGATGATTCTCGCCCCAAAGTTTTCGGCCATTTCCATCAATTGTGGAAGGTATTCCTGGTTGTATTGCTCAACATGCGATGTTGGCGCCTCAACGATGTAAACACTTTTGTTGTGGTTGTTTTCGAAGAAGCTGCGCGCTTCGGTATATGCCCGACCGCTGGTATGTTCATCGGGTATTTCAAACTCTTGCCAATCTGCAATGCGTTGGAAAACCCATGTGGGAATAACTGCATATTTGGAGGTGCTCATAGTTTTATTCAGTTGTTTGCCAGCTTCAGCTAGCTTCTATTGTTTAACCACATGATAACATATTAACATAGATATGTCAATGGTACATTAGATTAGGGTTCTTACAACAAACTCTCTGGATCAACTTTCACACTGACATTAGGTGGAAGATTTCGCAGTTTTTCAGCAAGCTCAATGTTCGGCCACATTTCTGGTGGCAGTTTAAGTAATCCGTGGATGATCGAGTTGCCACGACTTGCGCCAGTGAATGCGGGAAATATATCTATCTCATAGGGCTCGATGATTTTCTGTATTTCAGACATTTGCTCGGCGATAGAATCCTTCTTTCCTTCAATACTGATCTTGATGAGCGTCATGAAAGGAGGATAGCCAAATCGACGGCGCTCACTGATAGTCTCGCGATGGAAGTCACTTAAGTTACCCTTGAGACCATATTCAAATACTTTTTCCTCTATCTTGCGGGTTTGAACTAGTATCGATCGTCCTGCGAGCGTGCGGAGACGGATGAGAGTGTACATTATTTTCTCGGGAATTCTAAAATCAGGTAGCGCAAACAAAGAGTCCAATGACACAATGGCACAATGATCTACAGTCTCATGTAAGTGTAGTGAAGCAATTTCAGTTCCCAATAGAATACTGCCAGGTTTTGAACGAAACTTGTCGAGGGTTGCAGAGATTTGTTTATCAGTCTTGGTGATATCAGCGTCGATTTTGTATACATCTATATCAGGATATTTTGTTTTGATTTCTTGCTCAACGCGATCAAGACCAATGCCGAGTGCTGTCAGTCTCCAACCGCCACAATGACGACAGACTTCATCGGCACTCCGACGGACGCCGCAGACGTGACACATAAAGAAATTTCTGCCAGTTTCTTTTGAAGCATGGAGCACTACGGGTGATGCGCATGAAGCACAGGTGACGATGGTCTCACAGTCGCTACAAACTGTCATGGTCGCAAGGCCGCGACGGACAGCATAGATGAAGAGGTGACTATTTTCATCGCGGTTCGTTGCTATGAGATGTTCGAGCTCTGGGGAGAGGATACGGAATGTGGAGTTTGAAGTTGGAAGTTTGGAGTTGGAAGTGTTTTCTGTTTGTGCGTCTGCGGCTTCTCCTATCTCCCGACTTCTGTCCTCTAACTTCTCTGTAGTTCTCTCTGGCACCATGTTGATCAGCCTATCAGTAGCATTTGAGATTGAACGCCACTTGAATGGTGATCCTTGTGAGACTTCATTCTTATCAAGACGATAAAGTGTTTCGGCACGAAGTAAGCTATCAGCTAGGTAAATATTTCTACCTGGCGCATGTTTGTTGATGATTTCAAATGCCTTACGTAAGTCGAGATACGGGGTCTTCGGTGATATCCATCCGCGACCGTTCTCTCTCTCGATAACCACTGATGATATGTCAGTTCGAGGAAGGAGAGGAAATATACCCGCAGTGATAATGGTTACCGCATGATCTGTTTTCGCGATAGCTTCCCATGTTTCGATGATTTCTTTCTTGGCGAGTTTATTATGAAGTACGAATATATATCCCTCAATGCCTTTTTCGAGGAGTTTAAACATGTTCTTTGCATCTTCGATTGTCGGCGTATGAAAGACGACAGATTTCTTCCGTGCGAATTCTTGACGGATCAAACTGCGCCAGGTGCTGAAGCGGTCAGCATCGTCACCTTGAACTGCATAGACTTCATTAGGGACTGCATTTACGGGAGTTGGTAGGACAGAGTTCGGTGCAGTGATCTTGTGCGCATTTTCCATCAAGATATCTGGAATGACCGCATCGATGATACTGCCAGTTGTGGTGGCATAGTGGAGAGCTAGGGAGCGACATGCTTCGATAAATGAAGGAGGGAAGAAAGCGATGGCCTTGACGATACCGAGCTTACGTATTTCAAATGGGGCACTTTTGACATCAGCTTTGACGTCTGCCACAGGACGCGAATCTGAGACGATAGCGCTGATGGTTTTTGAGCGGAGGGGAACCTCAACAATAGCGCCAACTGGTACAACCGACGAAGTGAAATAGGAAAGCGTTGGAGCCACTTTCTGACGGGTGAGGGGAATGACGGTTATCAGGTTCATGGCTTGAATATAGCTTATTTTAAGGGTGGTGGGAGGATTGACAGAGGGGTATTTAGGGTGGTATAATATATAACAGCAGTAAACTTGAACTTTGAATTGAAAGGAAACTCATGGCACTAAAACTTGGCGGTGCAATCGTCGATATTGGCAATGTCATCATTGCGTATCGGTTGAGCGGACTCAATCGTGAGAATTACCACTCTTACGATTTCGATTCTATTCCTCCGGAGCCTGGTTGCTTCGATACGTTGAAACAACTCAACGAGGAATTCGGCGGCAACATCACTGTTGTTTGGAAAGCAACAGACGATGCTGTTGGAAAAAATATGCAGTGGCTACAGACACACCAGTTCACTGAGCTCACCGGCATACCTGTTAATCGGATACGCCGGATTGGTGCTCATCGGGCTGAGAAGGTTGATTTTATCGACCAGACAAGTCAAACACATGGTGGCACAACTATTGTGATTGATGACCGACTCGAAGTTTTGAGTCATTTTGTGGGAAAAGTTCCAAACCTGTTCTTGTTTCGCCCTCAGCAACCTGAAGTCGAGCAGTTCAGTGGCACGGGGGCACTTTCCCATGTTCACGTTGTGCAATCGTGGCAGGAGATTCGAGAAATCCTCGCTATGAAATAATCTGATCAATAGTCGAACATGTAGCCCAGCAATTAATTTTGCTGGGCTACTTTTTATATACTCTGTGATAACATATGTTTATGAATAATAAAATTGTGCTTGGTGTAGATATAGGCAATGTCATCATAAATAATCGTTTGAATGATCCTGAAGTTAATAAAGTTGATGAGACTGTTTATGCAGCATTTCCACCTTCCGATAGTGTGTTTGAAGCACTTAAAACTCTTACCGCATATTTTCAAGGAGAAGTTTACCTACTTTCAAAATGTACCGAATGGGCACAAGTTCAGATATTGCTCTGGCTTAAAACACATGATTTTTATGTAAAGACAGGAATCAAGGAGGGAAATGTGTATTTTGTTCGTCAGCGCCATGAAAAAGACGGTGTCTGTAGAAAATTAGAGATCACACATTTTATTGATGATCGCCTCGAGGTTCTGGGTCACATGGTTGGATCAACACCAAACCTTTTCTTGTTTCAGCCTGATAAAGATGAAGTAAATGAATTTAAAGATTATTTACCAAAGGTTACTGTTGTAACTAACTGGAGTGATGTGGTTACGAAGATAATTAAATAATCAGTTCCCAAGATTAGCTATTTCGTCTAGAATGTAGGAACGTAAGAAAAACGACATATCCAATTATATGAATCCAAAACAATCCTTCCACATCACCGGTCTCGCTGGAGAAAAAACCCTCAAAGGTTCAGTGTCGATCCAAGGCGCAAAGAATGCTGCGCTCAAAGCCATGGCAGCAGCTATCCTCTTTGATGGTCCAGTCACTCTCGAAAATATTCCTGACAATGCCGATGTGCTCACGATGGGAGCTATACTGACCAAGCTCGGTGCAACAGTTGAGCGCATATTCACTGACGGTGAACTTTCACTCAAGATAGATAGTGCCGGTATCACCTCAACAGACATTGACCCGACACTTGCCGGCAGCATGCGTGCATCAGTCGTACTCACTGGCCCGCTCCTCGCTCGCTATAGCAAAGTCTCATTTCCAACACCAGGCGGTTGTGTCATCGGCGCTCGCCCGATAGATCTCTTTATAGAAGGATACAAAAAGATGGGCGCCAAGATAGATGAAGATAAAAACTCATATTATATAACCGCACCGCACAAGCTCCATGAGACTGAGATATTTTTTAATAAACAAACAGTTGGTGGCACTGAGACACTCATGATGGCTGCTGTACTCAGTAGTGGTACAACCGTTCTCAAAAATTGCGCTATGGAGCCAGAGATCGTAAATATAGCCGAGTGGCTCAATGCATGTGGGGCAAATATTCGTGGTGTCGGTACACCAACGATAGAGATTACTGGTACTGGTGGCAAGTTACTTTCAGCAAAGAAGCACCCGTATGTGACCATTCCTGATCGCATCGAAACAGGTAGCTATCTCTTGCTCGGTGCACTGTGTGCACAAGATATGTCTATCACTGACTGTGAACCAAAACATATCGAGTCGCTCATCAACCTCCTCAAAGATTCCGGTGTGCCACTCGTCATTGAGCCGACAACTATAAAAATAGTTAACAATGTCGCACCGACCTCACTTCTTACGGCAGTAGCTGATATTCGTACTCACGAGTACCCCGGTTTCCCAACCGACTTGCAGGCGCCTCTCGTCGCATATCTCACGCAGACAAATGGTCAGAGTAAAGTTTTTGAAACTATATATGAAGGTCGCTATAAGTATGTTGAAGATCTGAATACTATTGGCGCTGGTATTTCATTCCTCAATCCACGCGAGATCAGTATCAATGGCCCAACACCGTTCAAGGCACAGCCAGAAGGATCAACACTCGAAGCACGCGACATTCGCGCAGGATTTGCGGTTGTAATGGCGGCGCTTACTAGCAAAGGGCAGTTCACAATCACCAACATTCATCTCATCGATCGTGGGTACGAAGCACTCGAAGAAAGGCTACAAAAATTAGGTGCAAAGGTTGAACGAAAAACCTTGTAATAAGGTCTGAGTATGGTATAGTCGCCAGTACCTAGGAACCGGTTTTCTCCGAAGCTTGGTATTGATTTGGGTACTGCAAATGCGCTCC
>JAQTPC010000023.1 GCA_028713005.1 Minisyncoccota bacterium | reverse complement strand
GGCCTCCCATCACTCCTTTTGCCTGCAATGAATCGAAAATATCAATAACGGCAACATCGTTTGAGGATTTTTTAATTGCTTCTTTGGTTGCAGTTCGTGCTTGCACTGCGGCTGGCTCTCTGATAAACGTGGTAGATGGTTCTTGCCCAAGAGCCAGTTTCACAAGAACGTTCTCAGTTATAAGTTCCAGTTTGCTTTCAGAGATGAACAGAGGTGTATTGGTAATGCGTGTAAGCAGTCTTACATAATTTTTCATTCGCTTGCTCCTGTAGTTTCAGGCTTGGTTTTGGCTGGATTAGATTTATCTGATTTAGTAGTTGCATTGTTGGTTGTAGGTGTTGCTGGAGATGGAGCTAGTGTTTCTGGAAAACTAGAAATCTTTAGTTTAGCAGCTTCTACTTTTTTGCGGTCAGCTAGCAGTTCCTCAAATGTAATATTACGTTCCTTAAGTTTGCTGCTGAGTGTTGCAAATCCAGCTTGTACTTCCATTAAATCTGCCTGAGCATCTTTTAAATCATCCACACCGTATCGACGTGGAACATAGAATGTAGCAATAGCTTCCAACATTGCAGCACTTTCGTAGAGTCCTGCAAATTCTTGAAAACGGGCAGTTACTTTTCGAAGTCCAAGGTTGATAAACAAATGCTGCTGAACCATTTCTATCCGTATTCGCAACTCATTCAGACCTGCACGAATAGAACTAAAGTTTACTCCAGAGAGGTCTCCAGTAATCTGATGATATGCAAGTCCAAGCGCGGCAGCAATTTTACTCCACTCATCTTGCAGAAGTACTTGTAAATTTGCACCTATATCATCTATACTGGAAAACTTTACTGATTCTCCTGCATTTAAATACTGGACTCCGCCTCCTGCAGCTTGGATAATCATTTTCCTATTTCCTGCTGCATCTACTTCATTAATATCTGTACTAGCACGTACTGTTCCAGGAGCAAATGCGTTGGTTACTCCGGTCTTTTCAATTATCCAGGATATTGCCTGAGCAGCCTTTTGCCGTTGCAGTGTGGCATCTACTAATTCATCCATTTCATAAATGTTCAACAGAACAGCGGCAAGCATTGGAACTCCACGCCATTGCCCAGGACGCTCCCGTTCAAATATATGAATAATATCTTCCGCAGGAATCGGTACGCGCTTGTTATTGCCAATGACCGAACCAACTTTACCAGGATGCCTTTTCCAGAAGTAATAAGTAGTAGGTTTAGTATTTACAAATCCTATGCCAGAAGTTACAGTTTCTCCTTCTTGTACGACAATATCTGGAGATACTTGACTTGCAAGATTGTTAAACATTGGATCAAGTTGTTCCGATTCAAGAACCTGTAGTGCAAGTGGAATTTTACTGGTAGGGCGTTTAGCTACTACCATCCTAGTCAGCGACTCTCCAGACTCAAACAGCGCAGCTCCCCAGAGTGCCTCAGTGTTGTAGAGATTGCCATAACCATCAAGATTACATTCTGCCAGCCAAGTAAGCCAAAGCTTTTGCATCTTTTTATGCGGATCTCCATTAGCATGAGTCCACTCTGTTGTAATACCAATCCCTATCCAGTTAGCAAGTAATCGCTTCTTAGCTGTAATACTGCAGGCATTATTGCGCGTAAGATAGTGAGAGCGTGCCCATAGGTTTTGAAGTTCTCTGGCAGCAACTGAATCCTGATCTCCACGAGTAAGTCCTTTTTGCTCCATGCGGTAGGAAGTAGTAGCTCCTTCATACCCAGCCTGCTTAGGTATCGAATAAACTGTATCGAATTCAGCCATTAGTAAACTCCCTGCTTATTGACAATAATTGGAAGATTTGAAAAACTGCGAAACGTTGGAGTAGTCGCTGTAAGTCCTAGAAGCTCTTGCTCAAGATTTTGCTTAATGCCCAATAAAGATTCTATATTTACTTCAGAATACTTATAGTACCTACGAATAAGGTTAGTATCTATACGTAGTTCCGTGAGTCTAGTACCTGTATATAAACTCTGCAATGCAGCATTTACTATATCTAGTTCTGCTTGTATTTCTAATGCTGTTCTGGCCATAACCAATTCCTTAAAGCGTTTTATTAAAGTTCATGATACTTCGTTCTGCCTGTATCCAGTGTTCATCTGTCCAGTTACGGAGTTGTATAGCATATGCAGCATGTAGAGCAAGCTTCTCACAGTCCATAGCTTCTTTACGTTTACCAGGCTTTAGTTCATACCTAGTAACTTTATTATCTGTAGATATACGCTTCACGCAGGAAAGCATCTGCTCTTCATACTGACCATAGGCGTGATCGCAGTGGTAGTACCTATCTTTGATTCCCTGCAAAGTAAGTCTACGCAGTATTTCTTCATGCGCCTTATGCGCGCCCATTATAAATACGTTTACACCCATCCTAGATGCCATAGTACTGCGTAATTGTTTACCACTAGGATCATCAGGAGTTCCAGGTTCCGTGAATATTTCTGCATTAAAGTTGGTATCTGTAGAACCTTTAGCGGCAAATATGTGCAATGAAGGTTCTATCTCTTGCATTGCATTAACCCAATTATACACTAATTCAGACGTTTTTCCATCTGAACAGTCTATTGAAAGTGCTTCAATCTTCAACTTGATCGCTTCACCTTTTCTATTCTTTGCAATGTGCGGAATATCTCCAAGCATCCATTCGGTCAGTTCTTCCCATACAGGATCTTCAGGGTCTAAGACATTACCAAAGATTTCTTTCCAGGATACTCCCCAAGAGCAGTTATTCTTACCCCATGCGCGTATACGAACTGCAAACCTATTATGCTGTACGTCTATTCCAGCAGTAAGAACGATACCTCCCATAGGAACAATATCTTCTTGGTAGGATAACCTACGTTTCTTCAGTTCTGCAATATCAATGCCAGTATTCTTAGTTTCATAAGCAAGGCCCATTGTATTATTGGTAAAGGACTTCATCAACCCTTCTTCACCACGGGAGAGCGCTAGTTCTGCCTTAATCTTCTTCTTCATTATCTCAATATGTGTGCTAGCTGCAAAACTACTCATTAGTTCGCAGAAAGCAAATCCATAGATGTCTGTTTCCTCCGGCTTAAGGGCTTTCCATCCAAGATTGTTATAATTCAATGCCTCCAACACTGCCCACTTACGATCACCGTCATCCCATATAGCTTTGCAGTGTTCACACTCGTAGTAAGCAGTTGCAGGATTCCATTTACCGTAAATCTCATGCACTCGCATACCTTGGTAGGGGTCACACTTCAAGTTATTGAAATCAAATTGCTGTAGTGTCCCACATGATCTGCATGGAACTAGATATATCATTTGATTACTTTGCTGGTATGCGTTTTCCACCCGTGAGAATCCTGCATCTGTAGGAGTTCCAGCAAATATCAGTTTGCGTTCTTCATAAGTTTTCTGCCGCTGCATTAGAATGTCTAGTGCATCTCCTTGATTACCAACATCATCTTGGAGTCCATCTGGTTCTTCTACGAGAATAATTGGAACAGAAGTGGATTTCAAATCTTCGGTACTGCGAGCTGTAATGAGAGATAGCCAGCCTCCAGGAAATTTGAAAAACTTGTAGGAACAGCGGTCTGGATTGCCTATTGCTTCAAGCAGATATGGATTACTCCGTATCATAGGTTTAATCTTCTCCCTAGAATACTTTTTAGCAGATTCCATACGCGGAAAAGCCACAATAATGTTCTGCGGATCAAGCTGCATCCGTTTTGACATATAGGAGTTAGTAGTTTCTGACCAAGCTATCTGCGCACTCTTCTTTCCAATCAACACCTTGATATCTACATTATCCATGCACTCCATCGGATAGAGCATAAATGGAGTCTTTGTGCAATCCATTCTGCCAGGTGAAGCTGTAACGTCTGCTCCAAGCCAGCGATACTTTTCAGCATAGTCTTTAGTAGATAGACGTTCCGGCTTATGGAACAGTTGCAGCATTTTACCAAGAAATAGTCTCTCGGTAATATTGTCTGAAGATTCTTTAGAATAAGGTATCATCAAACTTCTCTGTAGAAGAAACGTAGTCATCAAAACTATTGAGTGGAGTATCTTCACACCCCTCGGGAAGTTCAACCGGCTCCTCGTCCATTTTATCTTTAATAAATGAATCTAATTCTACTGTAGCCTTGCTTAGCATTGATTCTCCAAGATGATAGAGTTCCTCCAATGCTTGATCTATTGTATCTTGTGTTTCTGGATGCTTACGGCTAATGCTCACCAGCCTTGTACGGATATGCAGAAAAATAGGTTCGAAAGTCTCTGCCAACTGTTGCACATCAAGTAGTTCCATTTTCTTTTGTTTGATATTCAACCACTCGCTCTCCGTCTTTGCAGTATCTAGTTTTATCTTCTGCAACAATGCTGCTTCAGATACATTTGATACTTTACTGGCTGATTTAGTTTTCCAATAGTTACTATAGTGATTAAGACATTCTTTATAAGTAGCATCGGAGTTAGGAGGGAGTTTTCCATCTTGCCGTCCCTGGTAAACCATCTGCACGCTGATACCTAGTAAACTTGACAATACAGCAGGTGAGGGTTTACCGTTAATATCTATAAATTGCTGTTTTGATTCCATAAATAGTTATAGTAGTTGTAGGTGATGTTTTCTTTTAGCAGTTATATAGACAGTATAAGCTTCTTCGGCTGTTCTGAAGTATCCTAAATGAGTATTTTTACCTTCTATGCTAATTTGAGCTTTAAAACTATTAGTTCTTTTTAAGTAACAAACTCCTAAAATCCCTGTCTTACTATTTCGTGAAGCTTTTATTCTATTCTGACCGTTTTGTCTATGATTAACTACTCTTAAATTTATAAGTCTATTATCTGTTGTAATGCAATTAATATGATCTATCTGGTCATTTGGAAATACTCCGTAGATATATCACCATGCTAACCTATGTTGCAGATATATTGTTCCATTCCAGTTAACTTGTAAATAACCAGCTGCATTAACTTTTGTACTTAAATACTTCCAGTTGCTATTCCATAAAAAGATACCAGTATCTGGATTGTAGTATAGCAGTTCTTTTAATTGCTCTTGTGTTAGCATAATAATACCTTTATCAGTAGGTTTATCAAAAGGGTGCGGCAGCAGGTGATAAATCTGCGTTCAGTCTCGATAACCTAGCCGCATATTCATTATATATAAGTTTTATTGCATGTCATTTGAACGCTTATACCTAGTAAACTAGAAAGTACCGCAGGAGATGGTTTACTATTTATATCTATAAATTGAGCCATGTAGTCATAAATATGCTTATTAGGTAAGCCTTGACTTTAAATCATTTACTATCCATAATCAATCTAAATTTCTAACCAACCTATTATGTGGAATCGTTATGGCTGAATCATATACAACTGCAATTAAAACTGCCAGACAGGAAATTGTAAAAACGGCTATTGATGCTGGAGGAGCTGCCGGATATATTGAATTAGGAA
Source organism: Minisyncoccota bacterium (assembly GCA_028713005.1). Classification (GTDB taxonomy): domain Bacteria; phylum Patescibacteriota; class Minisyncoccia; order Phycocordibacterales; family PALSA-1337; genus C7867-002. The sequence goes on along the minus strand of JAQTPC010000023.1, from coordinate 1,065 downwards.
CTACAGGAATGGCTGCCGTTCTCGTTACTGTTCCCCTGGACTATCCAAGTTCATCAGTAACCGGAGCGGTTTTATCCCTTCTTGGCTTCCCTAAAACTGTTGCAGCAACTGGTGCTGGAGTTTTGGCTGAAGCTCGCATACGCACGTCTGCTGGAGCTGACGTTCGTACAGGAATAACTGTTGGAACTTCCAATGCAAGTATTCTTGTAGACAACACTAATGTGGTCAACGGGCAGAGTGTTACAGTAATTGCTACTCCAACAATTACACATCAATAGGAATTAACATGTTTTTAATGTTAACCCTGCAAGTAATGGGATTCTCTGGAGTATTTTTACACTGGTACGTACGCAAATATCAAAAACGCACCACAAGTACTCTTCAAGAATATCTGTGCAATGATTTAGAAGCTACCATACGGGCGCTTATGACAATTGCTACATCTTCTTATGGATTCTATTCCTCTCTTACTGCATCCCCTCAGCCTGTAACAGATACTACCATGCTTGTTACTATGTGTAGTGCTATATGGACAGGGTACGGCTTAGATAGTATGCTGAACAAAGATAACAAAATGCCATGAAAATACTACTGCTTTGCATAAGTTTAATATGTTTTGGATGTACTCATGTTAAGTGGGTAGGTCAAGATGGAACTACGCTTAGCGTAACTTCCTTTCTTGCGGATAAAAAGTTTAAAGGAACTCTAAAAGATGGACAACGTGAAGTTGTTATGGAAGAGTTTGAAGAAGATCAAACATCAGGAGCTGCTAAGATAACGGGCGCAGCAGTAGAAGCTGCAATTAAAGGTATGAAACCGTGATACAAATACTGTATATTACAAGTATGTATTTATCTGCCAGCATATTGGATTGCACTGTAGCAATGTGCCTGTCTGTAAACCTATTCTCTTACTGCAATGATTGAAATTACTAAAAACCAATTGCAGGCCTGTATACCTGCTGCATCTAAAGATATTATAGATACATTCTGTGCGCCTCTTAATACTGCAATGCAAGAATTTAGGATAAACACACCACTACGTATTGCAGCCTTTATAGCGCAA
>JAQTPC010000022.1 GCA_028713005.1 Minisyncoccota bacterium | reverse complement strand
AGATACTCTTTGGAACCTGACCGAGATTCAATCGCAAGCCACGACTCACCTCGTGGCTTTTTATTATTTGACTTTCTATACATTTGGTTATATTGTACTTTTGAACTTAGGGCAAATAACGGCTGTTTTCAGCATTTGCTATCACCTTTGAAAATTAAACTTATGCAAGCACTTTGGATTACTAATAGAAACAACCAACGGTTCCTCGTCATCATTTTGGGCATCCTCATTATTGGCATCATGTATTTCACCAGGCCAAACAATCAGCAGGTCAAGGCTCAGGAACAGCCCGTCAAAAGCTACCTGGACCTACCAGTCGGCACATATCGCTACAATGATGTTTGGTTACGCGATACAAACAATGCATTCGCCAGCGATTACATGACGGCAGTCCGCCCTGTTGAAATCTTGAGCAAAGATCCTGTCCATCACTCACTTTCAATAAATGAAAACGACTCCCAATGGACGCTCATCTCGCTGCCTCGAAATACAAAAATCCGTGGCGCAACTAGTCACCCAGATGCTGATGTGTTCACTGGACTGCTCGAGGTAAAGACTACTGCCGAGGGCACAAAACAAATTAACACGTATTATCCCTTCAAAAAACAGTAGTTTGTTCTTACAACGCCACGACTTACCTCGTGGCTTTTTATTATTTGACTATTTGATAATTTAATTATATGATAATCTCTGAAATTTAACCACACGCTTGAGCGGTAGGCCCACATAGAAATGTGCACATTAAAACAACAAACACAACAACAAAAGGAAAACTGAATGAAAATATTGGTTGTAGATGACGATGATTCGCTTCGTAAGGCGCAAGAACGCTTGTTTAAAGCGCACGGACACGAAGTAATCACTGCACCTGACCCCGTCATGGCGATGGTTGAGCTTGGTAATTGTGGCGGTGTTGATCTTGTCATCACCGACCTCAATATGCCGGCACCAAATAGCCGTTCATACAACGAAGGTCTCCAGCTCATCACTGATATTCGCAAAACGTTCCCTGAGCAGAAGATCATCCTTGTGTCAGGCGACATGACCGACCAAATTGCAGTGCAAGCAACTGCTCTCGGCGCTGAGGTTGGTCTGCCAAAAACTGCCCTCTTCGGATATCTCCGAGAAACTGGAGTGATGAACTAATCAGCCACATAAAACAATTCAAGCCACGACTCACCTCGTGGCTTTTTGATTTCGCGAAATCATGTCCGCGCAACGTCCTTTAAGCGCGGACTCTAGTCTACCCACTTTGCCTTATTCACCAAATGCTGTTCATATGTCACTGCATAATGCATATTCCCCTTTTTATCTGAGAGATAGTACCAGTATTTTGTAGCTGTTGGAGAAACAGTTGCAAAGAGTGCATCAAGTCCCGGATTGTCTATCGGTGTAGGTGGTAGGCCTTTATTTTTGTACAAATTATACGGAGAATCTATCGCGAGATCTTTTGTTGTTATCTGAGAAGAGTCTTTGCCAAGAATATAGAAGAAAGGTGGATCGACTTGGAGTGGATACTTATCAACGAAGCGCTTCCACAAGACACCAGCGATGATCTGACGATCGATGGTAGAAGTTGCTTCTTTTTCAACTATAGATGCCATAGTCACAATATCTTTCATGGTGACTTTATTTTTTTGAGAAAAAAGACTGGCAGTAACCAATATACTCTTGATTTGCTCATCAAAATTTGCCCTCATTTCTTTTATCACTTGCGCCGGAGTCGTATTTTGGTAGAAGAAATACGTATCGGGGAATAAATATCCCTCCTGAGCTTTAGCTGATAAAAGAAGATCGCTCTTGTTGATTGCAGGAATAGCACCACTAACTATAGCAGTAATATCTTTTGAACTTGAGCCTTCAGGAATGGTAACTTTTATCTTCGTCAAACCCTGCATACCATATGCAGTTCTATATGCCACACGAACAACTGATTGTGGTTTATCAAAGAGATATTGACCCGCCTGTATACCCTCTCCGTCGTGTATAAGGACGGTATAGACTTTATACGCGAATGAAGAACGTATGACGCCACTCTGTGCCAATATATCTCCTGCACCAGAAACGCCGACACCGGCGGGAATAGTTACGATTTTATTAACTGGAAATGGATCTGGAGCTCGTGAAATCTGAACGATATATAATGCTAAAAATACGCCCACTAAAAGTACTGCCAAACCAATTCGAATAAAGTACTTATTTTTATACATACAACTAAATAGGAAGATTGGTAGGAGCCTCACCCTTCTTTGAAGGAACACGTGCAAGTGTTGGTGTACTTGCCACTGCACCAGGAAGATGGAATAGCGTAGCAAGCTCCTCAACATTCATGACCATTGGTGTACCCTGAAATGGAGGATAGAAGAATGAACGACGACGATACGCTTTGAAAATAGCGCCTGAATAATAGTTTCGACGAGAATCATTGTAATCTTCCCATGGTACCCCACCAAATTGTGCCAGCCACGTATCACCATCCTGCTTGATGCCATTCATGTGTTCAGAAGAAAAATGTTTGAATGCACCGATAATGCCTCCTGTGCCGTGAACCGCACTAAAGACGTCTTTCTTTGCCACATAGATAGCACGTAGACCAACATCAAAAGCTTGTTTTGATATGCGGCGTTCGATAGCCTCTGCTATCTCCTGTTCTCCTTTTGATATCGTTGGCAACTTGGTAAATCCGGTAGCCTCGTCTTTCATACCAGCAACCTTGGTCTTTGGGTCACGCATAAGAATCTTGTTAATGAGCTCCTGTGACTCATCTTTCCAGAGATCAGTTTTTTTCCAAAGATGACCTGGCTTGCGATCATTCTTTATGTGAGCCTGAACGATGTACTGTATCCATATCTGTTGGTTTGGACCAAGGCTGCCGAGAAATTCAAGCACAGGAACAAGTGGATCAACTTTGAATTCTTCTTTTGGATCTTTAAGAAGACCATAATCAACATATGTGCGAATAGGATAATGTTCACCTTCATCTGCTTTGCGCGTAAAAGTAAAATCTGCACCCCAGACTTTCATTTCCTTTGGATCAAAGTGCACACTCTGCGCATAGTCAGGCGATTCAATAACCTCGATGCCGGGATACTGAGAGTAAAGTGCTGACATGATACCAACCTTACGACGATCCTCGGTCCATACATAAAACTTGATTTGACCTTCAATTGAAGTTATCTCGAGAGAATAAAACGGACGATACTCTCCTTTCCAGTATTGAGCAAAGGTGCTGCCGTTAGCAGTATTGTGAATAGCTTGAAGCACTACTTCCATCGCAAGTGGAGACTTGAAAACATCTCTTGGAAGACGTAACTCAAGAAGCGTGTACTTGAGACCATAAGAGAACTTTGCGCGAATATAGCGGAGCCAGAGTGGCCAGAAGATATGACCTAGCAAAATAGCGAGAAGCACCGGCGACAGAAAGATAGTGTATTGAATGACTTGCGGAAGAATATTCTTTTGTAACTCCGTGAGCAGTTGGTCGAACATGGAAATATTGTAACATAAAAGTGCGATGCGAATAACACATATACACATGCGAATGACGCGAATATGAGTACCATATTCGCGTCATTCGCGATCATTAGTAATTTGCATCGATACTACTTCTCTGCTGGCGTATACTTTCCATCCTTATCTCTCTTGAAGTACTTTGGGTTCTGGAGGTTAACGAGGATAGTGTTCTCTTTGACGTAACGCTCTTTCATAACCTTGTCGATAATCTCTTCCTTTGTCATAGGACCATTCTTTGCAAGGACAGTCTTGATGACGTCACGAACAACGCCTGGGACATATCCCCATTCTGCAAGCGCATAGAGACCGCGACCGACGAGAACAAAACGCTTGTCCTTGATCAACTCATTGTGAGTCGTAGCAACATGAGCTTTCTTGCTGAACATAACAGTGATCTGCTTTGCAACATCACGGAAATGGATAGGAGAACCATGCTTGCGGATAACGAGAAAGGCGTAATCACGAACACCCTTTGTCTTGATATTAGCTGACTGAGATATACCCCAATCGCCGAGAGCGTTCTTGCCGATAGCCTTTGAGAGCTGTAACCAGCGCTTGACGACTTCTTGGTTCTTATATTTCTCTGATACATCTTCGAGGTGCTGGAGAAACTTGTTGACCATCTCTGTTTCAGGGAGGAGATCTTGGTTATTCAAGTTGCTATAGAGTTTACGGAGAGCTTCTTCAACTTTTTTTGCGAGCTCTTCGTTGACATGCCAACGATGACGGAAATCATCATCTTCCTTTACCTTCTTGAAAGGCTCACCTACCACGAGGAGGAAGTACATATGGTTCTGGAGACTGACATCCTTTGAGATATGGCCGAGGAAATCGTCTTCAACGACGATGCCGCCGAGAGAATGGAGGAGTTCCTCAACTTCGATGAAAACAGCCTTTTCCTGCTTGTATTCATCTGACTTGCGGATGTTGGCAATACCATAGTTCTCTATCTGGCGAACACGCTCACGTGTGATGCCATACTTCTTACCAATAGCGTCGAGAGTCAAACGCTTCTCATCTTTACCGAGACCGTAGCGGTACATGAGAACTTCACGTGCGCGGTCAGGAAGAGACGTGAGGAGTTTCTTGACGATCACTTTCGGTTTGAATGATATGTGTGGCGTTGCCATGATATTAGACTATTAATATGTTTTATTTAATGAATTAGTTTTATCACCTCTGGTCAAATAAGTCAAGGAATGTGGTCTAATGCGTGTTTTGACGTGGTGTAATTATAATCGATGCAAATTACAAATGATCGCGAATGACGCAAATTAGACAACAACGATACTTACCAATTTACCTTTTACTACAATAACTTTTTTAACTAACCTCCCATCCAACCATTTCTTAACTTCGGGAATATCTTTTGCACGCGCTTCAAGTTCACTGTCATTGGTATTTACCTCAACCTTAAAAGATGCACGAACCTTTCCGTTTACCTGCACAATAATATTCACTTCTGTTTCAACGATCAAACTTTCGTCGTGCACTGGCCATGAAGAAATGTGGACAGAAGTTTTATTACCCACAGAGTACCAGAGCTCTTCTGCAGCATGTGGCGCAAATGGTGCGAGTAATTTCAAGAGCAATTCAAATTGATCACGAGTGATAGATTCTATTTTCTCCAGTTCATTGACGGCGATCATGAGGGTACTGACGGCGGTGTTGAAAGACATGGTGTTGATGTCTGCAGTGACCTTCTTGATAGTCTTGTGGAGGATACGATTAACAGTTTCAGAGGAAGAAGAATTCGAAGGACGTTTCGGAAGGAGCGCAGGCGACTGAGAACCAGCTGCAGAGCTAGCAAGCTCTGACAGCGTGTCCTGAGAAACTTCTTTCTTTGAAACTGTTTCTCTAAGTCGCCATACCTTCTCGATAAAGCGTCTGACACCCACCATACTCGACGTACTCCAGGCTATCTGTTGATCAAAAGGACCCATGAACATCTCATAGAGACGCATGGTATCTGCACCATATGCTTTGACGATGTCATCTGGGTTCACCACATTACCGAAACGCTTTGACATCTTCCGGCCATCCTCGCCCATGATGAGACCAACATGCTGAAGCTTGATGAATGGCTCAGTGGTAGAAACAGTACCGATGTCATAGAGGAACTTGTGCCAGAAACGTGCATAGATGAGGTGACGTGTGGCATGCTCTGCACCACCGACGTACATATCGACTGGTGCCCAGTATTTTTCTTTCTTTGGATCGACGAGAGCATTCTTGTTCTTTGGATCCATATAGCGGAGGTAGTACCATGATGAACCTGCCCATTGAGGCATGGTGTTAGTCTCACGCTTTGCAGGAGATTTACACTTTGGACATTTCACATTGACCCACTTGTGAATATCTGCGAGTGGAGATTCCCCAGTACCAGTTGGTTCATACGACTTCACCTTTGGCAGCTTTACTGGAAGATCCTTTTCAGGCACAGGAACGACTCCACACTTTTTACAGTGAATGAGAGGTATTGGTTCACCCCAATAGCGTTGGCGTGAGAAAACCCAGTCCCGTAGTTTATATTTTGAAACCCACTGACCACCTACTGAGAGTGTGATGTCTTTTTTTATTAACCCAGAATCCTTTCCAGTAAATGAACCTGAATCACATAGAACTCCTTCACCAGTGTAGGTTTGATTGTTGGCAATGAGCCTATTAACCGTTATAAAATCAACAAGAGTTGGATCCATCACCTTTCTTGCATCTTCTAAAGACATCCATTCGATAGCGTGGATCTTTTGTTCTGCTTCTGAAATGCCGACATTTTTATTACTCTTTAATTGAAAGAGAATACCCTGTTGCAAATCCTCTCTATTCTGGTTTTTAATTGGTGCATAAAAACGAGCTCGTACTTTTCCACCTATGTATGAAATAAAATCCAGATCTGTATATCCTGTTTCTTCTTCAATCTCTCTTTTGGCTGCAACTATAGTATCTTCATCACCTTCGATGCCGCCAGAAATAAAAGATTTGCGTCCATCGTCTTTCCAAGTGAGAACAAGATACTTATCTTCTGACCAATGTTTAACTACTGCTCTGATAACATTTCTATACACTATAGGCTCATCAGGACGAAAAGTAGTTATGCCAGACATAACAGTGATTGGCTCCATGACAACATGCTTTGTTGGTAAACCGAACTTCTTTGCAAAAGCAAAATCACGCTCATCATGCGCAGGCACAGCCATGACAACACCGGTACCGTAGTCAGCGAGGACATAGTCAGCAATCCACACTGGCACCTCTTCACTATTTGCAGGATTGATAGCCCTGATACCCTTGAGCTCAACACCAGTCTTCTCTTTTTTTGCATCAGTACGCTCGATCTCAGTAGCAAGTTTTGCCTGCGCGATATACGCTTCGACTTCAGCTTTATTTTCTATTTGCGACAACAATTCACTAACCCAGGGATGCTCAGGTGCAAGGACGATATACGTAACACCAAAGATCGTATCCGGACGTGTAGTGAACACGCTAACTGTAGGTGTGACACATTTAAGTATTGCTGGTTCCTCTGATGCAGTAAAATGCTCTTTAACAGCTGGAGTTTCAATAAAAGCTCCGGATAATTTTCCAGCCATATCTTTCAAAAATGCTCCACGATGAATCTCCTTTGTATCAGAGAGAATTGCGACCCTTCCTTGTGCGAGCTTATTGATGCGCACATAATCAAAATCCCAGGTGAAGTTTTTGTGAAATAAACGAGATTTTGATTCTTTTGAAAAACCAGGTGTTATAGCAGTGCCGACGAGCACAAGACCAGAGATCTGCTTATTCAATTTCATCAGAGCTTTTTGAGCTACAACACCGCCAAGACTGTGCGCAACGATGACGGTATTCTCATCGATAGTGCAGTTGTTGATGACATAGTCGACTTGCTCTGACTCCTTTGGATTTTCTGGGTTTGGTAATGCAGGAACTTGTACCTCATGACCACGCTTCTCAAGCTCTTTTTTGAGCCATGGAAAGAAATCTTGTTCTGGACTGCCCTTGTATCCATGAATGAGGACGAAGCGAGGCTTATTATTTGCCATCTTCAAAGTAAATTCTATCTCCGCTCCCTCTGACTTTCCAATCCAGTTTCTTTGAGCCTCTTTGATAGAGTGTGGCCAATCCAAAAATGTATCGCCATTTGGCTTCTTTGTATCCAAATCGGCGAGCAAACGATCGGCATAGTCGGTGATCTTAAGGACCCACTGACGCATAGGTTTTTTCTCTACGAGCGCACCACAACGCTCGCAGCGACCATTTTCAACGTCTTCATTTGCCAAACCAGTCTTGTCGACTGGACACCAGTTGATCGGCTCAAATGATTCATATGCCAAACCTTTTTTATATAACTGCAAAAAAATCCACTGTGTCCATTTGTAGTACGCAGGATCTGTCGTATTTACCTCGCGTGACCAATCATAGTCAAAGCCAAGTATTTCCAACTGTTCTTTATAGCGTTGAACGTTTTTTGTAACTGAATCAATTGGGTTCGTTTTTGTCTTGATAGCGTAGTTCTCTGCAGGCAAACCGAACGCATCAAAGCCCATCGGATGCAAAACGGACTTACCGTGCATGCGCTGAAAACGAGAAATGATATCCGTGGCGATATAGCCTTTTGGATGACCGACATGCAGTCCTTCACCAGAAGGATATGGAAACATATCGAGGACAAAGAACTTCTCTTTCTTTGAGTCTTCTTTGGTTTGATACAATTTATCCTTCGTCCACTTCTTCTGCCATTTCAACTCTATCTTGGCTGGATCGTATTTCGCATCTTTATTCATGGGGATAATCATAGCTCAAAAGTCTATATAAAAAAAGCCGCCCTCAGAGAGAACGGCTTTGTGAGAGGAGCTCATTGCACCTATTTGAATGGACAGGTCACAATGATATAAGCGAGGATAAGTATCGGAGCAAAGATCACGGCGATCATTGCCCAGTGAGCGAACCCGAATTTTCTGGTTTCGTGAACTACGAGCTTGCGGACTTCGTGTGCCGGCGGGAATGGTCTGGTTATCATAAAGTGGCATTTATCAGAATTCCCAGAACACCCAGACCAATGAATGCGGAGCTCGCAGTCAGAGGCATCTTTACACGGTAGAATTTCACACCGTATGAGATAGCGGCACATGAGACAACGAGCCCGACTCCATGAAGGATAACAGGCATGTAGATACTGACGGCAATCATAAGCAA
>JAQTPC010000021.1 GCA_028713005.1 Minisyncoccota bacterium | reverse complement strand
AAGACAATGCTATCCTCGCCTCAAAGAAGCCTTTCTTCGACCTTATCTGGAATACCTACCCTCACTCTCTCCTCAAAGCCTCTGGCAATGCTGTAGGCCTCCCTGAAGGTCAGATGGGTAACAGTGAAGTCGGTCATACAACCATCGGCGCTGGCGCTATCATCGACACTGACCTCGTCCGCATCGACAAAGCTATAGGCGACGGATCATTTGAACAAAGCCCTTCGATCCAAAACCTGTTCACTCATGTCAAAAAGCACGACTCAACTCTCCATGTTCAAGGCCTCGTCTCCCCTGGCGGTGTTCATAGTCACCAAGAACACCTGTTCGCTTTCCTCAAGATCGCAAAGAAAAATAACGTACCGAAAGTAGCTATTCACGTATTTACTGACGGTCGCGATACTCCGCCTCAGAGCGCATCGGAATACCTGAGAACACTCGAAGTTGTCCTTGTTGAACTCAATGCTAGTGAGCCTACAGACAAACCACGATTCTTTGTGGCCACAATCTCAGGTCGTTACTATGCCATGGACCGTGACCACAACTGGGACCGCCTCGCCCACGTTGAGAAAGCTCTCTTTGAATGTACTGGCAATGTTTGTGACATCAAGCCGTCCGCATACCTCGATGAGCAATACAAAGCGGGTAAAAATGACGAGTTACTCGAACCAACTGTCTGTGCAACTCCAGAAGGCACCGGTTGTGCCATCGAAAAGAATGATGCAGTATTTTTCTTTAACTTCCGTGCTGATCGCGCTCGCATGCTTTCAGAGAAACTCATTTCTCGTGCAAAGATTGATAACATACTATTTGTTACACTCACCGTCTACTCAACTGATTTTGCGTGTGAGATCGTATTCCCTTCAACAAAAGTTGAAACAACTCTCGGTCAAGAGATCGCAGCAGCTGGATATGAACAAGCTCATATAGCTGAAACGGAAAAGTTCGCTCATGCCACATACTTCCTTAACGGTGGACGTGAAGCTCCCTACACAGGCGAACGTGACATCATGTTACCAAGTCGCAAAGACGTAAAGACACACGACCAAGCACCTGAGATGCGCGCAGAAGCTATCGCTGCTGCAGCTATCATAGAGATCAGTAAAGGCACACCTTTTATATTCATCAACTTCGCCAACCCAGACATGGTCGGCCACACGGCAAACGTTCCCGCTATCATTACAGCCATCCAGACTGTTGATGAACAGCTCAAGCGCGTTATCACCGCTCTCACTGAAAAAGGTGGTTTAGCTATCATCATCGCTGACCATGGTAATGCTGAGATCAATATTGATCCGGTTACTGGCACCAAACACACTTCTCATACAACGAGTCCTGTACCATGTATTCTGACCTCACATGACTACACATTGAAAGACGGTGGACTCTCTGACGTCGCTCCAACTATCTTGGCGCTCATGGGTATCAATAAACCTGAAAAGATGACGGGTAATTCGTTGTTGGTTAAGTAGTAGATTCAATTAAGCAATCAAAACTCATATCCATAAACACAAAAACCCCGAAAGGGGCTCAGTGTTACCAGTGAAAATCTTAAATAAATATCTAAGATTAGGGCTACGACGGGGTTGATTCCCTGCCAATCCACCAGTCGAGATAACTCGACATCACATATTCTAATCGACCAAATAATTTAGTCAAGTAAATTATTTTATTGTGGAGTGGAGGGGAGTTGAACCCCTAGTCCAACACTGGTAAGATGCTGGCTGACAACCCTATCCCACCCCACGGGAAGAAAATTTTCTTCCACGTAAAAATAATATCAGCCAGCGATAAAATTCTTATCAAAAAATTCTTAAGAATCACTCAAGTTTCGCTAAAAACGATGAAGTTTTACGAAGAAAACTACAACCTCCTTCCCTTCACCAGCTCGCCCGCATAACGGACAAGAATAATAGAGGCTGTCGCACAGAATAAACCAAGCGCCCAACCAGCGATGACATCTGAAACCCAATGCACATTGAGGACAATACGACTGAGACCTATAGCGATGGTTCCCAACGCACAGAGAACAATGAACGATTCGCGGTATACCCAAAACTTGATCTTTGGTGCAAAGAGATAGGCACAGATGAAAAAGAATACCGCTGCCATCGTTGCGTGACCAGATGGAAAACTTGGGTCAGTCAGTAGTACAAGCGCATTATCAGGACGGGCACGCAAGAAAAATTCTTTTAGGAAGCTGAACGACGCCATTGCAGAAATAGTAGATATAATGATGATAGTTGCTGAGCGCCATCGTTTTTGAACAAGAAATATAGAACCGACAATAAGGCTTATGGTGACTGGCACCATGACACCGCCGATAGTACTTACAAACTCAGCAATATTAATCATCGTTGAACTTACATGTGTATTCATAAATCCGTTTACATAGATATCAAAGTTCGCCATAAACGAAGATGCTACCCATGCATCACGAACCATGAGCGCAAGGATAGTAAGTGATATAACATTGATGATGAGAGCAAAAAGCTCATATCGGCGGAAAATATGAAAACGAATATTTACAAAACGATAACCCCAAATAATGAGGCCGCCGAGGATAATGGCACCGACAACTGCTTTGCCAAAATAACTCGCTGCCGCATGAAAGCCGAAACTAAAACCATAGCCAAGAATCACTGATGAACCAACCCAGAGTATTGCTCCAATAAAATTAAATATCCAGAATTTAGTATGTGAAGTTTTACCGATACCAACCAAAAATGGCATGAGTGCACGTGTCATCGGGCTCAAACGTCCGATGATCATCGCTTTACCTGTATGTTTGAGGAGAAGATTCTGTGCTTTCTTGATATGTTCGTCACGGATAAAGAAGTACCGCTTGAATTTATCGATAAGATTGATACCGTAGCGACGCCCTAGATAAAATCCGAAGGCGTCACCGAGCACAGCCCCAATCATTGAGACAGTTACTACCCACCATACATTCATGATGCCGCTATGAGCCAAGAATCCTCCAACTATGATAGCAACGTGGCCTGGAACAATAGTGCCGATGAGCGGTAAACCTTCGAGAATAACGGTTAGAAAGATAATCGGATAACCACCAACTACTATGATCTCATTGAGATTATTGGAGAAAGTCGCAAAAAATTGAAGGACGGAACTGTAGTGCATAAGGGTGGATTAGCCCCTATTATACCACGAGGTTACGAGGTGCATACGTGCAAAAAATAAAAGGTCTATGATATACTGAAAGTCCAATAGGAAACTCTGTTCGAAACAGTATTATTATTTTAATAAGCAATTTAATATGAAAAACGTCGTAATATATTCAACACCAACGTGCACATACTGTAATATGGCAAAGTCTTTTTTTAAGGCAAACAATGTGTCATACGTAGAGCACAATGTCGCTACTGACCTCGAGAAGCGCCGTGAGATGATCGACAAGACCGGTCAGATGGGTGTGCCCGTCATCGATATTGGCAGTGAAGTCATCGTCGGTTTTGATGAGGCTCATATCAAGAGCGCGTTGGGGATTTAGTTTTACAATCCAATCATCCTGAGTACACTACCCCACCACGAAATTGGTGGGGTTGTTGTTGATTGACCTGATGTAGCATTTTTATCAGCTGACGGGTCGATGATAACTGCAACCGACTCACCTTCTTTGACCGCATGATATTTTTCACGTAGTTCAGCTTCCATACCCGATGGTGTTGAGAGGTGTTCAATAGAAGCAGATAGTGACGCTTTTTGTCGTTGCAGATCAGCAAGTTCTGTTTTCGCTTGGTCAAGACGGTCCTGAGCGAGAAGTGCCTTTGCATGAATATTCCAAGCTCCCCGCACAATGAGTACACAAACGATAAGGGCCACACCGATGCTCGCAGGAGAATAGAAAAAACGCTTCCATGGTGCCCTGTTGCCGTATTTCATGCTTCACAGTATACTACAGCCACTATGCTATTTCATCAAAAATCACAGAAGTTCTTCCGCTTTTTCTTTATCATTGTCGGCATCCTCGTCATCGTTAGTATGATGCTGCTCTACTTCCCAGCTATTAAGTATTAAAAACAAATTTCGTACATAGAAAAACCGCCTTTGGAAAAACCAAGGGCGGTTATGCGTTTAACAACTGATTTAAGCATCCTGAATAGGAAATGGTCCAAATACAATTGACCGAGGAGTCAATGTCTTGAACTGACGTAGTGCCGATTGAATGCGTCCCGATGAATCTTTAGGGCACTCAATCTCAATGGCAAAATCATAGCTGCCATTGCCAGTATGCACCGAGTGGATCTGCATCAAGTTCAATCCAAATTCTTGGAATGAAGCGAGACTAGAAACAAGCGCTCCGGGAACATGAGATGTTCTGAAAACAATCAACACGCGGCTATCTTCGATAATAGTCCGGGAGCAACCTTGATGTCCAAGCAGGAAGAATGTCGTGACCGCTTCAGCGTCTTCAAATGCTGGCTCAAGAATACGCAACCCATATTTGTGTGCGGCAGAAGCGGGTGCTAGTGCGGCACATCTTTCAAACCCGATGCAAAGAGCAACATCTTCAGCTGCTTTGCCGTTACTTAAGGTGTCAACAGTTGGAACATTGAGCCTATTGATCCCCCGCTTGCACGCACCTAGTGCCTTTGGATGAGCGACGATTCGTTCAATGTCTTCCCTAGCGATACCTTTGCGAACCAACAATGAAAAATGTAATTTCATTTTAATTGCCCCGATGACAGACACTGGACACTGATTCTCATTTGCATAATCACGCAAAAGCTCGATGAACGATTCGAGCGGTTCCGCGACACGGCCTTCCGCACGAGTCTCCATGGCGATCGCTCCGTATCCGCCATGCTTAATGATTTGATTGATGACTTCGCCATTTCGTGTAGCTGGTAAAAGCTCAACGTCATGATCTGTATCGCTTGGAGCATCATAGAGATGCGACAAAAGCGAATATGCCTGATGCGAAAATGTCGCACCGACGGGACCGAGGAATGTTATTTTTTTCATATTTCCTTTCTTTTATGTGGTTTTCAAACAACTATATCAAAACAAAAACTGCCTACCCGAAGGCAAGCAGTTTTTCGTCAGATGTGACAAATACTAAATAGCTCTTCGGTTTGCCGAGATTAAGGTCAAACTAAAAAAGTTATTCGCATGTGTCATACGAGGCATAGTATACGTTTATCGAGCACGAGAGTCAAATGAATTGCTCCACACCTAGAATATTAATTATCACCTGACCTCATCATCTTCACGAACACATCTTGAGGGATAATGACTGCTCCATGTTCCTTGAGGCGTGCACGGCCTTCCTTTTGCTTTTCGCGGAGCTTCATCTTGCGGGTAATATCACCACCTGAGAGTGTACCAGCAGCGTCTTTCCTCTTACCTGAAATAGTGCGTGATGAAATGATACGACCGAGCGCTACTGACTGGATCTTATATGAGAAAAGCTCTCGTGGCATAATGTCGTACAAACGATCTACGGTATTGATGGCTTCTTGCTCAGCACGACGGCGTGATACTACGCGTGCAAAGGCTGGTACTTGTTCATCATTTACCAACACATCCATACGGACCACATCTGCTACTCGACTCTCAGTGATGTCATATGAGATAGATGCATACCCAGACGAGATACTCTTGATCTCATCAAAGAAGTTACGCATAAGTTCACGAAGCGGCATGAGCATAGTGAGCAAAGTTCGGTTATCACCGAAGTTCTCGGTATTGATAATCTCAGCTTCATG
Source organism: Minisyncoccota bacterium (assembly GCA_028713005.1). Taxonomy (GTDB): domain Bacteria; phylum Patescibacteriota; class Minisyncoccia; order Phycocordibacterales; family PALSA-1337; genus C7867-002. The sequence goes on along the minus strand of JAQTPC010000021.1, from coordinate 3,133 downwards.
GTCATAAAGCGACTTCATGATGCCGTTCAAATAATCAGGTGGCAGGATAATCTTCATCGTTACAATCGGTTCATGGACAGCAGCGACATCGTTTTCATCAGGAAAAAGTGATGGTGAATATACTGTTTTCTTTTCGCCATTTTTCATGACCACTTCATAGGTGATCGTCGGCATGGTAACGACGAGGTTAAGGTTAAATTCACGGCGCAGGCGCTCAGTAACAATCTCAAGATGAAGCATACCGAGGAATCCACAACGATAACCTTTACCGAGCGTGCCTGATGCTTCTTCTTCATAGGTAATAGACGAATCCGACAAGCGGAGACGACTGAGCGCCTGACGCAACATCGCAAGCTCATCCTGACTCTCTGGGTAGACCGAAGCCCATACCACTGGTCGTGGCGTCATATAACCCGGAAGTGGTGGCAATGTATCCTTTACTGAAGCAATCGTATCACCAACCGATGCAATACCTGGCTCTTTGATACCGGTGACGATATAGCCAATCTCACCTGCATTGAGTGAATCGACAGGTGTCTGGTCTGGTTTGAAAATACCCACATCTATAGCTTCGAACTCTCTGCCAGCCACTTTGAAATTGAGCTTGTCATGGCGTTTGACTGACCCAGAGATGACACGGACATAGACGATAACGCCGATATGGTTTGAGTATTGAAAATCGAAAATAAGGGAACGAAAGGCTGGTTGCTTACCGTCGACTTCTTTTTGCAATTCATTTTGCCAATGATTTGCCTCTTCTGGAGAAGGAACACGCTTGATGATCTCATCGAGCAAATGGTCAACACCCTCCCCTGTTTTACCAGAAACTTTTATAACTTCAGACTCCTCACAGAGAAGCAGTTCAGCAAGCTCTTTTACGACTTCATCGGTACGAGCAAGTGGTGAGTCTATCTTTGAGACAACTGGGACAATGACAAGCCCACCTTCGCGAGCCATGTTGAGAGTGGTGAGCGTTTGAGCCTGGACACCTTGCGTCGCATCGACGAGAAGGATAGAACCTTCGACAGCTTTGAGGGCACGAGATACTTCATATGAAAAGTCGATATGGCCTGGAGTATCGATCAGGTTCATCATGTATTCTTGACCAGTCGCACCCTTACCGCCAACGGTCCATCTCATGCGAACAGGGGTAAGCTTGATAGTGATGCCACGTTCACGCTCAAGTTCCATAGAGTCGAGGACTTGCTCCTGCATTTTGCGCTTTTCGATGGTACCGGTCACTTCCAAAAGGCGATCAGCCAAGGTTGATTTACCGTGGTCGATGTGGGCGATAATGGAGAAATTGCGGATAAACTTAGGGTTCATGAGAGCCTCAATATAGCAGATAATGACAGATTTACAAAAGGCATATGCGTGCTAGGATTCAAAACAAAGAAAGGAACATTATGGCAATACCACTTGGATTAGCAAAAGCTCAAGGTCGCAAGCTTGGCCAACCGACAGTCACAAGTCTTAAAACACTGACGACAGGCAAAACAAATGGTCCACTCACACAACTTGTTCAGCGAGCGGAAAAATGGGTGGATTCCCTACCAAATAAACCGATGAAGAAGAAAAATCGGCACCGCTCCTTCAAGGCATCACGCAAGAAATAATTCACAAAATGCACTACTCTCGAGTGGTGCATTTTTTCTAGGTCGGACCTAGACGAACGTAGTAATCTGGATAAAATTGGTGTTTTACTGCTAGGTCGGACCTAGCAACGTAAAAACCTACAATCTCTCCACTTCTGCTGGAGGAACTGTCGCTTTCCAGATCTTACGATGTAACGTACGCCAAACTTCTTGCAACTCCTGATTTTTTAGAAGTATCAGTATGAACACACCAACAATGAGACCGAGGACACCAGCGCAAAATCCTTGCATGAAAATACCCCACACTTTTTCGAGTGGAAAGAATGAGAATAGACGAAGACCCTGGAATGCCACATACCCCATGATGACTGATGCTGAGAAGCTATGATAGAGGGTTTCAACAACTGGCTTGGTGAATCCAGGATAAGCCTTTTCAAACATGACCCAGTGAAGAATAGTGTTCAAAATAACACCGAGTGAATATGCGAGTGCCAACGTGAGGACAATGGTCCCAGTCTGTCCGCCAACCTTGAGCAAATCTTCCATGAAAAACTGGAACACTGGAATAGTTTTGAACAGTGCCATCAAAGCAAATCCGGATATGACGATAAAAGAGGCTGAAATGGCATTTATAAGTAGAGGTTTACTCGTCTTCCCTTCTGCATAAAATGCGCGAACGAAAAGAATAATGAGGCTTTGACCGATAGTAGAAACCGTAAAGAGCGCGAGCATAGCTGCGGTGATGCGCGTGTCAGCCCAATCGAACTTGCCAGCACCAAGTACCGTACGGACGATCTGCGCGCGCAAGACAATGAACAAAACCATGATTGGCATTGACCAGAAGATGATGTGACGCGCTGAAGCAATCATCTTTTCTAAAAATTCTTTTATATTTTTCTCAACATAGAGACGCGAAAGTGTTGGAAACACCGCCGATGAATAGCTGGCACCAATGATAGTGAGTGGCACAGCTTGGAGATTGAAAGCAAAGGTAAATACGGAAATAGAACCAGTAGCCATAAGTGAAGCAAACGACACAAGGACAAATGATGCGATCTGGTTTGCGGAAAGAGTGAACGTACGAGGCAATGACGAGTACACGATAGCTTTGACGCGTAACCAGTCTATCTTGAGCGTAAAATGAGGAAGCAAACGTTCACTCATAAGGAACGGTATTTGAATGCCCATGTGCATCAATGCACCAATAGCGACACCAATAGCGAGTCCGGGAATACCGATGATTGGATACAAAAAAACTGTACCGGCGATGATGCCCAGATTGTATAATGCAGGTGATACCGCATAGACCAAGAAACGATGACGCATCTGAGTCAAACTTGAAAAAAGGTTTGAGAGACCAAGCAAAAATGGCGACAAGAGCATGATACGCATAGATGCGATCAGATCAGGGAGCGATGGATCATGAGCAAAACCAGGAAGGACTTTAGGGACGAATACCGGTGCAATGATATACATAACTGCACTCGTGACCATGATTAAACCAAAAAAAATGGTGAACATGGCAAGATCGGAAGAGC
>JAQTPC010000009.1 GCA_028713005.1 Minisyncoccota bacterium | reverse complement strand
TGTTGAGGTACGTTTTGCACCAAAAATGATTCGTGGCGTCAAACAGCCAGTCGGCGAAGTTTTGCACATCATTGAACGAGCTAAAGATTTTTTTGTGGGCATTGTCGATATCTCAAATGGAAAATTTGTAGTCATTCCCGATGATAAAAAAATGTACACGACATTCATTTTGACAGAAGGTGACACTGCTCATTTGAAAAAGGACGATAAAGTTTATATTGAAATGCTTTCGTGGACTGACCCAAAGCAAAATCCAACAGCAAAACTGATCCGTACTCTCGGAAAGAAAGGCGTCAATAATGTCGAAATGGAATCAATTGTGCTCGAAAAAGGCTTCGAAGTCGGTTTTCCAAGAGCTGTCGAAAAGGAAGCTGCAGAAATAGAAAAAAATGAACGTACTATTAGTGCTGAAGAAATCGCAAAAAGACGTGACATGCGCGGAACAGAGACTTTCACCATTGACCCATTCGATGCAAAGGATTTTGATGATGCTATTTCATTTAAAAAAATAAGTGAAGGGAAATATGAAATCGGCGTACATATTGCTGACGTATCACATTATGTTCGAGAAGGAGGAGCACTCGATAAAGAAGCTGTTAAGCGTGGTTGCTCAGTCTATCTCGTTGACCGTACGATCCCCATGCTTCCTGAAGTCCTTTCAAACGATGTCTGTAGTCTCAATCCTCATGAGGACAAACTGAGCTTCTCTGCGATATTCGTCATAGATGACAAAGGTCATATTCACGAACGTTGGTTCGGCCGAACAGTAATGAACTCCACACACCGCTTCACCTATGAGACGGCTCAGGCAGTTATTGATGGTGTTCCCGCGAACGTAGAGAAATATTCAAAAGGCATTCAAGTCGCATCTTCAGTGGACGCCGGCATGCCGTATCGCGAGCAGCTGATCACGCTCAACAACATCGCCAAGATCCTCCAAAAGGAGAAGTTTTCTCGTGGAGCGATAGAGTTTGAGACGCAAGAGATTAAGTTCAAGCTCGATAAAGACGGCAAACCGATCGGTGTATATGCCTATGAGCGCATCGATACTCACAAGCTCGTCGAAGAGTTCATGTTGCTCGCCAATCGCGAAGTGGCCAAGTTCGTTTTTGATCAGATAAAACAAAAAGGAAAGCGTGATACAGGTGCCATATATCGTATTCATGATGCGCCTGATAAAGATAAGATCAAAAATCTCGCTTTATTCGTCAAAGCACTCGGTTTTGATTTGCGTGCAGACAAAGACGGTGTCGTTACTGCACATGGTTTGAATGACCTCCTCGAACAGATTGACGGAAAGCCTCAAGAGAATCTCATTCGCACCGCCATTCTCCGCTCAATGCAAAAAGCTGTCTATTCAACAAAAAATGTTGGTCATTTCGGTTTGGCTTTCGAATTTTACACACACTTTACTTCTCCGATCCGTCGCTATCCCGATCTTCTCGTTCACCGTGTATTAGCGAAGCACCTCCATAATGAGCCTTTCGGTGACAAGGATATCATAGCTTTCCAGCATATCGCAGATAGTTCAACACGGCGCGAAATCAGTGCTTCGGAAGCTGAGCGCGAGTCAAAGAAGCTCAAGCAAGTTGAGTATATGAGTACGCGTCTCGGTATCGTCTTTGAAGGAACAATCACTGGTGTGACTAAGTGGGGTATGTATGTCGAAGAGAATGAGAGTAAGTCAGAAGGCATGATTGGTATGCGCAGTCTTGGTACGGACTACTACACATTCAATGAGAAGTCGTATTCGATTATTGGGGAGAAAACGGGGAAGGTATTTACTCTCGGTGATAAAGTAAAGTTCAAAGCTATTGCTGCAGATCTCGACAAGAAAACTTTGGATTACGTTTTGGTCGCATAACTCTAGTAGGCGTGACCGTAAAGCATTTTGAGTTGTAAGAGTCCGCGGTGCACTTGTACCGCCACGCTATTTTTTGATTTTCCAGTGATAAGTGATATCTCAGTGAGCGATAGGTCCCTGATGAAGCGCATGTTGATGACCTCTTTATATTTTTCAGGGAGGCTTTTTATAAGAAGAATAAGTATCTTTCCATCGAGCGTGTTGAAGAGGTGTTCAGTATCATCTGTACCAACCTCAAAACCTTTTTCGAGTAAATCATCCAATGAACTCGTTTTACGCTTTCTGTACTCATCGATAATGAGGTGGTTCAATATATGATATAGGAACGCCTTCATCATATGTATTTTTCCTCCATTGACGAGATGTTTCCATGTCTTTAAAAAAGTTTCTTGAACGAGGTCCTGACCCATTTCATGGTCGCTTACCTTAAAATAGGCGCGCGCGTTCAGGCCTTTTTGAAAGTCGTAGTGTGCGTCCGAAAGGACGATATTCATCGCCGTGTTTTCTTTTATTGTCATAGTATATAGTGTAGCCGAATGAGAAGACCGGTTGTTACACGGATATTACAATTGGAGAGTAATATGAGGAGAATATCGAGATTCTTGAACCTGATGCGCAGGTAGCTGTTCTCGGAGACATTACACAAGAGAGCAGATTTAGCTAAACAATTAGATGTTTGTCAATTAGTAGTGTATCACACTATCAGGATATAGATAGGGCTTGTAATGATTGTCACTTTTTACGTCATTATAGTATCTATGAATACACAAAATAATATTATCAAATTAGCATGGGATACGAGCTGGGTGTATATAAAAACTGTCATTGATATTGTGCGAGAGCCGGTACTCATCCTCAGTGCAGATCTGAAAGTCCTCGATGCTAATAATCCTTTTTACCGTATGTTCGATGTTGAACCTCAGGATACGAAAGGGAAGAGTATATACGAACTTGGTGATGGGCAGTGGAATATACCAGCGCTACGCAAACTGTTAGAAGATATTTTACCTAAACATACTTTTTTTAAAGGCTTTGAAGTGACAGCAGATTTCCCTGGTATAGGTAAGAAAGCAATGATACTGAATGCGCGTCAGATATATATGAATTCAATCCTTTTTTCATCAGGAGTACCTGTCGTTATCCTTGCGATTGAAGACATGACTAAGCTTTTTTCTGTTGCTGAGATCCTGACAAAAACTCTTTCAAAAAATCAATCACTGTAATGATATCGGCACACCACCGCCATCATGTATGAAAGTCTATATGGTGAGGTCGACTGTATTCATTCTCAATTAGTAACATAACAATATATAAATATATGAATAAAATCACACAATTAGTCACAACATCTCGTATTATGGTTGGCAGTTTCTTTGCTCTCGCATTTGTCATGGGGGCAGTTATCATCGCACCTCAGGCTCATGCCGAGACACAGAACATTACAGTCAGCGAAAACCTCACAGTAGGTATGGCTGGTGCAAGTGTCGTCACTCTTCAGGCTCTTTTGTCTGAAATGGGTTACCTCAATGTTCCTGCTGGTATTCCTCTTGGATATTATGGATCACTCACAAAGAATGCAGTTGCTCGTTACCAAAGTACACTTAACGTTACCCCAGCAGTAGGTTACTATGGTCCCGTTACAAAGGTTGCACTATTTAATGATTTTTCAAATCATGGTTGGACACGTCTCTTGGGCTGGACATATTAGTTTCAAGTCAGAGTAGATGCACTAAACTCGGTCATTCCGAGTTTTTTGTTTGCTTTTCAATCTAAAAATCAAGTGCTAGACTATTTTCAGATATGATAACTATAATTGAACTTTTACCTCCAGGTGTCGTCTCGTCAGACCTTTTTACTCCTGAGCAATATGAAAGGTTTCGCCAAGACTGGCAAGAACAAGTTGTTCCTCAACTTAAGAAACATGATCACAATCGTGCGCTTTCCGAGCGTGCCTCTCAAAGTCGATGGGTTGATTGATTCAACCTTGTCCATATTTCTCAAGCCGCACTCTATGTGCGGCCTTTTTTACAAACAAAAAACCACCCGAAGGTGGTTTTTTGAAAGGGCATAGCCCGCGTAACTATACGCGTGTTACGTTCTTTGCACTTGGGCCTTTCTGGCCATCAACTACTTCGAAGTTGAGTGTATCACCAACCTGGAGTTCATTGAAAGTAACGCCTGAAAGATCGTTTGAGTGAAAGAAGAGGTCCTTTGCTTCGCCTTCGCGAGCAATGAAACCGAATCCTTTGTCTGTGAGAGTCTTGATTGTTCCTGTCATGTTATTGTTTGCTTTAATTTGAAGAAATTCGACGTTAGAGAGCTATTTCCACTAGGTTTATGATAATAGCATGGTATGGCGTAAATAGCTAGGAAATAAGTGGTGTTTGCTGGAGTTAGCTGTAATATGACTATTTACAGGCATATTTTATCATGTTATAATTGAGATTAGGTAGAAAACTGAACAAAATATAATTATGAGTATTCACATTAACTGGCCCACAGTTTTGGTTGTTACATCCATTATTGTCGGAATCGTTTGCTACGGCTGCTCCGTGCTAAAACGAAACAAGAGCTGAAAAGCCTTGTTGTTCAATCAGTCCACACACACGTCTTCGGACCTGTGTGTGGTTTTTATTTGTATGAGGGAATCGATGCTTACTACATCGGTACGGGCTTCCCATTTTCTCGGTGAATCGGTCACGAGTCCTCGCCTACTGGCTCGGCTCTCGACCCCGCCTCCTTCGCCTGTGCTCAGTCCGGCTTTCGATTCTCGCGTTCAGCGACTACGTGCGAACGAAAAACACTAGATACATGATCCAGTGTTTTTCGTTCGTGTAGCCCTACGGGGAATCGAACCCCGATTACTGCCTTGAAAAGGCGGTGTCCTAACCGTTAGACGATAGGGCCAAAATAAAAGTAAAAAGGCAAAATTCAAAAGGTAAAAATAGACTAAAGAATAGTGCTTGGAATGATGCTATCATATTTTCTGTAATTTACAAAACTCTAAAAAATGGTAAGGTAATATCCTCGGGTAAACTGCTGGAGAGGTGGCTGAGTGGTTGAAGGCACCGCATTCGAAACGCGGCAGGGGCGAAAGTCCCTCAAGAGTTCAAATCTCTTCCTCTCCGCACGATAAAAACGCGTATTGGTGGTATGTACAATGAAATATGTTGAGAAAATTTAAAAAGATTACCATAATCTTTGTTTTGTGCGTACTGGTATCTAGTGTAGTTGTGGTAATGATGATTGGAAATAAGTATAAAAATACTCTACAAAGTAATACTAGAAAAAAATTTACTTCATGGGCACTGACTGTCCCTATCGATTCGGAGAAACTGTATCCGGTCGCAGAAGTCGTCGATGGCGACACCCTCAAGATCCATATTGCGGGACACGATATAACAACTCGTTTGCTTGGCGTGAATACTCCTGAGGTTGTTGATCCGCGTAAACCTGTTGAATGCTATGGCAAAGAAGCTTCAGAAGCGTCAAAGAGATTGTTAACAGGGAAAAATGTCTTTGTAGCGATAAATCCGAACTATGAGCGCACAGATAAATTTGGACGCCTGCTGGCCTACGTATGGCTGGCATTAAATCCACATAATTCTGATGCTCGTGCGCTGAGTTCTGGTACAACGAGCTCATTATTTGTGAATAACTATCTGATCAAAGAAGGATTTGGTCGTGAATATACATTTAATGTCAAAAATCCCTACCAGTATCAGAAACTATTCAAAGAGGAAGAATCAGTAGCCAAAAAATTGGGAAAGGGTTTGTGGGGAAGTTGTAAAGATAATTAACCTAGTTCTTCTGTAGCCAGATATAAATATCCTCAATAGCCTTTACTGCATCACCAGCGGCAATATTGTTTTGATGATAGAGACCATCGGTGCAATCGCCAGCGGCCCAGATACCTTCGGTAGAGGCTCGCTGGTTTTTTGCGTCTACTATTACATGATTGTATTGATCGAGCTTGGTAATTTCTTTGATGAAATCCGTATTTGGCACCGAACCAATCTCAGCGAATACTCCAGTGACTTTTAACTCAACATCGATATTGGCCTTTGTGTCTCTATAGGCGAGCGACGTAAGAAATTTATCTCCTTTGATTTCGGTTGGTACAGCAAACTCTATGCCTTTGAATTTTGGATTCTTTGAAACAGCCTCTACTGTTCCTGGATCAGCTTTGAACTCACTTCTGCTGAGCAAGGTAACGCTTTTACAGTAAGCGAGGAGTTGAGATGCACTTTCAAATCCCGCATTGCCACCACCAACAACGATGACATCCTGATCTCCATAGAGTGGACCGTCGCAAGTTGCACAATAAGTAAGGCCCTTATGTTCAAAAATATCTGCGCCAGGCACATCAAGCTTGCGTCTACGACTACCAGCAGTAACTAGTACTGCTCTAGCTTCGTATGAGCCCTTGTCGGTAGTTATCGTAAATATCTTCTTGTTTGTATCTTGTGTCTTCGAATTTATAACTTTATTTACATATTGTCCTTCAACAAAATCTAATACGTCCTTGCCGTACGCTTTGGCGTGCTTTTCGAGACTTTGTGATAATTCAAATCCTGAGATTGCTATCGTGCCTACCCAGTTCTCAATCTTTTCTGAAACATTGCTTTGTCCAAGCCAGTCTTTTGTAATAACGACGGTTTTGAGACGCTTGCGAGCTGCGTAGACTGCTCCCGCTGCTCCTGCTGGTCCACCACCGATGATTGCGAGGTCGTATATCATAATAGTGGAAACATTGTATCATAAGTTTGATATACTGGTACTGATGAATATTCATTTGCTCATTCATACAATCGCATACTCATTTGATGTACTGCTGGTTCTCTTTCTCATTGGACTTATTGCTATCAAGGCCAAGCCAGGAGCTGCAAAATATACTCTCATAATGACATGGGTCTGCGTGATCGTCTTCGTTGTCTCTCATATGCTTGGATCAATGGTTACTGATAGTGAATTATCACGCAAGATACTGATGTTCAACCTTGTGGATATATTTCTCCCTCTTTTTAGTGCACACTCAGTCTTTGCTCTTCTTGAAAAAAATCGTAGCCAGCGAAAAGTGCTTGTACTTTTGTACACTATTGCAATTACGTTAGTTACTATTTTTGTCATTAAACCATCTCTTTTTCTTGTCACATCGGTACCAAAGCTTTATTTCCCCAATTATTATGTTCCGGGCCCTTATTATTGGGCGATGCTCTTATTCTTTTTTTTGGTGACTGCATATTTTCTTGTATGGATGATTCGCGTCTATTCTGCGTCGAATGGTATTGAAAAAAATAGAATAAAATATTTCTTTATTGCGCTTTTCTTCGGTTATACTATCGGATCAATTGATTTTCTTCTCATATATGACATACCCGTTGATCCGTTGATTGGCTTTCTCTTTGTGCCATTATCAGTCATACCGTATACCTATGCAGCTTTGCAGTATGAGCTTATGAGTATATCTGTGGTTGCAAAAAGGGCACTTATCTATGCTGTTACCGCAGCATTTATTGGTCTTATATTGAGTGGGCTCAATTATTTTAATACTCAAATCATCGTCTATTATCCAGGCTTTCCCGACTGGGCTTCTTCCATCATCTTGGCATGTCTCACTGCAGTAGCAGTTTCATTTATCTGGAAAAAAGCACGAGAGGCAGATGTTCTTAAATATGAATTTATGAATGTTGTGACACATAAGTTTCGTACGCCTCTCACCTCAATCAAATGGATTACAGAGAATCTTCGAGAAACTGCGCCAGAAAATATCAAAGAAGATTTGCGTGACATTGAGGCAGCAAATGAGCGCCTGGTTGAGCTTACGAGTCTACTTTCAAACCTTTCTGGTGCAGATGATAAGAGTTACGAGTATATATTTACTCGTATTGACGTGGGTGCGGTTATCAATAGGTGTGTTGATGAAGTAGTTAAAAAAGCTCATACAAAAAATATTGAGGTATCATTTAAAAAATTACCACCATTTTTTATCTCTGGTGATGAACAAAAGATGAAATTCGTCTTTCAGACGCTGATGGATAATGCTTTGAGTTATACGCTTGCTGGCGGAAGGATCAGTGTAGAAGTTGCGAGTAGCGGTGGTAGGTTGAATGGTAAAAAACTCTCAGTCCGCATCAATGATACGGGTATAGGTATTCCAAAGGATGAACTCAGGTATATCTTCACCAAGTTCTACCGAGCGGTAAATGGCAGAAAAACTGATACGGAAGGTATGGGTATTGGTCTCTACCTCTCAAAACATATCATTGAGCGCCACCGCGGTAAGATATCGGTTGAATCAGCTGGAGAAGGCAAGGGAACTACGTTTGCCGTTGTGCTTCCGTTGGTTGAATAAATAATAAAACATATAAAAAAACCGGTCTCAAACCGGTTTTTTTATATGTTACTTCAAACGAGATCTCCTCAAGAAGGCCGGTACCGCACCCCAGTCATCATCGTCATTTGCTGTTTCTGTTTTCACCTCTTTACGGATAACTGAGTCAGCTGACTTTACAGGTGCAGATGAATCTTTGCGACCCTCCGATGCCGAAAGTGTATTAAATATTTTTCCTGCTGAAGCACCAATGCCACCTTTGTTAACAGGTCTGTCTGATCCTTTTGAAAGAGCACTGATAGGAGACTCTTGCGCCGGTGTGTTCGAAGCTGTTTTTGAAGTATTTGTTTCAGGGAATCCTGTAGCGATAACAGTGACACGAACCTCGTTTTTCTTGAGCTTATCATCGCGAACAGTACCGAATATGATCTTGGCTTCAGGGTCGATTGACTCTGTGATGACCTTTGCAGCATCTTGGATCTCGAACATGGTGAGATCTTCACCACCAGCAATAGAGAACAGTACGCCCTTTGCGCCAGTGATCGATACATCGAGCAAAGGACTGTTGATAGCGGCCTTGGCAGCCTCTATAGCGCGATTCTCGCCTGTAGCTGAGCCAATACCCATGAGTGCTGAGCCAGCGTTCTCCATGATCGTTCTGATGTCGGCAAAGTCGATATTGATCAAACCAGGTGTCGTAATGAGGTCAGAGATACCTTCGACGGCATGACGGAGAATCTCATCACACATACCAAAAGCATTCTTTACGGTTGTGTCTTTACCTACGGTTGAAAGAAGGCGATCGTTCGGTACAACGATGATAGCGTCAACCTCTTTTTTGAGCTCTTCAAGAGCAGCATCAGCGATGCGTGTACGTTGGCGTCCTTCAAAGAAGAAAGGTTTGGTGACTACTCCTACCGTGAGGCAACCGAGTTCTTTTGCGATACGAGCAACCATTGGTGAAGCGCCACTACCAGTACCTCCACCCATACCACAAGTGACAAAAACCATATCCGCACCTTTGATAGCGTCTTGAACTTCGTCGCGAGTTTCTTCTGCTGCACGGCGACCGAGGTCAGGATTCATGCCAGTACCGAGACCACGAGTGAGATTTTTGCCGATGTGAATCTTCTTTTTTGCGAGTGAACCATGGAGATCTTGCGCATCAGTGTTTACAACGATGAAATCAACGCCTTTAACCTTTGCAGTAATCATATGATTGACCGCATTGCGACCAGAACCACCTACACCAAGAACCTTGATGCGTGCGAATGTTTCGATATCAGGAGTGATGTGGGGCATGAAGGTAAGTTAAAAGTTAAAAGGGGTTAAAAGTCGAGACAGCGAAATCCAGACACCAATTGAATTACTGGTGTTAGGGGCAAGCAATCTCCAAACAGCTGAATATGCCCTGTATCATATCAAGTTATAGACAGTGTGCAAGGCAGTCACTACATTGACAAAATAGATAAAATTGTTCGCGTTATTATTTTATGCGAGCCTTCTCTACGTAGACAACAATCAACCCACCGAGCGTGTCATCAAATAAATCTTTTATTGTATCAATGTAATACGCTTTTGTTCCTACAGGTGCTCCTGCGATACCATAGTATGCTTCAAATAATTCCCATAAAAATCCACCAATAAATACGAGTAGAACTCCTACCCAATAATAATTATCTATCTTGAATGTGCATGAACGGAGTACTGCGATGATTGAAAATCCTATACCTACACCGCCGAGTATGTGCATCGGTATATCGTATCCGTTGATGTGTGTATAAAGGTCAAATGTATTGCCAAGTATGTGGGCAATAAACAAAACAACAAGTGCAATCAGTGCAGAAAGATATGTCTTCATCTACTTAAGGTAAAAATTGCTTGATCCAGCGTGTGACAGCTTTCCAGAGATGAGTAAAAAATATTTTTGTACCATCAATCTCAGGCCCTTCATCAGCGTGGAGACCCCAGATACACAATCCATATGCAACTGCCCACGTGCCGTCTTTGAATGAAGTTTTGTTGGTACCTGTTGCACTATCAGTGATTGAACCAATGCGTGAAGGAAGTCGAAGGGATATGCGTGCCATATCATCGATCGAATGCATACCTGAACCACCACCGGTGATAACTATGCCTGCAGGAAGAAGGCCGTTACGTCCGATCTTTTTAAGATGCGCTTCGATGAGTTCAAACATGTCAGATACACGTGCACCGATGATCTCCTCGAGTTTTTTACGTGGATATGAACTGCCGGTGATCGCGCCAATCTTGATTTGTTCAGCTTCTTCGAGTGGCACCTTGAGGCCGAGAGCAATATCGTTGGTAATATCAGTTGAGCCGATAGGAAAAACTTCGAGTGATGTGGGGATATTATTTTCAAAAACTGCTATTGAGACAGTCTCTGCACCAATATTTGCGAGTACACAGCCTGCTATCTTTTGAGATTTTGAGAGAGTAACGAAACCAGCAACGATTGGTGAAGCCATAATGTCTTCCACTTGTAATCCAGCTTCGTTTACAGCTTGGATAAGATCGGCAACATGATGATCAAGTGAGGTGATAAAAAGCGTGGTTAATTCGATCTTATTACCTGAAAGTCCTTTTGGATTGCCCAGAGCAGGGGTGCCGTCGATTGTATACTGTACTGGAATACTATGAACGATGCGTCTATTGGCAATCGATGAACGTGGAATGTCTTTTTCGCATTGCTCTTGGAGCTTGGCGAGATCTATATCAGTGATTTCTGCATCAGCTCGTGATGTCATGATAGAGCTAGTCACTGTGATACCGGAAAGTCCGATACCGCTCACACCTACAAAAGCTTTTTTGACTTTGATACCCGCTTTTTCTTCGGCGAGAGCTAGTGCGCGCTTGATGCTTTCGGCGACATCTTTTACGTTGGTTACATATCCGTGACGAAGACCATGACTATCGGCCATACCAGCTCCAATGATTTTTGGAAGACCCTTTTCATTTTTTTCTCGCGAATCAGCGATCACAACCTTTACATGGTATGTGCCGACGTCGATGCCTGTGATGATGTTTCTGGACATGGAGATAAAGCAAAAATCAAAAGTTAAAAAGCAAAAATGGACGGCTCACTGCTATATCCCAAATTTACTACGTACTTTGACTTCTATACCCTCCATTATAGCCCCATGGTCGTGTCCTTTCAAATGTGTACAACCGTGTATGAAGAGAAAAGGAAAAAAGTTTTCATACGTTCGATCAAACTTCTTGGCTTCTTCACGTGTTTCTTTTGTTGAGATATATATCTCACCCTCAGTATCGGATAAAGGAAAACTCAAGATGTCAGTAGCGTGCGCTTTATTTCTGTAAATTGTGTTTAGTTTTTTTATCTGCTCTGATGTAGTGATAATTACATTTAATACATAATCTGCACCAAGAATCTCATTTTTAATAGCCTCAAATTCAACGTGAGGTATTTTTTCTTTTGTTTCATTGATGAGAGTGAATGACATAAATCAAAAAAGAGATTATTAGTCTCTTTTTAAGTGTTACTTGCGTCCTGGGCGTTCTGGTTTGACAGGTGCTTTGCCTTGTTTGACGAGCTCTGCGAGAGCTGCTTTGCGGGCGATAGACTTGAGAGTCTTTTGTTTGACCTTATAAGGAGATTGAACACGAGTAGCGTAACGGAGTGAACGCTTGCGGTTGATGACGCCAGAACTCTGGACTTTTCTGCTAAAACGGCGGAGGACACCAAGGGCGTTCTCGTTCGGGTTACGGATTATTTCTACGTTTATCATATAGGTTTACAAGGATAACACAGGTTTTATTTGAGTGCAAATGCTCATACGACTACCTCCTCTTACTATTCTTTTGCAATATCAAGATGTCGTATCCGGATGCGACCCTGTCCTTCTTGTCGATACCGATAGCTTTGAAGAATTCAAACAATTCATCTTGTATTTTATTGGCGCTGCCGCTACTGTTCGTCAGCTTTTCCATCTCTATAAATATCCCTAAACCCTTAACATTGTCGATGCAAATCTCACATCCGTTATAGTGGGTGATAGTCCGCACTTTATCGATTTTCATGGCTTTCTTATATCCCATATGAAGCAGGGCATGTTCCATTTCTTCCTTTGAGTCAATTGTTACCTCGTGCTCAATTGAGTCTAGGTCATTTACCCCCTTCTTTTTATAAGTAAATAAGGTTTCTATCCCATTTTTTATTCTAATACGCAGGTACGCATCATTATTTCGATATACAGCCAGCGAACCAATACGCTTTGTATATACAGAATCGTTCTGGGTGATCGGGGCTTCAAAGACGCAACCCATGGCTCTCAGTCTTTTCATGGTCCGAGCCTTGTTTTTTAGTTTTGCTTTTATCTCAATTTCTCGCATGGCTTAAAAAGAATCTTTAAAATCCTCAGGATTGAATATGTCAGCCAACTCTGTTGTTTGGCCGTTCAGATTGATGGTCTTGAGCTCTTCTTTTGAGAAAAAATCGATCGCCTCACATTCATCGCTTGGAGTAAAATTCAAGCTCTCAAGCTCGATACGGTAGGCAATAACACATGAGTAATACCAGCCGATATTGCGGCTGTTACTAGGATATCTGTGGGTCCATACGTATACTGGCGCGTTTGAAATCTGTCTAACCTTAAGACCCATTTCCTCCTCGATCTCTCTTTTCAGTCCTGTTCGAATGTTTTCACCAAAATCTAAACCACCGCCAGGAAGTTCCCAGTTTCCGCTTATTGCCTTTGCTTCACGCACAAGGAGGATTTTACTATCTTTTACGCAAAGGCCTTTGATCGTGACTCGATAAAAGCAGTCGGGAAATTTATCTGAATGATTTTCCATCAAATAAGCTGATAATTAACCTATTTCCAATAATCCGCTTCAATCTTTCTCATGTATTTTGACAGCTCATCAAGAGAAATAACACTCTGGGCATGAGTATCAGTGTTGCGGACGATAGCGGTCTTTTCGACGGCTTCTTTCTTGCCCATGACTATGGTATAGGGCATGTGGAACTTTTCATTAGCAGAAACCTGAGCAGTCAGGCGATCTTTTGCCAAACAGAGATATAATGGTACTTTGACCAAGCGGAGCTGTTCAACGATACTCAAAGCGACGAGTTTTGATTCCATACCAAGTTGAACGAATGAAGATATAGGACGCTTCATCTTTGAGACAGATTTTCTGAGCGCAGGACTGCTTTCTTTGATCAAGATAGACATACCGACCCCAGGAACGTCGCGTTTCATGTTGAGACGCTTGGCAAGACCATTGTAACGTACACCCACAGCGAGCAAACGCTGGTCTTTTTTATTTGCTGACGTATTGACGATAGCGACGATTGTCTCTGTGCAATATTTACGATTACCGATCAGGCTATTGTTGACGGTATAAGGGATACCAAGTGTCTCACAGTATTCGAGTATCTCCTCGAGGTGTCTGCGGCTATTTTCTGAGAGGAAATCCATTGAACGAGGCGCTTTTGCATTGAGTTCAACGCATGATTCGTCATGCCACGAAAGGAGTTCGAATGGATCGCGTTTGAGGATCTGGCGAGCCTCAGGGGTCATCTCATTTATATGTTTGCGATAGTAGGCAGTGAGCTCACGAGCAAAGCGGGCGATAGAATCACGATCGCCAATAGAGTTGATCTCAACTGCGGTTTCGGTATAACCCTCTTCGGCAAGCATGGCACGAGTGGTCTGTATGAGTGTGGCCTCAGCGATAGATCCTGATGAACCGATGATTTCGAGGTCAGCATAACGATAGTAACCAGTTTTTTTGATTGAACCACGGAATGGGTCTTTGAAATAGAGCATGATCGGTTGAGGCTGAGCATGCCAGCCAGCTTCGTGGTATGAGCGGATGAGCGCGATCTTTTCTTCTGCGTGAAGGGGGAGGCGTCCGTGCTTCTCGGTTTCATCGTCGATATGGTCACCTTCCATGATGTCTTTTGCTGCGTCGAGGTCAGCCTTAGTTATACTTGGGCTTTTTGTAGGACTGAAACCGTAGTAGACACTCACTTCACCGATCTTGTCGAGATGCTCGTAGGGAATAAATTTACTGTCCTCTGGCTTTTTGTTCTTGTGGTTCATGGGTGTATTTTATTCGATCTGTGATAAATGGTCCGAATGGTCCCTACTGACTTTCTTGGCCGGGCCAGAGAGAAAGCGTAGTGATAGGAAGCAGTCTCATGATCGGACGGCCAATGATGAAGTGCTTATCAAGTGGTCCCCAAAAGCGAGAATCAGAGCTCTGTGCACGATTGTCGCCAAGCACGAAATATTCTGTAGAAGAGAGTGTTTTTGAAGATGTATCGTGTGAAAGGTGTTCATCGGATAGATATGGTTCATCGAGGAGCAACCCCGCAGGATGTTCTTTGTTGACGATAGTTATCTTTCCATCATTTATATTGACAGTTTCTCCCGGAAGGCCAATGATGCGTTTGATATAGTATGTGCTCGGGTCATTGGGATATTCAAAGACGATGACGTCTCCACGGTGAGGGTTTTCGAAACGATAGGTGAGGCGATCGACAACAAGGAATTGTCCGGTAGCGAATGTGGGGTCCATTGATGCACCGTTCACGATGAAAGGTTCAGCGACATACCAACGGATAGGGAGAGCGATGATGAGAGCGACAATGATAACTTGTATCCATTCTTTGATCGAGTCCCAGAGAGTCTCTTCATTTTCGCGGATAGGAGAAACTGGTTGATTTGCGTTCAACTGAAAATTATTTTCGTTCTCCATAATGACATACATTGTAGTACCAAAACTCATTTGACACAAGGGGATATTGCATGTTTTGTTGTTTTTCTGTCACTTTTGCCTTTTGCCTTTTTACCTTATACTTGTCTCCATGTCTTACATCATCGCCGGACTCGGCAATCCAGGAGCAGAATATGAAAATACACGTCACAATGCTGGACGTATCATTTTGGATGCGATCAGAAAAGAATATTCAAGTGAAGAATTTCAGCCAAATAAGAAGTTGAATGCACTTACGGCGGAAGCAAAGATTGGTAAAGAGAAAGTTATGTTGGTGGCACCTGACAATTTTATGAATAATTCTGGTAAGTCACTCGCATCCATCGTCAAAACAAAGTCAGTGAAGATTCAAAGTGGTGAGAAAAAAATTTCAATCAAAGCAGCTGATGATCTCCTCGTCATCTATGATGATTTCCAGCTATCTATCGGTCGTATGAAGATTTCTTATAACAAAAGTTCTGGCGGACATAATGGTCTGGAATCAGTCATCAAGTCAGTGAAGACTGAGGCTTTTCCTCGTTTGCGCATCGGTACTGCTGTAGCAAAAAAGAGTGGGGATGCCAAAGTTCCTCATGGTGAAGATGTTATCGAAAAGTTCATCCTCGGCAAGTTCAAAGATGAAGAAATGAAGGAGTTAAAGAAGGTTGCGAAGAAAGCCGTTGAAGTTGTTCAAGTATGGGTCAAAGAGGGCAGAGAAAGAGCGACGAATCTGGCGAATACGGAGTAGTTTAGTTCTCTCTCATGTATTGAAACCTCGGCACTTTCTTTCCATCGAGCTCGATTATCTCCTCAAACATGGTGAGTGGTCTAACCCAGACTTTTGATACTGGATTTTCATAGAGTGCTTCGTAGACAACCATATCCTCGAGCGTCTCAGATTGTTTGGCAATAGCGGTGACGCGGTATTCCGTGCCTTTCTTTGAGTGTTTATAGATACCGAGTTTCATGTGCGCATTATAACAGAAAAAGCCACCATCTCTGGTGACTTTTTCTGTTTACCGTTTACTGTTTTCCAATTACTATTTTGTTCCCGTATACGCGAGAGCCATCTTTTGTTCCTTTGGATCGAAGACGGTTATCTTGAATGGATAGGTCTTGCCAAGCTCGAGAGCCTTGCGCAACTTTTCCTCTGAACCGAACTCTGATACATGGACGAGACCAGCGACACCTTCTTCGATAGAAGCGAGGGCACCGTGCTTGTTGAACTTGATGATAACACCAGTAACAGGCATGTCCTTCTTGTACTTCTTACTAGCCTCTGTCCATGGGTTTGGACGGAGCTGCTTGATAGAGAGGGAGATCTTGCCTTCCTTGACTTCAATGATCTTGACGCGGATCTTTGAACCAACCTTAACGAATGACTTTGGATCCTCAACGAGACCCCAGTCGATCTCAGAGATGTGAACAAGTCCCTCGAGACCTTCTTCGAGTTTGACGAAGACACCAAAATCAACGACGCCAGTGACTGTACCGTCGACTTCATCGCCGACTTCGTACTTGCTGACAATCTTTTCCTTTTCTTTTGACTCAGGACCCTTTTCTGAGAAGATAAGCTTACCTTCCTTTGGATCTGCAGTGATGATAGAGACTGAGAGACGTGTGCCGACGAGTTTTTTGAGCTCTTCAAGGATCTTGTCCTTGTCACCATCGCCAACCTTTGGATAGTGCTCACCCTTCAACTGTGAAGCAGGGAGGAAACCAACGATACCTTGCCATTCCATGAGAAGACCACCCTTGTTGGCCTCTTTGACGAGGATTTCGAGGACCTTCTTTTCTTTGATAGCAACCTCAGCCTCACTCCAAATGAGAGCCTGACGAGCTTCCTTGAGAGATAGTTCGTAATAGCCTTCTGGATGTGTGTTATCGACAATCTTTGCAGCGATAGTATCGCCGATATTGATCTTCTTGATAACATCGCGGGCGATGATGAATTCACGACCATAGATGATACCTGTTCCGAATGGAGCAAGATCAACGTATATAGATGACTTCTCAATCGCGAGAACTGGACCTTCGACGAGATCACCAATCTGAGGAGGGTTCTTCATTGAACCAACCATCTTGCCCATGACGGTAGACTTTTGAGCATCAGTCATAATCATCGCCTCGTTCTTCTTGGCAATGATACTGGCTTCGCGAGACTCATCATCTGTCATCTCTGTTTGTGTCTTTGCACCCTTAACTTCTTTCGAATCACTTTTACCTGCAAACGAATCTTTTATTTTTTTGAACATAATTTGTTTTTCGCGCTCCGCTTTTTAAAACTAATAATAAATAAGTGCGGGATAACACGAAATGATTAAACGAACCTGACTAAAAATGGCTCTACAGCCGTAGGGAAGAGAATAACGTATTATTGAGCATTTGTCCAATAAAAATCACCGCACAAGATTGCTCTTGGCGGTGGTGTGATTTGCGGCGCTTCTAGGCACAAACGTGTGCCGCACCTGCAACTGCGTGTTCGAGGGCTTCCTCGAGTGTTCCCAGTTTCATGGGTTTCTGAAGGATCTCGAACGGCCCGTAAGCCCGAATGTCATAATGATTGGGCAGACTGGTCGTTACGATGACGGGAATTTGAGGACAGTGCTCTTTTACGGCGAGCATGATGCGTTCGCCGGTAGTCCCCAAGCTGTGTGCTTTGCCCCAGTTGGTCAAAATGACGCTGAAGCTCTCTCCGTCGCTTTTGATTTTGGCCACACCAGCTTCAGTGCTGGTGCAAACGACGGTCTGGTATTTTTCAGCGATCCATTCCACGAGTATTTTTGCTACGTCAGGGTTGGTGTCGATGATCAAGACCGAGGGATTCTTGGACGATGTATCACTCATTATTTATTCCGTTGGTTGTTGGTTTTTTGTTGCCTCCACAGTAGCAGACGTGCTTATGTGAATGCATTACAAGGTTTGTTCAGTCAGCCTACATCATAGCACTATTTATGGATAAAGTCAATAAATCGCAAACATGTTAATAAGGCTCTATAAAGCCCTAGTGCCGTATATGTGAATATGATATAGTGTGACGACTATGATTATTACATTTCTTGGTGGCGAGTCATTTAAAGTTTCATTTGGTGATACAACGCTTGCTTTCAACCCTGTTTCAAAAGGTTCCCTGACTGCGCAGGCAGGAAAGCTCAAAACGAGTAAGTTTGGTGCTGATGTTGTTCTTTCAACGCTCAATCATCCTGACATGAACGGTGTTGATCAAGTTGGTTTTGGTGAAAAGAAACCTTTTGCTATCACTGGTCCTGGCGAATATGAAGTCAAAGGCGTTTTTATCAAAGGCTTCGGCTCTGAGTCGAATTATGACGGCGAAAAACGTATCAATACTATTTACTCTGTTGCGCTCGAAGGTATGAACATCTGTTTCCTCGGTGCGATCGATCAAGAAGCACTTCCGAAAGATGCTGATGAGGCTATCGACGGTATAGACATACTCTTTGTGCCGATTGGCGGAGAAGGTGTACTCGATGCATCAAAAGCATACAAACTCGCGGTTGCACTCGAACCTAAAATCATCATTCCGATGCATTTCGGAGATATTGGAGACAAAAATTCTCTCAAAATTTTCCTCAAAGAAGCTGGTGAAAATCCAAAACCAGAACCAAAGCTCACTCTCAAGAAAAAAGATCTTGAAGGTAAGGATGCTGAAGTTATCATTTTGGAACAGGAATAATCTACTTGCACGTCAATGCATGAGTGCTAAACTATATACAACATGAGCATCCAATCACATATAGAGAATCTTCGTGAAAAGCCTGAGCATGTCAAAAAACAGATTGCTTTTTGGTCAGCATTTGGTGTCACGCTCATCATCTTCACTTTTTGGGTCGCTTCATTTACCACCATGGGCAAATCTACACAGCAAGCAGTCGCGCATGCAGTAGAGCAGGCTGGTACACCAGCACAATCACTCACGGCCAGTGTCGGAAATTTCTTTGGGGATATCAAAGATCTTATATTCAAGCCTCGCGTAGTTACCTACACAGATATTCAAGTTGCACCAGGGAAATAGGCTGGAAAGTAATCAGAAATTAGTAAACAAAAAATAAAACACCGCCTCGATTGCTCGAGGCGGTTTTTGTTTGGGTGGAATGCATTAGAGTGTAGCGAGGAATTTGACGATGCCTTGATTGAAACGCTCGTCGGTCATAAACTCTGCACAGATGAGTTCGTGCGGAAGTTGTTTGGGATATGTTCTTCCTCCTATGCTTGCCTTTGCTAATTCGAAAAGATAGTGCATCATGAATTCCTCGTCATTTTTCATGTATTCAGGGAATTCATCAAGCGGGCGGATTTTTGAGATAGCAAGGTCACGTTCTGCCTTGTCACGGTCGTTCTTAAGTTTGGCGATGTTGAGGCAAACGCGAATCTGCTGGTTCGTCAGACCGAGCGGCACGCGCGTAGGGCTGAAAAACATGTGCAATTGTCCCTGCTCATCTTTGTTGCGGAATGCTTTGCTTCGCACGTAGCCTGCCATAACATCTTCTTGGCTTGCTCGGTAAAGGGGAGGTATATTTTCGTTACTCATAGTCATCCTTTCTTTGAATGTTCGTGTTATTTAATCAAATAATTACAGTAAATAATCAACATGTCAATGTGTTTGTCAGTTAAAAAATGCTATAATATATAGACGTTTTAATTACCAAACGATCCCTTTTATTCCTATCCCATGGCTAAGAAATCAGAACAACCAGAGGTTCCTGTTGAAAAGCGTCCAGAAGCAGATGGTATCCGCGCACGATCGATCACGGTTGAGATGCGCAACTCATTCCTCGACTATGCCATGTCAGTTATCACTGATCGTGCACTCCCTGATGTGCGTGATGGTCTCAAACCAGTGCACCGTCGCATCCTCTTTGCTATGCATGAAAAAGGTCTCACTGCTTCTGCAAAGTTCCGCAAATCAGCTGTGGTTGTGGGTGATGTGCTCGGTAACTACCACCCTCACGGTGATGTTGCAGTGTATGACTCTATGGTCAAGATGGCGCAGGATTTCACTATGCGTTATCCACTCGTCCAAGGACAAGGTAACTTTGGTACAGTCGACGGTGATCCGGCTGCTGCAATGCGTTATACCGAAGCGCGCATGTCACGCATGTCTGCTGAGCTCCTCCGCGATATCGACAAAGATACTGTTAATTTTCATCCAAACTACGACGGTACAAAGAAGGAACCAAGTGTTATGCCTACAGCTGTTCCAAACCTCCTTTTGAATGGTACGCTCGGTATCGCTGTTGGTATGGCTACTAACATTCCTCCTCATAACTTGGGCGAGATTGTTGATGCCACTGTCCATCTCATAGAAAATCCTCAAGCGACGACTGAGGACATGCTCACTTTCATCAAAGGTCCTGATTTTCCACTCGGTGCAGTTATGTATGGAGAAAAAGACATTCATCATGCCTATGCTACTGGTCGTGGAGGTATCGTTGTTCGTGGTGAAGCTGAGATCACAGAGGACAAAAAAGGCCAGTATCAGATCATCATCACCTCTATTCCATTCCGTGTAAACAAAAACGAACTCATTATCAAGATTGCCGATCTTGTACGTGAAAAGATCATCGAAGGTGTACGTGGTCTCCGTGACGAATCAGACAAGGATATTCGTATCGTTATCGATCTCAAGTCAGGATCGTTCCCAGAAAAGGTCCTTAACCTCATTTACAAGCATACTCAGCTCGAAGAGTCGTTCCACGTCAACATGGTGGCGCTCGTCGATGGTGTGCCTCATACGCTCGGTCTCAAGAGTATTCTTCAGGAGTTCGTCAAACACCGTATCGAAGTTATTCGTCGTCGTACCCAGTTCGATCTCAATGCTGCAGAAGCACGCGAACATATCTTGCTCGGTTTAAAGAAGGCGCTCGACCATATCGATGAGATCATTTCTCTTATTCGTGGTTCAAAAGACGCTGTCGAAGCAAAAGCCGCTCTCATAAAGAAATTTAAGTTCAGTGATCTCCAGGCTCAGGCCATCCTCGATATGCGTCTCGTCAAGCTTGCTGGTCTCGAACGCAAAAAGGTTCTCGATGAGCTTGCAGAAGTTCAAGCTCTCATCGAAGAGCTCAAAGGTATCCTCGGTAGTGAAAAAAAGATTCGCAGTATCATCAAGAATGAACTGACTGAGATCAAAGCTCGTTACGGCAATGAACGTCGTACCAAGCTCATCAAGCATGGTGTAAAGGAGTTCGTGGCTGAAGATCTCATCCCTGACCAAGAGTCAGTGCTCGTGCTCACTAAGGGTGGCTATATCAAGCGCACTGATCCAGGCGAGTATCGCAAACAAAAGCGCGGTGGTGTTGGTGTTGTCGACCTCGATACAAAGGAGGAGGACTTTATCACGCACCTTGTCTATGCTTCTACTCATAACGATCTCTTATTCTTTAGTGATCGTGGAAAGGCGTACCAGATCAAGATGTTTGAGATCCCCGAAGGTAAGCGTGCTACTCGTGGCAAGTCCATCATGAACTTCATCTCTCTTGCTGATGGCGAACGTATCACTTCTATTCTGCCAATGCCAAAGGATAAAAAGGCTGCAGAAGGACTTTCTCTCATGATGGTTACTCGTAATGGTACGGGAAAGAAAACCTCAGCTCAGCAGTTCAAGGACGTTCGTCGCTCAGGATTGATCGCTATCACGCTCGATGCGGGCGATGTGCTCATCTCAGCTTCATTTGTCTCAAAGGGTCAGGACATCATGATCGCTACAAAGGAAGGTCAGTCAATCCGCTTCAAAGAAAGCGATGTACGTGAAATGGGAAGAAATGCAGCAGGTGTGCGTGTCATCAAGCTTGCGGATGCAGATCCAAAGAAAAAGATCGAGGCTGATGCAGTCATCTCTGCGGATATGATCTCAAAGGATGCAAAGAACCCATCACTTTTCGTTATGGGTGGCAATGGGTATGGAAAGAAAACTGATTTGAGTGAGTATAAGGTCCAAGGTCGTGGTGGTTCAGGTATCCTCACTATGAATGTCACAGCAAAGACTGGTGCCCTCATGGCGGCAAAGGTTGTCACTGATGATGATGAAGAGATCATTGCTATGTCAAAGAACAGTCAGGTCATCCGTGTCGATATCAAAGAGATCCCTGCACTCAGTCGCGCAACTCAAGGCGTGCGCATCATGAAGCTTCGTGAGGGTGATGAACTAGCGAGTTTGGTGTGCTTGTAAAAAATTATTTAATTATGAGCATACAAGATAAGGATACATATTTTGTTGCTGTTAAGGTCTTTTTAGAGAAAGAAGGAAAGTTTTTAGTCATGAAAGATAATTTCGGAGATTGGGATCTGCCAGGAGGGCGAATAAAAAAAGACGAATTTGAGGCTCCGTTAGAGGGTATAATTGCGAGAAAGATGTCTCAAGAGGTTGGTCAAGAAATCAAATACGAAGTGGGTAAACCAATCGTATTTCTGCGACATGAAAGAGTGGAAGTTTCCCCAGGAAATCCAACGGTGCGTATATTCGCCATCGGTTATTCGGCGATTTGGAAATCAGGCGACGTGAAGCTGTCTGAGCGTCATACTGAAATGTTATGGGCTGATCCGAAAACATTTAATCCTCAGAATTATTTTAAGGGCGGATGGCTTAAAGGCGTACAAGAATATATTGCAATAAGGAATTCCTAAAACACAAAACCCGCCGGAAAGGCGAGTTTTGTGTTGACATATTTGAAATAGACTCAAATACGAATCTATTGGGCCCACCACTGGATGGTTTTCACCATTAGTTAGGGGACGATCCACCAATCGAAATTAATCGATATGATAATTGTATTTTATTTTGAGTAGCTAAGTCAAGTATCTGTAATTGTGGATCCAAGGGGGATCGAACCCCTCATCCTAGGTGTCAAACCAAGGATGCTAAACCATTAGTGGACCCACGGGTGGCTTTTGACCACCACACGTAAATCATAAACAACCGAAATAAAGTTCTGCTCAAAAAGATCTCATGGAATAATAAAGTTCTGATAATGAAATAGTGAAGTATTTGTCCCCATACTCCTTTCTCCATTCTTCTCACTCCTTTGCTATAATATAGCCATGTTCTCAGACCCTAATGCCAACCTATCCAAACTAGGACTCTCTCTCGGTATGAAAGTAGTAGACCTCGGCGCAGGTTCAGGTTTCTATACGATAGAGTCAGCTCGTCGCGTTGGTCCCGGTGGGCGCGTCTATGCTATCGATGTACAAAAAGATCTTCTCGAACGTATTCGTACAGCAGGCGCACAACAAAACTTACGAAATATAGAGGTTGTTTGGGCAAATGCCGAAAAAATCGGTGGCACTAAGTTACGTGAAAATATCGCTGATAGAGTCATAGCATCAAATGTTCTTTTTCAAATAGAAAAACCTGAAGAATTTGCTCTGGAGATCAAACGCCTCATCAAACCTGGGGGCAAAGTCATGGTTATTGATTGGAATGGTGGCAGTCCTCTCAGTCCAAAGACTCTTTTTCCTTCTGCTCGCGCGCAGATGCTCTTTGAGAAAATTGGTTTCAAGTTGGATCAATCGTTCGGGGCAGGTGACCACCATTATGGCTTGGTATTAACCCGATCATAGTACATTATCATTATGACCAAATTTCAAATCATTTTTCTTGGAACATTTGTACTATTTATTATCGTTGGTGTAGTTTCTTTTGCTATGTACAAAGGTAATACCAGTTCGAGTACACAGTTACCGGCGGTGACCATCTGGGGTACATTTTCATCAAGCATATTTAGCGACTATATTTCAAATATAAATAACAATTCAGGTTCACCGATCACCGTCAACTACAAGCAGATCGACCCAGCTGCATTTTCACAGCAGTTCATCGCCGCTCTCGCTCGTGGCACTGGTCCTGACGCTATCTTGATACCTGCAGATATGATTCTGCCTCATGAAGATAAGATTGCTGTCATACCATATTCTGCATATCCAGCACGTACCTATATGGATACGTATGTTCAGGAAGCTCAGATGTATACCACAAATGACGGTATACTCGCTCTGCCTTTCACTATTGATCCGCTCATCATGTATTGGAATCGTGATATGTACAATACTGCAGGCATCGCAACGTACCCTCGATATTGGGATGAATTTACCAATATCATCTCAAAACTCACAGTTAAGGATTCAAATGGCAATATTAGAAAATCTGCCATAGCGCTCGGAGATTTCACCAATGTTCTTAGTTCTCGTGAGATTCTCGGCTCACTTTTCATGCAAATGGGAAATCCTGTCACGGCTTATAATGCGCAAGGTGGCTTGCAGACAACGTTGCGTATATCAGCAAAAGTGAGTCCAAAACTCGCGCTTGATTTCTTTTCACAATTCATTGACCCAACAAACAGTAATTATTCATGGAATCGTGGCATGCCAGATTCACGCACGGCATTTTTGGCGGGCACACTCGGTACGTATTTTGGCTTTGCTTCAGAGCTCAAGACACTTCGTGATAAAAATGAAAATCTGAACTTTGACGCTGCACCATTACCTCAGATTCGTAAAGGAGGAATAAAAGCGACATATGGCAGGATGTACGGTTTTTCAATTGTAAAATCATCTCCAAATGCTAACGGTGTTTATCAAGTGCTTTCTATATTGACTCAGCCAAGTTATCTTGCAGCTTTGGCAAAGACAATGTACCTACCTCCTGTGCGCACAGATCTTATCGCCCAAGGTTCAAATGACCCATATCTTTCTGTGTTTGGTGAAGCGGCACTTGTCAGCAAAGCATGGCTTGATGTTGATCCAGTTCAGTCTGCAAGCATACTCGGCAATATGGTAGAATCTATCACGACAGGGCAGCGTTCATCATATCAGGCGATTGAAGATTGGGGCCTTCAGTACGATGCTTTGATCAGACAAGCCACAACACAATAATATGAAAAAAATTATTCTTTCAGTCTTCTCTTTCAGCTTACTCCTCATGCCGGTTGTTTTTGCACAAGGAGTCCAAACACTCTCCTCACCCGTGGCATCAGAAGATCCAACAAAATCATCTTTTAGAGTTGTAGTATGTGATGGTCCAGTGTTACCAAAAAATCTAAGTGATACAACCCGTGAGATATTGTCTCCAACTGACCCGACTGCTTTTGCAAAGAAGTTCGGACATCCACAACCATATGTGCCTTGTGATTTTAATGGAGTCATGTTGACCGTTCAACATCTCATAAACATCGCTATGGTCATTGGTGTTTTCGCTGCAATCATATTGTTTACCTATGCCGGTTATCTCCTCATGACTGGCAAAGAAGGTGACCGCAAAAAAGCTTATGAGATTTTCCCAAAGGTCTTTTGGGGTTTCATCATCATGTTGTCAGCATGGTTCATCGTCTTTCAGATACTCAACTGGCTTACTGGTAACGGTTCCTTTACCAAGTTACTTGGCAATCCATAATTTATTTTTATGAATATACACATAATAAAGACTAAGATCGCACCATTTCTTGTAGTAGCTATTATTGCTATGCCGAGTCTTGGTTATGCGGCCACAACGCCGTCGAGCAGCACTGATTCTCCTGCTAGAAGTAGTACTACTGATTCACCGGCTGTCCCAGCTCATAGTACGAGCAATGAAGTTACTACTCTTACTAATCCGCTCAAGGGTGTCAATTCGGTCAGCGATCTTATCTTCACCTTCATGAAGATAATCAGTTATATTGCTGTTATCTTTGGTGTGCTCATGCTCATGTGGGTCGGTTTGCAGTTTGTCCTTGCCCAAGGCAAGCCAGAGGAGATCAAGAAACGCAGTAACCAGCTCCTCTGGGTCATCGTGGGTATCGGCATCATCCTCGGTGCACGAATATTGGTCAGCGTCATTATTAATACACTTGATGCGACAGGTTCAGTCAATTCATCGGTCATCCAAAGTGCACAGAATGCGATTCCCCGTTAATAACCATTAATATTATTCATATGAAAAAAATACTTATATCACTATTCGCCTTTATTATCCTTATTAGTCCAGTCGCTACATTTGCATCACTTACGGTCAATCTCGGTGGTAGCCCAAACTACGGCACTACCTATGGTTCAGGTTCAGGCAGTCAGTGTAATTCAGGTGCTTTGACACTTTGTACACTCATTGAGCGTGTTATCGGTTATTTGAATCAAGCGTTATTCCTTCTCATTGCTTTGTCAGTAGTCGTCTTCGTATATTATGTCTTTAAATATTTTATCCGCGCAGATTCAGATAAAAAAGAGGCTGGCTCGTACGTGATGTATAGTGTTATTGGCTTCTTTGTTATCTTATCAATGTGGGGCTTGGTCAACATCCTGCAGAACACCTTTGGTATCGGCAATTCAGGCTATTCACATAGCTCATGGACTGATATTTCAAATATCTTCCCACGATAGAAGAACTAATCCACATACGTTGTTGCCCGTCTCGAATCAGGTGAGGTATACTAGTAGTATCGAATCAAATTTTATTATCCAATTTAGTTTATAAGAAAATGAAAAAAATAATCGCATTTGTTGCCGTCTTTGCTCCAGCCCTCGTCAGTGCTCAGGCTATCACTGATGTCAATACGCTTACCTACAAGCTTACTAATATCGGTAACACCATTATCGAGATTCTCATTGCATTCGCAGTTCTTTATATTATCTTCAATGTTGTTCGTTATATCATGGCTGCTGAAGATCCAGAAAAGCGCAAGACTATCGGTGGGGCAGTGCTCTGGGGCGTTGTTGGTCTTTTCGTCATCCTTTCTATCTGGGGTCTTGTTAACATTCTCTCAAACACATTCAGGACAAACACAAATGCTCCTACGCAGAACTTTCCACAGTTGAATTATCCTCCACAGGTTCCATAAAGTGATATGGATACATTTGCAAAAGTAGTTGATCCGATTTTCGCGCATATTGTTAACCCGCTCATTTTGTTGATGTTTGCAGTTGCTATCATTGTCTTTGTTTGGGGTGTTGTTCAGATGATGATGAATGGCGATGATAGTGATGCTCGTACAAAAGGGCGCAATCATATGCTGGCTGGTATTGTCGGTATCACTATTATGATATCTGCATGGGGCATCATTTATTTTATCTCAAATACGATTAGCGGCAGATAGGTGGTATTGAATTACGGCGTCAAAATTTTTTCTCACTTCGTGATTAAAATATTTTGACGTGAATTTCGTAAAATCGAGATTCAAAAAACAGGCGGGGAATAAAATTCCTCGCCTGTTGTGCGTATTGCTCCGGGTTAACTTTCCCAAAGCGAATACTTCATGACTATCGGATGCCGTAGCGTCAGGGCACGGTAAACATACCGTTCAGCCGCGACGTTGATTTGCACATGCGGTATCGTGGGACCAATGGCGGTTGGCGGTATGTAACCATCCAAGTCGCTCACTTCATAGGTCTCATCGAAGCCGCTGATGATGTCCGTGTGTAGCCGGTAAAGGCCGCCACCTGGTTTGCGCCGGTCGATGACTACGCCGCCCGTTGTGAGGGTGACAGTCTTTTCGACAACTGGCATGCGTCCGGCCCGTATTTCTTGGGCCGTATCTACGCCGTGAGGTTTGAACACGGTGAAGTTCGGGGAGTGCCATTTGATATTCGCCCCGCGGTATAACGTTATTCCTGCGACTACGAGGGTGATTGCAGTTATTGCGACCACCCAACCATTACTGAGTAACTTTTTCATGTAACATTCCTTTCATTTTTTGGGTTTGTCGCCGAGTTCACCTGCGCCCAGGATCAAGTTGTAGTTCGATCCAACGGGACCAAGGATTTCAATTTGGCGACGTTCAATGCGTTCATCTTCGAGCAACGCTGCCGACATGGCTTGCTTGTGTGCTTCGCTCGGTGTCAGTTTTTCACCATGTGCGTGAGCGAGGTCGAGTAGCTTTTTTGCTGATTCATACAGGCCATCAACCGTTTTGGCTCGGGCTTGAGACTCAAGTCCAGCCTTGACGATTTCTTCGTATTTTTGCGCGACGCTTGCCGGCAACAGACAGATGACTCGGATCGAACTGGTTTTAACTCCGTATTTCGACTCGATCTCCGAGGTGCACATCTTTTCCCAGATTGGCTTCGAGACGATGTTGCCGTTCCGAGCGATGGCTACCATGGGGTGGTCTGGTGTGATGGCTTCGACGAGTTCAGAGATGATTCCTTTGAAATCGTCTTCGATCTTGCCCCACGTGCCGTTGCTGAACTCGATGAATTTGTCCAAGTAATTCTTGGACGGCGTAGCAATCATGACTGCCGTGAGCGGCGCTTGAATGTTGTCGTGCGAGACAACGTTGACTTCAAACGTCATTTCTTTGGGAGTCATATCCACCAAATTGGCTTTGATGCCGAGGTAGGGGGCCACGATCGTGCTATTTTCAAGCACAACGGTGTGGCCTCTCCAGACCAGGCGTTTGCCGAACCAGGTGAGGAAGGCAGCTTTCTTGGCCGTCTTCTCTGACGTATCTTTTTCGCCCTTTTCCTTGACGAAGCCGAGCGTTGTCCAGCCTGCGGCCATCATCGTGAGGGCTACAGGCACAAGCAGTATGCTCCAAAAAGAGCCGGCCCAGGCGCAGAGTATTCCGGTCAGGAACAAAGCACCGATGATTACGGAAATACTACCTGTGTAGATGTTTCCGAATGTGCCGTAGCTCGGTTCAGTTTTTTTCCAACTCGGGAGCAGCAAGATAAATGCTGTCACGAAACGTTTGAATGTTCTCACAATTTTCCTTATGTTTTGTAAGGCATCCGTTTGAAGGGAAGCCTGTTGTTATCGTTATTCCTTTTTCAAGGAGTGGTATATCTCACACGAGACACACCATTTACTGTTTGTACTAATATTAGCATGTTTTATATGAAAAGTCAATAGCAGGTAAAATGCCTAAAATGTGGCCAAAATACGGTCTTTTGGGTATAAAAAAGCCCGCAGATGCAATCTGCGGGCTATGAATGTGGTTTATTTAATTACGGCGATTACCACCGTTACGTCCACCACCATTGGACGCGAGTTTCATTCCTTTACCCGACTCACGTCGAGAAGGAGTTTGTGCGACACGCTGATTGTTCTGAGCTTGGAAGCCCATATTGCCTGCGTAGCCTTGATTTTGACCAGGACTATTGTCGATCACACTACCGGGCCGAGTTGTTGTCCAGCCGGGCGGTGGATTGTTGATACACACCGGAACAGGGTTGCACCAAACCCGACGCGTATCACAAACCACTTGTTTGCATGCGAGCCGCTGTTGGCGCGGTTGACTGAACCCGATGTCGAATACTGTATAGGGCTGGCTGACCATGCCAACCACCCGAGTTTCAACCACTTGTTGTTGGTATCCAGCGTCCACCTTACCCAAGTAGCGAGCGTCATCATTTTGCTGATGCTCCGTTTGATCAGGAGCAGTAGGGGGCGGCACTGGTTGTCGCGGAGCTTCGATGATGATGTTCGTGTAGGTGACGTGTGTTTCGGGCACTACGAATGCATTGTTCTGCACGCCGATGATTTGGACCTGGTTGTTACTGCAGTTGCTAAACGAGTTGCTATTCCCAAAGTTCGACGCCGATCCATTTTGACTGATCGCTGCGCCATAACCGTTGGTTGTAGTTCCCACGCTCGCTTCTGAAGTGCTTTCCGGTTTGATTGCTGACGCTTTTGCAGTGTTGTCACCACCCACCACAACAGTGTTGTGCGGGTGAGCCCAGCAATACAACCACGCGCCGAGACCCGCGAGCACAAGGATCGCAAAGATGGCAAGTGCCCATTTAAGGATCGTCGTTTCGCGGCTGTAGTCTTCAGCAGGAACTGTGGCAGTCGTTGGGGGTGTCGTAGTCGTAGTCGAGGGAGTTGCCGTAGCAGGTGTAGCTGTCGTTGTGGTCGTAGCTGCAGCAGCAGGTGCAGCGCTTGTGGGCGCCGCAGCAGGAGCATTTGCAGCCGGAACAACAGGAGCAGCAGGTTGAGGAGCCGGCATGTTGGCCAGATCCTTCACTTGCTGTTCGAGCTTGAGTAGATCAGCTTTGACTTTATCAACGTTCGTGTTATCGACCGTGGGAGCCGGCTTGTTAACCAACTCCCTGATCTGTTTCTCGAGTGCCTCGATGGAACCTTTGAGTTGTTTAACACTTGTTTCAGAGCCGGTGATGGCTGCTTGAGTAACATCAGCCTTGATCTTATCGAGCTCGCTTTTGATCTTGGCACTTGCGGTGTCAGCAATCTGAACGAGCGTCGGAACACTCTTGACTGATTCGGCGAGCTTACTGATCTTGATACTCATCAGCATAAGCTCAAACCGATTTGCCAATTGAGCGCTGATAACGATCTTCCGGGACAGCACATCGCTGTTCACAGTAGTCTTGCTATCGCCAAGCGTCACGAAATGCAGATAATATGCACCGGCAGGGAACGCCATCTTTTCGATGCGCTCCATATCGGTGAGTTCGAAGCTGTAAGGCTGCCCAGGGTTAACCAGTCCAAATTTGTAGCTGAGGATGTGGTTTTCCGCATTGGCTTTGCACACGGCATCTTTGGTCAGAGCGACTGCAATGCCGTTTTGTGCACCTGTGTGCGACACGGTGAAGGTGACTTTGTTACCAGTAGTGGCAACCTTAGTCACCGGTTTCTTTTTTTCCAACGGAGTTGTCATAGTTCCTTGTGGTTGTGCCTGCAATAAATTGCAGAACAATGTTTATGTGGTTTTCAATGTGCTCTTGAGGGTTTGAAACCTCCGAATGCACTTTGGCACTATATTACTACATATTGTATGAAAAGTCAATAGTACCAATAATCCTGAAAAAACAAGAAAATGCCTCGTTTTACAGGAAAACGAGGCAGTGCAATTTCGCTAATAATGGTGTCACTATTTTTTCACGGGGCGAAGTGTATTGTCGTCCTCATGCGTCTGAATTGCCGTTGTTGCGACCAGCATCAGCCGAGCGAGACTTTCGATGGTGCCGGATTTTTTTGGCGGGATACCAACAAAAAGTGCGCCGTGCATTTGTGATGGTTTGCGATGATGCACATGTCGTGACCAGATGATGGTCGTGATCTTCTTGAGACGTGCTTCAACTGCAGGGAGCCAGCGCTCGCTCATGCCGCTCGGTTTGACGATGAGCATGATCGGTTTATTTTGCGGTTGATTGATACTGGTAAGGACTTCTTCATCAGTTGTAATGGACTTGAGCACAACATCGGCGAATTGTTGTTCAGCGAGCACTTTGTGAAGAGCCGTGCATACTTTTTTGTTCAATTCATCTTTGCCAGTGTGGACAAGGATAGTAGGTGCTTGGGAATCTTTTTTCTTCATTAAATAACGTGGTATTGGTTTGTATTGGATCTATATTCAAGTAGAAAATAACATGAAAACAGGGTCAGGTCAATTTTTACCCAGGGTGGACCTCATAGGAATTGTCAAAACAATAAAAACCTGTTACATTGTTCTCTACGCGCCCATATATCCATATAGGCGCTTCGCTCAGAAAAACTACGAGCGTAAAAATACGCTCGTGCTTTGTTCCTCACTCGCGCCCATAGCTCAGTTGGTAGAGCAGATCCCTCTTAAGGATAAGGTCGTAGGTTCGATCCCTACTGGGCGCACCAATAAAAAACTCTGCGGGGCAGAGTTTTTTATTGGTGCGAGCCGCAGGCCCGTCGGGGCCGAGGCGGGGTCGCGAGATTTTCTAGCAAGAAAATACTCGTGACCACAAGAAATTTATAAATACGCTATAATCGTAGAATCGCTGGGATGGCGGAATTGGTATACGCACATGCCTTAGGAGCATGCGGAGTAATCCTTGGGAGTTCGAGTCTCCCTCCCAGCACAAATAATAGTAGTTATGAGCGTCCGTATAGTTTTTTGATATTCTCAATAAACTCGGATTTCAACAATTGCTGCCAAGGTAAGAAAAGCGGCAAGGGAAGAGTGTTAAAATCAAACCAACCAATAGCACTGCACTTGTTAGGTTCAAGTATGATTTCTTGGCCGCTATCATATTCAGTTGTAAGCCAGATAGTTACGTAGTGCTTGTTCTCTTCTGTGAAATAATCATTAGTAACTGCGCCGAACTTAATGTTCTTGATCTCAAGTCCCGTTTCTTCTTTTACCTCTCTAATCGCTGTTTGTTCGAACGATTCGCTAAATTCGAGATGTCCACCAGGAATAGACCATGAACCGGAACCGTGCGAACCTTTTCGTTTGAGCATGAGAAATTTTCCGTCTTTAAATACAAATACTCCAATACCAACTCTTGTATGTTGTTTTTCCATGTCAGGATTATATCAAATAATCCTATAAAGTAAGTAAATCTTGCACAAAATAAAACAATATGTAATACTAGCCCCATGGTAAACCGAATGCGTGCAACGCGAGCTCATCGCGACAATAGACGTTCTCATCATGCTCTCGATGCAGCGCGTACTTCTGTTTGCCAGAACTGTAAAGCTGCTCACAAGAGTCATGCAGTCTGTATGAATTGTGGATGGTACAATGGCCGCAAGGTCCTCGATCTTACAGTTGCTGCTACAAAGAAAGCAGCAAAGGTTGCAAAGGCAGCCAAATAAGTTCCAAGTTCCAAGTATCAAATTTCAGGCGTAGCGTTTGAAGATTGAAGTTTCGAATTTTGAATTTAAAATTAGGTTATCGTAACAATGTTCTTCAAATAAACTCATGGCAAATAGACATTTATCACGCTCAGTAGTCCTCCAGGCACTTTTTGAGTGGGATTTTTGTGGTAAAAAGGACGCCACATCGTCTATTATCATTGCCCGTGATGCAAAGGAGTTTGCGCCAGGAGTAGCTGATGTTTCGTTCATGGATGAGCTTATGAAAGGTATCCTTGCAAAACATGGTGAACTTGACGATATCATCTCAAAAGCTGCACCTGAATGGCCGATCGATAAGATTTCGCCCATAGATCGTAACGTTCTCCGTCTCGGTCTCTACGAACTTCTCTTTGCTGATCGTGAGGAAGTGCCAGCAAAAGTAGCTATCAATGAAGCTATTGAACTTGCAAAAACCTTCGGTGGTGAGACGAGTGGCCGTTTCGTTAACGGTGTTCTCGGTGCTGTCTACAAGGAGCTCGGTGAACCAGGCAAAGATGCACAGCCTATAAAGAAAAAGAAAGTTGAGGTTCCATATGAGCAGATGCCAATCCAACACTTGGGTGGTGCAGTGGTATATGCTCGTGATGGTGCTGATGTTTACATGGCTTTCGTATACGATGTGTTTGGTCACTGGACGCTCTCAAAAGGTAAGATTCCTCCAGAAGTCGATCCAAAGCAGGGTACTATCAACAAAGTCATGGAAGAGATCGGTCTCGAAGTAAAGATCATTGCAGACCTTGGTGAAAATGAATATATCGCCAATGATCCTGAGATCGGCAAGATCCGCAAGCAGGTACACTACTATCTCGCAGAGTCAGATTTTAAGACGATCACTCTCGCAAAGAAGCCAGGCCTAGCAGATGCAAAGTGGTTCAAGCTCGACGCTATCCTTGAGCTCAATTTCTATAATGATATCTTGCCAATAGTAGCGAAGGCCGTGACTATTGTGAGTGAAGAAAAAGCGTAATACGAATCTACGCATATACGCACGAATACAACGAATAATACGAATATGAAGATAAATTTCGATAATTTGGCAGAGCACATAAATGTCACATTCAATGACATGGCTCTTTTGCGCACTGCATGTACACATCGCTCATATATCAATGAAAATCGTGAATCAGGACTCGAACACAATGAGCGCCTTGAATTTCTCGGTGATGCCGTACTCGAGCTTGTAGTGACAAGTTTTCTTTTCCGTAAATTTCCCAAAAAGGCAGAAGGTGAGCTCACTGCTTTTCGTTCAGCTATCGTGAATACTGTTAGTTTGGCAAAAGTAGGCGATAAAATTGGTCTCAATGAATACATGCTTCTCTCAAAAGGTGAAGCCAAAGACACAGGTCGTGCACGCGCCATCATTCTCGCAAATGCTGTCGAAGCAGTCATCGGTGCTATTTACATGGATAGTGGGTATGATGCATCAGCAAACTTTATCTCTGAACATATTTTGAATATTATCGATATTGATGAAATTGTAAAAAATAAAACATGGATTGATGCAAAGAGTATGTTCCAAGAAAAGGCTCAAGAAAAAGCTGGTGTGACTCCTTCGTATAAAACTCTCAAGGAGACAGGGCCTGATCATGATAAAAAGTTCACCCTCGCTGTATTTCTTGGTGATGTGCAGATTGCAACTGGTGAAGGAAAGTCAAAACAAGAAGCTGAACAGAAGGCAGCTGAGAGTGCACTCGAAATTAAGAAGTGGTAACTTGTGTTACAATAGTCGCGGACCTTCTTTTTTATGCACGCATTACATCTTGATTGGGGAAGTGAACACTTAGTCGGCACAGCTATTTCTGATGGTCAGCCACAGAAACAAGTTGATGTTGATAGTCTCATGCAATCCTGTGGGTTGTGTCAGGCTCAGTTTCAGGTGGTTAAATACCCAGAGCATCTTCTGGTTTGTCCTGCACTTGTGCAACGACAACTTGATTTTGCTTTTACACAGTCTGCATAACAATGTTCCTTCACCCCTCCACACCTTCTGGTCTGGAGGGGCTTTTTTATGCGCAGGCCTACCCTTTGAAGGGTAGGCCTGCGCAAGAATGTTATACGTGTTAAAATACTCTCATAATTTACTGCTATGCATCTGAAATCTCTCGAATTATCTGGCTTCAAATCATTTGCCAAAAAGGCAACACTCAATTTTACTTCATCAATCACTGGTATTGTTGGGCCGAACGGCTCAGGCAAGTCCAACACTGCTGAAGCATTTCGTTTTGTGTTGGGCGAGCAATCTATCAAGTCGCTTCGTGGTAAACGTGGTGAGGATATGATCTGGAATGGTGGTGGTGAAGGGTCTTCAAACTCAGGTAGAGCCAACCGTGCAAGCGCAAAGCTTACGTTTGACAATTCGAGTCGTATGTTCGCATCGATTGATTTTGATGAAGTGACCATTGAGCGTATCGTTCATCGTGATAACACTAATGAATATCTATTGAATGGTACCGGAGTACGTCTCAAGGATATTATCGAACTTCTCGCTACTGCTCATGTAGGAGCAACTGGTCACCATATCATCTCCCAGGGCGAGGCTGATCGTATCCTCTCTGCGAGTATTCGCGAACGTCGCGAAATGATAGAAGATGCGCTCGGTCTTAAGATATATCAGTGGAAAAAACTAGAAAGTATCCGCAAACTCGAGCGAACTGAAGAGAATATGAAGCAAGTGGAATCTCTTCGCCGAGAGATTGCGCCACATTTACGTTTTTTGAAGAAGCAGGTTGAAAAGGTTGAAAAAGCCGAAGAGATGCGCCGTGAGCTTATTTCAATATATAAAATCTACTTTGCTCAGGAAGAGTATTATATTACAACTGAAAAAACTCGTCTGCATAGTGAAATAGCTGGACCAAAAAAAGAGCTGTCTGATCTTGAACACGCACTCAATAAAGCACGTGAAATTCTGACTGCATCAAAAAATAAAGATGTTACCAGTGATGAACTAATTTCGCTTGAAAAGAAACTGGCAGAAACTCGCACTGAGACTGATACTGTGGTGCGTGAGCTTGGTCGTATCGAAGGTGAGATAAATGCTAATAAACGCGCAAAGGAGAAAGAGGAAAGTAGAATGAAGCAGGAAGAATTCAAGACTGTGTATCTCAAAGATGTTGAGGAAGTCATCAGTAGAGCTGAATTATTTCAGACAGTGAAAGAAGTCATCGATGCGTTCCGTAATTTTATCAAAGGTCATCGTTCTGCGAATGATTCGCAGTTCGTCGCTGAAATGGAAAAAGAAATTGTGCGTCTTTCAGCTGAAAAAAGTAACTTTGAACATAAGCGCATGACTCTCGGTGATTTTGAAAAGAAAATTGTTAGCGAATACAATGCTCTCAAGCAAAAGATCGAACATGAGAAAGATACGAACCGTGATGCCGAGAAGGAAGTATTCCGTATTATCGCACGTCAAAATGAAGTACGACATATCGTTGGTACTTTGACTGCAGACATTCAAAAGATTGATTTTGCTGAAGCGGAGTTCAAAAGAGAATTGGGTGAAGCGGGGATGATTGTTGGACGTGAAGCCACGCAGTATGATGCAGTTGTAAATGCCTCAAACCGCTCTGAGCAAGCTGAGAAGAAACACCAGATTGATAAATTGAAGATCCGCCTAGAAGACATGGGTGCTGGCGGCGGTGCTGAAATAATGAAAGAATATAAGGAAACAGAAGAACGTGATGCCTTCCTCGCACGGGAGCTTGTTGATTTGGAAAAGGCAAAAGATGAACTAAATAAACTCATTGCCGAATTGGATGTGCGAATTGATATTGAGTTCAAGCAGGGAATACTGAAGATTAATAAAGAGTTCACAAACTATTTTTCACTGATGTTCGGTGGCGGTCATGCAGAGCTTACAGTAGTCAAAGAAGCAAAGCGTCGAAAGAAAGGTGACTCTGAAGAGTTGGGTGATATGCTAGAAGGAGGAATCGATGCCAATCTACAAATGGACGCGAATGACGCAAATGAATCACAAGACGGCCCCGAAGGTCTCGAAGTAAATGTCAGTCTGCCTCGCAAAAAAGTCAAAGGCCTCATGATGCTCTCTGGTGGCGAGCGTGCACTCACATCCATTGCTTTACTCTTCGCTATCTCTCAAGTCAATCCACCCCCATTTATCATCCTCGATGAAACAGATGCAGCACTCGATGAAGCTAATAGTAAAAAGTATGGCGATATGATCGAGAATCTCTCAAAACATTCTCAGCTTATCCTCATTACCCACAATCGTGAGACGATGTCGCGTGCTGGAGTCCTCTACGGTGTCACTATGGGCGCCGACGGTGCATCGAAGCTCCTCTCTATACAGTTCGAAGAAGCGGTGAAGGTAGCAAAATAGTGAAAAGTTTACAATGCAAAGTTAAAAGTTACATGCGATAGAACTTTTCATTTTGCATTTTTCATTGTAAACTTGCGCCATGGAACATCTCACGAAACAACAGATTGTACTTCTGACCCTCCTGGTCTCATTCATCACCTCACTTTCAACAGGTATTGTGACAGTTTCTCTCATGGATCAAGCACCAGCGGTTACTCATACGGTCAACCAGATTATAGAAAAAACTATTCAATCTTCACCACAGAATGCATCAGTGGGTACAATTTCAATCAGTGTTGATGATCAGATAGTTAAAGCCACTGCTCTTGTAGCATCGAGCACAGTTAAGATCAAAATAACAAATACAAATACCATAGTTGGGCTTGGACTTATTCTTACAAAAAACGGTTTGATAGTGACAAGTAAGAATATTATTGATCAAAATCAATCATACTCAGCTGTCCTAGCAGACGGCACGACAATTTCATTGATGCAAAATTCACTCTATCCTACACAGCTGAGTTACCAGCATCTGGGTTCGGTCATATTTTTCACGCCTATTACAAATTTAAACAATGGTTTACCAATAACATTTACACCTATCAATGCAGGTAACACTTACGCACTCGGCCAAAAAATATTTACACTTACGAGTACTTCAAGTGCATTATTGAAGGATGGATTGATAAATCAAGTAAGTGATACTTCTATAAGTACATCGATTTCTTCGTCAAATAGTGTTCTCGGTAGTCCACTTTTTGATATTCAAGGAAATATAATCGGCATTCAAACGTCAATAGCTGATGGACAGGGTATAAGTTCATTTTATCCTATTGCACCACTCATACGTGGTTCGAGCGTACTATAGATGTAATGTTCAACCCCGAGGAGAAACCTCGAGGTTTCTCCTCGGGGTACATTGCCAATTAGCCATTTTTGTACTATTATTTTCATATGCCTCCAATCAACAAATTGACCACAAAAGCTCGTGAAGCCTTGCGCCGTGCGCATGAACTCGCTATTGAACGTGGCCAAAATCACGTCAATCCAGTGCATCTTCTGTGTGCTCTCATTCTTCAAGAAGAGAGTATGGTTGCTTCTATTCTCGACAAAATGGAAGTCGATACACAGGTACTCACGGATGTTGTATTGGAAAATATAGAAGGGGGAGAAGGTTCAAACGTCCTTTCACCTTCGTATCAAATCTATCTCACTCCTGATCTTGCTCAGATACTTGATAACTCAGTAAAAGTTGCCGAGAATTTTAAAGACGAATTCATTTCGACAGAACACATATTCTTGTCTATTTTTGATATACCATGTGTTGCACGTGATATTCTCGGACGTTTCAAGATCGACCGTGACAATGTCACCAAGATTATTGAGCAACTCAAGAAAAGTCCTACCCTCCAAGATAACCAGCCAAAGAAATTCCGTACACTTTATAAGTACGCACGTAGTCTCACACGTTTGGCAAATGAAAATAAACTCGACCCGGTTATCGGTCGCGACGCTGAGATCATGCGCATCATCCAGATCCTCTCACGACGCACAAAGAATAACCCAATCCTCATCGGTGAAGCTGGTGTCGGAAAGACCGCTATTGTCGAAGGTCTTGCTCTCCGTATGGCCCAAGGAGACGTGCCCGAGTCACTCAAGGACAAGGAGCTTGTCTCACTCGACCTTGGTTCACTCATTGCTGGTACCAAGTACCGTGGAGAGTTCGAAGAGCGTCTCAAGAATATTTTGAAAGAAATAGAAAAGTCAGAAGGGAAAATCATCCTCTTTATCGATGAGATACATACGCTTGTAGGCGCTGGAGCCTCTGAGGGCTCTATGGATGCTTCAAATATGCTCAAGCCTGCACTTGCACGTGGGGAACTTCGTGCCATTGGTGCAACCACACTCCGTGAGTATCAAAAACATATTGAAAAAGATCCTGCACTCACACGACGTTTCCAGCCAGTGTTCGTACAAGAACCATCAGTTGAAGATGCTGTCGCTATCCTCCGTGGTCTCAAAGAAAAATATGAGCTGTTCCATGGTGTACATATCACCGATGATTCTATCGTTGCTGCAGTGACGCTTGCGAGCCGCTATATCTCTGACCGTTTCCTGCCAGACAAAGTAGTTGACCTTATCGATGAAGCGGCATCTAGCCTGCGTATCTCTCTTGAAAATATGCCTCCAGAGCTCGAGGTGACTCGTCGCAAGATCATGCGTCTTGAGATAGAGCGTGAGGCATTGAAGAAGGAGACAAATAAAGAAGCAAAAACTCGCAAAGAAAAGATAGAAGAAGAAATCGCCAACCTTAAGGAGGGTACTTCCGAGCTTGAGCTCAAGTGGAAAAATGAAAAAGATACTATCACTGATATCAAGCGGATTAAAAAAGAGCTTGAGTCACTCCGTATGGAAGCTGAGATGGTAGAAGCTCGTGCCGACCTCGTCAAAGCGGCTGAGATTCGTTATGGAAAGTTGCCTGCTCTCGAAAAGGAGTTGGAACAAAAGAGTAAGCGTCTGAAAAAGCTCCAATCATCACGTCGTATCCTCAAAGAAGAAATCACTGCAGAAGACATCGCTGCCGTTGTATCGCGTTGGACTGGTATCCCCGTGTCTCGCATGCTTGAGTCAGAAGCTATCAAGCTTGTGCGCATGGAAGAAGATCTCAAGAAAAAGATTGTTGGTCAGGG
>JAQTPC010000020.1 GCA_028713005.1 Minisyncoccota bacterium | reverse complement strand
GGTAACCTCGGCATCGGCACCACCTCACCATTTGCAAAACTCTCTGTCGTCGGTCAAGCAGTCGCATCATACTTCACCGCAACTACTTCTACTGCATCAAGTTTCCCATACGCGTCAACCACGGCCCTTACAGTTGGCGGTAACCTCTACGTTGGTTCATTGAACGGCCTTCTCCTTGCCACAAACGGTACGGTCTCATCAGTTTCAACATCATCTCTCAACCTTTCAATACCACTTGCCTCAACAACAGGTACGCTCGGTGTAGCTAACGGTGGCACAGGAGTCACCAGTGCACCAAGTTACGGACAAATACTCGTTGGTAACAATGCAGGCGGTTACACTCTCACCGCAACTTCATCACTCGGTATCACTGGTGGATCTGGAGCTGCATATCCATTCACACCACTTACCAACTATGGTGCAACCAACCAAGCGACAACAGGCATCGCATGGTTCCAGAATGGATTCAACGCTTCATCGACATCAAACTTCGTGTATGCGTCGACAACTATGTTGTCTGCACAAACTGCCTCAACTTCTAACTTCTATGGAGCTAATCTTCAGTCATGTAATAGTGGTTCAAATGCACTTACGTGGAACAACGGACAGTTTGGTTGTAACACTATCACCGGTGGCGGTGCATACCCATTCACACCACTTACGAACTTCGGAGTCACCAACCAAGCAACTACAGGTATCGCTTGGTTCCAAAATGGCTTGAATGCTTCATCGACTTCACATCTTGCATCAGCGGCGTTTAGTGGAAATGTTGGAATAGGTACAAGCTCGCCATCT
The DNA here is from genome assembly GCA_028713005.1 of Minisyncoccota bacterium. Taxonomy (GTDB): domain Bacteria; phylum Patescibacteriota; class Minisyncoccia; order Phycocordibacterales; family PALSA-1337; genus C7867-002. The sequence goes on along the minus strand of JAQTPC010000020.1, from coordinate 8,446 downwards.
AACATTGCTCTTGAAGTTAGTGATTCTCAACTGAATCTTGTTTCTAATGGTGGTTTTGAAGCTGGCTTGTTGACACCATTTACTACATCAGGAGCCCAGAACTGGCTCACACAAAAAACATATCATCGTGCTGGTGCATATGCCGCACAAGCTGGTCCAATAGGTGATTTACAGTCAACGACACTGACATTGAGCGTTACTCTTGCTCAGGCATCTACTATTTCGTTCTACTATAAGGTCAGTAGTGAGTATACATTTGATATTCTTCAGTTCGCAATCGACGGCACACCCCAATCAGATTTTTCTGGTGAGGTTGATTGGACAAAATATTCACAGTCTATTTCTTCAGGAGCACACACACTCACGTGGACATATAGCAAAGATTCAGGTGCAGCTGTCGGTCTCGACTCAGCTTGGATCGACAATGTTATTATCAATGCCCAAGGGGGATACACCATCGCTGCTACCTTCAATGGTAACGTAGGTATCGGTAGTTCAAGTCCATATCTCGATTTTGTAGTTGATGGCTCAGCGCAGATCAGTGATACACTCTCAGTTAGAAATTTGAGCAATCTTTCTACATTAGTTGCCCCACAAGATTTAACAATCGGGCAGACGCAGACATGGCCAACACAAACGTCTTCACTTAATCTTAACTTCGCATATGCAAATATAAATGCAGTATATGGAATTAATCTCAACCTAACCAATGGTGGTTTGCACCTCGAAAATGGTGGCGCTTTCACGCCAATAATAGATGATACTCACGATCTTGGCAGCGGTTCAAATCGCTTCAAAGATTTGTATCTTTCCGGTACAACAACTGCGATTGCGGGAACGTTTACCAATAAAGTCAGTGGTGGTTACTTCGTGGCCTCATCAACTGGCACGGATACTGGACTAAACGTCATCGGCAACGTCAACAGCTTCTTCCAGGGCAATGTTCAGAACACAAACTCTGGATCATCAGCCTCATCAGATTGGGTCGCAACAGCAAATAATGGTACAGCCTCAACTCACTATGTCGACATGGGTATCAATGGAAGCGGAGGAGGCGCTACACCATTTACTACAGCTAACCACGCATACTTGTATTCTATTGATGACACGCTCAATATCGGTGCTCTCGGTTCAGCGGCGAACATCCAGTTTTACACGACGGGCGGTTTGACACCGATTGAGCGTATGAGAATTGATAATAGTGGCAGAGTTGGTATCGGAACGACGACACCAAACGCACTCCTTGCAATTGCAGGTCAAAGTGGCTCAACAGGTCAGTTGTTTGATGTTGCTTCATCGACAGGTGAGTCATATGTCCATGTCATGTCTACTGGTGCCGTTGGTGTAGGCTCGTCAACACCATTTTCGAGATTATCGGTAGAAATGGGAAGTACATTGCCATATAGTTTTATTGTAAGTAATCAAGGTAGCTCAACACCTGCTCTTGTTGTAAGTGGCGTTAACCGTAACGGTAATATCGGTATCGGAACAAGTACACCATGGGCGAAGTTCTCTCTTGTAAATGATACTTCGGCCCCAGTCTTTGTTATTGCTTCTTCAACAACTGCACGTGATCCGATCATGAGTGTGTCAGGTAACTCAACAATCGGTGCTACGTCGACTATTGGATTCTTCGTCTCAACAACAACTGGTCTAGTTGCAGGACAAGGTATGGGTATTCCAGCAGCTCTTAAAAACTATGTCATCGTCGGTAATGGTAAAGTCCAGGCTGGTATGGCTATCGTAAACGGTGGTTTGTGTGTCGATAACGATGGATGGTGTACCGCATCAACAACTGGACGTATCACTGCTCGTACTTCAACACTCGGTGGTGCCGATGTCGCCGAAATGTATGCCTCAGTCGATGACCTAGAGCCAGGAGAGATCGTCAGTGCAAGTTACGGAACAAACATTGTTCGTGCATCAAAGGGAACTGCACAGGCACTGCTCGGTATCGTTTCAACAGATCCAGGTTTGATACTCGGCCTTGATCCAGGGGATTCAGAGTTTGCGAATGGAAAATTCCCGGTTGCTCTCAATGGTCGTGTACCAGTCAAAGTAAGCAATGAAAATGGTCCAATCGCTGTCGGTGATCCAATCACTATCTCATCTGTCACGGGTGTTGGTATGCGTGCAACAGGTAGTTCAACAAAGGTTGTTGCTATCGCTCTTGAACCGATGAATGATGCGAGTGGTACAGTCTTGGGCTTCGTTCAAAACTACGAACATGATGAACGTCTCGCAAGTTTGTCTGTAGATACAAGTGGTACCCTCAAGACTGTTGGCGATGTCTGTGCATATGGTACACAGTGTTTGAGTACATCACTTAGTGAAATCAACAGTCAGTTGAGTGTTTTGAATACAAATGCTTCAACCACCAACTCAAATGCAATAATATTTAGTCAGCTTGCAATACTTCAGACTCGCATCGATTCACTCGCATCAAGTACCGTATCTATCACTGAGTTCGCTTCTACAACAGCCCGCCTCGAAACATTGAGTACATCAACTCTCGCCATGGTTGCTTCAACAACTGCAAATACTATCGCTTCATCAACAACATTTATCCAATCTGTAGCATTGGCGGTCTATGATCTCATGCAGGCAAGTGGACAGATCGTCAGTACAACGGGAGACTGGGTTGTTCACCAAGTTACCGCAACGATCGGCACCTTCCAGACAGTGATCGCGGGTCGTGTGGAGACGCAGACTGCTGCAGTCGCAAATGGGCTCGAGATGAAGTCTCCTGACGGACAAACATGGTGTGTTCGTATCGATAACTACGGCACATTCCAAAGAACGCAGGGAACATGTGATACAGCTGTGAATGTACCAGTAACTACAGCACCTGTCACAAATCCTGCAACGCAAGTCAATGTGACTATCAGTACTTCAACAACAGATACAACTGTTACTACGATCGCAAGTGATACAGCTACAAGTACAACAGTGACAACACCAATCGTTACTGCACCTTCAACTGCAACCACGACCACAGATACTGCGGTCACTAGTCCTACAACTGATACAATAGCAGTACCTCAAACAACAAGTACGGATAGTACACCTCCAGCCCCCGTGTCATCTCCAGCGACAGATACAACAGTTTCTTCTGTACCACCAGTAGATTCAGCCGATAGTACTGCTGTATCAACACCATAAAATCAAATAGTTGACTCGATGCTAATGATAAGGTATATGGCTCCACAGAGAGCTCGTTTACAGGTTACACCACTTGCTTTTTGTGTATAGATATGCTATACTACTCTCGCTGTATGTTTCTCGTCACATACGCGTTAGCATTAACGACTGAGAGCTCCGCTAGCGCGTTACTGTATAAGTGATTCGTTGCGGGTAATAAAAGAAATGTCAAAGAGACTTTTCGTAGGCAGTATTGCCTGGGGTACAACCGACGCCACCCTGAAGAAGCACTTCGAACAGGCTGGGGAAGTTGAGTCAGCAGCAGTTATCATCGACAAGATGTCAGGCCGTTCAAAAGGCTTCGGCTTCGTAGAGATGGCAAATGATGCAGATGCAGCTACAGCTGTTGAGAAGCTCAACGGTTCAGAACTCGACGGTCGCAAGATCGTAGTTTCTGAGGCTCGCCCAAAGCAGTAATTTAATTATTACTCGTCTGTAAGTAAGCAAAATAAAAAACTCACAGCAATGTGAGTTTTTTATTTTGCACTTTCTGCTTACTATTTACCGTTTACTGTTTTCTAATTTATATTTCTCCACCATTCTGATACCGGAGCCTTTTGTATAAGGTTTATTGCTTCTTCGACTGAGTCAGTGATGTGAAAAAGTTTGAGGTCACGCTCTTCGATTGTGTGATATCCATTGAGCATGGCTTTTTCTATCATAGCTTTGACAGGATTCCAAAAACCAGAATCAAAGAGGATGACAGGGACATGAGGTATCTTGCCAGTCTGGATGAGAGTGAGGACACTAAAGAGCTCATCGAAGGTACCAAATCCTCCAGGAAAATAAACATAGGCTTCTGCTGCAAATGACAACATCGCCTTACGAGAGAAGAAGTATGCGAACTTCATCGAATGGGTGACGTACGGATTGACTGCATGTTCGTGCGGAAGTGTGACATTGAGTCCGAGGGAGATGCCTTCATTGTCGTACGCACCTTTGTTGGCAGCTTCCATGATACCTGGTCCACCACCAGTGAGAACGGCATACTTGAGATCACGGGCGACAGTTGCAGCGAGGTCATAGGCTTTTTTATAGTGTTCATTGTCCGGCTTTGCGAGTGATGAACCGAAAACTGTTATTGATTTAGGATATTTTGAGAGAAATTCAAAACCATCACTGAACTCACGGTTGATACGTTCAAGATGTGTCTCAACTTCTTTGGCGTGTATATCTTCACGGACAATGGGATTTTTATTTTTAGAATTCATGGGGAGATTATAACACAAGAGGATTATGTTGCGTTTTCTCCGTTTTCCGTTTACTGTTTACTGATTACTATGCGATTCACCATTCAGTCTAAAGCGCCAAATTCGCTTGCGCGCGCCGGAACCATTGAGACGCTTCATGGAATCATCGAAACACCTGCATTTATCCCTGTCGGCACAAAGGCTACCGTAAAATCGGTTGCAACTGACGTCATTGAAAATAAAGTTGATGCTGAAGCTGTTCTTGCAAATACCTATCACCTATATCTCCAGCCTGGCGATGAGATCATTCGGAAAGCTGGTGGACTTGGAAAGTTTATGAACTGGTCGGGTCCGACGTTCACCGACTCAGGAGGGTTTCAGGCTTTTTCACTGGGTACGGTGAAAGGCAGGGGAAAGAAGATTGTAAGTGAAATTGATAGTTTAGCCGTTTCCGCTGACGGAGGAATTCTTCCGACTTTTGCGAATAGCAAAACGAAGGAAGAACTTCCGCAGGCAAGAGGAAACGGCGAAGTAGATTCAGAAACAATGATGGCCAAGATCGACGATGATGGCGTAACCTTCAAATCAATCATTGACGGTTCTGAGCATCGCTTCACGCCAGAAAGATCCATTCAAATTCAACACAACATTGGAGCAGATATCATTTTTGCATTTGATGAGTGCGCTACACCTGGGGCCGATTATGAATATCAAAAGAAGGCGGTGGAGAGAACGCGTGTATGGGCGGAGAGGTGTCTGGATGAACATAAAAAGTTAGGAGTTGGAAGTTTGAAGTTAGAGTCGGCATTGTTCGGTATTATCCAAGGGGGTCGTCATGAGGATCTGCGTAAGCAAAGTGCGCAAGATATCGGTGCGATGGACTTTGACGGCTTCGGCATCGGTGGTTCATTCGATAAGGATGATATCGGCACAGCGGTAAAGTGGGTCTGCGAAGAGTTGCCCGAGGGTAGGCCTCGGCATCTACTCGGTATTGGTGAACCAATTGACCTCATTCTCGGCGTTGCAAATGGTGTTGATACATTTGATTGTGTTGCACCGACACGTTTGGCACGAACTGGTGCAGCATATATTTATCCACAGCCAAGGGTAGGCCTCGGCAGTAGCTCGGGGAAAACTAGAATCAATTTGCTCAATGCAGAGTTCAAAGATGACTTTGACCCACTCGATCCAACTTGTGACTGTGATACCTGTAAAAATTATTCCCGCGCATATCTTGCACACTTGTTCAGGGCAAAGGAAATGCTCGGGGCAACATTGCTCTCAGTTCATAATTTATATTTTTTGGTGCATCTAGTGAAAAGACTTCGCACGGCAATCATTGAAGGGAAATTTGAGGAGGTGAAAGAGCGGATATTGAAAGATTTTGCGTAGGCAGTTTTAAATCTCCTTTACTCTATATTCCTCCGGAGCTCTATTGAGCCACCACTCGAGCTGTTCACGAGTGAGTAATCCTTCTTGTGCGCCAATGAACTGTGCTACAGACATTGGGTTAACTGGTGCCCAGATGAGCGCTTCGAGCGGATCTTTGCCGAGAGCGAGTGCTGAGATAAAGGTAGAAGCCCATGCATCGCCACAACCAGTGCGCTCAAAAGCAGGACGTGGATCAGGATACATAGGTACATGATAGTAGTGCTCACCAGTGTAGAGATATGCACCACTGGTATTGTCAGTAATCGCTACCATCTTTGGTCCATAGTCAGCGAGATTTTTTATGAGCGCCTTTATGTCGCGGGTCTTGGTCTTGAGCATGCGCTGTGCCTCCTCGACATTTACTACAAGAAAGTCCGTCTTTTTGTATATACGCTCGAGCTTTTCGAAGCCGAGCTCCATCTGGAATGTGCCTGGTTGGAAAGCGAGTCTGACGGTCGGATTTTTTTCGAGGTAGTCCGCTATCATCATATGATAGTCGTAGGTAGTTGAAGCGAGTGATGTAAGATAGATCCACTTTGGCGCAGGGAAAGCGGGAAGTTTGTAATCATAGTCAGTATGTTTGACGAGGATTGTGCGGTCGACATCATACCAGAGGACGAAATGATAGTTACTCGGCTTGTTCGGGTGTATTTTTATATATGAAGTGATGACTGCGTTCTTTTGCAGTTCGGCCATGTCATCCTTGCCACCCTGGTCTCCGCCGAGGTTGGTGACGAGAGCAGAACGAAGTCCGAGTCGAGCTCCGCTAACGGCGGCATTTGCAGCATTGCCTACTGCTTTGACCACTTTTACATATTCAAAAGGGATTTTGTCGCCAAAGGGCATACAGATCTCACAATCATTGGTATTCACTTTACAGGTGACATGGGCATCTTTGAGGCGAATAAAAGCATCAGTAGTAGTGTCGCCGATGGCAACGATATCAAGTGGTTTTTTAAACATGCACAAATTATAACACGAGTAGTAAAATAACCTTACTTTATACACAGTTTGTCCCGTTTGTTATATTGAAGAGGGGTATCGATGCATGCTAATCTATTATGTATAGAGGAAATTTGTCTCGCACCTGTTTTTATTGTTTTTTATTAAAATTATCAATCACATTTCCATGCTTAGAAAAATTACACGCACACTCAATCAGGCCATAATAGCACTCTTTGTTCTCGCTTTTATTTTCACTACCATTGAGCCTGCTATCAGTTTTGGTGCAGTAACAACGAGTCAGTTCACTATCTCTCAGACAGTGACAAGTGAGATTTCATTTGCTACACCAGCCGCAAATGTCATTATGTCACCGTCACTTGGAGGTATCACTGGTGGTACGTCAAATGGTCAGACACAAGTTGTGGTTACGACCAACAACTCTACCGGTTATAACATGACACTTACTGCAAGTTCATCTGTAGGTATGATAGGTAATGCAAGTTCATCAAATAACATTCCTGCCTACGTTCCCGCATCTGGACTTACGCCTGATTTCACCTTCACAACTCCTGCAAATGCAGCACGTTTCGGCTATAGTGTCGCTGCATCAACAACAGCAGACAATGTAACGTTGTTCAAGAACAGTGGTGCCGCCTGTAATACTGGTGCAAACACAAACTCGCCAACGAGTAATGCAACTATCAACTGCTGGCTAAATGCATCAACAACTGCTATAACTATCATAAATCGCGCTCTCCAGACACCAGCATCAGGCGCCACATCAACAGTTTATTTTAGAGTCAATATCAACTCAAATCCAAGTCCAGTTATCCCAAATGATACGTACGTAGCAACATCAACTCTCACCGCGACCACTAACCCATAAACATGAACCAGATTTTCCAGATGACTCACTATCGAAAAATAAGTATCCTTTCGATAGGAATCAGTGCAGCAATATTCGGAGTGATTATTTTCACTGGTATACCGCCAGTGAGTGCTGCTACGTCCGCTCCAGCTCAAGCGGGGTATACACTTGAACCTCTCCCTGATCTCGTCAACTATCATGATTTCGTTGTTGGTCCAGGAAAGATAGAGCTCCAGATAGCCCCAGGTCAGTCACAGACCGTTGATCTTACCATTGCAAATCGTCTCGGTTCCGACAAGGTTTTCCAGATCAGTGAAGAAGATTTTACGGGTTCAAATGACCCAAGTCGTTCCGTTGTACTGCTCGGTAGTGATCGCGGACCGTATTCTCTCAAAGATAGTGTTCATATATCTTCAGGTAAGATCATGATTCCGTTCGGTCAGCGCGCGCGTGTCCCAGTAACCATCACTCTTCCTGCTGACGCACAGCCAGGTGGTCTTTATGGTAGTGTCGTGGTCAGTGTGGTCAGTGTCGAAGGTTCAACAACATCAAGTGGTGTTGGCGGTACAAACCCTATCATCACTCGTATTGGTACACTTTTCTTTGTTCGTGTTCCTGGACCAACAGAAGCGAGTGGTTCTATGCAGAGTTTCACATTGCCGAGTGGTTCATTTGTTTGGTCAGGATCTATCAGTCAGACAGACCCTATTCTTTTTAATATTTTGTTCAAGAATGACGGTAATGTGTATCTCGATCCAACAGGCACAATATCAGTGACAAATATGTTCGGCTCGACTGTAGGCAATATCAT
>JAQTPC010000029.1 GCA_028713005.1 Minisyncoccota bacterium | reverse complement strand
ACCGGCGGAATTGGACTGATCCGGGCCTGCGTCCAAAACAAGGACGGCACCTCCAACTTGATCCTCCAAGGCCTCCACAGGGTCCATTTCCAAGCCTTTACGCAAACCCAGCCTTATTATAGAGGTCGCCCAGTACCCGTCTGCTCCCAGGGCCCTCTCAACCTGCGCCAGGCAAAGGCCCTCGCCGAACGGGTGCTGAAAACCGTTCACGATTCTCCCCAATACCGCGAAAGGCTGCCCGAGGAGCTTTTTAACTTCCTCTCCAGCCTGCAGGATTACAATACCTTGGTGGACGTCGTGGCCGGCAGCTTTATCCATTGTACCCAGCGCAAACAAAGAATCATTGAATCCAACGACGTGGAACAGCGCCTCGGCATTCTGGCCGATTCCCTGCAGGCGGAACAAAGCCTGCCTTAATACTTGGCCTGCCGGTTGCAAAAGCAAACCCTCTGTGGTAGCCTGATTGATAATGTCGTCACAAAACCAGCCGCCACGCCCACCCAAGCTCCCCAAGGCTCCCATTCGAAAAAATGGGGACAATGGAAACGCCCCGCAACCCTCCAACTGGAGAGGATTGGTATTGATGCTTGTTGCTTCCTCGATTCTGCTCCTGGCCTTCTACGCACGGCAGGGCAAAATGGATGGCTCCGAGAAGGAATATAATTTCCAGGAATTCTCCCAACTGTTGAACGATAAAAAGATCGAAACCGTTACCTTGGTGACGGAACCTTCCTTCTCACCCACCGCCGTCTATTTAAAAGGCAAACTCAAAGCCAATTCCGGCCAGCCGCTTGCCAAGGGAAGCCCGGCTCCGGAGCGCTACCGCGTTTCAGTCAATCTGAACTTCCAAAAAGACCTGCTGGATGTCCTGAAAAATGCCGGCTTTGACAAGGTACCCCAGATCAATGTCGATAACACCATCTGGCAAACCATTCTCGGCATGCTCCCCTTTGTTCTTTTCATCGTGGTGATGTATCTGCTCTTCCGCCAACAGCTCCGGATGGCTGGAAAGTCAGCCTTCAACTTCGGCCGCAGCAAGGCGAGGATTCTCAACAAGGACAAAAACCGCATCACATTCAAGGACGTCGCCGGCGTGGACGAGGCCAAGGAGGAAGTGAAGGAAATTGTCGAATTTCTCAAGGACCCGAAAAAATTTCAACGCCTCGGCGGTCGCATTCCAAAAGGCGTGCTGATGGTGGGGCCTCCCGGCACTGGCAAAACCCTGCTCGCCAAAGCCATTGCAGGCGAGGCCGACGTGCCGTTCTACGGCATCAGCGGCTCCGACTTTGTGGAAATGTTCGTCGGCGTGGGCGCTTCCCGTGTGCGCGACATGTTCGAGCAAGGCCGCAAATCGGCTCCCTGCCTGGTTTTTATCGACGAAATTGACGCCGTCGGCCGCAGCCGCGGCCACGGCCTCGGCGGCGGACATGACGAACGCGAACAGACCCTTAACGCTTTACTGGTGGAAATGGACGGTATCGACACGCAGGAAGGCGTCATCATCATTGCCGCCACCAACCGCAAGGACGTCCTCGACCCCGCCCTGCTCCGCCCCGGCCGCTTCGACCGCGAGGTCAACGTGAGCCTGCCGGATGTCAAGGGACGCGAACAAATCCTCCAGGTGCATTCGGGCAAAGTGAAAGTTTCAGATAAGGAGAACTGGGCGGTCATCGCCCGCGGTACGCCAGGGTTCTCGGGCGCCGAGTTGGCCAATCTGATTAACGAGGCCGCCCTGCTGGACGCCCGCCGCAACGCGGAAGCCATCGAACAACCCGATCTGGAAGAGGCGCGCGACAAAGTCCGCTGGGGCCGCGAACGCCGCAGCCTGGCCATGAGCGAGGCCGAAAAACGGAATACCGCCTATCATGAAGCCGGCCACGCCATCCTCAGCATTTTATTGGAACACACCGATCCCCTGCACAAAGTCACGATCATCCCGCGCGGCCCGTCGCTCGGCGTGACCATGTCGCTTCCCGAAGGCGATGTCTGGAGCTATTACCGCCGTAAATTGCGCGACATCATGTGCATGACCATGGGTGGCCGCGTGGCCGAGGAAGTATTGCTCGGCGATGTGTGCAGCGGAGCCGCCATGGACATCCGCCAGGTCACCGCCATCGCGCGCAAGATGGTTTGCGAATGGGGCATGAGCGAAAAATTGGGCATGGTCGAATACGGCACACACCAGGATTATGTTTTCCTGGGCCGCGACATTTCGCGCCCGCGCGATTACAGCGAAGCCACAGCCGAGGAAATCGACCGGGAAGTTCTGAGCCTGGTGAACGAAGCCCATGACCGCGCCAAAACGATCATCACGGAAAACAAGGACAAGGTCGAAGCCATCGCCAAGGCGCTGATCGAATATGAGACGCTCGACGGCAAACAAGTGGATGACATCGTCAAGCTGGGTCACATGCAGGAGCCGCCTCACAAGACATTGACGCCTCCCTCACAGCCCAACCCGCAGGAACCTTTGGGAGACGGAAAGCCCGTCAAGGACCCCAAGGACAATGACGGCCTCCTGCCCGGCCTCCAAGGCGCCCCAG
>JAQTPC010000028.1 GCA_028713005.1 Minisyncoccota bacterium | reverse complement strand
CACTTGAGGTTCAAAATTTTGTTAATGCAGAGAATATAAACAGTGAATTTAAGGTAGAAAGCATTAATGCTGATATGGTTTCTTATCAATATCCTCTTAATATTATCGATGCCACTCTGACCGATTCGACTGAAGCCCTTGGAGATGTTATCGTTACGGGGCTTCCAGCCGGGGCCATCCTCACCCATGATGTGTATGATGATATGACCGTTCCACAAAGCGGAGTGGTGACGTTCGGATCAGATACCGATTTTACCTCATGGACTTTGACGATGGATAAAGAATTGCCGCAAGATAGCAGTATCATAGCGTCATTAACCTCCACCGAATCAGATGGAAACAGTGCAGCGGCATACGTCGGTGTCTACGGAGACAATACCATTGTCGGATCAGCTGGAAATGACTCGATTGACGGAAGAGAAGGGGATGATTCACTAAGTGGCGGTGCCGGAAATGATATTTTAATTGGCGGAGCCGGATCTGATTCTCTCCATGGTGAAGGGGGAAATGATGCGTTGGTGTATGATAGCCATGATGTAACCATCGATGGAGGAACAGGTACCGATACCTTGGTTTTGATTGGCAACTCCAATATTGATTTCCATACCTTGTCCAGTAATGTCAATAATATCGAGGTTATTGACCTAACCAGCGGAGACCATGACCTGAGCAGCATTACATTTACCGATGTTGTAAATATGACAGAGAACGGAAATAGCAATATTTATATTTTGGGGGATGGTGCCGATCAGGTTGGATTCCTCAATTCGGGAGAGTGGAGTCAAACCGGAACAGCCGTCTCATACGATGTCAATGGGACTTCTTATATGTTTAATGAGTACACCAGTGTTGGCGATCCGACTGTAATGGTCAGAGTGGAGACAGATATTCCTGTACTTTGATACAATTTTCTCTTTCTTTATAAAATAGCGCGGTTTATCCGCACTATTCGTCTTACACTTCGATAAATCCTCGAGATAACCAATTTTCTTGTTTCTTCTTAATTTAGTAAAAAAAAAGAACTTTTTTACACAATTAGTACCTTGGTACAATAGATTTATATATTTTTCTGCGTTACAATAACCGTATAAACTTCAAAATGGAGGCATCACATGGCACGCGCAATCGGAGTAGTAAAATCGTTTTTAAACGGTACTTTTTATGTCAAAGATAGTAAGGGGAGTGTTCATCAGCTTAAAGTAGGTGAGACAATCAATGAAGGCGATCATGTGTATGGGGCCGCAAATAATGGTGCAAGTGCCAATATCGTAATCGATGTATTGCTCGATGGAGCCGGTGATGTTGTCCTCTCAGCTAATGGAGCATTACAGTTTGACAGTTCGTTGTTAAATGGTATCTTTAGTCATCACGATGCGGTGGTGTATGTCAATTCGGTCAAAGATGCACTGGCAATGGCAGCAGCAGGAACCGAAGCACAAGGGGTAACACACCATCAACCATCAGATGGGACGGAAGCCGGAGATAAGACAACAGCCGGAGATGAGACGGCAGCGGGTGATGTCGTGGTAGATACAGCACGATTGGCTGATACATTTGCGGCGCGTGACGGTGCGATTACCGATGTAACAACCGATTTGCGTGCGACAGCGCCGAATGTACTGGGGGCAACAGTGCCTGAAACACCGGTGAATTTGCTGCAAGACAGTACGCCGACGGCAGATTGGGTAGTAGCTGAAGGCAATGTCGCAGTAGTAAATGAAGGTGGATTAATCCCAGAGGGTAATCTAGGCGGTAATCTCAGCACAGGTGGTACACTCAACATCACGACGGGAGGCGACACCATTAATACCGTAGGCGGTGTGGTAATCAATACTGTAGACGTGACCAATGGTGGTACTGTGCATGGTACCTACGGTGATTTGGTGGTTACGGTAAGTGGAGGTGTGTACAGTTGGACCTACACATTAAATGATAATGCACCGCACACGGATCCTAATCATACGGGTGCAGCCGATCAGTATCCGGAAATTCCGTTCTCGATGGTAGTAACGGATGATGATGGGGACAGTACAGCACCGGCTAATTTGGTGATACAGATTAATGATGACGGTCCAAATATCACAGTAACGGGTACAAATACGGGAGAAGGGAATGGACTGATCGTAGACGAAACTGATCTGTCTTATAATGCGACAGCGAATTTTGCAGGCAACTTTGGTATCAACAGCAGTTATGGTGCGGACGGAGCTGGCACACTCAGCACTACGTATAGCCTTACCATTCAGTCTTCAGGCGTAGACAGTGGCTTGGAGGATGTGGCGAGTGGGCAGAATATACGGCTTTACATGACGAGTGGCGGGGAAGTTGAAGGGCGTACAGAGGTTGACGGTGATGTTGTCTTCCGTGTTTCAGTAGATGGAAGCGGTACTGTTACTCTTGACCAGATACGTGCTATCGCCCATCCGGATGGCAGTAACCCTAATGATGCTGTTTCTCTAGCTGCTAGTGAGCTTATTTCAATTACAAGTACGAGTACTATCATCGATAAAGACGGCGATAGTGCGACCGATTCGGCGAGTATTAATATTGGTACGGCGATCTCTTTCTATGATGATGGTCCGACGTTGAC
>JAQTPC010000008.1 GCA_028713005.1 Minisyncoccota bacterium | reverse complement strand
GCATACAGCGTACCGCTATTTGAACCAGTCTTTGCAACTGTATTGAGCTCCATACGAGTCGTATATGTCGTCGTCATCGCAAGTAGAATCGTTGGTATTGCAAAAAGTATAAAGGAGACAATCGTTGCCCGTACTCCATATGGCAATGAAGAACCTATCATGAACACTACTTCTTTGAGTGGAATAATGAGCAATACTGTTATTCCAGCTCCTGCTACGAATATGGCCCTGATTTTTTGTTGTGTGCCCTTATCGGCATAATAACCTCCAATATAATAGCCGATGGCTAGAGCGGTGATTGTAACTGCTATCATGCATGACCATACAGCAATTGTAGTGCCGAGTTGAGTCGCTAATATACGCACGCCGATAATCTGCAAAATCATAACTGAGGCACCTGTGATGAAAAGAGTTATTTTTGATGTCATATTATATACATAGGATAACATACGAAACCGCCGTTGTTCTGAAACAACGGCGGATGAGTGATATTTAATAATCAGGTTTACCGAGATGAAATCCGTAATCATCTTCAAACCCCCATGGGGCAATGCGGTCGAGCAACAGATCAATCATTCTGAAAATATTTTTCATTTTCATAGCGATATCTCCTTTCAAACACCATTATACATATATAATATCGTTTTTTCTATATTTGTGTGTATAACTAAAAAACACAGATTAGTTTATGTCAATATTGCAGGCCTATTGCCCAAAATATGGCTTACTATATAATGTATGCATGGCCCTAGACTCGATCCGCTCGTTAAGCGGGTGGGTTGAGACCAGATTATTAGCTAAATTCAATAAACATGAACAAAGCAAGTATTGTAGAGGCAGTCCACGGTATCCTCGGCGGAACGAAAGTTCAGGCAGAGCAAGCTGTTGAGACTATGATTAACAGTATCATTGACTCACTCAAGAAGGGTGACGAGGTCTCAATCGCAGGTCTCGGTATCTTCTCAGTCAAGCAGCGTGCAGCTCGTGAGGCTCGTAACCCACGTACAGGTGAGGCCATCAAGGTCCCTGCTATGAAGGTTCCGAAGTTCCGCGCAGCAAAGGCATTGAAGGATGCAGTTAAATAAGCTTCTAGCCATTTAACTCCCCTTTCTCAACCATAAGGAATATCGGCCCTTGTATAGAGAATCAAAAACCACCATAAAGGTGGTTTTTGTTTTACATAAAAATTGGAAGCAAATAACCTTACTTCCACCCCTCAAGTACTTCCTTTACAATTGGCAATTCAGTCACCCCATCCTCTTTTGTAAAATGTCCCTTACCCTGCTCGACAATAATCTTCTGACCCAAGCCCTTTTCAATCACCTCCTTATTTCCTTCCATAGGAACAGACTGATCATTATCGGAGAAGATTGTCACGAACTTTCCATTCATATTTCGAATACTCGCAAAATCAATAGGCCTATCTACCCATGGACGAGCAATGTCTTTATCCTCTTGAGTTACTAAATCAGCAATAACAAATGCTGGTGCGACCAATATAGCGCCACCCAAACTTGATCCTTTATTCATCTCCAAATAGCGCAAGATAGCCTGGCAACCGAGACTGTGACCTACAAAATACGTATCCTGATCAACATAGTACACATTGTCCTCCAAATGCTTCGTCCATGCGTCTATAGTTGGCACATTGGTATTGGGCATATCAAGAACTGTTGTTTCGAAGCCGAGCTCAGCGCCAATTTTTCCAATCCATGTCACAAGTGAGCCTTGTGCATTACCACCCCATCCATGAACCACAATTAGTCTTTTCATATATTCGTATTCGTAATTATTTACTAAAAATAAAGAGTAGTTTCATACTACCACGTCGTCTTGACCCATTCTAGGTATTCAGGGAAATACGCCTCTACGATTGGTTTCATAAGCTTTTCTGTTGGAGCAAAATCATCAGTCAGTACATCTGCACCATGCAGAAATGACTTATCACCGACGAACAAGCGATCTGACAAAAATGCATGGCCTGGCGCAGACTTATCTTTTACAAGAAGATCCTTAAACTTTGTCTCTGTTATTGGCATATCACCATTTATGCCGACAAGAACGATATTTTGAACCTCAGTTGGATCAGTGCCAAAAGTGAATACGTAGTAATTTGGAAAGACCTCAGCGAACGTAGACGTAACACTTTGGGTAAAGAGTGCTTTGTCTCCTTTTAGTGAACCAATAAAGTTAACTGCGTATATGCCCCCGGGATTCAACTTACTTTTTGCCTGTATATCCCACTCCTTAGTTATCAAATACCAAGGTACGGAAATAAATGAATTAAAAGCATCATTAAAGATAAGATCGTATTTTTGTGAAGAGCGACTGATAGTCAGGCGCGCATCGCCAGCTATTGTTTTGATATCATAATCACCAAGGTTGAAATACTCCTTTCCGATCTGTTCAACAGCCGGATCGAGTTCGATGACAGATACCGTACTACTTGCATAGGCTTTTTTGAATGACCTCGGCATCGTATATGCCCCAGCCCCTATGAAAACCGTATTTGAAAGATCCTTCTTGAGAAATTTAAAGACTGGATACATTTCAGGATAAAAAAAAGCACTGATTTGCTTTGAATCAATACTATGGGAATCAAAATCAAGAAATAATAGTCTCGAATCGCCAAACCCGTTGAGATACTTGTCCAATACTCGAACATGGAAATAATCAGTCTCTTTATCATACAAAGCAACAGAAACTGATTTTGAGTGACTCTCTGCAAATACTGATGATACACTCAGTACGCCAAGGAAAAAAATGAGGCCCACTATTTTTTTACTGTGAAAGTTATTCCCATCCTTATGATAGGTAATGATCATCAAAACGATTCCAACAAAAAACAAAATACTCGCAACTGTATATATAGTCACCGAGCTACCCATGGTTGATATAAAGAAGAAACCAGTCAAGAAAACGCCAATGATACTGCCAAGTGACCAGAGCGCTGAAAGTGAACCGTACTCCTTCCCTATCTTTGTAAAATCAATTGCGAACTTTTTCAAAATCATTGGCTGTATCATACCAACCGCTGTTGCAGGCAAGAAAAACAGTCCCAATGCAAGAATGATATTCAACCATTCTATCGATACTGACGAATCGAGAATATGTGAAAATCCGCTGGCAAGATTGGGTATGACAGACGTAAGAAAAGCGGAAATAATAAAGACGATTGACAATGCTTGCTGCCACTTTTTTTCTTCAGCCATGTCGGCCAATTTGCCCCCAAACCAACTTCCTACAGAAAGGCCAAGTAGCGTTACCCCAATAACTGACGTCCATGTAAATACAGAATTACCTATTAAAGGAGCAACAATTCTTGATGAGACAAGCTCAATTGTCATAATAGAAAATCCTGCCAAAAACGACGCTACGCCGTAAAATATTTTCATTGGTGCGGGACGGGAGAATCGAACTCCCAACCACAGTTTGGAAAACTGTTGTTATACCACTTAACTAGTCCCGCAAATTTTGCACCTCAAAATTTTGTATCTGTCCTATCCTAGCAGATTATCATCAATTTGAAAATTGATAGAAGCCTGACTTAGTGGTGATGTGTTTTGTGATCTTCTACAACAATATCCTTTATTTCATCAACCTCTTTTTTCATCTCATTGATTGTGGAGCGAATCTTATTCAATTCCTCCTCTTCTTCTTTCACATCTTTTTCAGTCTTGTCAGTCACTTTCTTTTGCTTACGAATACCACTCATGAGAATAGTATCTCCGATAAAATATGACACAAATAAACCCGTCATGAGCAAAATCACCGCTGTGATAAGCAGATTGACTGGCTCATAGAAAATAAAACCGAGCCACCCACCCCGGCCCTGAAGAATATCAGCCGTATGCCAGACCCCGCGCCAAAAGAGGACGATTGCTACACCTCCAATGAGGGTATAGAGGATGGGATAACGACTCAAATGACCACGAACTTTATCTTCGAGTTTATCAAAGAAAATTACTATCCTTTTAATGAAACCTGGTTTGTCTTGGTTCATAATATAAGTGTCGGAGCGCCGGGATTCGAACCCGGAGTCACCTCTTCCCAAAAGAGGCATGTTAGCCGTTACACCACGCTCCGTATTTAACAAATTCAATATACTACCTGCTAACGTTCAAATATCCTAGCATATATCTTTATAAAATAACATTCTTTATCCATTGTACTCGTGCCAAACGAGTGCTTTCATTCATAAACACACATAAAATATGAAATTGAAAGACAGTATCTAGACCAAAGCCTTTATCTGTTAGATAAGTTTGAATGATCTTACGTAGTTGCTTTACTTTAAATAAAGTTACATTTTCTTCTGGTCTAAAAGACTTTGAGACAAAATGTCTTGTGACGCTTTTTACCTCAAAAAAGTGCAACTCATTTCCCTTCTTGGCAACTATGTCCAACTCGCCCCATTTCTTATAATAATTTCGATTAGCAATAACAAAGCCATTCTTCCGTAAAAATTGACTGGCAATTTCTTCACCCCTATTCCCTTTTTCTTTTTTATTGATCACAACGCATAAAATCTAAAATTGCTAATTTATCACACATTTCGACTGACTTTTAAATGAGTGGTATTTATAAACGGCTTAATAAGGCTGTGCAGAATCAAAGACGTGGATAAGTATGTTGAATTAACGATTTTAAGCCATATTTCCTGTCTTTTATAAACATATTCCCCATAGTTATCCACAGTTTTCACGTGAAACTCTATATTTTGAGCCATTAAATAAAAGGACTGTTAATAAGGACATGTGGACAGAGAATCTCGCTCTACGAGCGCGGTACAAACGAGTCGGCTTGATCAAAAACCTCGACAGGAGGAATCGAAGCTTACAGCTTCAGTATAGGCTTCGTATCGTACTCGCTACGCTCCGTGCGATATACTCAGCCTTTTCGATTCTCCCAAGTGAGTCACACATGTGACTCACTTCCCTCTAAACTTTTGTAATAACCTTGTATTCGTAGTGCGGGTAGGGAGAATCGAACTCCCAACTCGTCCTTGGCAAGGACGCGTCCTACCATTAAACTATACCCGCAGAAAATCGAACAAAACCAGTATACATGATTCATTATTAAAATCAAAACTTCTGTGCTACTATCACGTTATTACCAATTGCACCCGTGGTGAAATGGATATCACTACAGTCTTCGGAACTGTCTTTGGGGGTTCGAGTCCCTCCGGGTGCACAAATTTTAATCATGAAGAACTCACCTATTCCTGTAGAAATAGTCAGTATCGTAGAAACAATCGAAAAGGCGGGCTTTGAAGCCTACCTCGTTGGTGGCTGTGCGCGTGATATTTTCCTTGGTAGAGCCCCAAAAGACTGGGATATCACGACAAATGCTACTCCCGAGCAAATACAAACTCTATTCCCTAAAACTGTCTATGAAAACATATATGGTACTGTTGCTGTGATAAATGAAGCAACTGAGGACCCTACCCTTCGAAACGTTGAAGTTACACCGTACCGCCTCGAATCAGATTATACAGACCGTCGTCACCCTGATCACGTTAAGTTCAGCGATAAACTTGAAGACGACCTTCAAAGACGCGACTTTACCATCAACGCCATAGCCCTTTCTTTGTCTAATGGCGCTATAAAAGACATGGTTGACCTATTTGGGGGTTTGTCTGATATAAAGGACAAAATCATAAGGACAGTTGGTGATCCTCAGGCCAGATTTGGCGAGGACGCTTTACGTATGATGCGCGCCGTACGTTTGTCTGTAGAACTTGGTTTCACTATTGAACCTGATACTTTCAAGGCTATACAGGGCCTTAACACGAACCTCAAAGACATATCGACTGAGCGTATCCGTGACGAATTCGCCAAGCTCATTATGTCCCCTGAGCCAAAGAAAGGTATTGAGATTCTCAATGAAACAAGGCTTTTGGACCATATTGCCCCTGAATTACAGGTAGCTATAGGTGTTGGACAAAACCAGGCTCATGCTTTCGATGTTTGGGAGCACCTTTTGCGCAGTCTCCAACACGCAGCTGACAAGAGTTGGGACCTCGATATACGCCTTTCAGCCCTATTTCACGACATTTCTAAGCCTAAAACTAGGGGTCTTTCACGTGAAACAGGCATAATAACCTTCTATGGTCATGAAGTAATTGGTTCACGTGAAACACGTAAGATACTCACTCGTTTGAAGTTTCCCGTGAAAACAATCGAAAAAGTGACTAAACTCATACGTTGGCATATGTTTTTTTCTGATACTGAGCAGATCACCCTGTCTGCTGTCAGACGTATGATCGTGAATGTGGGACGTGAAAACATCTGGGAACTGATGAATCTACGCATATGTGACCGTATAGGCACTGGCAGACCTAAAGAAGACCCCTATCGCCTTCGCAAGTATCACGCCATGATAGAAGAAGCTCTACGTGATCCAATATCACTCGCTATGCTCAAAATCGACGGCAAAGGTGTTATGGAGGCGTGCAACATTCCACCGAGTGCAAAGATTGGCTACATACTCCATGCCCTATTTAATGAAGTTATCGAGGATCCAAAACTAAACACAAAAGAATATTTAAGCGAGAAGGCAATAGAACTTTCTCAAATTTCTGATGATAAATTAAAAGAAATTGGTGAAATGGGAAAAGAAAAAAAAGAAGAGGAAGATTTGAAGCAAATAAAGGAAATACAGAAAAAACACCGTGTTTCCTAGGTATTTTTGACATAAGAGACAAAAACTATTTTATAAAATATTCCCTATTTTTATAAAAGACATAATATAACTGAGTTATCCCCAGTATGTCCTTTACATGTGTCTCACATAGAAATATAATTACTCCAGATTAAATTTTGTCATCCGAGGTATGAGACAAGATGGGGTTGTTCTTTCAAATATTAGTGGGTAGGCTACAAAACTCTTTGAAGAATGCTACATCAATTGCGTATCCTTCTGTTGCTTAGGGAGAATAACGGTGCATTTTGTTTCAACAAAAACATTAGCTTCCATTTATTGGAAAGCACCTAACCTTTCAAGCAGATGCACACCGTTACCTATTAAAATACCTTCATGGGTATTAGGAACAGTTTGGACAACGTCTCACGTTTTGGAGGATCTCCGAAACAATTCTGGTCTGTGGACCCGAACATTAGCAATCTTCAATTTTAAAAGCGCACATCGCTTCATCTCTTTTCTCGAGGCGCACTGTGCGCTTTGTCTTACCCCAAGGAGAAACCTCGGGGTTTCTCCTTGGTGACTCGCCAGTGAGGTCGGACCTCACTGTACCACACAACAAAATACCCTCATTTTGAGGGTATTTATATTAAAAATTTACTTTCTAACCTTTATTTAAAAGGCATAATTACCCAATAATAATATCTAATGGACAATGGTCTGAACCCATTATTTGGTCCAAAATACGAGCTTTTGTCACCAGTCGGGTTGCTCCTGGGGTAGCGAAAAAGTAGTCTATACGCCAACCCACATTACGCTCTCTGGCAAAGGTTTTCATGTCCCAATATGAGTACTTTTCACGAACATTTGGGTTCAGGTAACGGAACACATCAATGAAACCTTCGTCAATAACTTGATCTATCCATGCACGTTCGATAGGGAGGAAACCGGTGTTCTTTTCATTTTCTTTTGGACGAGCAAGGTCGATTGCCGTATGGGCTGTGTTTACATCACCACAGAAGATCACTTCGTATCCACGTTTCTTTGCCGCTTTTACGTATTTCAAGAATTCATCATAGAAGCGTAGTTTATAGGCCAAACGCTCGGGACCACCACCACCGTTAGGGAAGTACGTATTGATAAAGACGAATTTACCGAGTTTCTTATGTGAAACAGTGTGCTCTGACTTATTTTGAGCCGTATTATCAGCGTCAATACTATCTTTGAAAGCATCAGCAGGGAAATAGAGGGCTAAAAATCGTCCTTCTTGGTCCAATTCATGATTTCCGAGGCCATAGTCAACCTTTTCGGGCTTAACTTTGGTCCAGATAGCGACACCACTATACCCCTGACGTCCTTTTGAATGGTCGAAGTAAGCATGATAGCCAGCTGGAGCTGTGACACTCGCTTCGAGCTGATCAGGACGAGATTTTGTCTCTTGGACACAGAAAATGTCAGCGGACTCATTCATAAGCCAGTCAAAACCACCTTTTTTGATATTTGCTCGCAGCCCGTTCACGTTCCATGAGATGATGCGCATGAAGACATTGTAGTCGGTAATTGGTAATTGGTAAACAGAAAGAAAATGAAAAATGTGTTGATTGAAAAAAAGAACGCCGTACCCGAAGGTCTGGCGTTCTTTTGAAGTTCCCGAATTAACGACACTTTCCACTTGGGAGAATTGATACTGATGGTGGTTGAACTTTCTTTTTCTTTCGCCGTTCTAGGTATTCAATAATACCACCAGCTTTGTGCATTTCAGCCAAAGTATCATCTGTGGCTTGTTGTTGTTCGAATGTTGGCTCGTCCATGACGTGTCTGTCATCGAGCTCCATGGATAACCAGAAGTATTGTCGTAAATTGAGTTTACGAACAAACTCCAGTGGCATATCAAATTCATCTGCGATTTGTCGAATACCTTCAACCGAAAAAGAAGGTTCAACACACTCATCAAGTCGGGCTGTTTCAAAGCCTTCAGGCTGGCCGTGCTTTTCTTCCAATTTTTTAAAGAGCTCATCAATTTGTTTTTTGTCTAACATAAAATTCCTTTCTTTTTTGTTTGTAGAAAAGATAACACTAATTTAGTATATTGTCAAGCAAAAGCACTACTTCCTGTTATGAAACTGCTTATGCACACGTTTCAACTCACTATCAGTAACATGAGTATATATCTGCGTCGTACTTATATTTGAATGACCCAACAACATCTGCACTGATCGTAAATCTGCACCATTACCGAGTAGATCAGTAGCGAACATATGACGAATAACGTGAGGTGTTACTTTCTTTGATATACCCGCCTTTATGGCATAGTGCTTGATAATTCTTTCTACTTGACGTGTCGAAAGACCGAGGTCTTCTTCTTTCATCTTTCTTTCTTCACCAGAGATCTTCACGAACAGAGCTCCATCGATATCAGGACGCTTGTCCAAATAGCGTTTAATAGAACGTTTTGCTTCATCAGACATGAAGACCACGCGAATCTTTTCACCTTTACCGCGTACGGAGAGTTCGTCACTCGATAGATCGATATCACGAGAGAGGGAACAGAGTTCAGATACACGTAAACCAGTAGAAAAGAGTGTTTCGAGGATAGCTTTGTCACGCATAGATCTCAAATCATCACCGTCAGTTGATTTGAGTAGGCGAGAGAGTTCTTCTTTGGTGATGAGGTCGAGATGACGGTCACCGACTTTGGCGAGTTCAATATATTCTGGTGAAACGGCCTTAACGCCACGCTTTGCAAGATATTTGAGAAAAGCGCGCAGGGAAATGAGGTAATAATTCTGCGTTTTCTTTTTAAGTGTAGCAGTTGACCTACTATTTTCACTCGCTGGTTGACGATTAAGCCACAAGCGGAACTCGCGAATAACGTTTTCTGTAATGTCCGCAGGAGATTTTGCTTTGGAGTAGTTCAGAAAACGAGTGAGATAACGATCATAGTTCTCGACAGTTTTGACTGAACGGCCACGCTCTATCTCTATGTATTCGAGGAATTGCTGTTTGAGGTCTCTGAGATTGTGCGACATGCTTTAATTGTAACATAGCCCATTATAAGGACATATTTCAGAGTACTTGACAAATATTGAGGGTGTGCTATGGTATGTGACGAACCTTCAAGGCACAAACAATCAACCGGCCACAAGGAGATCGATTGAAGACGACAAAACCATTCTATTAAATAAGGATTGAGGTTGTCCCAACGAAACCAAAATTGTTAGCGCGTTGCCGCTTGCAACCTACAATGTTGAGGAACCCCATTCCCAAAAAACAGCCGCTGGATCCCAGATCCGGCGGCTTTTCACATATATTTACAGTTTAATTGAGTAAAACTTGCACCTCGCCACGGTTCATGCTATGATGTTTCAACTATGTTAAGCACACGTCAAAAGACCAAAATCATCAAAGAAACAGCAATTCACGACAAGGACACAGGTTCTCCTGAAGTTCAGGTCGCTATTTTGACCAAGCGCATTGATGAGCTTACTTCACACCTCCGTAAGCACAAGAAAGACAACCACTCACGCCGTGGTCTCCTCGGCATGGTAGCTGATCGTCAGTCTCACCTCGTCTATTTGAAGAAAAGTAACCCAAAACGTTACGCCACTATCATCAAGAAGCTGGATCTCAAGAAATAGCAGAGGCGCCCGCAGGGCGTTTTTGGTATACTTAACACAGTAAGGTCTTTTATAATTTAATAATCCTTTTTAATACAAATTAGTTAACTCATTTTTTATGTCTATAATCAAACACAAAGAACAACGCGTCGGTATCTATATCGATGCACAAAATCTCTACCATAGTGGTAGAAATCTCTATCATTCAAAGGTCAACTTCGGAGCTATCGTCAAAGATGCTCTCGATGGCCGTAAACTCGTCCGCGCAGTCGCTTATGTCATCTCAACCGAATCAGGTGAAGAATCAGGCTTCTTCGATGCACTCACCAAGGTGGGTATCGAGACCAAGGTCAAAGATCTACAGATCTTTAGCTCTGGCGCAAAGAAAGCTGACTGGGACGTTGGTCTCGCTATCGACGCAGTCAAACTCGCTCCAAAGCTCGACTCTATTATCCTACTCACTGGTGACGGGGACTTCTGTCCGCTTGTCGAATATCTCCAGATGAACCAAGGGTGTCAGGTTGAAGTCGTCTCATTCGGTAAATCAACATCTTCGAAACTTATTGAAGTAGCGGACCATTTCATGGACCTCGATGATGAACCAGCAAAATATTTGCTCAGATCGGGAGGGAATAGGAGATAAAAGGAAAAACCAGTGAATAGTAATTCACTGGTTTTTTTGTTACATTACATAAATGATTTCAAAACAATACTCTATCGAGATCGGAGGCAAGACCTTATCAGCAGAATTCAATGATCTCGCAAACCAAGCGGATGGTTCAGTCATCGTCCGTTATGGAAATACTGCAGTTCTCGCCACCGCAGTCATGGGAGATCTCAGGGATGGTGACTTTTTTCCACTGACCGTTGATTTTGAAGAGCGTTTCTATGCTACAGGCCGCATCCTCGGCTCACGCTTTGTCCGTCGTGAGGGAAAACCTTCAACAGATGCCATACTTGCTGGCCGTATCGTTGATCGTACTATCCGCCCTCTCTTCAACCAGAAAATGCGCAATGAAGTACAAGTCATCGTCACCACACTCTCAATCGACCAAGATGATCCGGATGTACTCGCTGTCATTGCTGCTTCTCTCGCTCTCGGTGTTTCACGTATCCCATGGAACGGACCGGCATCAGCTATTCGTATCGCAAAAGACCACAACTGGTTCATCAATCCAGACTATGCAACTCGCGATGAAGCCAAGATCGATCTCGAGCTCGTCGCTTGCGGCAAAGATGGCATGATCAATATGATAGAGGTTGCCAGTCATGAAGTGGGTGAGGATATCGTCAACGAGGCACTGACACGTGCCAGTGAAGAAATAGAAAAGATTCAAGCATGGCAAAAGCAGATCATTGCAGAGATTGGTAAACCAAAGGCTGTGGTAGTTTTGCCTGAACCAACTCCAGGTACAAAGGAACTTTTTGATGCTGAAATAAAGCCAAAGCTCGCACAGTACATCATGAGTGGCACACCAGGACACGATCGTATCAATGAAATCAACGGTATTTGGTCAGCTTGTTTCACAGAAAAAATGCCAGAAGGTAACAAAGCTATGGCTCAAGAAGTTTTTGAGGAAGCTGTCAATGAATTGTTACACGAAGAGGCTATCAGCAATGGAAAACGTGCTGACGGCCGTACTGTTGACCAAGTTCGCCCCCTCTTTGCTCAGGCAGGAGGTATTTCACCCATGTTACACGGTTCAGGTATTTTCTATCGTGGTGGCACGCACATCCTTTCAGCCCTTACATTGGGCAGTCCCGGTGACGCACTCGTCATCGATGGTATGTCAGCTGAAGCAAACAAGCGTTTCATGCACCATTACAACTTCCCACCATTCTCAACTGGTGAAACAGGTCGTGTAGGTAGTACGAACCGACGCATGATCGGTCATGGCGCCCTCGCTGAAAAAGCACTCATCCCTATTATCCCTGCAAAAGATGTATTTCCTTACACTATCCGCATCGTCTCTGAGGCCATGGCATCAAATGGTTCAACCTCTATGGGTTCAGTCTGTGGATCAACCCTTGCACTAATGGACGCCGGTGTTCCCATCAAGGCTCCAG
The DNA here is from genome assembly GCA_028713005.1 of Minisyncoccota bacterium. GTDB lineage: Bacteria > Patescibacteriota > Minisyncoccia > Phycocordibacterales > PALSA-1337 > C7867-002. The sequence goes on along the minus strand of JAQTPC010000008.1, from coordinate 31,659 downwards.
TAGCAGGTATTGCGAGCGGACTCATGATGCGCGAGGCTAAGCCAGGCATGATGGGCAAAATATTTGGTACTAAAAAATATGAATACAAAGTACTCACTGACATCCAAGGACCAGAGGATCACCATGGTGATATGGACTTCAAAGTTGCTGGAACACGCGCCGGCATCACCGCGGTACAGATGGATGTGAAAGTTGGCGGTATTCCGCTTGAAATACTCGCCGAAGCATTTGAAAAAGCAAAGATCGCGCGTTTCACGATCCTTGAGACAATTGAAAAAGCCATCGCAGCACCGAGAGTAAAGATAAATCCAAATGCACCAGAAATCATTGTGATGAAGATAAAACCAGATCAAATCGGTCTCGTCATCGGTTCTGGCGGAAAAACGATCAATGAAATCAAAGACTCAACTCAAGTTGAAGATATCACTATAGAGGATGACGGTTCAATATTTATCACTGGAAAAAATGAAACTGCACAAAAAGCAAAAGATATCATCTACGGCATGACACGCGAATACAAACCAGGCGAGCGTTTTGAAGGAGAAGTGACACGTCTCATGGATTTTGGTGCTTTCGTAAAGATCGGACCGAACTCAGAGGGCCTCGTGCATGTATCAGAAATTGCCCCATTCCGCGTTGAACGCGTCGAAACATATATAAAAGAAGGTGACAAAGTACCTGTTGTTGTGAAGGAAGTTGATGAAAAGGGTAGAATCAATCTCTCAATCAAGCAAGCAGATCCAAATAAATTTACCAAGAGGGAAGAAACCCCACGACCACCAAAACCTGAGTTTAAGAAAAGGTATTAAACCATCGGATCCAGATTCAATAAAAGCCGTAACACTTTACTATGTGGTACGGCTTTTACTTTAACGTTATAATACAACCAACATGAACGAAGAGAATCAACCTCAAACATTTACTGGGCAGAACCAAAACCCTGTTCTAGCACCACAAGATTTTCCAACGCCGACTGGTCAAGACATCGGTCCAGCAACTCAAGATCAAACGGTTCCAAGTGAACCTCTTGCACCAGAAGCACCTCAACGTCCACATGTCACTGAAACGCCTCAAAAAGCTTTGCGTACATACGAAAGTGATGTGGCTGATGTTCTCGCTCACAAAAAAATATCAACTGCCACTATTGCCCTTGCTGAACAAAAGAAAAATACAGGACAAAATAATCTCGGAGAATCGACCGAGTCACTAGAAAATAAAGCTGACAGATCCCAAGTAATCAAAAAAACACTTATTGCTCTTGCCGGTATTATATTGATTGGCGGTGGCATTGGTGGTGCATACTATTTTTATAGTATAAGCCCACTCGCTGGCTCAAAAAATGTCACTCCTCAAGCACCAACACCAATATCAATTGTAAAAGCTGATACACGAGTTGCTCTTGCGATCGATTCACTCAATCCAAATAGTGTCATTGCTGCAGTCAGAAAAGAAATAGCTAAGCCTCAGCAAAATGACACAATCAAAGAAATTGTCTTTACAGAGATAGATAGTGGTGGGCAAAAAATCCGCGTACCAGCGCCAGATGCTTATACAACAATGGATCTCACTGCACCAGACATACTTTACCGTGCATTATCTAACGATTGGATGTTGGGTGTATATGCTGATAAACAAGGCTCAAAAGATGTATTCATTGTGGCAACAATCAGTTATTTTCAGAATGCTTTTGCTGGCATGTTGCAATGGGAAAGCTTTATGGCGGATGATCTGAAACAATATTTTTATCAAAATACACCTGCTGACATATCTGCGCGCGCTCAAGTAGCCCAAACAGCATCGTCATCTGAAAATACTTCGACTTCTACACCAGTTGTCGACTACCAGAATGATCCTCGCTACAAAGTTATTCGCGGTTTATTTACTGACCGAATCATACGGAACAAAGATGTGCGTGAATTTGTGGTTGGAGGAAATACTCTATTCTTATATTCATTCCTCGATAATACCAAATTGGTTATAACTGGCTCTGAATCAACACTTAATGCAATATTGGACCGCCTTGAACAAAAGGCATTTATACGCTAAAATGTAGCCATCATGAATAAAAGAGACATCGAAAAATTTAAAAAGCTTCTCTTAACAGAATCAAACCAGCTCGAAGAAGAGCTTAATGGTATTGGCCAAAAGAGCTCTAGTGCGCCTGGTGGTTGGGAGGTAACGACAGGAGATATGAAGGTTGATACCGCTGATGACAATGAGATGGCAGACAAATTTGAAGAACTCGAAGATAATGCCGGTATAGCAAACAAGCTCGAAGGACAGCTCAACGAAGTCAAAGCGGCTCTCGAACGTATTGAGAAGGGAACATATGGTACTTGCGAGACCTGTGGCAAACCGATAGAGATAGAGCGCCTCGAAGCAAACCCAAGTGCCCGTAACTCAATAAAACACAAACACTAGCATTTGTTAATCATTGTATGTTGAAAAAACCACCGCAAGAGTGGTTTTTTCTTGGCCCTAGTAAAAATATTTATTATTACTTTAACAATTTTTGATAGTTCCTTGAAACTACTTCTGTAGAATATGTCTCATGAGTACTGCAAAAACTTATAGCGCCCACATCTGTGGATTACATATGGAAACGGTTACAGTAGAAGTTGATATATCAAATGGCTTACATTCATTCTCAGTTATAGGACTCGGTGACAGATCAGTAGACGAGGCAAAAGATCGCATATCTGCAGCGATCAAGAATACGGGCTACATTTCACCAAAGCAAAAGAATCAAAAAGTTGTTATTTCTTTGGCTCCTGCCGACACTCGTAAAGAAGGTTCATCTTTTGATCTTGCGATGGCATTGGCGTATCTATCTGCATCTAGCGATATCGAATTTGACTATGAAAATACACTATTTTTAGGGGAATTATCTCTCGAAGGAAAACTCAGAAAAATACATGGACTACTCCCTATACTTATCGATGCGCCGACACATGGTTTTACTGCTGTATTTATTCCAAAAGAAAATGAGAAAGAAGCTTCTCTGGCCCAACACATCATCATATATCCAGTTTCATCTCTCCAAGAGATAGTTGAGCATCTTATGAGACACAAAAAGCTCATACCCTTACAACCAAGACATACCGAATTACATGCTGAAATAGATGGTGTACACCGTTATGACATATCTCACATCAGAGGAAATGAGAGCTCTAAACGTGCATTAGAGATAGCTGTTGCGGGATGTCACAATATAATACTCTACGGACCGCCAGGAACTGGCAAGACTATGCTCGCACAAAGTATGGCTTCGATAATGCCACCACTATCATACGAGCAGGCAGTTGAAGTCACGAGTATATATTCTGTGGCCCGCATACTGGATCAAGGACTCATTACCCATCCACCATTTCGATCGCCACACCATACATCTTCAGCTATTTCTATACTCGGGGGAGGAACCACACCTCACCCCGGAGAAATAACGTTAGCTCATAGAGGCGTTTTATTTCTTGATGAATTCCCAGAATTTGAACAGCGTGTCATTGAAGGCCTGCGTCAACCTCTCGAAGAGAGAACGATAACAGTTGCACGTGCTCGTGGTTCAGTGACATTTCCTGCACAATGCATCATGGTTGCTTCGATGAATCCTTGTCGTTGCGGAAAAGGAAAGGGAAACGGCTGTGCTTGTTCGCCACGGAGTATAGAACGGTACCAGAGAAAGCTATCTGCGCCAGTACTTGATCGTATTGATATATGGATACAGGTTAGTAAAATCGACTACGAAAAATTATCATTAACTCAGGCTTCTTCAGAAAAAACAAAAGATATCCGCAAGCGAGTCATACAAGCCCGAGCGGTTCAAATGAAACGATTTCATTCTCAAAATAAATACTACAACAGCGAGATGAATGCGGGTGATATAGAAAAATACGCTTTACTGGAGGATGATGCGAGAAAATTACTCACTCAATCTGCTGAAAAGCTAGGTGTATCAGGCAGAGCTTTTCATCGTATTATCAAAGTTGCGAGAACTATCGCTGATCTCGATTGCTCGCCCAATATTAAAAAGAGTCACATTCTCGAAGCGATTCAATACCGACAAAAGAAATTTGGATGAGGATTATAGATTTGGGTTCCAAAACTGATTTTGTGCTCCACGAATCTCAAAATGAAGATGTGGTCCAGTGGTATGTCCTGTCATACCGATATAACCGATCAAATCACCTTGATTTACTTGTTGCCCCGCAGTTACAACAGTTCTTGATTGCATGTGTGAATAGAGTGTCTGCGTACCGTTTTTGTGCGCAATAACTACAAAGTTTCCATAGCCCCCATTCCAACCACCATTGATACGACTGATTATTACCGTACCGCCAGCTGAAGCCACGATTGGTGTACCGACTGGAGCAGCGAGATCTACTCCATTATGTCCATGTAGTTTTTGGCTGATATGACCACCTTGTATAGGGCGTAGGAAATAACAACCACTAGTAGCACTGTTACAACTTGGATAGGCAGGCCAGTTCTTTATATTATCAAGCAACGGTTCTTCTGTTGAAAGAGATTTTGAATTTATTGGTAAAGGAACCTTGGCGATATCGACTGTGGACATTTCCGCTGCTGGAATGATTATTTTTTGGCCTACATTGAGAGACGAAGCGATGGTTATATCGTTATAGTCGAGAATATCTGTGAGAGTTTCACTTGGATGATCACCTCCATACTTCTTGGCGATAGCCTGAAGCGAATCACCTTTCTTAACGGTATAGGTTATACCTGAAATAGGGAGTATAACTAGCACCTGACCTTGCTTCAAAACAGATCTACCAGTCAAACCATTTGCCCACAGAATAGTATTTACTGATACATTGAACATTTTTGCGACCGTTGAAAGGGTATCTCCTGTATTGACGGTGTATGTACTGATTTGAGTATTTGTTGTACCACAACCAGCAGTATTTGAAGCAGACATGTTTGGATCAAGAATGGTTCCGTTGACTGGTATGATGTCTGTACAGGTATTTGAGATAGGATTTGGGTTTGAAGCCGCCTGAAGTATGAGCATGTTCTGAGAATTTGTCGTTGTTGAATCAAGAGTTGTCTGAGTATCAGCTGATACCTGTCCCACTGACACAAGTTCGGTAAAAAAAGAAAACAGACTGGCCTGAGCTGTCTGTGAATAGGTGAGTGGCACAACCACAATTGCAGTAAATATCACCAATGACATGGCAATATCTTTTACATAATTATGCTTTTTATTTTTAAGAAAAGATTTCATAATAAAAATAGAATTTAGGCAATACATCCGTATTCTACTTTTGAGCTCACACTAAACTTCTATGGATAATAAATGGCTCAATAGAGCCAAATATAGACATGTGCCTCTGAGAGCACTCACCTAGAGTAGCAGGCATCGAACTAATGTCAATGATACATATACACAGACATTCTATTTGCCAATGAGTCAATATTTATTACTAAATATATCGATGCAAATTACGAATGGTCGCGAATGATGCGAATCGTAAATTACTATTCGCATCATTCGCATGTTATTTGTATTATTTGCATCGCACCTTATGCTACTATGTACCTCTCATGACCACCCTCAACTCCGAACAGCAACGAGCAGTGAATACGACAGAAGGACCTGTACTCATCGTTGCAGGTGCCGGTGCTGGAAAAACAGGCGTCATCACCCACCGTATCCTCAATTTAATAAAAAAGGGAGTGTCACCACACAGTATTCTTGCTATTACGTTCACAAACAAAGCAGCGAAAGAGATGCGTGAGCGTGTATATGCTCTCATTGCTCAAGAAAGTAGCATCAACAGACCGATTTCAATGAATGAACGCCCATTTATGAGCACATTTCATTCTCTAGGTGTACATATTATCCGTGAAAATGCACAGTTACTCGGCTTAACGAGACATTTTACTATTTTTGATCGAAGTGACTCACGACGAGCAATCAAAGAAGCTATGACAGCCTGCTCTATCGACCCAAAAAAGGTGGATCCGGGAACTGTGCTCAACATGATCTCGCGCGCAAAAGGGGACGGACATACTCGTCTCGAATATCTTGATGCTGCGAAAGAATTTATGCAGGAAACTGTAGCGAATGTTTGGGAAAAATATGACTCTATACTCGCTAAAGAAAAATCTCTTGATTTTGATGATCTTCTTTCAAAAACAGCTCAGTTACTCGAGAAATATCCTGCAGTCCGTAAGCATTACCAAAATGTCTGGAAATACGTACATATAGATGAGTACCAAGACACAAACAAAGTTCAGTATCGTATCGCTAAATATCTAGCGGATGCGAGTGTGAGCGATCCTACAACAGGAGAAGTGACTCCGGTGAATAATATTTGTGTTGTGGGTGATGCAGATCAAAATATTTATAGCTGGCGCGGTGCAACTATAGAAAATATACTCAATTTTGAGAAAGATTACCCGACGGCAGCAGTCATTACTCTCGAAAAAAATTATCGCTCAACAAAAACTATCCTAGCTGCAGCGAACAATGTCATCGAACGAAATGTGATGCGCAAAAAAAAGACACTCTATACCGACAATGATCAGGGTGAAAAAATTTCACTTATCGTTTCATATACCGAGAACGAAGAGGCTCGTGCTATCGCTGACATAGCACGTGGACTTATCGCCAGAGGTAGTTCACCAAAAGAGATAGCAGTGCTCTACAGAGCCAATTTTCAGTCACGAGCACTGGAAGAAGCATTCATAAAAAAGAATATACCGTACCAACTCGTCGGTGTGCGCTTCTTTGAGAGAAAAGAAGTAAAGGATGTGCTCTCCTATGTCAAAGCTGCACTTAACCGTGAGAGTGCGGGGGATATTGCACGCATCATCAACGTTCCTGTACGTGGTATAGGCAAAGTAACTGTGGCAAAAGTAATTTCTGGTAAAGAAAATGAATTACCTGCTGGTACAAGAGCAAAAGTATCACAGTTTTGGAAACTTCTTGATGATATAAAAAAAGAAATTGAGGAAAAGAAGCCCTCTGAAGCGATAAAATTTATCATTCAAGAAACTGGTATGGAGCGAGCACTTCATCAAGGTGATGCAGAAGATGAGGAACGTCTCTTGAACATCAGGGAATTGGTTACCGTTGCTGCACAGTATGATAATTATGAAGACCAAACTCGAGATCAGACCTTAGAACCAGAGACAAAGGTCGGGCCTCGGGTCTCACCAGGCATTGAGGCTTTTCTGAGCAATGCAGCTCTCGCAAGTGACCAAGATGAACTCACTGAAGACCGCGATGCGGTGCGTCTCATGACCGTTCACGCATCAAAAGGGTTGGAGTTTGATCATGTATTCATCGCTGGACTTGAACAAGATTTATTTCCATTCAAGCGCATGGACGAAGCAGACATAGACAAGGCAGGGGAAGAAGAGGAGAGGAGGCTATTCTATGTCGCCATCACACGTGCTCGTAAAAAAGTCTATTTCAGTTATACGATGTTGCGCACCATATACGGAACGCAACGCGTCAGCCTACCATCAGAGTTTATCGATGACATAAAGAAAGATTTGATAGAAGACCAAGCGCCTCCAGAGAGACCAAGTGGTGCAAAAGCGTTGTTTATTGACTTTTGATGCGCAGGGTAGACCTGCGTGCTAGTATGGGCACATGCAACTCTTTGCTAAAAAATCACTCGGGCAGCATTTCCTCAATTCTAAGCATGTTTTAGGGCAAATTATCGCTGCCGGAAACATTACAATAGGCCAAAATATCCTTGAGATTGGCCCTGGAACAGGCATTCTGACCACTGAACTCCTCAATGCCGGGGCAGTAGTCACTGCAGTAGAAAAAGACGACCGCTCAATAGAACTCCTCAAAGAAAAATTTGCCCCTGAAATCGCTTCGAGTCAACTTAAGTTAGTTCATGGCGACATCTTAGATGAAAGTCTCCCAACTTCTAACTCCTTGCTTCCTTCTCCTTACTCTCTCATCGCCAATATTCCATACTATATAACAGGAGCAATTCTAGAAAAATTCCTCGAACATGAACCACGTCCACAAAAGATGGTTCTGCTTGTTCAAAAAGAAGTTGCGGATAGAATAATCGCTCGACCAGAGCAATCAACAGGAAAAAGTAAGGAAAGTATCCTTTCTATATCTGTTAAAGTATTTGGTACTCCAAAAATGATTGCAAAAGTTCCTCCAGGAGCATTCACGCCACCGCCAACCGTCGATTCAGCCATACTATCTATAGAAAACATCTCGGCCGATGCATTCAAAAAAGTTTTGAATGCCAATCCAAGGGGTATTTCACAATTCTTCAGTGTCGTACGCGCTGGATTTGCCCATAAAAGAAAAATTCTTAAAAGAAATCTTGAGGCAGTGCTCGACAAGCAGGACATAAATCGTATTTGGACACATTTAAATCTAGATGAAAAGGTGAGGGCGGAGGACCTTAGACCACAAGATTGGATAAACATCAATGATCTTTTAAACACCTTGTAGAATCGCGGTTTATCCACAGAATATTCAGGTTTTCTCTGCTATAATTAAACGTAGCATGGCAAAATACTACCCGCACAAACAGACTCTCACTATTGCTATTGTGTGCATCTTAGCAGTGGGTGCGACGACCGCATATACATACTGGCAGCCAGCTCCACCATCTTCGCAAAACCTCGTAGTACAGAGCACTGATAGTATTCAGCAGGATATTATAGGCACCACTACAACTGATTGGAAGAAACAATTTTTTGATGTTACTGGTTCAAACACCGTCATCAAAACAACAGCAGGACAAGTTGCCTCTGATACGCCACTTACTCTTACTGATAAAGTCGGTCGTGATTTCTTTGCGCGCTACATAGAGCTAAAACAAAATAATCTCGATGGCAACAAACAACTCGTACAAGGTGTCATCGATCAAACTCTGGCAAATGCCCAAGTTGAATCTGCAGATACAAAAATCTATACACAAAAAGATATTTCTATCATTGACGCAATAGACGCTCAGACCATTCACACGTATGCAAATACAGTTGCGGGTATCATCATCACATTTGGTCCAAAGAAAAATGCAACGGATATTGCATACGATGCTTTCAATAAAAATGACCTATCTATGTTAAATCAAATTGACCCTGTCATCACAGCATACAAAAAAATATCTCAAACTTTGATAGCTACACCAGTGCCAAAACCACTGGTTCAGAACCACCTGGATCTCATCAATTCGATCAATAGCATGGTAAGCGTGTCGCAGGCACTCAGAAATATAGAAGGGGACCCGATGCAGTCAATCGTGTCGCTGAGTAAATATGTAACAGTTCAAGGAAATATTTTGTCTGCGCTATTGAGTATGCAGGATTATTTTAAACTTAATAAGATAGCTTTTATACCGACAGAGTCAGGCGCTTTTTTCTCGTTATTAAAACCTCAATAATTGTATGAAAACATTTTTATCCCCAAGAAAGATAGTTGTCAGCCTCGTAATGATTGCACTTGTCTTTGGTAGCATAAATATTCAACCAAAGCAGGCTCATGCTATTCCAGTTGTTGTTGTCGGCGGACAGATTGTCGTCACCGCAAACGTTAGTCCGACTGAAATTTCAAATACCGCTGACAGCTGGGCACAAAGGATAAAAAACTATATTCTTGATGGTCTCGCATGGCACATAGCAAAGATGCTTGTGCAACGCATTACGGCAAGTGTTGTGCAGTGGATCAACTCTGGTTTCAGTGGTAGTCCTTCATTCCTCACAAATCCCGGAGGCTTCTTTGCAGACCTTGGAGACCAAGTTACCGGTAACTTCATCGCAAATACAGGCATACTCTCTGGATTATGTTCACCATTCAATATTGATGTCAGACTTTCACTCGCTCTTGGTCAAGCGGGATATGGTCAAGTTGAAAAATATACTTGTACGCTCAGCTCGGTCATCAGTAATGTCAAAAATTCAACAGTGAATGGATCAACGATTGGTGGTTTCATGAAGGGTGACTTTAAACAAGGGGGTTGGCCAGCATTGATCGAGATCAGTAGACCAACAAACAACTCTTCAGGTGCATACCTCAAAGCACATAGTGACCTCTTGAGACGTATTGGTGAAAAACAAGACGCAAAACAACAACAGCTCGTGCAGGGTAGTGGCTTCTTGTCATGGGATAGCTGTAGCAAGATCGATGAAGGTGAAGCAACTGACATCGTCGAGAGTGCGGGTACGACTGATTCAATCAATGGCCTAAGCAGTGTCCAGAATGCCGCAGACCAAGTCAAAGCCGCTGGTGGTGTTTCCGAATTGACTGGAAACTCATCATTTAAACGCACACTCAGCACAGGTGGAAATACGAGTGTTCAAGCAAGTATTGACCCAAAGACAGGCAGTCTTTCATACGAAGATTGTCACACTGAAACACCTGGCTCAGTCATAAACAGTCAGCTATCAAAGAGTCTTGGTTCTGGCGTCGATCAACTCAACCTCGCCGATTCAATCAATGAAATTGTAGATGCATTGATTGGTCAGTTGATTAACCAGGTCCTCCAGAGTGGTCTTGCAAGTGTCAGCTCAAAATCTTCAGGACAAACCCAATCATTCATTCAATCAGTTTCTGATGCGGCAAATAGTACCTCAACGTATGCCAATGATTCGCAAAATATTAGCGATGCTCTTGCTGCCTATCAAAAAACTGCACAACAACAGATCAGTTACCATCAGCAAGCTGTTGACGCATTCAGTAAGGCAAAAGATAACCTTGTTGCAGCAAAAGCCTGTGTCGATGCTATACCATTCCACTCTCAAACAAATGGTGACGCTATAGCAGCTCTCCTGACAAGTATTGCCCAAACAACGACAGCCTTCAATGCAGCCAAGAAGCCCTATGAAACTAAGTTGAGTGATGCACAATCAACACTTGATTCTATCAATACAGATGCAGAGAATATGTCTGAACTAAGCAGTCCGGAAGATGTTCAGGCGGCAAGCCAAGCTCTCCAGAGGACAATATCGAACAGTTCGCCTGTCGTCGATACACAAGGTCTTAAGGATGAAGTTCAGACAGCTCAAGATACTGCAGACGATTACAATAGCAAAGCAAAGCAATATATCAACCAGTGTCACGCCATCCCTACGATATAGCATTCACCCATGATCAAACGTTACTTATCCAACCTCACACGATTCGTCATACTACCACTATCAGGTTGGGTAGTTTCATTGTCGACAGCTCATGCTCAGGGAGGGCAGGCTATCGCTTCGATATTCGGCTTTAGTTTCTGGGATTTCTTTGCTGAAATAGCAGCATGGGTATCAAATATGGCATTGAGTATCATGCAGCTCTGGGTCACTGTCACTGGTGCAATGCTCAACGTATCGATAACGCTGACGATGCATATAAAGGAGTTCGTCGACAGTATCCAGGGTGTATATGTAGTCTGGCAGACCATCCGCGACATATCGGGTATGTTCATCATATTCATGCTCCTCTATGCCGCATTCAAGATTATCTTGAGTAGAGATGGATCTGTCTCAGGCGTAGGAACGCTGATCAAAAATGTCGTCATCATGGGCGTGCTCATAAACTTTAGCTTCTTTATCGTCAGTCTCCTTATCGATGCTTCAAACATAGTCTCATTGGCTCTCTATAACAGCATAGTCACTCCAACGACTGAGCTCGTAGATCAAAAAACATTGAGTAGTTGTCCTTCAAGCTCAGGCAGCGTCGGTGTGAACACCTGTATCATCGCAACACAGATGATGAATGGAACAAATGGCGGTTTGTCAGACATATTCTTGAATTATCTCAAGCCACAGCTGATATATAACTCAACAGATGGAGCAAACCCGACCAAAGCAGCAGACGCTGTACCCCTACAGATCCTCATACAGGGTATTGTGGGCTGTATCATTATGTTCACAATTGGCTTCTCATTCCTCCTCGCATCTCTAGCGTTCGTTGTCCGCCTTATAGTACTCATACTCCTCCTCGCATTCTCGCCGATTTGGTTTGCTTCATTTGTCATACCGCAACTCAAAGAAAAGGCGGATCATTTCACCAAACACCTCACTTCTCAACTTATATTCATGCCGGTATACCTGCTCCTTCTCTATGCAGCGCTTCGCATATTGACCACAGCAGGTAGCGTATTTAGCAATCCAGGTAGTGCAAATGCATTTCAGGGAACAGGGGATGCGCTTTCATTTATCCCACTAAACTATGTTGTCCTTGCAGTAAATGATTTCTTTATTATATTCTTGCTCAATATTCCTCTCGTAACGGCATTCTCAATGGGCGGTATAGCTTCTGATTGGATAAAAACAGATAGATTTGGCGCGAAGGGAATGTGGAAAACTGTCGGTGGTTACACAGGAACTCGTACGATCGGTCGCTGGGCATCGAGTGCTGACAAAGCGTTGGGAAATACCCGCATTGGTAATAGCTTGGCAGTAAGAGATATAAGATCAGCCACAATTGGCGCAGTTGCAAAGAGTAAGATGGGTGGCGATAGGAACTTTGAAGAACTTGGTAAAGCTCAAGGTGAGGTTGCAAAGAAAAATAAAGAAATTGTTCGCGGAAACACAATAAATGGCTTGATAACAGGTGCAATAGCAGGTAGAGCTTATCCTATAAATCCAACCACTGGCAAAAATGTTGTACAGGAAACATTTGGTAAAATGAATGAGAAAGAAAAACTGGCACTGGTTGGAAAGAATGTGACCAATGATGCCGCACTCAAGGAAACACTTAAGCATTTGAAATCTTCTGATTTTGATGCAATTAAAAAATCAGATGACTTTAGTGATGAGGATAAGGCAAAGATTGCGAACATGCGAAAGGACTCTCTCGATAATTCACTGGTTGGCGGTCATGGCGATGTAACTAAGCACATGGTTGAAAACATGGACGGTAAAGACTTATTGAAGCTTGGAAACACAATGCTGATCAATCCAGGTCTGGTAGAGCACCTAAAACCAAGTCAATTGAAGATGATGAGTGATGAAGGACTTGCGGATGCTACAAAGAGAACAATCGGTCGAATGATTAACACGTCGGTTGTACCACATAAAGCAAAAGGCTTTGTGAACAAGAATAATATAGAGTGGCTATAAAACCATGACTCAACAAATCCCTGAAGAACTAAAGAAGCTCGCGCAAGATCCTAAGATATATGATGCGATTGAAAAAATCGGTGGTGATTTTGATTTACACATCGACCAGATGGGTGAACTAGATGCGGAAGTACGTAGGATAATGCTTGGCTTGAGCAATTCAAAAGATTTTACAAAAAACATCAGTACTCTGCTTGAGATTGATAGCGTTAAAAGCACTAAAATAGCAGAGAGAATCAATGCTGATCTGTTCCAAACAATTAAAAGTGGACTCCAGTCACAATCAATACCCAAAATTGATACTGGTTCTACTACCAGATCCTCCTTCGAAGCTGCCGGCAACTTCACCGTAGAACCTGAACAGGGTAGTAACAATATCGACCAGTCAGCACACCCGCTTGAGAGTCACGCTGACCTTATTGCGGGCATAGAAAACCCTACACCTGCCCAGCCACGCTCAAATAGCACATCAGAAAATCATGTTGAGACAATGCTTGTTGACCATCTTCTCGCTGGACCAATCGTTTCCATAGAGAAAAAGACTGAGATTGACCAGGAACCTCCAGTTCCACACAAGCCAGTAGCCGTAGCACCCAAGAAACCGAGTGGCCCCGATCTCTATCGCGAACAATTCTAATACTATTGAGATATCTACAGGTATTGTGAAGTAAATCTGAGGTATACTATAGGTAATGCGCTTTCAAGTTCCCCAATTCATCGAAGTTGAGGATAAAATCTTCGGACCTCTCACTCTGAAGCAATTCATTTTCGTGGCTGGAGGTGCTGGATTATCTTTTGTTATATACATATTCATCAACAGCCTAATCATCTCGATTGTCCCTATCATCATCGTTATGGCAATATCATCTGCACTCGCATTTTATAGAATAAACAATCGCCCATTCATCAATATTGTAGAGTCTGCCTTCAAATACTACTTTACTGACAAGCTCTATATCTGGAAAAAGGAGGAGAAGCCACGACCAACAGATACTGCAACTGCGGTCAGAGATGCAAAGAACTACGCTTCAGTAATGGTTCCAAAAATTGCAGATAGTAAGTTAAAGGATCTCGCCTGGAGCTTGGACATCAAAGAAAGTATTTATTCTAATAAGAAACAACGATAATGGCTGCAAAACAATCGACAACCCAAGGATTCATACCGATTCAAGAGATCCGCGATGGCATCGTCATACTCCGTAATGGGGGAATGAGGTCGGTTGTTCTTGCAACGTCACTCAACTTTGCCCTAAAGTCAGCTGATGAACAGGCGGCTATCCTTTCTGAATTCCAAAACTTTTTGAATTCACTTGATTTTTCAATTCAGATCTTCGCCCAATCAAAAAAACTCGATATACGCCCATACTTAGCCTTACTTGAGGACAGATATAAAGAGCAGGCGACTGATCTTATGAAGATACAGGTACGTGAGTATATAGAATTCGTCAGATCTTTTGTTGAAAGTACCAACATCATGTCAAAAAGCTTCTTTGTAGTAGTGCCATATGATCCACCCATCATAACAGCAAGTAAAAATCCGATCAGCAACATGATGCCAGGAAAAAGTCAGCCCTCAAGCATAAAGAACGCTTCTGCAGATGCACAGTTTGCAGAGTACAGAAGCCAGCTCGAGCAACGTGTAGCAGTTATCGAGCAAGGTTTGGTTCGCTGCGGTATCCGTTGCGCAGAACTGGGAACCGAAGAAGTGGTAGAATTGTTCTACAAGATCTTTAACCCTGGCGAAACGGAGAAGCCGATACAGATAACATAATCATATGTCTATATTTTCAAACCTATTCGGTAAAAAACAAGAAGCTCCAATTGTCTCTATCCTTCCAGAGGAGATATATCAGGCCGGCGTACTTGAACTCAAAGACATCATTGCTCCTTCTGCGCTCAAGATCAGTCCAAAAGAACTCAATCTCGGTGAAAAAGTCGGGCGTACGCTTTTCGTTATTTCATATCCACGCTTCCTTGATGAAAGTTGGTTCGCTCCAATCATCAACTTGGATAAAGTTTTTGATATTTCTATCTTCATCCATCCTGTTGATACTGCGAAGATACTCCGTCACTTCCAAAAAAAGGTTGCTGAGGTACAGAGCCAGATATCACGAAGGGAAGATAAGGGTCTCGTCCGTGATCCAGCGCTCGATACCGCCTACCAAGACCTCGAACAGCTCCGCGACCAACTCATGCAAGCGCAAGAGCACCTCTTTGATGTCGGTGTATATATCACCATATTTGCTGACAATGAAAATGAACTCGATAAGCTCGAGTCTGAGATCAAATCTATCCTCGAAGCAAAGCTTGTATACCTAAAACCAGCCCTTTTCCAGCAAGAACAAGGCTTCAAGAGTGTTATTCCTATAGCTGACGACCAGCTTGCGGTACATTCAAAGCTCAACTCCTCACCACTTTCAAGCCTTTTTCCATTCGTATCATTCGACCTTACATCAAACAAGGGTATATTGTACGGCATCAACAGGCACAACTCATCACTCGTTCTGTTTGACCGTTTTTCTCTCGAAAACTACAACTCAGTGACGTTCGCTACAGCTGGTGCGGGTAAGTCATACACAACCAAACTCGAAATCCTCCGTACACTCATGTTCGACGTAGATGTCATCGTCATCGACCCAGAAAAAGAATACGAATACATGGCCGAAGCGACAGGAGGGAAGTATTTCAATATCTCACTCAACTCAGAGCACCATATCAATCCATTTGATCTTCCTATACCACGTGAGGACGAATCAGCAGCTGATGTTCTCCGCTCAAACATCATCAACCTTGTTGGTCTTTTCCGCATCATGCTCGGAGGTCTCTCACAAGAAGAAGACGCTATCATCGACCGTGCTATCACTGAGACTTACGCATTGAAAGATATCAGCCCAGATTCAGATTTCAGAAACGTAGAACCACCACTCCTCTCTGATTTTGAACTCGTGCTCGCTGGTATGGAAGGGGCTGACTCGCTCGTCCAGCGTCTCTCAAAATATACCAAGGGAACATGGTCAGGCTTTATCAACCGTCCTTCGAACGTTGACATCAACAAGAAGTTCATCGTCTTTTCACTTCGCGACATGGAAGATGAACTCAAGCCAGTAGCTATGTACCTCGTCACACACTATATATGGAATGCAGTTCGCAAAGAGCTCAAGAAACGTCTCCTTGTTATCGATGAGGCATGGTGGATGATGAAATCAGAAGATACGGCTTCATTCCTATTTGGTTTAGCAAAACGTGGACGTAAGTATTTCCTTGGTCTTTCAACGATTACCCAAGACGTGGATGATTTCTTGAACTCACCATATGGTATGCCGATCGTTACCAACTCATCTATACAGATGTTACTCAAACAATCACCAACAGTTATCGATCATATCCAAAAAGTCTTTAACCTTACTGATGAAGAAAAATACCTTTTGCTCGAATCAGATGTAGGGGAGGGCATATTCTTTGTCGGCCTCAAGCACGTCGCTATCAAAGTCATCGGCTCATATACTGAAGATCAGATCATCACGACCAATCCTCAACAGGTGTTGAATATCAAAGAGTCAAAGAAGCAACTTGAACAAAGTGGTAGTTAATTTTAATTAACTTGGTTATTCTAATTCCTAAAATGGCAATTTGGGCTATGTTATAATTTATGTATGGAAGGTAAACATCAATATAGAATAAAAAATGCCGCCATTATTTTAGTTGTAGCTGGATTTGCTGATGCGCTAACGTTTATACCTGGCGCAGGTGATATTGTTGCGTTTATTTATTGGCCTTTGGCTGCAGTGTATTTTTGGAAAAATGGCCTTGGTTTTGTGAATGGCAGAAGACTTGCGGTCGAAGCCATATCGTTCGTTGCAGAACTCATACCTGTCGCCCAAGAATTTCCAACGATTTTTGCTGCAACAGCAGCTATCGTTGCCATGTCTCGCGTAGAAGATAAGACTGGATTCAAAATACCCTTGAAAGGTGGGGGGAATCGTCGTGCACCAGTAAATCATGGCGGTGTGCGTTTACCTCAAAGTACAAATAACCATATTGCTCCGGCACCACTGAATCATGATGGTGTCAGACACTAACAGCCCTTGCAACATGAATAATCCCCATCGCAATCATTGCACAATATTGATACAATATAGGTAATGAAATTTTCTCGTTTTGTAAATTATAAACATATATTCGGTGTACTCTTTCTCTCTTTTGTACTGCTTTCTTCAGCCATAACTCAGGCTCAAGTCTTACCACCAAATGCGACTGCAATAGTACTCACCCCTTCGACAAATAACCCTGTTCCTGGACGCGTAGTGACCATCAAGGCAGAAAGCTTCACTTTTGATATTGATTCAGCAACTGTCATTTGGACAGTAAATGGCAAAGAAGTTCAAAAGGGTATAGGCCTCATTTCATTGGATGTTAAAGCTCCTGTTTTGGGCAAAAAAACAATCGTAGGCATCACTGCAGTCACTGCAAATGGCATCCGCTATACAAACACCATATCGATTGGTTCAGGATCAATTGATTTGATCATCGAAACTGATGGGTATACGCCGCCTTTTTTCAAAGGTAAAACTCCTCTCGTATTCCAAAATACGGTTACCGTGATTGCTGTTCCACACCTGGCAAATAGTTCTGGAGTCGAATTTGACCCAGCAAGTTTGGTATATCAGTGGAAAAAAGATGACGGCACCGTGCTCCAAGATCAATCGGGATACGGCAAGCAGTCGATATCACTCAAAGGGGGTATAGTGCCACGACCATACTATCTCATAGTTACCGCAAGTACGCGCGATGGTTCAGCACAAGCTCAAAGCCTCATAGACATCAACGCAACTTCTCCGTCAGTTGTATTTTATAAAAATGACCCACAGTATGGACCATTCTTCAATACTGCAGTGCTTGGTGTGCTCAAGATAGGCAGTCAAAAGGAAATACAAGCTTTTGCTTCATTGTTTGGTTTCAATTTTTCAAAAAACATCTCTAGTGACCTTACATTGAATTGGTCTATCAACAACATTGAGCACTCTGAACTGGCATCGAGCAAATCTATCATCCTCAGAGCTCCAGACGGGGATTCAGGAACATCACATGTTGAACTCGATGTAAGGGGAGTAAACAACATCCTACAAGGAGGAAGTAATAATTTTGACATTTCATTTAGCGGTAGCAATTCAACAAAAGACTCTTCTCCTATTAATTTATAATATATGACGCTACATCACATAAAAAATATATTCTTATCGCTTATAATTGGGCTATGTATTTTTGCTCCTCTAGCGGCACATTCAGTTAGTGCTAATTTTTTAGTTGATACAGTAGGCGGGGGGATCTTAGATGCAAAAAATGCTGCGGTTGATGCAGGATCAGATGCGGCAAAAACTGTCATGCAGGTACCAACCACCTATACACCTCTTGCACCGTTGCCGGATGTGACTTCTGAGAATCTTAAACTCGCAACAACGGTTGATTTCAAATCCTACGTAACCTATGCCTTCAACTTGCTCATAGCACTCGGCGCTGTCGCTGCGGTCTTTATGATTACCTGGGGTGGTTTTGAGTACATGACTACTGATGCAGTAAATGGCAAGTCAGAGGGTCTCTCGAAGATTCAAAATGCTATTTATGGCCTTCTACTCGTCCTGTCGTCATATCTCATACTCAAGACGATCGATCCGCGGTTCGTAAATATACCCTCAACCCTCGTAACGCCGATTGAAAATCTCCGTCGTGAGAAAAATAGTCTAAGTGACTGGCAACAGACGATGAATAGCATCTCTGCGCAGTTCCAAAATCAAGCAGACTCCGCAATAAGAGCAAAAAATGCAGCAAAGGCAGTGGTTGTAGACCTACAGAAACAACTTGAGGATGCTCAACTTGCAGTATACGATGCATGTAACTATGGTTATCCAGAAGAATGTGATGCTGCCGTAACTGAGCAGGACATCATCCAAGATAAACTAAATAAAGCTAAGTCAAACGTTGTGATTACTTCATACGCCACAGACGCTTCGATTATTGGCAACTTGGTCAATAGTGGAGGGGACGTAATAAATGGGGTCAATGGATCTTCAACAAATACATTTGAACAAAGCGATGCTGACACGCTCCAAAAAGCCATTACTGCCGACGATATCCGTTATCAAGCATCAGTTAAAGCTTTAGCAGATGATCCTGCTGGTATAATAACCATGCAAAAACTGCATAACGTTACACAAGCACAAATAACCATACAGCAACAATATCTTTTATTACAGGAGAACAATAGCATTAAACCTGAGGCAGCAATTGCAAATATACAGAAGCTTCAGAAACAGATTGATGCATCATTCGCTTCTACGGTAAATCCTGATGCGAGTTTAAAATCTGCCGTTCTATCTCTTGATGCAACTGCAAAAACATACATAGAAAAAATTTCTGCTGAGAAAAAAGTGCAGGATGCAATAAATCAGGGTGCCCAAGATTACGTTCCGTCAATGTAGTAAATAAAGTATTATGCAAGAAAAAAAATCCCACACAGCTCTCATAATCTCTCTTGTACTCCTTGTTATCCTTGCCTTGGCAGCATTTTGGTACTTCTTTATGAACAAGCCAACAACGAGCTCAACAACCGGTACAGATACAACTGGTTCAGGTTTCTCACCATTTGGTAGACCTGGCAGCGGCCAGCAGGGTAGTACTGGAACAACAGGCAGCAATACTGGCAACACACCAACTGAAGTCAAAATACCTACACTTCGTCTCTTGAGTGCTACGCCTATCGGTGGATACGGTGCATCTACGACAGCTAGTACGACTATTGTGCATTGGATAGACCGTGGAAGGGGTAATATCCTTGAGGCACGTGGTGATACTTTGACTATCAGCACACTTTCAAACACACTCCTTCCACGCACCTATGAGAGCGTCTGGAACAAAAGCATAAGTGGCTTTATTGGTTCAATCCTCGCTGATGACAACGACACTCTTTCAACTGTTTTTGCTACATTGATACCTCATGCTACAACTACAACTTCGGCACCTTTTGAACTTCGTGGAAAAAGTCTTCCTGATGGCATAGTGGCTTACGCTGCTTCACCAAAAAAAGATAAGATTTTCTTCTTTATTATCAAAAATGGACGTGGTGTCGGCTATACTGCACCTCTTGGCGGTGGTTCTGCTACACAGATCTTCAGTACACCGATAACAGAGGTGAATGTTGAGTGGCCAGAAGAAAACACTATAGCTATAACCACAAAGGGTACTGCCGACCAAAATGGCTTCTTGTATTTCGTAAATCCAAAAACTGGTGTATGGAAAAAGGTCATTGGCTCATTGCCAGGCCTCTCGACTCGAGTCAGTCATGATGCAAAACATATCCTTCTTTCAGTCACGGGTAGTGGTAATAGTGTCCTCACAAGTATATATTCAGTTGGATCATCAACGGCGACAGATGCGGTCATTCACACACTCGCTGACAAATGTGTCTGGGGTAATTTCTACAAGAACTCAGTATACTGCGCAGTTCCTTATAAGCCAGTCTCTGGGGTATATCCTGATGATTGGTATAAAGGGCTTCTCTCAACAGTCGACAAGATTTGGGAAGTTAATGCCGCAACAGGAGAGGTTCATCTCGTTTCATCAGTATTCGAAGAGGCAAAGACAAGTATAGATGCATACAACCTCAGTCTTGATGATAAGGATAACTTCCTATATTTCATGAATAAGAATAATCTTTCATTCTGGTCTCTCGATCTTGTAGCGAGTGGTGGTAAATAACAAATAGAAACAAAAAGTAAGGGGTGTATTTTCTTCGGACACAGATATTTTCTTGCTAAAAAATTCCTCGTGCTCGCTCCAGTCGAGCCTCGCAAGGTCCTCAGAAAACAACCCCTTACTTTTTGTTATCAATATGCTTTCTCCTAATATACAACTCTTGACCGAGGGTAAAGAGGGAACTCACTGACCAATAAATAGCGATGATAGAGGCCGCTTGAGGGAACTGTACTGGTATAAGCCAATAGAGCGAAACAAAAGCGATGACTGGAAGCATAAACTTCATCTGAGTATTCATAGTATTTGCCATATTTGAGGCAAAATCGGTAGTAGCAGGTAACTTACCACCATTATTTGCAATCATTTCTCTGTGCTGACGTGATGCAATCGAATAGTGTATCTGGAAATACTGTATAACAGCAGTAATTAGCGCCAGAATAATGTTTGGTTTGGTCAAATCAAGGCCGAGAAGGAATGGTTTAATGACAGGAACATGAACGAAGCTATAAAGGAGGGTGGGGTCAATTTTAGGTATAATCTTATAAAAGACGGAGATGAGTGCAAGGAGAATAGGTAGTTGAACAATAAGAAGAAGTACGCCAGAAAATGGTTTTATTCCTTTTGATTTATATAGCTCCATCACCTTGAGCCCTTGTGCTTGGCGATCATTGGCATACTGAGCCTTTAGCTTGTTTATCTCAGGTTCTACAGCCTTCATTTGCACCTGTGTCAAAAGAGCCTTTTTTGAAAGCGGAAAGATAATCAGGCGTATTATGATAGTAAAAAGAATGACAGCAATACCAACGTCAATCCAAGGTAATAAGTCCATCAAACCAACTAGTCCATTATAAAGAGGTTTAAATATGAATGTATTGTACATACGGCTAACTATACACTAATTTTTGCTTTTGAGAAAAGTTGCTTGAGATCGGCGGTCATTGTAGGAAGAGTGGCTTTTAATACCTCATGTTTTGCAAAGATGATGATGGATACACCTGGAATAAGTGAATCCTTGAGCGGACGAACAGCCTCGTATATCTGTCGACGCACCCTATTGCGTAAAACCGCAGTCGAAGCCACTTTTTTTGGCGTTACTGCAGAGATTTTTTTTGAAACACTCGGATTATCCCTTCGAAGAGTCCGAAGCTTGTCTGAGCGGATCGGCTGCGTAGCGAGTTCTGCAGGACTCTGAAAAGGTGGTGATCCAAATGTTTTAGAGTTGTTCTGCAGTATACGCACAACAAAAAGGGGAGAGGTTGCGATTCTCCCTTTTTCCATGACTTCCATAAACTGTTTTGTGGAGAGCCTATGAATGCTTTTAAGCATATAAAATATGTAAACTAAACGCGTTTCTTGCTGACTGTGAGCTTTGAACGTCCTTTTGCACGACGTTTAGCGAGAACTTTTCGTCCAGTAGGAGTTTTCATACGCATACGAAAACCGTGTGCCTTTGCACGCTTACGTTTATTTGGTTGATATGTAAATGACATAGGACACTACTATAGTAGAAAAAGAGGGATTACGCAAGTTTAATTAAGTATTAGTAACAAATGATGTGTTTAACTCAATTACAACTTTTTGAGTGCTGTTCGTTGCTTGTGATTCATGTCTTAATTTCTTGTCCCCAACATATCAACAGTTTTTTTAGCTCTCCACAAGTTTGCAAACTTATAAACAAGTATATACTTAGAGCTACTTAAACCTCTATTAATCATCACCTATATACACCTATGAATGACTACTCTCAAATCTGGCAAACTGCACTCATAGAGATAAAGGGTATTGTTTCTGCGGCTAACTACACTACATGGCTCTCAACAACCAAGATTGTGAAGGAAAATGAAGGCGTTGTCTTCTTGGGTGTACCAAATGAATTCACTCGTGAGTGGCTTTCAAAGAAATGTCACAATTCTATCCTCAAGATTCTTCGTCAAATCAATGAAAATGTGCGCGCCCTAGACTATGTCATCATCAAAGATGGTGATCGCAACAAGGATACACCCCAAAAGAAGCCTATTTCATCGCCTACGATGGCTATGCCTCTCCAAGATTTCTATATAAATAAAGAAGATAACCTCAATCCGCGTTATACTTTTGAAAATTTTGTTATTGGACCATTCAATGAACTTGCCCACGCTGCTTCACAAACTGTCATCAAGAATCCTGGCCAAACATATAACCCACTATTCATCTATGGTTCACCTGGACGTGGAAAAACACATCTTATCCAGGCAATAGGGAACCAGATCAAGCGCTTACATCCAAATAAAAAGGTGTTCTACCTTACTTCAGAAAAGTTTGGCTCTGACTTATTGAACTCATTCCAAGAAAATAAGACTCAGTTATTCAAAGAGAAGTATCGCAAGTACGATGTAGTTATCATGGACGATGTTCAGTTCTTCTCAGGTAAAGAGAAGTTCCAAGAAGAACTCTTCCACCTCTTTAACACCTTCCACGATACCGGTCGTCAACTTGTATTCTCATCAGACCGTCATCCAAATGTTATTCCTGGACTTGAAGATCGTATCAGAGGTCGTTTTGGTGTCGGTATGACTGTTGATATACCTGAGCCTGACCACGAGTCACGTACTGCGATCGTTCGTTCAAAGGCACGTATTCATAACATAAACCTCACTGATGAGGTGGTGGAGTTTCTTGCTTCAGAGATAGAAGATAATATCCGTGAGATAGAGGGAATTATCAATGTTATCGCATGCCAAGTACAACTTAAGAATCGTGATTTGAACCTAAACGAGATTAAGTATCTATTAAAGAACAATGCTAAGCCTAAGAAAAATATTTCTGTAAAAGAGGTCGTAAAGATTGTATCTGATTTCTATAACATCGAAGAAGAGAGTATATACAACAAAACCCGTAGAAAGGAGGTTGTTAAGCCACGCCAGGTCGCTATGTATATCCTTCGTGAAGATTTCAACATCTCATTTCCTTCGATTGGAGATAAAATGGGTGGAAGAGATCACACTACTGTTATCCATTCATATGAAAAGATAAAGGAGGATGTGAAAGGTAATCCATTATTAGCACAGGAAATTTCTCAGTTAAGAACTATGTTATAAACCTGTTGATAAGTATTGGATAAGATAGGAATAGGGTAGGGAGAAGTTGAGGAGATTAGAGATAAAAAATTAAAAATTAAAATTCATTCCGGAGTTACTCACAAGAAAATAAAAATGAATTAGAAAAATATAGCTCAACAACAATACTTAAAAACTTTTCCCCATATCCACAAGACTAATAGCAATATATTTGTTTTATCTAAAAGAATAACTATTAATATATGAAAATTGAATTACATCTATCACAGTTCAAAAGAATGATTGGGTTATCTGAGAAGATTGCTAGAAAGAATGCAACACTTCCAGTACTCTCATGTCTTTTGTTTGAGATTGGAAAGAATACTCTTAGTATCAAAGCTACAAATCTTGATGTAGGTCTCGAAATATCTATCCCAGCAAAGTCTGATACCACAGGAATAGTAGCTATTCCTGCTCAAACAATATCCTCTTTCGTTTCACAGTTGAATGATCAAGACGGAACAGTAAAAATGGAACTTGTTTCAGGAAATCTTCACATTTCCTCAGCACGATCAAAAGTAACCATAAAAACAGTGCCTGCGGATGATTTTCCTTCAATACCACGAGTAAATGATGGTCAAAAAATAACTATATCATCAGATGTTTTTATAAAAGGCCTCAAATCAGTCTGGTATAGCGCCTCTATCTCAAGTGTTAAACCTGAGTTATCGAGTGTATATGTATACAAAAATAACGAATATATAACATTTGCTGCTACAGACTCATTCCGTCTTGCTGAGAAAAAAGTAAAAATAGACAGTGATATTGATTTTCAAGATATTCTCATTCCTTTCAAAAATATTAGTGACATCATTCGTATTCTTGAGGATGTTGGCGGGGAGGTAGAGATGCAGTCAAACAAAAACCTTATTTCATTTGAGGCTCAAGGTGTATATCTCGCATCTCGCATTGTTGATGGAACATTTCCAGACTATAAACAGATTATTCCAAAGGGATATAGCACTGAAGCTATTACATTAAAACAAGATGTTATTAACGCATTAAAAGTTTCAAATGTATTCACTGATAAGTTTAATCAGGTTAAATTCATTCTCGATCCAAAAGGGGAGGGATTTGAGATTCAAACAAAAAATGCTGATATTGGTGAAAATGCTACAAAAGTAGACGCTTCTCTTACCGGAGAGAAACTAGAGATCAATTTTAATGGAAAATACATCGCTGATTGCTTCCAGTCAGTTGATGCTGATAGCGTCTCATTCCAACTTGGAGGTCTCAATAAACCTATGGTCATCAGACCAGCCTCAGGTGACGGTACATTTATGTATCTTGTCATGCCAATGAACCGATAAAATCTACATGAAGAACATAAGTGAATTCTTTAAGCGTATCGGTGGCATACAAGCAAAAGAAATAGCTCTGCGTGCCTCTATACAGTCCGCCATCAAAGAATTTGTTGATATAGATATACCGCTTGGTTCTATCACTATAAAATCAGGACTAGTCAGTATAAAGGGTATATCACATAGTGCACGATCGGCTATTTTCATACAAAAACAAAAGATAATAGACACTGCGAACAAGATACAAGTTGAGCAAAAAGTTATTGATATACGATAGAATCAGCAACTTAACCTCCAATAAATTGAACCTACTGCGTAGTAGTAAAATCAAATGATACCTGAGCTTGATTGAATACCGTGTCGTATAAGGTCACGGTGATAGTGTTGTTTGCAGATAAACCACCAACATCAGCAGGTACGAAACTGATTACAAGAGGGTTTGTAGTATTAGTTAGAACATATTTACCATTTAGAGATACCTCAGCTTTTTGTAGAGGATATGCACCACTTGCTTGGAGATTGAGTGTTAGGAGTTTTGTTGCGTCAATGACACTGTTTTGGGTAGGGGAGGTGATAGTTACACGAGGCGCTTTGTCAGGTGTATGTATCGGGTCAGTATCAGTAGGTATGATATATGTTGTTGTTTCTTTAAATGCTGGGTTACTCAACTTCCATTGATCAAACCATTTACGTGCAGCATACTCCCAGTTTACGTATTGTGAGTCGATTTCAGGATGAGCGGGAACTGGACCAAGTGGGTCACTCTTATTTACCCATTGAAGTATTGAGTGCACATTCGGAAATACGATTTCTTTTTTTGTTTCATTTGGTGTGTACTGCGTCGCAACTTTTCCAGAAACGGTGTCGATAAAATATGAAATACCACCTTGCCATACTCCACGGAGTACTGGTTTTATATCAGTTGGCTCTGGTTGTGGAGCTTTAAAATCTTCTGGAGGAAAATCTTTTGCCACTTGAGACATAAATGCGCCCCATACTGGAGTGATAATGAGGGCTGATATAGCGTCATTCATCGGACGATTGTCATTGTTACCAGCCCAAGCCCCAACCACAAGATTTGGTGTGTATCCAAGTGTCCACACATCACGGTAATCATTTGTTGTACCTGTTTTTATGGCCACAGTACGTCCAATGGTATCTGTTACGCCAGTAAGACTTACCATTCGGTTTTCACGATTAGCGAGTATTTCATTGATCTGTCGTGCTGTTTCAGTAGGTATAACTTGATTTGGATTCGAGCTAGCTTTTTCCAGAACAGAACCTTTGCCGTCATCAACCTCAAGGATTGAACGGTATTGATTACGTACACCATCATTAGCAAATACACCATATGCACTTGTTAATTCCAAAAGACTAACTTCGCCACCACCAAGGACGAGTGTTAGGCCATAACGATCAGGTTCATCAAGACTCGTGATACCCATCTCCGTTGCTGTTTTTATAGAGTCATTGAGACCTGCGAGATACAGAGCTTGCACAGCTGGTATGTTACGAGAATGGGGAAGGGCTTCGCGAATAGTCATTGGTCCTGGGTATTTATTGTCATACTCCTTAGGCGAGTAGCACACCTTTGTTGAGCTAGCATTTGGGTTCTTTGGTGTGCTGTCAGGATTACATTCTGATGAGAATTCAGTTGGTGTATCAAAAAGTATTGTGTCAGGAGTGTATCCTTTTTCAAAAAGTGTTGCATACACAAACGGTTTGAATGTTGATCCTGGTTGGCGCTTTGCGAGGGCAATATTGAAGTTTCCATCTATTGAATTGTCAAAATAATCTCTTGAGCCAACCATGGTTAAGATATCACCAGTCTTTGGATCAATAGCAACCATTGCAGTATTACTTGCATTAAAATTTGACTGAAGAGTGGGAGCAAAACGAGCGATGGTATCTTCAGCTTTTTGTTGCATATCAAAATCGAGTGTGGTGATAACTTTGAGTCCACCCTCAACAACTGCATCCTCACCGTATTTTTCTGTGAGGTAACCCAGAACAGACATCACGAAGTGAGGCGCACGGATACTCTGCGCATTTTTATTCAAAAAAGTTACTTGCTCCTTGATGGCAGATGAATATTCTATGTCAGTGATCATGCCGAGCTCCTTCATGCGACTGAGAACAAGCTTTTGGCGTGCGTCAAGCTGTTTTCTATGAGTTCCATATGGTGAAAAGTATGTAGGAGCTTGAGGGATAGCTGCAATATAAGCTGACTCAGCCAAGGTTATATCCTTTGCCTGTTTACCAAAGAATGTTTGGGTAGCTTCTTCTACACCGTATATAGTGCCACCATACGGGGTTTCATTAAGATATGCCTCAAGTATCTTGTCTTTACTAATAAGGCGCGTTAGTTTTACAGAAAGTATCCATTCTTCCAGTTTACGAGAAATAGTTTTTTCTTGAGAGAGTAGCGCGTTCTTTACTACTTGCTGGGTGATTGTAGATGCGCCTTGACTATAACTACCTGTGGCGAGGTTTGCGAGTACTGCACGGATGATTGAAGTTGGCTCAATACCAATATTGTTGTAAAAATTTGAATCCTCAATGGCTATCGTCGCCTTTTGAATATTTGGAGCGATTTGATCAAGTGTAATAACCGTTCTTTTTGCGTTTGCGCCTGTATCGTAGAGGAGTATCGTGCCAGTGCGATCATATATCTTTGTGGACTCAACAACCTTTCTTGTTTCAAAAGAGTTAAGGTCAGGCATGCGCAGGCTCGCCATCCATAGTGCGCCGATTCCAACCAGTATGAAAACAGCAGATAGTGAAATCACCACTGCCGTCTTTATATGACGAATATGTTTCTTATATTTTTTAGCTGTATGAGAACGATGGGTCACGATACATATTGTACCATTTTATTCCTCCCATTTATCACCAAAGGGATTGAGATCTTCAGAATCAAGACTAATGGCGTCTTCAGATTCCTCGTCTTCTACGGCGAGAAGGGGATTTTCTTCATCCACTACCTTTTCATCAACCTCAGGCAAAATATCAGCCACCGCATCCACTTCAAGAGGTTTCACTATTTTATTTTTTGGTGAGGCAATATCGGCATCTTCATCCTCATTTTCCTCAACATCCGCCACCTTAGGAGTCACTTCCTTTTTTGAAGTTTTTACAGCACTCTTTTTTATTGCTTTTGTTACTTTTTTACTCGCCATACAATTCAAAATTTTTATTGATAAGCACACGCTTTCATTCGGGTAATTTTCTTCGTGTCCTCATTTGTAGCAAAGTGTGTTTATTTTTGCAAATAATTCCTCCTGTGGAAAAGTGTGCATGTGCGCAGGCCTACCCTTGCAAGGGTAGGCCTGCGCACTATCGAGCACATGCAGAATGGGTAAGAGCAACAGCAATAGCATCATATTCATCATCAAGCGCAACCTTTTTTGGGATAGTTACGAGTATTTGAACCATACGTGTTACACGTTCTTTGTCACTCGTGCCATCGCTTGTTATAGCCATTTTAATTTCCATCGGGCTGTATTCGAATATCAGGACATTCTTTTTTAATCCCTCATATATGATGATGCCACGTGCTTCAGAGACACGCATAGCCGTCTTTTGATTCTTTGTTATGAAAAGGGTTTCGATCGCCAAAGCATCAGGTTTGTATATCTCTATAATACGCGAAATCTCACCACCAATAGCTTTTAGACGATCATATATTGAGTCTTTTGGAGAAGTGGTAAAGCAGTCAGAGTAAATAAGCACCTCCTTTCCTTTGAGAGGTTTTTCTATGACAGCTATGCCGAGACGGTCGTAGCCAGGGTCTATGCCGAGGATTATCATAGGTTAATAGTAAACGGTAAACGGTAATCAGTAAACAGAAGGATACTACTCCGTTTACTGTTTTCTGGTTACAGATTACCCGCTCTATTCCGCATTCGTGAACACCTCCTGCACTTCGTCGTTATTTTCTAGTTCGTCCACGAGTTTTGTGAGCACTTCAATATCAGCATCTTCGAGTGGCATGGTTGTCGTTGCAATCCATTTTCCGGCTTCTTTTTTGAAAGCCCATGAAGCACTACCAGGGGAGGCGAGTTCAAAGCCATTGAGTGAAAGGATATGCTTGATTTCTTGAGCAGCTTTATTTCTATTATCAGTGAGAGCTTCGATGAGTATAGCGATACCACCTGGGCCATAGGTCTCATAGATGATGGATTCCATTTCGGCACTATTGTCGGTCGTTGCCTTCTTGATAGCGCGGTCGATTGTATCGTTTGGCATGTTCTCCCCGCGAGCTTTTTCAACAGCTGCCATGAGGCCAGGGGAGGTGAGGACACCATGAGCTTTCTTTGCTTCGACAGTGATGAGGCGGACGAGCTTACCAAAGTTCTTGCTCTTCTGAGCGTCGTTCTTGGCTTTGATGTGCTTTATTTTTGAATATTTATTGTGGCCGGACATGTAGGTATTAAAAATTAAAGATTGAATAGTAAGTAAACTGTACACCTAAGAGTTTATTAAATCAATTAAGATTTTATTGTCTTAATTGCATTGTTTTGTTGTTTGGGCCTGATATACTTTGCATATGAATAATGAAACTTTCGAAAAGACTGAATCAATAAGTCTAAAAGAAAAAGCTGAAATTTCTATAGAAAAAGCGAAAGAAATCATTTTAAAGGAAATTCCAAATGAAGAAATATTGGCTATTTATATTAAAGGTAGCTATGTGCAAGGGGAACTCAATGATAAGAGTGATGTTGATCTTGTTGTTATTCTTAAAACCGAAGAATATCTGCCGGCCATATATGAAATTTCTAAAAAATTTGGCGATACGACTGATCCTAAGTTTCAATCTGTTGCCTATACTATTTCCGAATTACTTACAGGAGAAAAGGAATATAATCATACCGTAACCTCACCACCTAGTGTATTTGTTAAACATATTGATGAATTGCCACTTATTTACGGATCAAAACCAGAAGGTAAACTATTTACTCGTACAGACATTAAAGATTTAACAGCACTCCTGTCAGTTTTTGAAAAAACTTTCATTCCAGATTTTAATAATAAAAAATTTAGTTTTAATGCTTTGGTTAAACAGGTATTATGGTTAGTAGAAAGGGAACAAAGAGCGCTCGGCTTATTGCCAGAATATTCTTGGCAAAAATTAGCTGATTCTATTAAAGATAAAAATCATATAATTCATAGGGCACTAGAATATAGAAGACGTATTAATGTTTCCAAAGAAAAACAAGAAGAGTTTCTGACTGACCTTAAGAGGTATATAGATTTACTAAATCAAAAATATAATTAAATCAACTTCGCGTGCCCCTTCTCACCCAGATGTACATACGCCTTATCAGTCGCAATACGTCCACGCGGTGTACGTTCGAGCAAACCAAGCTGTATCAAGTATGGCTCATAGACTTCTTCGATAGTAGCTTGCTCCTCTGAAAGGGCAGCGGCGATAGTGTTCAAGCCAACCGGACCTCCGCTGAACTTATGGATGATAACTTTCAAAATCTCACGGTCGGCAGCAGTCAGTCCGAGAATATCGACACCGAGCATGTCGAGAGCTTTCTGCACTGACGCTTTATCCAAGTCAGTTTTGTTTATTTGTGCAAAATCACGACATCGTTTGAGATGGTAGTTGGCAGTACGTGGTGTAAATCGTGAGCGCACCGCAATCTCGTGCACTGCATCATCGTGTATGGTGATACCAAGGATCTTCGCAGACCGCTTGATGATCTGCCCGATCTCGTTGTTGGTATAAAACTCGAGCTTGAAGACACCTCCTGAGAAACGGCTTCGTAGAGGGCTGGAAATCATAGCGATACGAGTGGTAGCTGCGATCATGGTGAAGGCAGGGAGATCGAGCTGTATGGTCCTTGCCGAAGGGCCCTTTCCTATGATAATATCTAATACCCCGGACTCCATAGCAGGGTATAGAACCTCTTCTATAGCTTTGTTGAGTCTATGTATTTCGTCAATAAAAAGAATATCTCCTGCAGACAGG
Organism: Minisyncoccota bacterium; assembly: GCA_028713005.1. GTDB lineage: Bacteria > Patescibacteriota > Minisyncoccia > Phycocordibacterales > PALSA-1337 > C7867-002. The sequence goes on along the minus strand of JAQTPC010000008.1, from coordinate 478 downwards.
TTGGTGAGTATCGAAGCAAGATCACCGACCTTTAAAATTGCAGGACCAGAAGTCACTTTCATTTGAGCGCCGCTTTCTTTGGCGATCAGATGAGCAAGAGTAGTCTTACCCAATCCTGGAGGACCGTAGAACAGGATGTGTTCTGGCGGGTGAGAGCGTTCTTTTGCTGCGGTGAGAAGGATATGGAGGTTATCCTTTATGTTTTTTTGACCGATGTATTCGTCCCATCGAGAAGGGCGAAGGGTTTGGTCCAAAAAGCCCACATCTTTGTCGTCTACAGGGGAGTTGTGAGGGGTACTTGACATTTAAATAGTTATATGCTAGTGTTATAGGGAAGTCGAATTTACAACTGGTTTATATTCGAGCCCATAAATCTCTAAGCAATGGCCTTCCCAGGTTTGGGTATAGTGCTAAGGACATTTTGGTTACATACTTCGGTATCGTGTACTGCAATTATCCTCGGAACTCTACCTCGCTT
>JAQTPC010000019.1 GCA_028713005.1 Minisyncoccota bacterium | reverse complement strand
TATGGTTGATACATTCCGCTATCATACTGCTCGTATTAACGTTTCTAAAATAGATATGCCCTGCAGTAGTCGTGGAGTATGCTTCTTGAGTTTTCCCAGTCACACGAACATAACATCCTCCACTTGTTGCACTGTAGTTCGTATTGTATGAGGACTCAGAAAGATAACTGTACATCTGCTGATACTGGGTGAGCGCTGCGCTATTACACTTATTTTGATTTGCATTTTGTTGCTTAACATAATCAGTATAGTTGAGGCCTGAACTTACCTTCGTAGTCACAGGTGCAACCGTGGTATTTTTTACTGGCGAGACAGTCACATTATTTTGTGCTGAAGTTTGAGTATTTTGAGCAATCTGCACCGTTGAACTGGCAGTCTCAGACGGTGAAATATTTTTTCCAGACTTTCCGACTACAAAAGTGATCAATATAATAATAACCACTACTCCTATAATTGAGTACTTTAAAGATATGTTTTTCATACCTATATTTTAGCATAACTTTTGCACAGGCCTACCCTTGCAAGGGTAGGCCTGTGCAAAATCAGTAACACAAAAACCGCCCAATCCAATAAAGGATGAGCGGTTTTTGTTCCAACATTGTAACCCGTTGGGAGGAGAACTTCTCTAACTTATATTAGAGAGTGATTGTGTTACCTGCACCATCACCTGCAGCGCGGAATGAATCAGACACATATGTGTATGAACCATTTACACTCTCGATTCTTGTTGTAACGATACCTCCAGCTGGGAGATATACGCCCTGAGGACCGACGAATGAAGCACGTGCTGTGAATGTTGCTGTTGAACCATCAGCGATAACATATGGGCCTGAACCTGTGACTCCAGAAACTGGCTTTTCATATGAAGCGTTGATTGTACCAACTGAAGAACCGTTGACGTAGACACCTACGACAAACGCACCAGTTGAACCGATTGAGACACTTGTACCTTGTGCAGCAATACTAAATGTAAATGCTGTAGCAAATGTACTTGAAGCTGTCTGACCGATAACTGACTTTGAAACTGTAGGAGTACCGATGAGTGTGAATACTGGACCTGCCTTCTGAACTGCCAAAGAGTTTGGAGTTACTGCTGATCCTGTGATCTGACCACCTGTCAAGTTTGAACCCTGTGAGTTCTGAGCTGAAACACCGAGGTTTGTAACTGTTGTGACAACGTTAGCTGGTGCTACACCTGCTGTGCGGATGTCTACCTTGATTGTGAATGCCTTTGTTGTGTTAGCTGGGACAACATAACCTGTTGAACCATTGATGTTACTGAATGTAGCAACACCTGTTGAACCAATAGAAGCACTAGCGATCAATGTTGAACCGTCGTACAAGTAAGCGTTTGTTGTTGAAGCATTGTTTGCTACACCACCAACTGTTGTTGTTGCAACAACTTGAGTGATACCAACATTATCTTTCTCTGCCTTAACAGCAAAGACGAGTGTTGTAACCTTGTCTGCCTGATCATTGTTTGGACCACTGTTTGCAATGATAGCTGTACTGCCTGAGTTTGAAACATCTGTTGAAATCTTGATATCTGCACTGTCGGCGAGTGACTGGTTAAGAGTAACTGTCTGTGCGATTGAAGCATCACCTGCGTACTGTGAAATACCTGCACCGTCAATACCACGAACTGGCTGGACTGATGAAAGACTGATAGTAGCTGATGAACCATAAGTGACTGTGTCAACAGAAGGCATAACGTCAACTGCGATTGTCAAATAACGGTTTGGACTGTTCTTTGGGATGATGTAACTAAAGCCTGTGAGAGTAACGTAGTACTCGTTGTTAGACTTTGTAACAGTGTTGATGTTCAAAGGCATTGAAGCGAGAACCTGTCCATTGTCACCTATAACATAGACGTTTGAAAACTTCTTTGTATAGATTGTACTGTTTGAACCGAGGTCAAGCTGAACGCGCTGAACAGCAATGTCTGAAGTCTGAGCCTGAAGTGCGAGTGAGAGAACTGGAGCCTTCATGTCTCCGACGTAGAGAGTACTGTTTGAAACTGCACCCTGTGTAACAGAGAGTGTTCCTTCCAAGCCAGGAGTTGTGATGCCTGTTGGAGCTGTACCACCTGTTGTAGGTGTTGTTCCTGGGATAGCTGTACATGTGTATCCAGCTGGGCAAGCTACTGAAGTTGGAGTTGTACCAACAACACCACCATTCAACTTAGCCTGTGTGAGAGGACCAAAGAAACCGTAAGCTGGGAGGCCTACAGATGTCTGGTAAGCTGCGAGAGCCATCTTGGTCTGTGAACCAAAGTAACCCTTTGAAGCTGCACCTGACTCAATAGCAGCAATGTGGAAACCATTTGTAATCAACCATGTCTGAAGAGCTGAAACATCTGCGCCTGTTGAACCAACTGTGAGGTTAGTTGAGAAAGCAGCTGATGTAACTGCAGCGAGTGCCAAAACGGCAACGCCAGCGACGAAAATAACTTTTTTCATATTGTAATTTAGTAATTTTTGCAGTCTCCTCCTAATACTAATAATTGTGGAGAAAACATGCGTAATAATAATCTTGATAATAACTGTGCACGCTATGTCCATCTGTAAATTTATTCAATAGACAAATGGTCGACGAGCGTACGATCCACATCCTCCATCATCATGTATCGGCACGATAATAGAAGAGTTTGTGGTAAACCAAAAAAGACTCTAACAAGTCATTCTTATTGAATTGTCAAAGTCCCGTTAACCAGTATAGCCTATTACGGCTCTATACCGCAATAAAGCGGTAATGTGGATAACTAGACCATATTAGGGCATTTTAGGCTAAAAGTCAACAAATGCCGGTCTATACTATAGTAGACGCACCTACAGGGTCGTTATTACTTATTTATTTGAGAGAATATCTGCTCCATCGACGCTCCCCTTCCTTCTTTACTATCCCTTTATCCACGAGCTCAAGCAACTCGCGCTGAATAGTCTTTTCACTACAGTCTTTGATAACTTTTGAGAAGTCTTTTATTGTCAGATTACCCTGTCCTTTTAGGACATTTATGATGTGATCTTGGCGCTGATTTTTCTTCTGCTGAACCAGTACCTGTCCTTGAGAAACACCCTTATCCTTCAGTGTCTTTACTTGTCTGTTTTGATTGTCTTTTATACCTGTCCCTTGTCCTATAGAGAAACCTGAGCTAAATAAGTCAGGTGTCTTAAAGAATTGCTCAGAAAGGACATAGCCCGCATTCTCGGCACTGGTAGTAAGACGTTCCTTGAGAAGAGTAACGACTTGATCTATCTCGCGCACAAGTATCCTGTGATTCATGTCAGAAATAAGGTGTGAAACATGGGCCACATTGAGCAGTGACATAGTTTCAAGCGCAGCAGTGAAGATAGACTGAATGACGGCATTTTTGTCTCCAGGCACAGCGCTCGATGCAGTAAAGGACGAACTGAGCAAATCCATACCCTTATCACGAAGTTCCCACTTGATCGGTTCTTGGTCTTTTAGGAGGCTCGATACGAGGTATAAAGCAGAAGTTATTTTTTCTGTCTTTTTGAAGATATAGATAAGGTAATCCTCAGCAGAAAAGAAACCGAGAGACTTCCAGTTGAGTGGGTCGTTGTATTGAGGTGTCTGATTGTTGTCCTTTTCGTTCATATGTTTTTTTTCACTGTCTCTAATAAACCCATTATAGGACAATGAAAGGACAATGCAAGGCCAAAATTAATAACCAATGCCCAATAACGCAATGGTCAAGACGTGGTGATTTTTTATTTGGTTATTGATCATTGTATTATTGATCATTTATATTTTGTTTTCCCCCAATTTTTGATGTGAAAAAATATGATATTATTACTGCATACACGTAATTATTTATCCCCTTACCTATCCCACCATGGCAAAGAAAAAAGAATCTGAAGATATCATAGGAAAAGCGAAATTCTGGAGTGAAATGAAAGATGAGACTATACGCGCAGTATTGGCAATTTTAGCTTTTGTAGTAACACTCCTTTCTTTGCTTGCTTCTCTGCCACGAGGATACGGTGATACGTACGCTGGAAAATTGGGCTACTATATTTATTATTTCTTCACTGAACTTCTCGGTATCGGATACTTCCTCATCCCTCTCGTATTCACCATGATTGGTATCGTCCTCCTCCAAGGTCTTGAGAGAAAATTTAAATCATCAAAAACAGTTGGCGCCGTTATTTTCTTTTTATCTTCGCTTGGGCTCATCCACATCATCGGCACATTGCTCGGTGACAGCACTTCACGTCACGCTGGCATATTCGGCTATTGGGTAGCTGGTCCACTCATAAACATAATGGCAGTTCCTGCCACATCAATACTTCTCTCTGCCCTCGTCATCATCTCAGTCTTCATCCTCTTTGAGATGCATATTACTGCTGAACAGTTGAAATTCTGGCGCTGGTTCAAAAAATCCGAAGAGGAAAAAGAAAATAGCAAAAAAGAAAAAGAGATGCTTAATGCCGAAATGGACGACGACGAAGAAGCAAACATTGACGCTGCTTTGGCTCAAAATGCTCTTGCAGCTGCAGAGATGCAAAAGAACGCAAAAGTACCCGACATAAAGGCAAAGAAAATGACAAAGAAAGAAGACTTCGAGGAGGAAGAGGGTTCATTTAAAGCTGCACTCCAAGCACCGCTTCTCAAAGCCTTCACCCCTCCCCCACTCACACTCCTCGAAAAAGATCGAGGAAAGCCTGAGACTGGTGACATCAAAGCAACAGCAAACCTCATCAAGCGTACGCTTCAAAATTTCAATATCAGCGTGGAGATGGACGAGATATCAATTGGTCCGTCAGTTACCCGTTATGCCTTGAAGCCTGCTGAAGGTGTCAAACTTTCACGTATTGTCGCTCTCAACGATAACCTCGCTCTCGCCCTCGCTGCACACCCAATCCGTATTGAAGCCCCTATCCCTGGCAAATCACTTGTTGGTATGGAAGTACCGAACACTGCAAAGACAACTGTCGGTCTTGCGACACTACTTGCTTCAAATGACTTCCAAGGATCGGACAAACCACTTCTTATTTCACTTGGAAAAGATATTACTGGTAAGGCTCATTTTGCTAACCTTGCAAAGTCTCCTCACGCCCTCATCGCTGGTGCGACTGGTTCTGGAAAATCTGTAACCATCCATACGCTCATCACTTCTCTTCTCTACCGCAACTCACCTGAAAACCTCCGTTTCGTCATGATCGACCCAAAGCGCGTCGAATTGACCCTCTATAACAAGATCCCTCACCTCCTCACTCCCGTCATCACAAATCCAAAACAAGCTATCCTCGCTCTCAAGCATATGGGCAAAGAGATGGCGCGACGCTACGATGTGCTCGAAAAGAATTCCGTACAGAACATTGATTCATATCACAAAACAATATTGACACCTGCGGTTGAGGCACTGAAAAAACTTCCTGAAGGAGAAGAAAAAGACGAGGTGCGCTCAAAACTTCCTGAATCAATGCCATATATAGTCATCGTAATCGATGAATTGGCTGATATCATGCAGACATACCCTCGCGAGCTCGAATCAGCTATCGTCCGTCTCGCTCAAATGAGCCGTGCTGTCGGTATCCATCTCGTACTTTCAACACAGCGTCCGAGTGTCAACGTCATCACCGGTCTCATCAAAGCAAATATTCCTACTCGTATTGCTCTCCAAGTCGCTTCACAGATCGATTCACGTACAATCCTCGACCAACCAGGCGCTGAAAAGCTCCTCGGTGCTGGTGACATGCTCTACCTCGGAGGTGAGATGTCAAAACCTATTCGTCTCCAGTCTGCCTTCATATCTGAATCAGAAGTTAAACGTGTGGTGAAATTCCTTCAGGATGAGTACAAAGATGAGATTATGTCAGGCATGGATCTCGGTATCACCACAGCAGAAAACAACAGTGGTGGTTCAAGCGCTGGTGGTATGAGTAGTATGGATCTTGATAGTGAATCACTCGAAGACGATGACGATATGTATGAACCTGCTCGTGAAGTGGTTATTTCGACAAACAAAGCATCGACATCATTTCTCCAACGCAAGCTTGGGGTAGGCTATTCTCGTGCTGCGAAACTCATGGATATGCTCGAGGAACGTGGTGTCATCGGTCCTGCAAATGGATCAAAGGCTCGTGAGGTCATCGGTGGTATTGGTGGTGGCATGGAATCAAACGAATCACCTGCACCAGAAGAAGAACGTGCCTTCTAATATATGAATCGTACTGCTACCCTCCGTCTCATCCGTCTATCAGCAATCTCCATCGTTGCTTTGATTATCATACTGTATGCTTTTTTTCGCTCGCTCAATTATATACACGGTCCTGAAATAACTATCTTTCAACCTATCGATGGCTCTGCACTTGCCTCTTCAACAGTAACCATCATAGGACAAGCGACGCGAGTCAATTCATTACTCATGAATGGTAAGACGGTATTTATAGACGAATCTGGCAACTTCAAAGAAACCCTGCTTGTCTTTCCGGGTATGAATATCATCACTTTTACTGCTCATGATCAGTTCGGACGCACCGAAACAAAACAATTACAACTCATAGGAACGCTCGAAAAATAGTGGTAAAATAAGAGCACTGCCTGAATTATTAACTAATCAGAACGATTATGGCTCTAAACAAAAAAAGTAAAAACGAAAAAGTAAAACCTGGTTCCGATCGTGAAAGTGACGATGATGTAGATAGTGGCCCCCAAAAGAAAGACGGCAAGCAGACTTCTGGCGGTATCGCCGATGCTCTCGATGCTATCCGCACCAAGTTTGGTGATGAATCTATCATGAAGCTTGGTGACAAACCTCGCGTGAATGTAAATGCTGTTCCTACAGGTTCACTCGGCCTCGATGCTGCCCTCGGTATCGGTGGCATGCCTCGCGGACGTATCATTGAGATATTTGGCCCAGAATCATCTGGAAAGACTACCCTCGCCCTCCATGTAGTCGCTGAAGCCCAAAAACTCGGTGGTGTTTGTGCGTATATAGATGCAGAACATGCAATGGATCCTGAATATGCAAAGAGACTCGGTGTGAAGATCGAAGATCTCCTCATCTCACAACCAGATGCCGGTGAACAAGCACTCGAAATCGTCGACAGCCTCATCCGTACCGGCAAGATGGACGTAGTTGTCATCGACTCAGTCGCAGCCCTCACCCCTCGCGCTGAGATTGAGGGAGATATGGGTGCGCACCACGTTGGTGCTCAAGCTCGTCTCATGTCACAAGCACTTCGTAAGCTCACTGCTATCGTGGCAAAGAGTAAGACTATCGTCATCTTCATCAACCAGATCCGCATGCAGATCGGTGTCATGTTCGGTAACCCTGAGACTACCCCAGGTGGCAAGGCTCTCAAGTTCTATGCTTCTGTACGTCTCGATATCCGCCGTATCGCTCAGATCAAGAAAGGTGAAGAGATCATGGGCGGCCGCGTACGCGTAAAGGTCGTCAAAAACAAAGTCGCTGCCCCATTCCGTCAGACAGAGTTCGATCTCATGTATAACGAAGGTATCTCTCAGGAAGGTGAGATCATCGCTCTTGGTGAAAAATTTGAACTCCTGAGCAAGTCAGGCTCTTCATATTCATATGGTGAGGTGAAGCTCGGCCGTGGCTATGATGCTACTCGTCAGTTCCTCAAGGAAAATGTTGAAGTTAGAGAAGAGATTTTGACCAAGATTCGTGAGAAGCTGAAGGTGGTGTAGAGTTACGCAATCTATTCAAATAAATCGACGCATTACCCTGCCCTTTGGTGGGGTTTTGTTTTTTATAATACCTATTGACATTGGACAAATAATACTATATAAATATCTCTGAATAAAGAAAGGAGCGTATGAAAAAAACAAAAGAACTCTATTACCTTCTCGTAAAACGAGGAAAGAGAACGAGACTGATCCCAGTCTGTTCGGACAAGGGATTCGAGTGCGGATCGACAATTGAACGAGAGGATGTGAGCAGGATCAACGAAAAACCAATCCCCACTCAGACTTGGAAAATCGTCAAAGTGTTCGAGGGACGTGATGCGATCTTTCTCAAAGCCCTCGAAGATATTGGTTGGCTTGAGCGTGTCAGACAGCTTTTTGAATCACCCTGGTCGTAACTGCCTCTTCACCCCACCCATTCTGGAATACGAATGGGTGTTTTTATTAAGCTTGCCCAAACAATAGAAACCGGCTAGACTACCTCTACTTACAAATAATCCTTATCCCCTATGAGTCTCCTCGAATACAGTGATATCACCGAAAAGAAGTACATCGTCATGGATGGTCAGCCATATGAAGTCATCACTTCACATGTGTTCCGCAAACAGCAGCGTAAGCCAGTCAACGCCACAAAGCTCAAGAACCTCATGACAGGCAAAGTCACCGAGTACTCTTTCCACGTATCTGACAAGGTTGAAGAAGCTGAGATCGACAACCGTGAAGTAAAATATCTCTACAGTAGTCGTGGTGAATATTGGTTCTCAGAGGTCAACGACCCTTCAAAGCGCTTCAAAGTTACTGAGGATCAGGCAGGTGCTCAGATCAAGTTCATGAAGAGTAACTCAGTAGTAACTCAGCTCCAGTTTCGCGAACAACCTATGGGATTCAGATATCCTATCACCGTTGAACTCAAAGTTACCGATGCTCCTCCAGGTATCAAAGGTGATACTGCCACTGGTGGACAAAAGGTTATCACTCTTGAGACAGGTGCAACTATCAGTGCCCCACTCTTCGTCAACGAAGGCGATGTAATCAGAGTAAATACTGAAACAAGTGAATACAAGGAACGTGTTGGAAATAGTTTCCAAAAATAGTTTACAGTGAGTAGTTTACAATGAAAAAATTCCGCCACAAATGTAGCGGAATTTTTCATTTTGCACTGCAAACTTATAACTAATTCGCAACGTATGGAAGCAAACCGAGAAAACGAGCACGCTTGATAGCACCGGCGAGCTGACGTTGATATGTAGCACTGATGCCTGTTCTCTTGCGAGCGATCATGCGGCCGTGAGGATTGATGAACTTTTTCAAGACTTCAGTGTCCTTGTAGTCGATATGCTTGATATTATGCTGATTAAAGTAACATTGCTTTTTCATAATAGTAATTGAATTGAGTAATTGAATGATTAAAAATTGAATGATTTAGAATGGTATGTCGTCAGGATTGATCTCTTCTGCTGGGTAATCGATCTTTTCACCTGACTCCCCTGGAGCGGGACTAGTAACCTTTGCTCCTGATGGAGCGCTGCCTGTTGGACCAGAGTTACCTCCTGCGCCTGGGCGGTTGCCGAACTGAACTGTCTCTGCGACGATTTCAGTACGATATTTTTTTTCATTGTTCTGCTCCCATGAACGTGTCTGAAGACGTCCTTCGACATATGCCTGTGAACCTTTTTTCAAATATTGACCGACGAGCTCAGCGACGCGACCGAAAACCACAACATTGTGAAATTCGACTGCCTCTTGGCGATTGCCGTCTTTATCCTTGAAATTGCGGTTAGTTGCAATACTGAAAGAACATACTTTGGTACCTGATGGCAATGCTTTGAGTTCTGGGTCACGTGTTAAGTTTCCGATGAGAATGACTTTGTTGAGATACATAGTGTTTTAATTATACCCCGAAAATGAACTTATTAATTCACTTCCTTGACCATTTCGTCGATACTCTTGTCCATTTCTTCAATAGAAGCTGGTGCTACTTCTTTCTTTACTGCAACAGGTGCTTCCGCCTTGTCATCATCCTTTTTAAGGCTGATTTCTGCGGCTATAGCTGGTGCACGCTTTCCGAGATAGGTATTTTCACGGACAGTAGACACGAGGAGCATACGGAGAACTGTTGGATGGATTTCGATGGCCTTTTTGATAGCCTCTACTCCGTCCGATCCGACTTCAAATTTGGTCCATCCGAAGTATGCTTCGTTATACTTTTCGTATGTTCCACTTACATTCTTCTTGCGCATTTCATACGCAAGCTTCATGCGATGTGGAGCCTCATCAGCGATGATAACCGCTTTTGATCCTGTAATGATTTTGTTTATAGCTTCAGCCTCAGTAGGAATCTTTTCCTCTGGAACAGAAGATACAATCAAGTATCCTATCTCGTACACTGACATATTGTCAGCATGTGTTGATTCACTCATAGTGTGGTGTAGCCAGTGATCCGACAAGGAATGAACCCTACGGAACCCTGTTTTACCTTTATTTTACGGTAAAACGAGGGACTAACTACGATTAATTTGTAATGCCATGAGCGTACCATGAAGTGCACTGCCCTGCAAGAGTACGACCGTATATGGCCAATTTGTAAGGCAGAAACACTATATCAGTAGTATGCTCAAGAAATATTCAAGAAGTTCTCAAGAACAGATAAACCCGAGACCTACCCT
>JAQTPC010000007.1 GCA_028713005.1 Minisyncoccota bacterium | reverse complement strand
TATAACGATCCTAAGGTAGCGCAATTCCTTGTCAGGTAAGTTCTGACGCGTTGAATAGTGTAATGACTGGAGAACTGTCTCGGAGACTTGCTCGGTGAAAATACAGTACCGGTGAAGATGCCGGTTAACTGCAGTTAGACGAAAAGACCCTAGAAGCTTTACTGTAATTTTGTATTGACCATACGTGATTCATGCGTAGCGTAGATGGGAGGATTTGATGTGTCGCTTTCGGGTGATATTGATCCGTCGATGAAACACCATTCTTGAATTTTGTATGTTCTAACCTCGCCGGCATAAACGGCGGGAGACAGTATATGATGGACAGTTTTAGTGGGGCGCTATCCTCCTAAAGAGTAACGGAGGAGCCTATTAAGGTCAGCTAGCCGCGAATGGAAACCGTGGCGATAGTGTATGGGCACAAGCTGGCCTGACTGCGAGACGTACGTGTCAAGCAGACGCGAAAGCGGAGCCAAGTGAACCGACCCTAGGCATTAGATGCTGGGGAAGATTATCGGACAAAAGCTACTCTAGGGATAACAGGCTAGTTCCGCCTAAGAGTTCATATCGACGGCGGAGTTCGGCACCTCGATGTCGGCTCACCACATCCTGGGGGTGGAGAAGCTCCCAAAGGTTTGGCTGTTCGCCAATTAAAGTGGTACGCGAGCTGGGTTCAGACCGTCAAGCATTCAAATGCTCGAATGGGATCTGACATATCGGAATGTTGTCTATATATTTGAGTTTAAAGCACTCAAATAGGGAAAAACATGAAGTATTAAGCACTGTTCAAATTGAATATTTGACAGTCTGAATCACTTCGAGAATTTTTCGTTTAAAATGAGTAAAGGAAAAAAGTCCTTTACAAAGTAAGATAAAAAATGTGTCTTTGCTCTCAGAAAAGAGCTGAGATATATTGGAATTGATCAATCAACCACGGCGGTCGCACATAGTAATATGTGATGACGAAGTCGATTAGTATCGGTGGAACCCTTTTAAAGAGGGCGGTACCGAGGGAAGTTCGTGAATTTCATTGGGAAATTATAGTTCTTTTGGATAGCCTCATGGTGTAGTGGTTAGCACGATCAAGTTAGTTTGATGCGCGAGTGTCAAACGAATGTTTCAAAGGATCTCTCGCGAGATTTGATGGCTCAGTAAACTTGAATGCCAGGGTTCGAATCCCTGTGAGGCTCGTCCTTTATCAGGCAAATCGTGTGATTTGCCTTTCCAATGAAATTCATGAATGCCCGTAGAGACTAAACATCGACGATCCTCACTCAATAATATGAGCGGATTAAGCTATAGTCCATTGCACAGAGTAATCTGTGGTAACAAGCGTGAGACAGGTTGGTCTCCTATCTACTGCAGTCGTTGATACTTGAGGGGATTTGACTCTAGTACGAGAGGACCGAGTTGAACGAACCTCTGGTCTACCTGCTGTCGTGCCAACGGCACCGCAGGGCAGCTAAGTTCGGATCGGATAACCGCTGAAGGCATATAAGCGGGAAGCCGGCCCCAAGATTAGGTATCGTTTAGACCCGTGAGAGATGATCACGTTGATAGGCGTTAGGTGTAAGCATCGCAAGGTGTTGAGCCGTGACGTACTAATCCGTCGATCTCATCAGGAAATTTAAGAATCGCACTTATTATTTGCATCTAACTATTGTTTGCATTACTTTGAGGTATGGGGCTATGTGATTGTGAATCCAAAAGAGATTTTGGATTCATGTATTGAATGTTATGTTCTGGTGATTTGGCGCTGTGGCACCACCCGTTCTCATTCCGAACACGGAAGTGAAACGCAGTAGCGGCGATGATAGTCCTTCGGGGCGAAAGTAGCTTGTCGCCAGAACAGAGTATTCAATGTTTAAAACGGCTTTAGGCCGTTTTTTGTTTACCAAACTTTACGCTATAATAGTTAGGTCGTATTAATCCCTTATTTGTTACTTTATCCTTATGAACCCTCAAGTACTTGTTGGACCTGTTGAGCTACTCAAATCATCATGGGTATTTTTTAAGACCCACTGGCAGATATTGGTAAGTATAGTTATTGTGCCAAATGTCTTAAATTACGTTGCGAGTTTACTGTTGCAAACAGGTAAGATTGCAGCGGTTTTTCTCGGTGTATTTGTTTCGATTATTGCAATAATCTTGTCTTTTGCGATGGCTGCAGCATTGGTTCGTTCGGTACAAATGCTTTCAGGTGAGCCAACAAAAATAATATCAGTAAAGGATCAATATAAAATTGGTTTTAAGTATTTCTGGCCTCTTATATTAGTCGGAATCATTAGTAGTCTGGCAGCAATGGGTGCTTTCATGCTTCTCATTGTTCCGGGCATTATCATGAGTGTGTATGGCGGCCTTTACGCATACGCACTTATTATCGATGGTAAAAAAGGATTTTCTGCTCTTACTGAAAGTTATTCACTCGTTTATAATCGTTGGTTAGCAGTATTTGGGCGTTTGTTAGTCATCACAGCAGTAGCGGTTATTGTACAGATACTATTGTCAGGAATTTATTTCCTAGTCGCCCTCATGTTTGGAGTCAATATATACTCGCTCGCCGCGGCTCATCAGCAAATACCAGTATTGATTACTTTGATTGGATTCGTATTCAATTTGGCGGTACAGGTTATAGTTGGTCCGATGGCAGTTATCTATACATATTATTTGTACGAATCACTCAAAGTTACTCGTTCTCAAGATGTATCAGTTACCGCATTTAAGCGTTGGATAGTTGCGTTTATGATTATCGGTCCAATCTTCTTTCTTCTTTTTGTTGTCTCTACTGTTGCTCTAGTTGGACTGCAAGCTACTCGTCAGGCCTCAGACAGTCAGCGCATGATTAGTTCTCCTCAATTCCAAGCTCAACTCCAAGAACTAATCAAACAAGCTGCAAGCACAACGCCGACTGTTCAAATCAAAAAATAATACCCATCATGTCATCTTGGTCACAACGCAGAAAATCATTATATAGCAGTATCATCCTTATTTTTCTTATAGGGGCTGTAGGCATTCCTACGTTCTTATTTTTCTACAAGGCACCCACATGCTCTGATGGTATCCAAAACGGCGGAGAACAGGGCGTAGACTGCGGAGGTGGCTGTCAGAAGCTCTGTGCAAACGCTTTCTTTGTGCCATCAGTTGCATGGACGCGTCTCCAAAATGTGGCACCTGGTCTATACAATGTTGCAACGTATATTATCAACCCAAACCCAAATGCGAGCGCGCATGCGGTGCCATATCATGTCATCGTGTATGACGATCAGGGTGTACAAATCACCGAGTATACTGGTGTCGTCAATATGCCTCCACATAGAAATGTCCTGGCTTTCAAAGGCGCAGTAGATATGGGAAAGCGTATACCAGCAAAAGCGTCATTCGAATTTACTAAGACGCCAGAATGGAAAATCCAAGTTGACCCTCTTGCAGCAGTCACTGTTGGTGCAAAAAAGTATGCAGAGGATGGTTCGGGTGCATCATTGTCGGTACCGATAAATAATACCAGTGTCAATCAGATCGGCACGACTGATGTTTATGCCGTACTGTACGATCAGGATGGCAATGCTCTTGGCTTCTCAAAAACTATTCTTGATAGTATACCTGCATATGGTTCGACACTTGCTCCTTTTACGTGGCCTGTATCATTTGATGGAAAGGTTATTTCGATAGAAGTCCTACCTGTAGCAGAATAGGGAATTACGTTATATGTCTCGATATGTGGCGCTAAAAGTGCTTTCGTGCCAAAATCGAAGGGTTAAGATATGAAATATATTCCTTCAGTATTTAAAAAAATTGATTGGGTTCTTTTTCTAGCGACCGTTCCTATACTGGCAGCGGGTCTTTCAACAATGTATTCCTTCACGGGCGATAATGCTTTTGCCTTTCGTCAGCTGTTATGGATCACGGCATCAATCATTGTGTTTTTCACCCTCAGTATGGTTGATATGAGATTTTTGCGTTCTCGCGCAACCTCAATATTCTTATTTGTCGGTTCAATGGGTATTCTTTCCACTGTATTTGTTATTGGTAAAGTATCGCATGGTGCAGCAAATTGGATTGACCTTGGATTATTTTCTTTTCAACCATCAGATTTTGCGAAATTGGCTTTGATCGTTATTCTGGCAAAATACTTTTCACGAAGACATATAGAGATAGCAAATATCAGACACATCATAGTCTCTGGTGCATATGCTTTTATATTTTTTGCGCTCATCTTGCTACATCCTGACCTCGGTTCTTCCATTATCGTCTTTTTAATCTGGGTAGGTATGGTTATGGTCTCGGGTATATCAAAAAAACACTTGTTTGCACTTGTTGCTCTAGTGGCCATTGGCTTTACCTTGCTTTGGTTCTTTGCATTTCGTGATTATCAGAAGCAGCGCATCATCAACTTCGTCCATCCGCTGACTGATGTACGTGGGTCGGGTTATAACTCATACCAATCCACTGTGGCTGTTGGCTCAGGAGAGTGGTTCGGTAAAGGGGTAGGGTATGGCACTCAATCTCGTTTGAAATTCCTTCCTGAATATCAGACTGACTTTATTTTTGCCGCATTCTCAGAAGAGTGGGGATTTGTCGGTGTAGTTATTTTCTTCACGCTCTATGGCGTATTGATATGGCGCATTATAGTTAATGCATCGCGGGGCGCAACAAACTTTGAAATACTTTATGGAGCTGGTGTAGCAGTGTTCTTTATTGTGCATCTCATCATCAATGTGGGCATGAATATTCACTTGTTGCCGGTGACTGGTACGCCTCTACCGCTCATGAGTTATGGTGGTACGCACGTTATGACTGAGTTCATCGCTCTCGGTACGCTCATGGCTATGCGTAGGTATGCTCGTCCAGCGCATAAGGATGCAGTTAAGAATGAGTTTTTGGGACCACAGTAAAGAATAATTGTATTAAAAACCCCCGCACTACTGAGCGGGGGTTGATGTGGGTGGAGTTTTTTTCTCCGGTTCTTTTTTGCTTGATATACGAAACGCTCCGCCTGGGTTTCCTTTTTCCCTCCAGCCGAAATACGTTTCGAAACTACCGATTTTAATGTCGAGGAAAGGTAGAAAAAGGAACTTCCTTCGGGTGACTGCAAAGTTCACGCCACCATTTGGGTTGCCGAGCGATCGTGGGTAACGACCGCTACGGTATGTGTCTTTGTCAGCCACACCGATGACGTAGTAGTTGAAGTTGTGAAATGGATTTCTGAAATGCCACTTCACTGTGCGCCAACTGTTACTCGGCTCATACCATGATGGTGCGATGGGCTCATCAACATTACCTGCCCACCAGACTGGATTTATTTTATTATACCAGTGAATGGGTGGGTGATTTGTCTTTGCGGGCACGAATACTGTATGCCAGCGTGCTGGTGTATTTGTTCCTAAAACAGAGCTTTGTTTTGAATTCGGAATAGTTGAACAGCCGACAAAACATAAAGCCACCACAAGTAAAACCAACGAAACATAGATTTTCATTGAACGTCCTTTGTATTGAAGGTGAACTAACTAGCTTTAGTTTCGTATACTTTCACTGTTTCTGCAACCATCTTTTCGAGAGTAAACTTATTTTTAACTGACTCATGCAAGTTGCGTGCATGTTGGCGAGCAATATCAGGATGTTCGGCATAGAAGGAGAGGGCATGAGCTATCTCAGTTGATTTACGAGGTTGTATCAAAATACCAGACTTCATATCCTCGATGATCTCAGGGATGCCGCCAACTGCGGTCGATACTACCGAAGCTTCTTGGTATCCCGCTTCGAGAAGTACATATGCCAAGGCTTCTGATTTTGAAGGGAGAAGAAAGACATCGAATGCTTTGATGTATTGATATGCTTCAGGTATATGTCCTACGAGGAATATATGCTCTTTTAACTCGTATTTTTCAACGAGTGATTCGAGATGAGCACGTTCACTTCCTTCGCCCATGATGAGATATACGTAGTAAGGTTTTTGTGGATTATTTTTGCTTTCAAGAACGAGCTCCCTAAGTGCTTCCAAAGCACCGTCGAGGTTCTTGATCGGATGAAGTTCGGCAACAGTACCGATGAGATATGAGCGTTTGTTCTCGAGGGCTTTCTTGAGCTCAGGGAACATGTTACACAAGGCGACGCGCGCCCCGTTTTTTGCATAACCTGTACCTGGTTTTATTCCATTGTATATAACAGTGATTTTTCCAGCTGTGCCAGGCCATCCATGAAATGCTGAAGCGATATTGTGTGAGACTGCAATTGTTTGATGGCAGAGCAGTATGGTGATCCAGTGCAATATCTTAATGATTATCTTTTGCTGGATAGGACGGTCCTCGTTGAAGGCCCAGCCATGTGCGGTAAATATGATTTTTGGTACACCAGTCATACGTCCGATGAGTGCACCCATGATGCCTGCTTTTGAACTATTGATATGGAGTATGTCAGGGCGCTCGCGGCGGATGATACTCCACAATTCTTTGAATGCATCAAAATCTTTGCGTGTATCTACATCGCGACCAAGATTGTCGATCGGTATGACCTTGATACTCTCTGATTCGAGTCGTTCGATGAGGGGGCCATTGCCACCAACAATGACTCTTGGCTCAAATTGAGTACGAGATATGTTCGTTGCAAGCTCGTATACGTATTTTTGAGCTCCGCCCCAGTTTGATTTGGTTATGAGATAGACTATTTTCATATTAGTCATTTTATTGTAGAGTAGAGCATACTATGACAATAGTCAATAAAAAGGAGCCTATTTTGCTTGGTCTTATAGACATATGTATATTGATAGGTTCATTATACCTGACTTTAGCCCTACGCTACCATACGTTTCCAAGTGATGGTCTAGTACATGTGCACCAAGTGCCATTTAGCATTATTTTCTTATATTCAATACTCGTTTTCTATATATCAGGATTGTATGGTCGTACTGTCTTCATGGCCCGATCGTCGATTCCAAGTATTGTTATCAAAGCACAAGTAATCAATGGTCTCGTTGCCGTTGCATTATTTTATTTCATACCTAGTTTCACTGTCACACCAAAGGTGACACTCTTTGCGTATATTTTACTTTCATCTGCTCTTCTTATCATGTGGCGCATGGGAACATACTCGCTTTTCTCGATGCGCCGTAAACATCCCGCACTCGTTATTGGTAGTGGGGTAGAAGTAGATGAGCTTATCACTGAAATGTCAGCCAATTCACGTATCGGTATTTTTTGCCAAAAGCGTATTGATCCCGAAGCTTCTGCAACTGAATTGATCTCAACAATGGAACATAACGGATCTACATTCCAGTATATCGTCGCTGACGTCAATAATCCCCATATCGAAGCGTTGCTTCCGGAGCTCTATAAGCGCTTTTTCCCAAAGACACAGATTATTGATATCCATGATCTATACGAACAGGTTTTCAATCGCATTCCATTGTCACGCATGAACTACGCATGGATCATGAGTCATGTCAGCTCAGTTTCGCCGAGTATGTTCGATGCTATCAAGAGGGGTTCAGATATATTCTTTGGCATCATCATTTCGATTACGACGATACTTGTATATCCATTTGTTGCACTCGCTATCAAGATAGAAGATCGTGGCCCAGTGTTCATCCGCCAGGAGCGTACTGGAAAGGGCGGTGTGCCGATGCATTATTATAAGTTCAGAAGTATGCAGAGAAATGATTCTGGTAAGTGGGTTGCAGAAAGCGCTCAAAGCGAAAATAAAGTCACTCGTGTTGGCCATTTCATTCGCAAGACGCGTATCGATGAATTGCCACAAGGACTCGCTGTCCTCAAAGGGGATATGTCTCTCATTGGTCCACGTTCCGACATTGCCGGTCTCGGAGAACGTCTACAAAATGAGATACCATACTATTCTGTACGCACCATAGTCAAACCAGGTCTTACTGGATGGGCTCAGGTTAACCAAAATAAACCACCTCAATCAGTAGAAGAAACCAAAGTTCGCTTGTCCTATGACCTCTATTATATAAAGCATCGTTCAGTCAATCTTGAGACTCAGATTGTGCTAAAAACATTCAAGACGTTATTGTCGAGGGAGGGAATGTAAAGTAAGATTAGTACCTATGCAACCAAACTCTACTAAACACACAATCTTCATCACCGGCGGAGCAGGCTATGTAGGTGCAATGCTCATCGATCTTTTCTCAACGAGAACTGATATCGAAACTATCGTCGCTATAGACAAAGAGCCTCTACCTGAATTGATAAAAGGAGTGAAGAATCTCGTGTATATTCAGTCGCTTACTTGTGATGCGGGCTGGCAAGAACAGGTTAGAAAATATCGCCCTGATGTCGTCATTCATACCGCATGGCAGATCCGTGAGATGTATGGTGACAAAAAAACACAATGGAAGTGGAATATCGATGGTTCAGATGCAATCTTTGATTTTGCTTTTTCTACACCTTCAGTAAAAAAGCTCATTCATTTCTCAACTGTTGCTTCATATGGAGCATATCCAAGCAACACTATTGAACATCTTTTCACAGAAGCAGAAGGGTTCCGTAAGGCTGACTATCTCTATGCAGAAGAGAAGCGTATATGTGAAGAACATTTAGAAGAGAGATACAAAAAGTCTGGCCAAGGTGTTCAGGTAGCCATCATTCGTCCTGCAGCCATCACCGGTCCCCGTGGTCGCTATATGCGTATTCGTTTTGGTCTTCAGTCAGCTCTCTCCGGTCAGCTCAAAGAGTCATTTATACATCGCTTGATCTCACTCATGGTTTCTTTTGTGCCTGTCACCAAGCGCTGGTGTCGTCAGTTCATACACGAAGATGATATTGCTGATATCGTCACATTGTTCGCTTTTGAACCACTCAAGAGCAGTTATGAGGCTTTCAATGCTTGTCCGCCAGGACCAGTAGTGACAGGAAAGGATATGGCAGCAGCAGTGCACAAAAGAGCTGTCCCAATACACCCCTGGCTTATTCGTTTTGCATTTTTTGTGATGTGGAATATCAGTCGAGGTCGCGTCCCAACTTCAAAAGGGGGTTGGAAGTCGTATTCATACCCGATTGCTGTCGATGGTACCAAGCTCACTCGCATGTACGGATATCAGTATAAGTGGCCTTCAAAGGAAGCTTTCGTCAAAAAAGAGGGAAGATATATGAAGTATGTGAAGTAAGTTTCGGTATACACAAGCTATTTACAAATAAGCATTTCTATGCTTTTATAAGTTTAGGTAAACGAACCTAGAACTATAGAACATATGAAAATTGAATACGCTGAATTATTGAACCGAACGAATGTTGTCGGTGTGGTGACGAATTACACTGATTTTCAAACCGCACGTTCCAGCCCTCTGGGGCAGATCAATATCTTGGAGCTCAGGGCAGACTTGTGGCCATTTCGATTTAACGATCGATCTACCCAAGATCTTCTCAGTTCGCAGTTCCCGGTTATTTTTACTGCCCGTAATGTTCATGAAGGAGGTAAAAATAAATCGTGGACAATCGCAGATCGGGCCGAGCTGTATCGTGCATACATACCTCACGTTGCATTCATCGACATCGAAGCAAGCACTGCTCACGAACTGGTTGATGTCATTGATGAAGCAAAAAAAGCTGGTGTGGGAGTGATTATTTCTTACCATAACCTTGAGACGACGCCTTCATATGCAGAACTCATCTGCCAGGGGCAGATATGTCGCAGTATGGGAGGGGACATCCTCAAAATCGCCGTCAAAGTTCTGACTCTCGGCGATTTGGTCGAATTGGAAGATTCTGTATCCACCCTAGGTCATCTTTTTGATTTCAAGGTGTCCGCTATGGCCATTGGTGAACCGTATGGAAAGATCTCACGGTTCCTGGACGCGATTACAGGAGGACCTTTTATTTACGGGTATCTCTCAGACGAAGTCGTTCCTGGTCAGCCAAAAGCTTCCGATATACATCGTCTCCTCAAAGAACTTGAACAGTAACGTTTCTTCACAAACCACATCAGCAATGACGTGGCTTTTTTTTGATTCCGTCAACGTTGCAATATAGCCACTAAATCTATACAATACGCCCTATGTTTAAACAACGAATAAAGGCTGTCTACGTACTCATTTTCGCATTACTTATTGGCTATTTCGTCTATGCTTCACAGGTCGCTGGTACATGGGCTGGTTTTCATCCATTTCATCTTGGTCTCGATCTCTCTGGTGGTACTCACCTCGTCTATTCAGCTGACGTATCAAAGATGTCAGGCGACGATATCACTTCATCGATGGCTTCACTCCGTGACGTCGTTGAACGTCGTGTCAATACACTCGGTGTCAGTGAACCTATAGTGCAGACTCAGCTCGGTGGCGCGCTTGCAGGAGAGGGTAATGCTTACAAACTTATCGTCGAGCTCCCTGGTATTACTGATGCTGACAAAGCAGCTGCTGAGATTGGTCAAACGCCAGTTCTTGAATTCCGCCTCGCTACCGCTGCAGATATCAAAGCTTTCCAGGCATCAACAACTATCTTGAGCCAGTCAACGACTACTCAAGCTCTCGAATACATCAAACTCTTCAAAGAGACAGGTCTCACAGGAGCAATGGTTAGCCGTGCTTCAGTTCAGTTCAACAATACAACAAATGCTCCACAGGTCGGACTTCAATTCACGAGTGACGGTGCAAAACTCTTTGGTGACATAACAAAAAACAACATAGGCAACTACATCGGCATATTCCTCGATGGTGCTCTTGTTTCTGCTCCAGTTGTTCAGTCAGAGATCACTGGCGGTCAGGCTCAAATCAGTGGTTCATTTACTCTACCTGAAGTTCAAAAGGTAGTTCGTGATCTCAACTTCGGCGCATTGCCAGTTCCTATTTCACTCATCTCAACTCAGACTATTGGTCCATCACTCGGACAGGCAGCGGTCAACGGTGGTATATATGCGGGTGTCGTCGCTTTCATTATCATCAGTATTTTCCTCGTACTGTGGTATCGTCTCCCTGGCCTTGTAGCCGTAGTAGCACTCGGTGTATATACAGCACTTATGCTCGCTCTCTTCAAGATGATTCCAGTCACTCTTTCTGCAGCAGGTATCGCTGGATTTATCATCACTATCGGTATGGCAGTAGATGCGAACATCCTTATCTTTGAACGTATGAAAGAAGAACTCCGTCGTGGCCGCGGCATATCAGACGCTATGCACGAAGGATTTGCACGTGCATGGACATCTATCCGTGATTCGAACATCTCAAGTATCATCACTGGTGTTATCTTGTATTACTTTGGTTCTACAGCTATCATCACCGGTTTCGCTCTCGTATTCGTCGTTGGTGTGGGTGTATCAATGTTCACTGCTATCACTGCATCACGTATGTTCTTGTACGCAGTAGCACCTCGCAAGACGACTGCACTTAGTACCTTCCTTATTAGTAACGGCTTCATTAAATAACATGTGGATCATCAACAACCGTAACATTCTATACGTTTTCACTGCTGTCCTCATCGGCGTTTCAATGGTCGCTCTTGCGCTCTGGGGTTTGAAGCCAGGCATTGATTTTGCTGGTGGAACCCTCATCGAAGTGTCATATGATAGCAAGCCAACTATCTCACTTTCGACAACGACTCTCATGACGACGGTGCCAACACAGACCGCGCTCATTGGTGGCATTTCAGCTATCGATCCTGCTGTCTCAGTTCGCCCAAGTGGTACAAATGGTTTCTTTGTTCGTATGAAGGCAGTAACTCAAGCTGAAAAAGCTGAGGTTATCAGTGTATTGTCTGCGCATGGTACAGCACCTTCGACGATCAAGAGTTTTGACTCTATTGGTCCTATCCTTGGTGCCGAGTCTCTTCGTAAGGCTATTGTATCTATCATCCTCGTTATACTTGGTATCGTTCTCTATATCACATTCGCATTCCGCAAAGTATCAGAGCCAGTTAAGTCATGGAAATATGGTTTGATCGCTATCATTTCTCTCGTTCATGACATCATCATTCCTCTCGGTGCATTTGCTATCCTCGGTCACTATGCGGGCTACGAGGTTGATACACTGTTCGTTACTGCACTTCTCGTCATTCTTGGTTTCTCAATTCACAATACTATCGTCGTGTTCGACCGTGTTCGTGAAAATCTCTCACATGCAAGTGCAAATAAGCCATTTGCTAATGTTGTTGGTGAATCAGTCAATCAAACACTTACTCGTTCGATCAATACATCACTTACGGTACTCATCGCCCTCTTTGCGCTCTATATCTTTGGTGGGGAAGCGACACAGCATTTCACACTTGCTCTCATTATCGGTATTCTCGCAGGTACGTATTCATCTGTTGCTTTTGGTTCGTCACTCCTCGTTACCTTTGAGCTTTGGACAAAAAAGAAATAGGTTTTTCACATAGTATTGAGCTCTGCAAAATAAAAAATCCCGCACCGAAATGCGGGGTTTTTGTTCGTTGACCACGGTGACAAGTTTGAGTCCGTGAGTGGGTGGAGGTGGAATAATTGTTTGAGGGGTTTCCTCGCCACCTTCATTATTACCACGCCTGAATTCGTGAACTTCTTTTACGCCGAAGGCCGTGACGTGTGGAACGCTGCGGTGCATGATCAATCCTTTATTTTCAAGGATTATGAGTGAGCAAATTACTTCAAGTGTATCAAGCCATCCATGGTGCTCTTCTTCCATTTGGGTCTGGATAGAATCCCAGGACCTCCACTCTTCGTAGTCGAGAATCTCAACGTAATCGTTGAGTTCAACCTTTGCATGTCTTCGGAAGTGGAGCCATGCAACGATACTAAAAGTTAGAACTGCAATAGCAATGACTATAAGGTTTGTCGAGTGCATGTGATTCCTTTCTCCTGGGTGTTTAAAGGGCGGACATTCCATAGAATATTCGTTTAAAATCAGTCATTTGTCAATCAGTTTGTAAGCATGATTGTTGCTATAATAGACTCATTGTAATCAATTAATCTATATTAAATTATCTTATGAAATTTACCTCATTCTCATTTGTTTCGTACCCCATCATTGATGTTGCCAAAGCACGTTCTTTTTACGAAGGTGTACTCGGTCTCAAGGCTAGTTCAGAGTGGATAGGGGAGGAAATGGTATTTATCGAGTATGAGATCGGTCCTGATACGCTCGCTATTGGCAAAGGTGCGCCAAATTTTAAACCTGGAAAGACAGGTGGTACTGTCGCTCTTGAAGCAGAAAATTTTGATGCTGCACTTGCTGAACTTAAAGCAAAAAATATAAAAATAGTGATGGATCCATATGATGGTCCAGCGTGCAACATGGTTATCATCGAAGATCCTGATGGCAACCAGATCATGATTCATAGAAGGAAGAGTAAGTAAAATAATTGTGTAAAAGTAAATGCCGGATTCCTCTTGGAATCCGGCATGTTTGTGGTAAAGAATTATGCAGTGCTTAGTGACAGGTGACGAGCAGTGACCCTTTTGTGAATTTGAATCAGGAGACCTTTTCGACGCTCACGAGCACGATAGCTTTCAGCTGCGGTTAAGCGAGTGCTTCCACCGCGACTGCCACCATTGCTACGTGTTTGCATGTCGCCAAGCGCCTTTGTTGCCGCATGTTCCTCGATAAGTTGACGAACACGAGCACCTTTCATCTCAGTCATTTTGGGTTTGACGGCCGCACCGGTGATCGACTGAAGGACGTGATACATATCCTCTTTGCCCAACACCTTTCCTTTGGTAACGAACGTCACATTGCCTGCACTGAAACGAGTCTCGTCTGGAATAATTTCCTCATCCATAATTTACAATTTTCTCCAACTACATTGTTATTGCTTTGTTTTGCCAACCTCCATTTTGGTTAGCGAAAGAGCTTCATCCACAAATATAGCATAAATAAGCCATTTTGTCCATCAATACCATACAAAGACTAGCTATAACGCTCAAAATATCGTACTCTATATCCCTATGGCAAAGAACTCACAATCCCGCTCAACTGTTGGCGCTTTCACCGGCGATACCGTCCTCCGCTTTGAGGATGTGTCTTTTGAGCATGGTCACAATCATTTTATATTGGACGAGGTCAACTTTACTGTTCGTCGTGGTACCAAAGTAACCCTGATGGGTCAAAATGGCGCAGGTAAGAGTACTATCTTTGGTCTCATCCTCGGAGCAGAGCATGCGGGCAATACGACTGAAGGGCACAAGCCAGAATCAGGCTCTATCTATATCACCAACGGATGTACCGTTGCTACTGCACGTCAGGTCATCCCACGTCCTGACCTTGAGCTCACTGTGCGTGATTTCTTTGCAAACTGTTTTGCAGATAAAGTGTATGATCTTGATCCACGTATCGATGCAGTTCTTGAAGTGGTCAATTTGAACGTCCACAAAACCGCAAAATCAGAAAAGGTTTTGAAGGACACGCCGTCTGAGTCTGCTGACTCAGCGGCTGGTTCTCACGCCAGTCGCGTTCCGAAACGTCCTTCAAAATCCCTTTCTGATTCCGCGGCACTTATCGACGTCAAAGATCGCCAGGTCAAAACATTTTCAGGTGGTCAGCAGGCACGTCTCCTCCTCGCTTCTGCTCTCATCCAAGATCCTGATATCCTCCTCCTCGATGAGCCAACCAACAATCTCGACAAAGCTGGTATCGAACATCTGACGGATTTTTTGATTAATTATAAAAAGACTTGTATCGTCATTTCTCACGATGCGGATTTCTTGAATGCCTTTACCCATGGTGTCTTGTATCTTGATATTCATACAAAAAAGATTGAGCAGTACGTGGGTGACTATAAGGACGTGATAGACCAGATCACTGCCCGCATTGAAAAAGAAAATATGAAAAATGCGCAGTTGGAAAAGCAGATTCAAGCCAACAAGGATCAGGCCAATGTCTTTGCGAACAAAGGTGGTCAGATGCGTCTGGTTGCAAAGCGTATGCGCGAGAAAGCAGAAGAACTCGAAGAGGAGATCGTCGATGTGCGTAGAGAAGATAAGACGATCAAGCAGTTCACCATCCCTTCACAGCCAGATTTGATCGGTGAGATCATCAACATCTCATCATATACAGCGCTTGATCTCAAAACGCATAAGCCAGTCAAGCACAATGCAAAAGTGGCATTACGAAAGAGAAATCATCTCCTCATCTCAGGTCCAAACGGCATAGGTAAGAGTACCCTCATAGAAAAGATTTACGCAGCTTCAAATCCTGCAACACCTGTGGAAGGCATAAAGATCATGGATGGTGTCCGTGTTGGCTACTATCGTCAAGATTTCTCCATGATGGATTTCAATGATACTGTCTATCAATCACTCGAAAAGATCATTCGCTCAGTCGACGGTCGTTTCCTCGAAACAGAGTTGCGCGCTACTGCTGCAGCATTTCTTATCACCGGTGAGATGGTTCACAAAAAGATCGGTTCGCTGTCAGAAGGACAAAAGGGTCTTGTGGCCTTTGCTCGTCTGGTCTTGCTCCGTCCCGGACTCCTTATCATGGATGAGCCAACCAACCATATCAATTTCCGCCATATCCCCGTTATCGCCAAGGCGCTCGATGCCTATGAAGGCGCCCTCATCATGGTCTCACACGTGCATGATTTCGTCAGTCAGATCAAGATAGATCAGACCTTGGAGATGGGTAAATAAACCTACAATCCAAGCGCTCTCAAAAATCCCGTAAGTTCCTCACCCTCAATCCTACGAAATTCATTTGGTGAAAGTTTACCAAGGGTGACATTCATGATCTGTGTGCGCTTGAGGCTTTCGATCTCGGCGAAGAACATCGAACACATCTGACGGAGGTGACTACCGCTATCACTGAGGCGCACTGTAAAGAGGTGATCGTTGATGATTTTTGTACTGTAGTGGAGGGGCTTTGAACCGTTGATGACCACACCTGACTCCATCTTTTCTTTGAAGTTGGCACGGAGGGGAGTGATAGTCTGGATGATGAACTCTTTCATATGCTCATGAGCAGGATTGAGAAGACGGTCAGTGATACGGCGATCATTGGTTAGGATGACGAGACCTTCGGCATTGACATCGAGACCGCCGACAGGAAAGACGTTGGTGAGAGGAATAGACTGACTGATATCGAGTGTACCTTTGCGGGTAGGATCAGTGCTGACGCCACGAGGTTTGTTGTACGCATAATAACTATATGACTCAGGCTTGCGCATGTTGCGGACTTCGACCGTGTCATGTTCATTGACCTGATCGCCGAGAGCAGCAAACTTTCCATTGATGGTGACCATGTGACGTAGGATGAGATCATCGGCACCACGGCGGGTTGAGTAACCTTTGAAGCCGAGGTATTTGTTGATGCGCATAGGGAACTCGCCAGCTGCTTTCTTTGGGATGGGTGAAGGGCCACGAGCAGGCTTTGATGGCTTGTGAATGGTTCGAGAAGAGGGGTTTAACTTACTTGTGATTTGACCGATAGACATACCAGGAACACTCGTTGAGCGGATAGGGGTTCCAGCTGAGGTTGGCCGAGCCCCATTTCGTGCGCCGAAAGGACCCTTTTTTGTAAAAGGAGCTTTGTTTGGTCTGTTGTTTGGGCGATTGCCAAACTTTGGTGAGGGAGAAAATGGTCTAGCCATAGGGACGAACTGTAACACGTTGAGAGGTGGATGTACAGTAATACAAAATAAATGAGGCGATGCATGTATGTGCATCGCCCTTTTGAATCTTCTTATTGTTATTATTACAATTAATTAGATTCGAAATTATATTTATATGTAGAGTTAATATCGGTTTAGATACGCTCCGCATTTTATTTTATAGAATTCTCGGCTTCTACTGCCTATAAAGAACAGGGGACTCTGATATTACGGCCACTCAAGAACAAACGATGACATGACTGCAGGTTGCAATCTTGTTATGAGTCCACGGTCGCCCGAAGCACTGATAACAAATGCAATGTGATGTGCGGGGATTACAATGTTACATGTATTCGCAACCTTCTGTGGATTTTCTCCACGGTAGGCGAATACAGTAGCTTTGCCTCCCATTGAACCAAATTCGTGACCTTTGTGAATGAATCTGACATCACGAGACTTGATACCAAACTGGTCTGGTATGTTGAATGGGAACAATTTGAGAATGGTCGGCGGTTCGATGAATGATCCCGGGGGTTTGTCTTCAGGCCATACATACAAATGCATACCCGAATTGTATATTCCACAGAATTGGCCGGTGAATCCATTTTCTCGCCACCACTGCTTTGACTGGAAACGCCAAAAGCCTTGGGCTGATCTGAATACCACATTCATTTTCTGCATAACTATCCTTTCATTTTGTTGGTTCAGGTGGTTACTTAACGTTCACCACTCTGCAAATAATATAACACAAACATACAAACACGTCAAACAAATAAAAAACCGCCCACCATGTAGTGAGCGGCATTTTATTTATTTTAATAATTACGCAACTGGGTTTTGAGTAGGAGTCTCAGTTGGTGCAACAGGTGCTACTGGAGCTACTCCACGCTTGCCATGGAGCCAGTAGATGATGCCAAGGATGATGGCATAGACTGCAGGGACGATAGCAATACCTGGTGTAGGGGTAAAGATGAGAGTCGTAACGACTGCACCAGCGAGGATGATCCAGAGACCATATGCTGCATACTTGAAGAGGCGTGGGATCCAAAGGCCGATAGCACCCGCAAGTTCTGCTACTCCGATGAAGTAGAGGAACCAGAGAGGCAAGTGGGCCTGAGCAAAGCCAGCGACAGCCATAGCGTCAGCAGTAACCTTTGGGATACCTGCAGCGATAAAGCCGAGACTCATCAAGGTGAGTAAGGTGTAATAAATGATTTTTTGTATTTTAGTCATATGACACATTATGAATGAGGATAAAAGCTGAGTCAATGAGGTTTTTTCGGTGCTATACTAGAGCCATGAATATTATTTCTTTCATCAAGAAGCATCGCTTTATTATCCTGAGCGCCGTTATCGTGTGTGGGCTCGTTGCTGGTATTGAATGGTCAGAAGGAAGGTCACTCCTCGGTCCTGATGGTGCCTTCGGTTGGTGGGATAACAACATCTGGGGTAATGAAACATCTCAGCGTGTCGCTGACGTCTATTCGTTTTCACATATTATTCACGGCATACTCTTCTATGGTTTTCTGTGGTTCATCTGGAGTAAGTTGCCTAAACGTCTGCAGGATAAGTTTCCCCGTAAGTGGTGGTTCTTGATTGCGTTGTTGATTGAAGGTGGCTGGGAGTTGTTGGAAAATTCACCACTCATCATCAACAGATATCGTGAAGCAACGATCGCGCTCGGCTACTTTGGTGACTCCGTCATGAACTCTACCTGTGATGTCCTCATGATGGCGCTTGGTTTCCTCTGGGCCAGATTTTTCAAGGTATGGGTGCTCGTCGCTATTATCATCGTCTTTGAGTTGGGTACGCTCTGGTGGGTGAGGGACAATCTGACATTGAATGTATTGCAGTTGGTGTACCCAAGTCAGGCGATCAAGGCCTGGCAAGGGGAGGGGCATTAAAATTAAGACTTACAGCTTCTCTTTACTTCAAAAAAACGTTGAAAAATGGTAGGATTTTCCTATGTTCGAACAAGCATTCAAAAACATAGACGATATCCTACATAAAGACGCTGGTGCATCCAGTGAGCTTGATTATGTCGAGCAAACCTCATGGATACTATTCCTGAAGTATCTTGATGACCTAGAAAAGGATCGTGTACTTTCTGCCCGCCTAGCAAGTAGAGACTACTCACATATACTGCCACCTCAATACACATGGGAGACTTGGGCGTGTCCAAAGACTAAAGATGGCAAGCTAGATCACAACAAGGCTTTGTCAGGAGATGATCTGAAGGATTTTGTTGATCAAAAGTTATTTCCATTTCTCAAGAAGTTTAAAACTGATGCTGAAAGTGCGGACACTATCGAATATAAAATCGGTGAGATTTTTAGCGAGATAAAGAATAAGATTCAGAGTGGCTACAATCTTCGTGAGATTTTGAATATCGTAGATGGTATGCATTTCCGATCACAAGAAGAAAAGCACGAACTCTCACACCTCTATGAAGGCAAGATCAAGAATATGGGCAATGCCGGACGAAATGGTGGTGAATATTACACACCTCGCCCTCTCATTAAAACTATAATAAAGGTTGTTGGTCCAAAGATCGGAGATAAGATCTACGATGGTGCTGTCGGTTCAGCAGGGTTTCTAGTTGAGGCTTTTGAATACCTAAAGCAAAGCAAGGACCTGTCTACCAAGGACCTGGAGATCCTACAAAAGAAGACATTCTACGGTAAGGAAAAGAAATCCCTCGCCTATATTATCGGTATCATGAATATGATTCTTCATGGCATCGATGCACCAAATATTATTCATACGAATACTCTCGGAGAAAATCTAGCAGATATACAAGAAAAAGATCGTTATGACGTGGTCCTAGCGAACCCTCCATTTGGTGGCAAAGAACGTGCTGAGGTGCAACAAAATTTCCCAATCAAAACTGGTGAGACAGCTTTCTTATTCCTCCAACACTTTATAAAAATACTCAAAGCTGACGGTAAGGCAGGTATTGTTATTAAAAATACATTTCTCTCGAATACGGACAATGCCTCAGTATCACTACGTAAACAGTTACTTGAAAGCTGTAACCTACATACAGTCCTCGATCTTCCAGGCGGGACATTTACAGGTGCAGGAGTAAAGACAGTGATTCTATTTTTTGAGAAGGGTTCTCCAACAAAGAAGATCTGGTATTACCAACTTGGTCTTGATAGAAACCTAGGTAAGACAAATCCTTTGAATGAAAAGGATCTAGCTTCATTTGTAACACTCCAAAAAACTAAGGCTAATTCAGAAAATTCTTGGTCCGTAGATGCGGCTGATATTAATCAGAAGACTTTTGACTTGTCTGTGAAGAATCCAAATAAGGGTGGTGAGGTTGCTTTACGTGATCCAAAGGATATTTTGAAAGAAATGGTCAAGTTGGATATAGAAAGTGAAGGGATTTTAAAAGGTATTTTGAAGAATATATGAGACAAACAATTGCCTTAAGTGCTCATGTTGAAATTGACCCTGAAGTGCTTAAGGATAAAGGTATTTTAGATGTAATTTTAGGTGTAGACACACCTTATTTTATTGACCCACGATTAGTTTTCTTAAAAGATAAAAAAGGTATTTTCTTAAATGCTAGTAAGAAGATTGAGTGTTATTTCTCTGATTTGATTAGGGTTATTAAGAACTCGGAAGATTCTCCTCAATTGCAAAAGAAAGCGATAGAGATGGTGGCAGCGAAAGAGCCGAAAGGTCTCTCTATTGGTTATGGAAATAAGACTGACACAGGTCCCGCTGTACCTGAATCTGTTGCAAGAAAGATAGTTTTTACTATTGCAGAATTGATAAAAGTTGGCATCGATGACCCTGAGCTGGTTGAAATTATGGTTCTTTTTATTGATGGATATGGTCCTGATAGTATTAGTGATCTAGTTTCTTATATTTTATACGACGATTTGTGTAAATTTACGCAAGAGGTTTGTAATGATTTAAATATTGAGACAAAGGAGTACTCCATTAATAATGCGGTTTATTTTTTGCCGAAACACCCATTTAAACAACATCAAATTGTCTTTGTTCCACTTGATTATGTTTCAGCACTCCCGTTAGCTTATGATTGGAATAGTGTTCAGGATGCGGCGGCCTATAATGATAAACTAAGAAAAGATTTTAGTGGAATAATTCTACCTGTTATAAAAGAACAGATAAAAAAATTAACTTCTTTAAGTTCAGAAGAGAAAAACAAATTTAAAGAAACATTCAAAAAACTTTTAAAGATCTATAAAGATAAAAAGCTTGAGTCCTATGATACAGATATCGACGAAAGAGGATATTATGTTTCAAAATCAGCTATTGAAAACTACGCGAACAAATTTAGTGCTCAGCAAAAAAATATTTCATCGGTTGATGAAATGAAAGATTTTGTTCGGGATGTAATTTTAAGTTTTAAGAGACATATTGAGGATATGGGGAATTCAAACCTTCTTTATCATCGTACAAAAAATCATGCCCCTAAAAAGGATAAGCCACACAGAGAGGATGTACCCCAAATGATATTTAATGGTATCGCTGATGTCCACTGTTCATACACCAATATTCCTCATGCAAGAGAATCAAAATTAAGTACAGGCCCAATTGATTTTTGGTTTGCAAAGGCACGCGATAGTAAGGTTTTGGTAGAGATTAAGAAATCCACGAATAATTTGATTAGAGGCTACACGAGACAACTTTCAAAATATGAGAAAGGAGAATTATCTTGTTATTCATTTTATGTAGTTTTAAAAGTAAAAGAAGAGAAAACTTCAAAATTAAAACTAGTAACCAACATTGAAGAGTTGGAAAATAAGTACAAGGAGAATATAAAAAATGGCATTAAAACACCTGAAGTTATTATTATAGATGGTCTGGTATATGACTCTCCTAGTAAATAATTATGAAAACTAACTGGCAAACAAAAAAAATTGGTGAGATTCTAAAACTGGAATACGGTAAACCGCTACCCAAGGAAAAACGCAGTTTAGAAGGCAAGCACCCTGTTTATGGTGCGAATGGAGAAAAGGATAGATCGAATGATTTCTATTTTGATAAACCAAGTATCATAGTTGGCCGCAAAGGCTCTGCTGGAGAATTGACCTTAGTAAAAGAAAAATTTTGGCCTCTAGACGTCACATATTTTGTGACTTTTGATGATAAAAAATATGATCTGACATTTCTATACCATCTACTGGAGACATTGGAACTAACAAAACTTGCCAAAGGTGTAAAGCCTGGGATAAATAGAAATGAAGTTTATGCTATTGAAGTAAATGTACCGCCACTTCCAGAACAAGAACGAATTATTAAGATTCTCGATGAAGCATTTGAAAAACTAGAAAAAGCAAAGCAAAATGCAGAAAATAATCTGAGTAACTCAAAAGAGCTTTTTGAATCTTACACAAAGAATGTATTTAAAAAAACAAAATTTAACCAAGAGAATTTAAATAACATATCTCAGAATCTGGATAATAAAAGAATTCCAATCACAAAACGAGTCCGAAGTTCTGGTGAGTATCCGTATTACGGTGCCTCGGGAATAGTAGATTATGTAGGGGAATATATTTTTGACGAAAACTTACTTCTAGTATCAGAAGATGGGGCAAATCTTTTAGCACGCACTTATCCGATAGCATTTTCGATTTCAGGTAAAACATGGGTAAATAATCATGCGCACGTTTTAAAATTTAAAGAAATAGATACGCAAAAGTTTGTTGAGTACTATTTAAATTCGATAAAGCTTGATGATTTTGTTAGTGGAATGGCTCAACCAAAATTAAATCAAAAAATGCTAAATTCTATCTTAATTCCGTATCCATCTTTAAAAAAACAAAAAGCCATCGTCAAAAAACTCGACCAACTTTCTGAACAAACAAAAAAGCTAGAATCTATTTATCAAAAGAAGCTTTCTACAATCGAAGAACTCAAGAAATCTATCCTGAGAAAAGCCTTCTCAAAAGGACTATAATATTGTATAATGTCAATACATGAACGAATCTGAGACTAGAGCTGAATATATCGATCCAAAGCTAAAGGAATCTGGTTGGGGTGTTATCGAAGGGTCCAAAGTCCTTCGAGAATTTCGCATAACTCCTGGAAAGATTGTTATTGGAGGTGTGACACCAAAGCCTGAAATTGCAGACTATGTCTTGGTATACAAGAATCGTAAGCTCGCAGTTATTGAAGCTAAGAAAGAGTCGCTATCACCAACTGAAGGTGTTGCACAGGCAAAAACATACGCTGGGAAATTGCAGACTGCCTACACTTACTCTACAAATGGGCATGAGATCTATGAGATTGGAATGACGACTGGTATTGAGGGTACCGTCACTAAATTTCCTACACCAGATGAGCTATGGGACAAGACGTACTCAGACCAAAACCTATGGAAAGAAAAGTTTGCGAATGTTCCGTTTGAAGATGTGAACGGTAGTAAAAGTGCTCGTTACTATCAGGAGATTGCGGTAAATCGAGTCATGGACGCTATTGCAGAGAAAAAGAAACGCATCCTTCTTACGTTGGCAACTGGTACAGGTAAAACGTTTATTGCTTTCCAAATCGCATGGAAATTATTCCAATCTCGTTGGGACGGTTCACCACTTAGTGTACGTAGGCCCCGTATATTATTTTTAGCAGATAGAAATATACTTGCCGATCAAGCCTTTAACGGATTCGGTGCATTTCCAGAAGATGCTTTGGTACGTATAACTCCAAGTGATATTAAGAAAAAAGGTGCAGTACCAATGAACGGCAGTATTTTCTTTGCTATTTTCCAGACTTTTATGAGTGGTCCAAATGAAACCCCATACTACGGAGATTATCCTTCAGACTATTTTGATTTCATCATCATTGATGAATGTCACCGAGGTGGTGCAAATGATGAATCTAACTGGCGAGGCATTCTTGAATATTTTTCTCCTGCAGTCCAACTAGGTCTCACTGCTACTCCAAAGCGAAAAGATAATACAGATACCTATAAGTATTTTGGTGAGCCAGTCTATGTCTACTCACTTAAAGAAGGCATCAATGACGGTTTCCTAACTCCATTCAAGGTCAAAAGGATCAAGACAACTCTTGATGAATACATTTACACCTCTGATGACATGATTATTGAAGGTGAAGTTGAAGAAGGAAAGGTTTATAAAGAGGACGATTTTGCTCGAGGGAATATCAAGATCATTGAACGTGAGGAAGCTCGAGTAAAAATCTTTTTGAAAGAGATTAATCAAAATGAGAAGACTATCGTATTTTGCGCTACACAAGGTCATGCACTTCTTGTTCGTGATTTGATAAATAAACACAAGGAAAGTAAGGATCCAAACTATTGTCAGCGTGTTACTGCAAATGACGGTTTTCTCGGTGAACAATATCTACGAGAATTTCAAGATAACGAAAAAGCTATCCCAACAATTTTGACGACCTCACAGAAACTTTCTACAGGAGTAGATGCACGAAATATCCGAAACATCGTGCTTATGCGCCCTGTAAATTCAATGATTGAGTTTAAACAGATAGTTGGACGTGGTACAAGACTTTTTGACGGTAAGGAATATTTCACCATTATAGATTTCGTAGATGCTTATCATCATTTCCTCGATCCTGAATGGGATGGTGAGCCAATTGATCAGACTACTGAAGAAGTTGAGCCAAAGGAACCCAAAGAGCCTAAGGAACCCAGAGAACCCGGACCAACACCTGAACCAGAAGAACAGCCAAGGAAGTTAAAAATTAAACTTCGTGATGGTAAAGAAAGAGAAATACAGCACATGGTCCAGACTTCATTTTGGAGGGCTGATGGTAAACCCATTTCTGCTGAAGAATTCTTACAAAACATGTTCGGTGTACTACCGTCACTTTTCAAAGATGAGAACGAACTTAGGGCTATATGGTCCAATCCTCAAACAAGAAAGGTGTTTCTCGATAAGCTCGGTGAACTTGGATACGGTAAAAATCAACTCGAATCAGTGCAGAAAATAATAAACGCTGAGAACAGCGATCTGTTTGATGTGCTCGGTTACATTGCATTTGCACTACAACCTATTACTCGTGCAGAAAGAATTCAAAATACAAAGTACGACATCTTGGATGGCTTGGATGAAAAGCATCGTGAGTTTATTGAATTTGTGTTAGCTAAGTATCAAGAAAGAGGTGTTGAAGAATTGGATGAAGAAAAACTGCCACAGTTGCTCAACCTTAAGTATCATGCTATCTCAGATGCTGAGAAAGCTCTTGGCGGAGTTGAGTTGATAAGATCAAACTTCTTTGCGTTCCAGAAGAGATTGTATGCCTAAATTTAGACTAACATTTAAGCGATTTTGGTGGATATTTTTCTTTGTATTACTAACTATAGTATTTATTCTTCAGTTCGCGTACAACTTTGTTGCTAATTGTATTTTTGAATGGCCAATACGTTGGGATGTTAAAGTTTGTTGGAATGAACAAATAAATCCAGCGAAAGAAAAAGCAATTGAAGTTGCTGGACCATTTATGCCTGATCTGAAGATATAACCATTGCACTCAAGATCTACTCATGATCTAATATGATCATGTCTAAATCTCAGGAATCTGGAGAAAATGGGGAACTAGATGTAGTCGAAAAAGTCTCATGTCCTAATTGTGGCAAGAAACTTATGAAGCTCCCAAAGAATTATCCACTATACGACATTCAATGTATCGGTTGTAGTTTTCGCGCTCAAGTGAAGACAAATAATTCCAAGCCAAAATCAGTTATCTTTGGTGCCGGTTGGGATATCATGGAGAAAGTCTTGAAATCAGGTTTTATAACACCGCCACTCATTACCAATTTTATTTGGAAAGATATTGCAGGAGATCATCAAGAGATTCGTTTCTATCCGTTTATCCCTAAAGCTAATCTCAAGATGCACAAACTTTCGCCAACTGCACGTCGAGCGAACTACAAGATGTTCAATTATGTAGGTATAGATAAATTGCCATATTTTGTTGTGTATAAAAGATGATCCATAGGAGGAAGTACTTCTGATGTGTACAAACTTTTAAACTAACATGTTAAAATAGAACCCTAGAACGCCTCACCAGCCTCTAGCTTCCCGGCGCCATGAATTGGGGAAGGGCTAAGGAGTAATCCGGCCATGGTGTAATGAACCATACATCTCTAATTCAATTTAAAATGGAAAGAAACCAAGTGTAAAACCTTGGCCTTTTTATTTGCTATAATTACCCCATGAACACAAACCTCTCAATAAACATAGGTAAAGACGAATATGGTAAAGATCTCACCATAGACCTTGTAGAAGCCAAGCATCTCCTCGTGGCTGGCTCAACAGGCTCAGGTAAATCAACGTTGATACATAGAATCATCACGACATTTATCTCAAACAACTCTCCTGAAGATCTCAGGTTCATACTCATTGACCCAAAGAGGGTAGAACTTACGATGTACGACAAGATCCCTTATCTACTTACGCCAACGATCATTGATCCAAAACAAGCGGTACTCGCACTAAAGCATATGGTCAAAGAGATGGGTAGACGATATGACACTCTTAAGAAAGCCGACTGTACTGATATAAGTACATACCAGAGCGATGAAGAATTCATGCCACGTATCGTCATCGTCATTGATGAATTCTCTGATCTGATGCAAACGTATCCAAAGGAGATCGAACCCGCAGTTGTAAAGTTGGCTTCTATGGGACATATAGTTGGAATACATCTTATAGTTTCAACATCACGACCAAGTACAAAGGTATACACAAAGGCTATGCAGGAAGTATTTACATCACGAGTTGGACTACAGATGGGATCAACAGCTGATTCTAAATTAATCGTAGGTACAGATGCTGCAGTCATATTGCGTGGATCAGGAGATATACTTTTCCGTATGGGGATGAAATACGTCATTCGCGCGCAGGTGAGAGAAATTGGGGAACATGATATCAAGAAATTAGTATCTGCTTTAGTTGAGAGGTACTCAGATATCGTTGTACCTGAACTGCAAACATCTGAGTCTGATATGGGCGAATATGAAAATGACGATATGTATGAACCTGCAAAGGAAGCGGTCATAGCTTCTGGCAAAGCTTCAACGGCCTTTCTTCAACGAAAGCTGGGTATTGGATATTCACGTTCTGCAAAGATCATAGATATGCTCGAGGAAAGAGGTGTGATCGGTCCGGCACGTGGAGACAAGCCAAGAGAGGTTATTCAGACCAAAACAGTTCACTAAATGAAAATATCCTACAAAACCGTCACCTGGTACTCCCAACTCGCCGCTATCATTCTCTTTATCCTCGTCTGGTACGTGGGCTTTTGCGTGGGCAGATATTGGGTATCACCAGGACGAATGGGTACAGATGCGCCACTGACAGGAGTGGTCAACGCTGCGGTCTTTCGTTGTACGACGCCAGCGAATTCATTCATCTCGAGTGTCTTCTACAAGGATCGCGTGGGCCTGACATTTTCTGATGGTCGTCGGATGACGTTGCCACACGCTCTCTCTGCTGATGGTGCACGATATGTAAACACTGATGAATCAATCGTCTTTTGGAATAAGGGGAATGGTGCCTTTGTGACCGAACAGGGGACGACTACCTATGATGGGTGTGTGACGAAATAGTTCAACTGTTGCAAATAATGCAACAGTTCAAAGGCAATATGCACAAAATGCATATTGCTTAAGTGGTATGTTCCAAAATGGAACGCACCCCTACCCAGTGAACCTCCGTTCACCTATAATGTATGCATGGACATTCATGCAAAACAAAAAGTGATCATGCACATGGACGGTGATGCCTTTTTTGTTGCCTGCGAAGTGGCCAAGAACCCAAAGCTCAAAGGTCTACCAGTGGTGACCGGAGAAGAGCGCGGTATCGTCTCAGCCTTTTCCTATGAAGCCAAAGCGCTCGGCATCGTCCGTGGTCTGCCCATCTTCCGCGTCAAAAAAGAATTTCCGCAGGTCATCATATTACCTGGCGACTATGCCAGCTACGCCCGCTATTCAGAGATGATGTTCAACATTGTCCGCCGGTATGCTGATGACGTGGAGGAGTACAGTATCGATGAATGCTTCGCCGAACTCACTGGCCTTGATCGTCCGCTCAAGATGTCATACAGAGAGATTGCCCAGCGTATTCAGCGTGAGATCACCGCAGAACTCGGCCTGTCTATATCAGTTGGTGTGGGACCAACGAAAGTTCTTGCAAAGGTTGCGTCAAAATATAAAAAGCCAAACGGCTTCACTATGATTGATGTGGGTACTGATGCACATTCATCCAGAAACATTCTCGCTGAAACACCTATCGGTAAGATCTGGGGTATCGGTACACAGACGACTATTTTCCTCAAAAAGAAGGGGCTCATCACTGCACTCGACTTTGCTGGTAAGAGTCGTAACTGGATCAATGACAATCTCTCCAAGCCTCACGAAGCTCTGTGGTTCGAGCTCAATGGCACATCAGTCATGCCCGTCGATCCCAATCCAAAGACGAGCTATGACTCGGTCCAAAAGACCCGTTCATTTTATCCTGCCACTAACGATCCGGTATTCCTCCTTTCTCAACTTTCAAAACATATCGAAGATGCCTGTGCCAAAGCTCGCCACTTCGACCTCATGTCCAGTCACGTTTCTATTTTCTTGAAGACACGCACGTTCGAATACCACAACTACCGATTCACCCTCGATGCACCGACCAATGCACCAGAGATCATCACGGATCTGATCGAAAAACATTTTCATAAAGTATTTCGCAAACAAGTCTTGTATCGAACCGCTGGTGTAACCTTGCATGGACTGGTCTCAAAAGAGAGTGTTGCTATCCAAGGCGATCTCTTTGGTGGTGGTCTCAAGACAGAGTCGACGAAGAAGGGGGAAAAGTACGAGATCATCCACAAACAGATAGATGAGCTCGAAGAAAAGTTTGGTAGAAATATCGTCTATCTCGCCTCTACCCACAAAGCACGTGTTCGTGATCGAGATGAAGGCAAGGGAACAGATGCGGATAGTCCTGATAGGAATCTGTTGTTTTTGTAGCCCTCAACCGAGGCTTTTATGGGGTACTTGACAAATATACTAACTATGCTATAATACTCCTGTTAGTATAGTTCATTTGCAAACCATAACCGCTCTGGAGGACGTCCCTCTGGAGCACAAACGAAGAAAGGAGCCCTCTGCCATGAATAATGACTGGCGAGAAGAGGATTTGCTTCCTGAGCACGGTGAGCATGTTCGGTGCGATCAGCTTCATTTGAAAGCTGGGACGAATATGTTTACGACTCATCAAGCGCGGGAGCCCATCGCTCCCATCCTCGAATACGACTAGGTTACTCCAACATACTGCGGCATTACCGAAACGGTGGCCGCAGTTTTTTTGTACTATAATTAAGTAATGAAAAAGAGATCAGTGATCAAACGGCCAGGGGCATACCACGTTTACATATTGAAATGTGCCGATGATACCCTCTATGTCGGTTCGACCAATGATATGGAAAATCGGTTGCACAAGCACAATCATTTGAAATCAGGCGCACACTATACAAAGATTCGCAGGCCAGTGGTGCTGGTCTGGAGTAAGAAATGCCGCAGTTATGCGCTCGCACGAAAAAGGGAAGGTGAGCTCAAGGCGCTTACGCGAAAAGAGAAGATGGAGCTCTTGACTTTTCAATAATTTTAGCCTATACTACGAGTGTAGGTTTGATTGATCTTTTAAAAAGAATTTGAACGGTGCTCTGGTCTGTGTATATATCGGCTTTCCCATGACTTTAACCAACTCACGTCCTCTCAGCCGCATTTTTGCCCCGATATATCTCACATCCCATCACCCTCTTCATTTTCTTTCTGCTCTTTAGCTCTTTCACCCCGACCCATACATTTGTATGGGTCTCATTTTATATAGAAATAAAAAAGCCGAAGGAAAAACCTTC
Source organism: Minisyncoccota bacterium (assembly GCA_028713005.1). Lineage (GTDB taxonomy): Bacteria > Patescibacteriota > Minisyncoccia > Phycocordibacterales > PALSA-1337 > C7867-002. The sequence continues at coordinate 16,921 of JAQTPC010000007.1, read as the reverse complement.
GGCTGGTGATTTTGATCTCACTCGATGATGAGAGGTTTTGTTTTTTCGACTCGATCGAGGAGGTTCTGGTTGGTATAACTGGGACGATGGATATGTTGCCAAGGAGCATCAGTGAGCGCATTGTCCCACGGACACACGGAGCGCACCCAATCGAGGTGTCTCGATGGGCTTACGCCGGATGCTTTGGGATTGATTCGCGTATAGTGAATCACCTGGCAATTGTGGATCCGATGAGCTGGATTTTTCGAGCCATCAAGCAAGCGGAAAGTTTCCTGAGGCATGCGTTCGAGCCTGACACGAAATGCCCACATGACTTCGCCATGGCAAACGATGATGACATTTTTGCCGTTGCATTCGCGATGCAGGGTGTTAATCACTCGATCGATCCGAATGCAGAGTTCTGCGAGCGATTCGCCATTTGGTGGAGTCCAGTAGAACGGATCGATTTCACGTTCCTCAAGGGATTCTTGAAAGCGTTCAGTGCGTTCCAGAACTGAGGCTCGGTCGAGCGAACCCCAACTGCGTTCACGAAGATAAAATTCCGTGAACCATTTTGCTTCAGGAATATCCAGAAGTGCGGCAGTTTCCATGGCGCGTAGATATTCTGATGCATAGAAGCGGTCAAACGTAAGACCAAGATTTTGCTTGATCCATTCGCCAGTTTGCATTGCTTGACGCTGGCCCTCTTTTGACAGGCGCCAGAGTGAACTGTGGCGTTTTTTGAACTCGCTTTCATAAGCACTGTGGTCGCCACGTTTTGAACGTGCTACTGCGATGTTTCCTTCTGATTCACCGTGGCGAACCAGAATAAGGTTATTTGGCATTCCCATAATTACAATGTCCTTTCTTTGTTGTTTGTTTCTGATTTTAAATTACGCGCTTATATATTGATTGTCAAATGCTATAATCATCGCATGAAATTTTTTTCTACGCGGTCATTTTTTCGAATTACTCGTCCACGTCCGATCATCCTCCGCCGATCTATTTTCCATACTCGTAGCCACAAGCTCTATCTCGCTAACAAAGAAGCGGCACGTGCACTCGTACATGCACGCATCGCTCATTTCATGCAGTACTATGGTTCACGTCACGGTATTTCAGTTGGTAAAATCGCTATCCGCAATCAACGCAGTCGTTGGGGCTCATGTTCGAGAAAGGGGAATTTGAATTTTAATTATAAGCTCGTCTTTCTCGCGCCAGCCCAGCAGGACTATGTCATCGTGCATGAGATCTGCCATGTAAAAGAATTCAATCATGCAAAGTCTTTTTGGAATCTGGTAGGCGAAACTATCCCTGAGTGGAAGAAGCTCCGAGCTGAGCTCAGGAGAGTGGGGCAGGGTGAGTTATAAAAGACTCGTGAATAATGTTTTGACACGACTCTATTTTTATGGTAGTTTATTTTTAGAATATCTGAAATATTTACAACAAGAAACAACGAAACAAACGAAAGAAAAAGAGGCTACCTATGTCAAAATTCATCAGTCAGGAAATGCATGACCGCGTCAGCGGATACATGCTCGGTCTTCTCGGCAACACTGCTCCTGAGCAGTTCTTGCAAGACGAGATCAGTCGGTATATCCCAGACCTGGCAGGCAAGAGTGAGACGGACATCGTCAACTTCTTTGCCTATCAGCGCGCGGTGTATATTGATGGCATCATCCCTACAGTCGGTCGTCCGATCGCTTCGCTCAATCCGATGTTCATCGATTCGGCCAATGAGTTATTCTTCGGCTCCGGAAAGGGCCACGAAAAAGATGTTCGCTACACGCGGGCATCGGTCAAACTCAATGGGTTCCGTTTGCAGATGCATCGGGGTCCCGGCATCACGGCGGCATTCAGTCGTCAGTTCACGCCATATGATCCGCGGATGTTCCCTGAGCTCACGGACACCTTCAAACAGTTGCCGTGTATGATCGGAGACACTGAGCTCATCCCCAAACTGCTCAAACACAATGCAGCACTCAATGCATTGCAGGACATCCGTCTATCGGGTCCGTCGTCGTGGCCCAAGCCGGGCACGAACCGTCTCGATCCGGAAAAACTTGCTGCGTATCTGGCCAACCCGATCATCTTTGATCTGGCTGGCGCTCCTCATCCGCATCTCGAGCTCATGCTTGCATTCCATGGACTCTTTGCGATCGCTCATCCCAAGACATGGGGCGAGCCTCGCATCCTCCAGATGCAACGGATGATCACGCTCTCGAAGCTGCCGATAAACTATCGCATCATCGACGAGTTACTCGCTGAGCTCAGTGCATATATGACTGAGCGTGGATTGCAGGCAACGGTTGCTGAAAAGCAGATCGTCAATAATCCTGCTGAGCTGGATGCGTATGTCGCTCTCAAGCGCCAGGCAGGCGAAGAGGGTGTGTGCGTCGTCCAGTCGCGGTGGAATGAGTCGGGACATTCAGTCTTGGCTCCCCACGGTGCTAAGCTCAAAGAGTATGAGACCGTCGATATGGCAGTGCTTGGTTTGTATCTCAATGATACGGCACTTGGACCGGTGGCAGAAAATATCACCGGTGCACTCATGGGTCTCTACGATACGTCGCTCAAAACATATGTTCCGGCGACCAGAGTCAACCTTGACCCTGATGGTGTGCAGATCAAGACTGAAGGGCAGTCCGACCGGTCCACGACATTACGTCTCGAGATTGCTCGCATCGTTCATGATCGACAGGGCAATGTCTCAGCAGACGAATACATTCATTCGCTCCACGAGGCCTATCTCATGGTTGGCGAAAGTATGCTTCCGTATCTGACTAAAGCCTATCCATCGCATGCATATGACCACAGCATCGCGGACATCCTCGAAAATATTCCGCGTGGCTACGATCTCTGGCGACTGTATCAAGTGTTCGTCAAAGACCGTGAACTGTATCTTGCTCGCGAAATGAAGCACGACACCATCGTGCGTAAGTTCATCCACAGCAAGGTCGAGTTCTTCAAAACCATTGATGTGCTCGATGAAGCACGGAAGAAGAAGTTTAAGAATTACTTCTCGATCGCAGGTGAGGTCAAAGAGCGGAGCAACCGGCTCAAGAAACCGCAGTTCCTCGTATCACTTGCAACGCCCCTCATCCTCGAGGTGAAGGTGTTCAACTTGAAGTGGGGAACATGTTCGTATGTCGCCGGACTCCATTCATGGTATCCTGGTGAATCGTATTGTTTCTCGAACAACTTCGCTGAGCGTGTGCGGCATGACAAATGCCACACTACTGACTATCGCACGATCAATGTGATTGCTCGGAAGCATACGCCGCCGCGCAATAAAAAGCGTGATAAAAAAACCTAGTTCCTTCAGCCCCCGCCAGATCTTTTTGGCGGGGTTTTTATATAAAAATCTCCCCAGACGAATCTAGGGAGATGTGAGTGAAACAGATTATTTGGCGCCGACTTTTTCAAAAGCCTTCAATCCGGCGGCGACAAGATCACATAGGCCAGCTGCAACGCTGCGTGCCCCCGTGATGGTCTTGTGGAATGAAGTCTCCAGTCCCGATGGCTTGTGCAGCGTCGGCCAGACCCATAAGGCGCCTAGTTGACGGAGTTCTGCACGAAGGCCGTCGCTGGGCTGTTCAATGAAGATGACAATGTTGTAGGTTTCATCTTTGACTGCATTGGCCAGCCTGAGAAGTTTAAGGCTTTCCGGTAACCCGATTCCCGACAAGATCCGCAGACGGAGTTTTGCGATGGTGAGCTCTGACAGCTCGCGCCACAGACGCGCATCGTCGGAACCATAGTCACCATCAATCGCAATGATGTCAGGGGAACTGCTGTTGATCAGCTTTTGCAATGACATCACCGCATCAGCCGGTTTAGCATTGGTGATTTCGCCTACCACGAACTGAATCGAGGTCGCATTGAGAGAAAGACGGATTGACGCTGGTAGGCGCGTCCGTCGAGTGAGGACAAGGGCTTTCATAGTTTGTATTGGTAATGTTCAAGTTGAACTCAGACCATATACTTATACATGACTACACTTATGTCAAGTTGGTCAAATAGATGAACTTGACAAATCGTCATTTCTTTGTTAGTTTGCTTTTCAAGTGTGTTCGTTGACAACTTCATACAATTCTGTCAAGACACAGAGAACAATCAACCATAACTAAGCAAAAAAGAAAGGTAACGATCGATATGAAAAAAATGATGGCGTCCTTTGCGGCGCTCCTTCTACTGGCGACGGTTGCACTGCGTGTGAACGCGGCTCAATACGTCGAGAACAAGCAGTTGTCACAAGTGGTGACAGCGAAAGTTGGTGATGTGAAGTCTGGCACGATTCCGCTCCCGGTCATTACCTGGGGTGGCGACGTGGCAACTTTGCTGGCAAATGGTGGTGATGTGAAGACACAGCCGAACAGTTTGTTTGCTGCCCAAAAACTTGATTTCAAAATCATCCGCAAGGACGTTTTTGCTGATCAGGTCAAGGACTACATCGCCGGCACTACCCCTTACATTCGCGGCACGCTCGGTATGATCAATCAGTCGCTCTCGGCCCTCAAGGACCCGAGGCTTCGTCCGGTGGTCGTATACCAGATGACATGGTCGTCTGGTGGAGATGTGCTCGTTGTCCGTCCATCCGTCAAGGATGCGTCGGACCTGAGAGGGAAGACAATCGTCGTGCAAGCATATGGACCGCATGTGGACTTCATGGTGCAAACCCTGAAGGATGCAGGTGTGGACGTCAAAGATGTCACGATCAAATATGTGAAGGATATCACTGGCACGGACGATAGTCCGGATGCCGCCTTCCGTGCTGACCCTTCTGTTGATGCGGTATTTTGCATCTCGCCTGACGCAGATAATCTCACTGGCGGACCTGGAAAGGTTGGCACTGGTGCGGAAAAATCTGTGAAGGGTGCGCATTACTTGATGTCCACAAAAACTGCTGACCACGTCATCGCTGATGTGTATGCGGTTCGCTCTGACTACCTCGCGGCTCATCCTGCGGAAGTCGAGGCGTTTGTGAATGCATTGATGAATGCGCAGGAACAGCTCGCTGACCTGTCGAAAAGTTCTGCCCGCAAGGCAGAATACGACAAGTTCATGACGCAGGCAGCGTTCGTGTATTTGGATAGCAAGGATGCGGTCAATGATGCCAAGGGTCTCTTGGATGGCTGCACGTTCGTCGGGTATCAGGGGAACATCAAGTTCTTCAGTGACTCGAGCTATCCACGGCGTTTCGACAAGATCTCATCTGAAAATCAGACTGCGCTCATCGCGCTTGGCTTGCTTTCGAGCAAGACGACGCTTGCCAGCGCAGGGTTCGACTACAGCAAGATCAAGCAAGGATTGCGGAATACGGCCGTTGAGGCTGAAAGTCCGCGGTTCGATGCAGGTGCCGTTGCGGCTCTCGTTGCAAAGAAGGGCGATGCGCTTAATAGCGTGTTCACCTTCGAGATCCAATTTGAACCGAACATGGCGGACTTTGATTCGTCAAAGTATGCTGATCAGTTCACCAAGGTGATAGAGATGGTGTCCACGTATAGCGGCGCCATCCTAACGGTCGAGGGTCACACTGACCCGAACAAATACTTGTCGGCACTACGCAGTGAAAATACGCCGCAGCTTGAGCTCAAACAGATCATGCAGGTGAATATAAACACTTCTCTCAAACGCGCGAACCGCGTAAAGGAGGAGTTAGTTGCGTTCGCCACTAGTCAAGGTGTGAAGCTTGACGAGAGTCAAATCACGACCGTGGGCCAAGGGTGCATGAAGCCGAAGAAGGGCGTGGAGAAAACCGGCCCGTTCAAAGGTCAGCCACTCCCATCACTGAATGAAGCGGAATGGCGCGCAAACATGCGCGTTGTATTCCGTGTCGCCAACGTGGAAGCTGAATCAGAGCTGTTCACTCCGGTGAAGTAAACTCCAACATTACATATTATGAAAAAGTTCAAACCTTATTCATTACTGGTGTTGGCTCTCACGATCTTTATTGTGGGATGTGAACCGACGACCGTTCAGACAGCGCCTCCGCCCTCATCCCCGCAAGCTCCTCCGGAGCAGGCGGGACAAGCAACAGCTTCTACCAGCGGAGCACCTCAAGTGGAGTCAAACCTTCTTCGGCGCAATTTCTATATTGTGCTCGACGGAAGCGGTTCGATGAACGAAATCCAGTGTTCAGGAAATTCGACCAAGATTGAAGTCGCTAAAAAAGCGGTGATCGATTTTGAGCGAAGCTTGAATGCATCCGATAACATCGGGTTGGTTGTGTTCGATAATGCTGGCATTTCAGAGCGCGCTGTTCTTGGGACAAGCAATCGGCGCGGTTTCGAAGATCAAGTCAATGCAGTGCGCGCTAATAATGGCACGCCATTGTATGAATGTGTTAAGTTCGCATTTGGCCGCCTCGAGGAGCAACGCGCAAAGCAGCTGGGCTACGGAGAATACCATATCGTCATCATCACCGATGGCGAGGCGAGTGACTCTGAAAATGGACTGATCGCGCAGGTCAATAAGACGCCTGTCGTTATCCATACGATCGGCTTCTGTATCGGCGAAGGACACAGTCTGAACCAGCGGGGTAAGACTTACTACACCGATGCTCAAAGCCCAGAAGAAGTGAAAAAAGGCTTCAAGGCTGTTACGGCAGAATCAGAAAAGTTCGATAAATAAGCGACACCGGCAACGGTACGTTTATTGCCCCTTTGCGAAAGCGAAGGGGCTTTTTTATTTTCTAGAGCACCGTAAGCACATACTTGACTTTTCAATTTTAATATGTTATTCATACACCAGTATATTTTGTGCACCTCGACAACAATTCAACTCAAAAATAGAAAGGCTTACTATCCTATGAAAACCACAACCAAGCTTATTATATGGCTTGTAGTTCTGTCCCTGCTCGGCATCGGTGGCTGGAAATTTGTCCGTCCTCATGTGACGAAGTATTTCCAAAAAAAGATGTCGGATGCGAAAGCAACGAAAGGCAAGATCACTATCGCTGTTGACGACTGGGTCGGATATTTTCCGCTTCGCTCGCAACGGCTCAAAAAAGAGATGCTCGAACAAGGGTATCTCGTGGACTGTCAAAATGATGGAGCGGATTATTCTGCTCGCATGAAGCATCTGTCCGAAAACACTGTCAATCTGGCGGTGTGCACGGTGGATGCCTACGTCCTCAATGGAGCAGCCGTCAGTTATCCTGCTGTCATCGCTTGTGTGATCGATGAATCGAAAGGTGGCGATGCAATCGTCGCCTATACGAATGAGATCGCTTCGCTCGATGCATTGCGGAACAATGTGACCAAGAAGATCGCCTTTACTCCAGATTCGCCCTCGGCGCATCTCGTGAAGGTGGCCGGCGTCGACTTTGACATCCCGTTTCTTCGAACGAAAACATCAACTCTGAAGGTTTTTGCAAATGGATCTGACGATGCGCTCGACAAGCTCAAGCGCCACGAAGTCTCCATTGCGACTCTCTGGGAACCGCAAGTCTCAAAAGCTTTAGCGATGCCCGGTATCGGCAAGCTCCTGGGAAGTGAGAGAACGTCGCATGTCATCGTGGATGTCCTTCTGGTGAACAGAGACACGATGATGTCACATCCAGAAGTGGTCCAACAGCTGCTTCGGACTTACTTCCATGTGCTTAAGTATTATTCGGACAATCCGAGCGATCTTGAGAAAGAGCTTTCGGATGAGCTTCATGTGGATCAATCCTCTGCGGCTCAAATGATCAAGGGTGTGTCGTGGGTCAATCTCACGGACAATGCCCGTGAATGGTTCGGTGTCGAGTCTGCGCAAACCGCAGGCACGATACCTCATCATGCGCTGACTGATACGATTGAGGGGGTGGTTGGCATACTCCGTCAGGTGGGCGATGTGGATCGCAATCCGATCCCGGATGAAAATCCGCTCATGCTCACCAAGAGCGACTTCATCGTCGATCTGTTCGCAAGCGCTACGAGAGTAGGGTTTGACGTTTCGACCGGTGCTGCAACGACGGCCGCGACGCAATTCGTAGTTCTATCTGATGCTCAATGGGCTCGTTTGCGAGACGTTGGAACGCTGAAGGTGGAGCCGATCAAGTTCCAGTCTGGCACCGACGAGCTCACCCTCGAAGGCAAGGAAGCAATCGATCAGATTGCAGATAAGATGAAACGGTATCCCAACTTCCGGATTGGCGTTCGAGGACACTCTGACATTCGTGGAGACACAGATGCAAACAGGGAATTATCCCTCGCACGTGCGCAATCAGTGGCGCGTTACCTTGCGGTCACGTATGGTATCGATGAAAATCGTATCCATGCTGAGGGCCTGGGAGGAACCAAGCCGCTCCCGCGCATTCCTGGCGAGACTGATCGTGCATACGGGTATCGCCTCCCGCGAGTTGAAGTTGTCCTGCTTATGGACACGTATTGAATACAACGCTCATATTTTTAATGTGAGCAGCCCCGCTTTGAAAAGAGCGGGGTTTTTATTTTACAAGATACATTGACACAAGTCCTTTTACATGATAAAGATATTTCAGTATTTCGTGGTCTTTAATAAACAAATTGAAAATTGAAAGGAACTAATTATGAGTGAAAATCAATCGAGTCCGGAATCAAAGGTTTCATACCCTTTGGTCCAGACGACTGCGCTTCTTGTGAGTTCAAAACCGACTCCGATGACTTCATCGAAGTTTGTGATGAACCGCATCGTGAAGCTTAAAAAGGAAAGTAAATTTTACGCGCTTCATCCGAACCCTGAAGAGTCCGGTCAAATCATTGGACCTGATCCTAAGCGGGAAGGGTGGGTATGCGTATTGTTTGCTCCTTCTGGTTACAAAAACTTCTTCCGCATCGGGATGCCCTCGGTAGATAATGGCACCTGCGACTTGGATGTTGATGAAAAGTTGGAACAGGAAACATTTGTCACAGTGACCTACGCAGGCCAACTGATGGAATTTCCGGTCTCAAGCTTCACGCTGTCTCCTGGTGATACGGTCTTGATCGACCGAAAAGCCGAGCGCATTGTTTCTGTTACAAAGGCCATTCCTTCGGGGTTCATTGCGTTTGTTTCCCGCGTTATTGACGATACTTTTGTCATCGTTGATTTCCAAGGAAATAAAAAAACAATATTTGCCGGAAAATTTTCCGGCAAGCTCCAAGAAAGCGGACGCGTGGTTCTTGATGTAACGGGGACCGTCATTCTTGAGAATTATGGTTTGAATGACGATTCGTTTACTGTTGCCGAAAGTTCGGTGACATGGAGTAATGTCCATGGACAAGATGATGCATGTCAGCGTTTCACTGAAGCCGTTGAGGAGCCATTTCGGTATCCTGAGCTTTACAAACGTTTGAAAAAAGAAGCGCCTAACGGAGTCCTCGTGTTCGGCCCTCCGGGCTGTTCAAAGACGATGATGATGAAGGCGGTTTTCAGCCAGTTCTTGGCGATGTGTAAAGAAAAAGGTGTCGATGGTCGTAAGGGGTTTTTCCTCATCAGCGGTCCCGAGGTCCTCGACAAATACATCGGCAGCGCAGAGGCCCTCATACGGAACATTTTTGCGAGAGCAAATAAGTTCTATACTGAAACCAGCATCCGTCCGATGATTGTGATCGACGAGTGTGAAGCTCTCCTCGCTAAGCGTGATTCAGGCGTCAGTAGCGACATCTTGAAAAGCATCGTGCCGACATTCCTCGCCGAGTGGCAGGGGGTTCGTGTGTCAAAAGCTATTGTTGTTGGGATGACCAACAAGCCAAATTCGCTTGATTCCGCAGTTACCCGCCCAGGTCGCCTTGATATAATGATCGAAGTAAAGCGTCCAACGCGGGAAGCCAGTCGTCTCATATTCCTTGATCGTCTGAAAGGTGTCGAGGTCTCAAAGACAACGACGGTGGATCTTCTCGCTGATGCGTTTGTGGAGGAAGTATTTTCTCCGAAGCGCGTCATGTATGACATCACCCGAAGGGAAGGCGACAAGGATATTTCCATGCCGTTCACCTTCGTCAACATCCTGAGTGGCGCCATGATCCCAGTCATTGCAGAAGAAGCCAAGCGGGCGACATTCAACCGTCTAAAGCAAGCTCCTTCCGGCACGGAGTTCGACGGGCTTCGTTTGGAGGAAGTGACCGGTGCCGTAGATATCATCTTCGGCCAAAACTTCCGCCTCGAGCACCGCGAAGCGCTCGATGAGTTCGTCCATGATTATGCCAAGGACATCACTGCATGTTCAAAACGGATTCAAATCTTGCAGTAAATTCAGTGACCAATTCACCCGCGTTTTCCGAAAGGAGAACGCGGTTTTTTATTTATCGAAGACCCTTGACAAATACGTATATTTGTGCAGAATAGAGGACAATCGATTGGTCGTTGAAAATTTAAACAAAAACAAAAAACCTTATAAAGAAAGGAAATAAATGAAAAATATACCGCCACAGGGCGAGCCGCAGTCACTGGATTTCAGTGAGTCGGCCGCCAGGCGGACCGCACTTTCTGAAACCATTCAGCATCCTATGACTCTTGGGCCAGTCGCTCTCGGGTTTGTCGGTGCATTCGGACTTACTGTTTTTTCTATCATCACCGGTCCGTTTGCCGCAGGCATCGCGGCCGGAGGCTTCCTTGTTGGTGCAACCAACTGGGCCATCAGATTTTTTGCCGGACGCGACGCGTATACCCAAAAGTATTTCGCCAAGCTTCACGAAGAATTTGATAAGATGAAAGAAGAGAAGACAGAGCAACTCGCCAAGGACTTAAAAAAGCTTGGCTGTGACGAAGGTCGCCTGCAGGTGTCCCAATTCGAAGACAAGTTTCAAACACTGGTCAATGTTTTTGGACGGGTGTTCTCTGAAAATGAGCTCACCTACAGCAGGCTTAAATATGCCGCCGAGCAGGCGTATACGTCCGCTCTCGCAAATCTCGAACGTATTGTCGTGCAGCTTACAAGCATCGCAGACATTGAACGGGATGATATCGAGAGCAGGATCATTGCGCTCGGTAAAAAACAAAAACGGACGGCATCTGACGAACGCACGCTTCAAGCGCTGCAGAGTCAAGCCCTCGTTTACGATCAAACTCATCAGGAAGTCAGAGATATTCTGGCGACCAATGAAGAAGCGCTTGCGACCATGGATCAGACGGGAGTCGCAGTCGTCCGGCTTAAAGACCGGTCGGCTACGGATTCCCCGAAGCGAACCATGGAAGAGGCAACGGAGCTTCTCAAGCAGTTGATCGCAAAGTCAAAAACGTCGAAAATCGCTCCGGAAAATCTTCTGGAAGTGGATTCGAAGTCAGTTGCTCAAAAATAAACTTCAAACACTAACCCAAAAAAAGAAAGGTCAAAGAAAGATATGATACAGACGCAAGTTCAGCCAGCACAAACTATTGCACCTCAGGTGGCAAATGCCGCCCAGGTGGCGCAGGACATGGGAATCATTCCGGGAGAACAATTGGCTACGGTCAAGGTTAACCCCGAGACCGAACGTGTCGCAAACGAATGGCTCAAAAAAGTCATGGCGTGCGACGTCACCAATGCCGAACAGACGCGTCAAACGCGTGATGCAGTGGAAAACATTGCAGCACCGCTTGTCCAGAAACTTGCCAACAAGAGCGCAATGCTCAAGAAGCAGATTTCTGTGTTGTCCCAGTCTGCCGAAAGCAGTCCGGTGGCAAACGCCCTCGTCAACCTGAAGGTTCAGGTTGATACCATCAACCCGAACAAATTCAAGCTCCTTGAACCGGGCAGTGTTGGACGTTTCTTCTCGATCATTCCCGGCGTCGGCACCACGCTCAATCAATACTTTACTCGCTGGCAGTCAGCGGGAAGTGTCATTGATTCGATTGTGGTGCAGTTGCATAGCGGAGCAGACCAGCTTCGCCGTGACAATGACATCCTCGCCGATGATCAGGTGGAAATGCGTGATCTGACGCTCCGTCTCCAGAAAACGATCCAAGCAGCGATGCTTTTGGATACGAAGCTGGCGGCGGAAATCGACAAGCTCGAACAGGGCAGCGAACAGCGTAAATTCCTCGAAGAAGAAGTGCTGTTTACTCTCCGCCAATCCATCAGCGATCGCCAGACGAATCTGGCGGTGAACCAGCAGGGCGTGATTTCCTACGAACTCATCATTCGTAACAATCGCGAACTCATTCGTTGCGCTCGGCGCTGCGAAGAAGTCACCGTTAAGGCGCTGGAAATCGCAGTCGTCGTTGCAATGGCCTTGGCCAATCAGCGAATCGTGCTGAAGACGGTGCAAGCCGTCGATAAGACTACGGCTGACCTCATGGTGCAGAATTCCATCATGCTCAAAACGCAGGGTGTTGAAATCCACAAGATGGCAGCTGGACAGAACATCAGCATGGATGCGCTGAAGCAAGTCTTCGGCAATCTCACCCAAGCGATGGAAGACATCAGCCGTTTCAAACAGGAAGCCTTGCCTCAAATGGCCGGGCGGATTCTGGAAATGGATCGGATGTCCACGGAAACCGAAAAGGTTATCGCGAAGATGGAACGCGGCAACGCGCAACGTCCGACGATCAGCCTCGACCTCGAAGCATCCGGTGCCCCGAACAAATAAAGCCACTGTGGCAAGTGCCCACGGAGAGACATCGTTATCTCTCTGTGGGACAGTCTTTGTAGAAACAATAACATCAAACAAAAAACAAAAAGAAAGGAAGTTTAGAAGATATGAAAATGAAATTGTCAGTTCTGTTGGCCGCAGTCATCGCATTGGCGATGGGCGGAATCACTCAAGTTCGTGCACAGGCCGAAGGTCCGACCTATAAAATGGTCTGGTCGCATTACACTGGGTGGGAACCCTGGGCATATGCGGACTCCTCCGGCATCCTTGCGAAGAACTCCAAGAAATACGGTGTGAACATCAAGGTCGAGCTCATCAACGACTATGGTGAAAGCATCAACCGCTACGTGACCGACAAGTCCGTCGTGGGGGTTACTATCACCGAGATGGATGCGCTCACCGGCCCTTGTGTCGGCGGCGTGGACACTACCGTTGTGGTTGTCGGGGACTACTCGAATGGCAACGACGGTATCGTGGCAAAAAATGCAAAGACGATCGAAGACCTCAAGGGTCGGACGTTCATGCTTGTCGAGAACTCGGTATCGCATTATCTGCTGTATCGCGGGCTCGGCATCCACAAGATGCCCATCACTGACGTGAAGACAAAAAACGTGTCGGATGCGGATATTTCATCCGTGTTCACCGCCGCTCCTCTCGACGCTGCCTGCGTGACGTGGAATCCTCCGCTCATGACGGTGCGTCAAGTGAAAGGTGCAACGGAAGTCTTTGATTCGAGCAAAATTCCCGGAGAGATCCAGGACTTGCTCGTGGTCAAGACAGATGCGCCGGAAGGGGTCAAGAAAGCCCTGACTGCGACATGGTATGAGGTCATGAAGATCATGTATGGCAAAGGTGCGAACACTGATGCTGCACTTGAATTCATGGCAAAGAGCGCCGGTGGCACTCGTGCCGAATTTGACGCTCAGCTCAAGACCACCTTCATGTTCAATGATCCAGCGAAAGCCATCGAGTTCACCAAGGACAAAAAATTGAGCGAGATCGCAGACTATGTCCGCACGTTCTGCTTTGACCGCGGCCTCTACAACGGTGCTTCGTCCAAAGACAGTGTTGGCATCCAGTTTCCGGACGGTTCGATCCTCGGCAGTAAGCGCAATGTCAAATTACGCTACACTACCACTTACATGCAATTGGCTGCTGACGGCAAACTTTAAGCGAACCTGAAGCTTCCAATTCAGCCGCGTCACCTCATAACAGGGGAGACGCGGTTTTTTTATTACTAAAAAATGACTCCATACTGATGTGGAGAAAATATTGACAAATCTCAAAAAATATGTAATATACATTTCAGTATAGTAATAGCTTTTCGACAACCACATATACCTTATGGAAACAAAAAAAATACGTATCCCTCTATTCTTCGGCATGCATGCCGAACCTGGTCAGTTGCTCAGCATCTGCGCCGGTGCACTCCCATTCATTATCCTCATCGCAGGATATCTCTACTTGTCACATGAGCGAAACTTGTCGAATCCCGACGAAAAACTCATGCCGACGCCAGCAAAAATTGTCACCGCGTTCAATCAGGTGGCATTCAAGGCTGATGTCAAAACGGGAGATACAATCTTCTGGCATGACACTGGTGTGAGTCTGCGACGCCTCGGCTACGCAGCGATCATATCCTCGGTTCTCGCATTATGGTTTGGTATGAACTTGGCGCTCTTCAAAGGAATGAATGCTCTTTGCATGCCCCTCTTGCGATTCTCAAGCCTCGTGCCGCCACCCATCCTTCTGCCTGTCCTCTTTCTCACCGTTGGTGTGGAGGAGGCTTCGAAGGTGGTCATCATCGTGATCAGTATCGCTCCGGCGATGACGCTTGCGGTATACGGCACAGTTTCAAAGATGGCAGGGGAACAAATCACTCGCTCGTTTACGCTCGGTGCGACTCAGCTCGACGTCATCTATCGGATCTTGTTGCCGCAGGTTCTGCCTCGGTTGATCGAGATCCTACGGACGTCACTCGGTATGGCATGGTATTCGCTCATCCTTGCAGAAGCGATCGCAGCTTCTTCGGGTATCGGATATCGTATCTATCTCGTCCGCCGCTTTACGCAGATGGACGTGATCATCCCTTACGCACTCTGGGTAGTTGTTCTTGGATATGCTATGAATTATATTCTTGGTCTCATCCTCGACAAGTGCTATCCGTGGTATTCAAAACAAAAGGAAAATTGATTATGGAAACTATCGCACTGCCGGGCATTCATACACCCAATCAGCTCTACATCGAAAACCTTTATCGGCGCTTCCCGGATCCAAAAACCGGTTTGCCGCAGACGGTTCTCGAGAACGTTGACCTCCGAGTAAATCCAGGGGAATTCGTCTCGATCATCGGGCCTTCGGGGTGTGGCAAATCGACCCTGCTCCGCATCTGCCTCGGCGCAGATTTGGGGTATGAAGGGAATGTTATCATCAATGGAAAGCCGGTTCAGTTTCCGGATTCCACTCGTGGCCTCGTTCCTCAGAAATACGGCGTTTATCCGCATCTGACCGTTCTCAAAAACGTTCTGATCGGTCTTGAGCTCAAGTATCCGATCTGGTATCGGATGACGCACAAGAAGGAGCTCCGCGCGCAAGCGATGGAGTATCTAAACGACGTTCAGCTCGCTGAGCACGCGGACAAATATCCGTATCAGCTCTCGGGCGGACAACAGCAACGCGTCTCGATTGCACAGACTCTCGTAACTGGCCCCGGCATGGTCTTTATGGATGAGCCGTTCGGGGCGCTCGATCAGTCAACGCGCGAACGTGTGCAAGTGTTCATGCTCCAGTTGTGGGAGAAGCACAAGATGACCGTATTTTTTGTGACCCACGATATCGGCGAAGCGGTCTATCTCGGCACGCGCCTCATCCTCCTGTCTCAATATTATGTTGATGATCGAGGGGATGTAGATGAGAAGGGTAACCCACTCAGGCGCGGAGCAAAGATTATCACCGATATTCCGCTTACGGGAACAGCCCTACCGACCAAGGTGAAAGGAGAAAAATCTTTCATCGAGATCGTGCGCAGTATCGCTGAAGGTCCAGGCTTCAAGCCTGACCACCGAGAGCATGTCCGAGACTTCAACCTCGCCCATTCAAATTCATTTCAGACGCTCACTGCGCTGGAAGATAAGACCGGCAATGGTAATGGTCGTCTGAAAAAAATGGAAGAGCAAATGATTCGTGGGGGATAGTAACTCCCCACCAACACACCCCGCCAGAGCTTTTTGGCGGGGTTTTTCATTTTCTGGATCCCTAGCTCTTCGAAGTATTGACAAATGCATCAAATTATTTTGATATTTATATCAGTATATAACGCACATACACATAGAAAGGAAATGCATGAACAATATAACAGACAGATTCCCGTTCCTCACTGCGGCAGAAAATCGCGAGAGCTTCTTTCGTCGCATCGCGCAGATATATCCGCCTTCCGATCATCGATACAAATTGATCGAGAAAGCTTACAATGACGCCAAAGATGCATTCAGGTATATGCGGCGCGAAGGAGGTGAACGCTATTTCGAACACATCCGCGCGGTGATGTTGATCTTGATCGACTATCTCCGCGTGACCGGTTCCATGCTGCTCCTCGCGACTTCTTCAAAATAAAACTATCTGATCGTTTGCATAATGTGCTGACGCTCGGCAGTTGCCCGATCGAGAAGCGCAGAAGGAAAGTCCAAGAAACGCGACGGTATTATTTACCTTTCGCTGAAGAGCATTGGCTCCTGTATCATGAGTTGGTCGAAGCTTTGGCCATCGTCAAAATCTAGCCATATTATATGGTCACAAGTCCGATTCCTAGGAGTCGGACTTTTTATTACAAAACCTCTTGACTTATATATAGCTTCCTGTAAGATAGTCTCCACGCCTTGAAATAGAGGCTTTGACCTTTGAAATCTGAAATATTGAGAACGTATCCTACAAAGCTTTCCACTTTGTAGGACGTAAATGTCCTCCTGCGCTCTTATCGGAGCAGGGAGGATAGTGTAAAGTTCAAGTTTATTTTTTGAACAATAATTCCAAATATACACAATCATACAACAGCAAATAGTATGAATATTTTTGAGTTAGAGTCCTACCAACGAAATATGAATTTCAAAATACAAAGTATTAATAGTACTCTTTATTTTGTTCCGTTCACTTTTAGTTAAGAGTTTGATTCTAGCTCAGGATGAACGCTGGCGGCGTGGATAAGGCATGCAAGTCAAGGGGGCTCCGCAAGGAGCAACCGGCAGACGAGGTAGTAATAATTAAGTACGCACCCTGGGGTCGGGCATAGCTATCCGAAAGGATAGGTAATTCCCGATAGTCTCGCAAGAGTAAAGTTTTTTCGCCCTGGGAGCGGCTTGATCGGTATCAGCTAGTTGGTAAGGTAATGGCTTACCAAGGCTATGACGCCTAGGGGACCTGAGAGGGTGACC
>JAQTPC010000027.1 GCA_028713005.1 Minisyncoccota bacterium | reverse complement strand
AATCAGTAGTAGTAAGAGGAATAATCATTCATCTCATAGAGCAATGCTGCAAATATAAAAATAACAATGGCAAGAATGACAATTTCTGCAATAATAAACCCAATTATCTTGCCTGTGCTCACTTCAACAAAGGGTATTTCTCCTTTATTCATCTTCTGGGCAGTAGTATATGCGTCATAGATCCCATAGAGGATGACAAGGACGCCAGGTATAACAAAAAGAAAATACCCAATTACTGCACCTATGAGAATACCTATACCTTTTCCGGTCTCTCCATTGTAGACTTGCCCGGAACCGGTAAAGAGAAATGAGAGAAGTGCTGCTCCTATTGCATTCTTCTCTTTTTTTAGACTGGCAGGTTGTTGCGTATAAGCCGGTTGCTGGCCAGCGGGTTGCTGGAATGTCTGTGATGTCTGCACAGATGCTCCACAATGTTCACAAAATTTACCTTCCGGAGTATTTTTTCCACAATTCGGACAAGTGACGATAGTATACACCACCTTAGTAGGGTAAAATACACTCACTGTCAGACATTAATTAATTTTTCCTTTCAGTTTCTTTGTTGTCCTATCCTGAATTAATTTTACACATCTAACCATTTCTGCAAATAAGCCAGGATCCTCTCTGGGGGCAATCGGTACCAGAAAGCATTGCTTGGTTCATCGAAATCGAGACTCATGTGAGGTTTGATGACATTATGCCAGTGAACGATTTTATCGATAGAACCGAATTTTCTGATTCTCCGTTCAACCTCACCATAGAACCGTTCGATTTTTCCGTTGGTCTGGGGGTGTTTCAGACGTGCGACGATGTGTTTGATCCCATGATGATCGAGGAAATCTTTGAATTTGCGTTGATTTTCCCGGTGGGAGGGAAATTAATCCTATCATGTATCTTTTTTAAAGGTACAAACAATAGTAAAATATTTTTAAAAGGGATGAATCTATTCCTCATCTATAAATAACAGTTCGTAATTAAGTAATCTAGAGGGATGGTCACTTCATATGTTTGATAAAATAAAATGCCGGTCATGTGGGGCAGAGAACAAAAAAAACAGCAAATTCTGTTCCCAGTGCGGCCAGCTGATCGCTGGTCAGCTATGCAGCAGCTGTGGTCAGCCTGTCCGGTTCGGTGCAGCATTTTGTTCGAACTGCGGGACACCCGTCCAGCCGCCAACCGGTCAGACTGCGTCTACTTACCCGGAAGAATTTCCGGATCTAAGCAAGTCAAATGTCTGGCAGCGGCGCCCCAACGATCTGGCACACAGGTTTGAGGTTGCCGACCTCAATTCATACTTTCTGGGCCTGACCAAAAAAATCACGGTCATGCAGGGAACAAAGGCAATCTTTTTACAAGGGGGAAAATATCTTGGGGATCTGCCCCCCGGTACCTATACCGCCAGCAGCCTTCTGGAGTTCTTAAAAACCTTGAACTTCTATGAAAAAACCACCGTTATCCTTGTGGATGATGGCGATATACCGGTCGATTTCTCTATCGGGAGTCTGCGGACTTCGGAGAATTTCAACGCCGGGGTTAAAGGCCGGATGATTGTCAAGATTGACAAACCAGTTCTCCTCTTTGACAACCTGATGAAATCCCGGGTACATCTTGAGACTATCGATCTGCTCTCCAATATCAGAAATGAACTTTTGAATGTCCTCCAGGCAAAGATCAAAAGTCATTCATTTGAAGACCTGTACGGCAATCTCGGCCTCAGAAAAGAGCTGCAACAGGATTTTGAATTCAATCTTACGACCACCCTTTCCCGCTGGGGACTCCAGCTTGTCCACCTTCCGTACTTTGACTATGACGAATCGTACTGGGAGGACATCATCCATCAGCGGGGGGCATTATCCCGTGAACTCATTGAAAAGCGCGAAAAAATGAAGAGCGAGGCCGAAATCGGGCTGCTGCAGTACGAGCAGAGCGTTGCTACCAAGGTAAAAGAAACCGAGATCAAACGGTCTGACCAGATGATCGACCGTGAGCGGGAGATGATCGAACGCAAGCGGTTTGATGAGATCACCAAACTCATCCGTGAACGGCTTACTGACGACAAAATGAACGAATTCAAGAATGCCGAAGATCTCGAAAAATACCTGTATAGTATCGACAGCGGGCGGGTGATTCGCGCAAACGATATGGTGGATATGAAGATCGTGTTTGAAAATAACCGCCAGGACAGAGCATATGCACGACAACTCATGATCCAGCGCATCACCCAGCGCCACCAGCTGGACCTGAAAGGAGAAGTACTTGACGAAGAAGTCAAAGGACGACGACTTGTCGATGATTATGATCTCGAGAAGCGTGGAAAAGTCAGCGGACAGGACGTAAAAGAGGCTGAAGCAGGTAACGAGCTCCTGCGAAAGATGAAGGCAACAAAACGCGAGGACGCTGCAGGCTACCAGGCACTTGAACTCGATAAAGTGCAGAAAGCAGCGGATATTGAAGCCCAGCGCCTGAAGGTCCGATCAGGTGCAACGGACGAAGCCCAGATTTCCATGGCTGAAGGAAAGGCCGGCGATCAGCTGACTGAAGTCATAAAAATGAAACATGCAAAAGCTCTGACCGAAGAGCAGATGATGGCACTTTCTGCAAAAGACAGTGCTGCTGTTGCCGCAGCACTCAAAGAAAAATACGGCTCTGATCAGGTCAAGGCAATGTACGAGCAGCGGATGAAGGACCAGGAAGCATATGTTCAGCGCATGCAGCAGATGGAGGAGCGGTCCATGGACCGCATGGAGAGAGTCCATCACAAATCTTTGGAGGAGATGGGACTGACCGCATCCACCCGTGCTGAACCCGGAGCCGTTCC
>JAQTPC010000026.1 GCA_028713005.1 Minisyncoccota bacterium | reverse complement strand
AGAAACACCGGATACACAAACAACCAATACCGCCCAATCCATTTCTTTAGAAGAACCTGCTGCTGCCATTACCACTGAAGCACTTCAGAATATCTATCCTTTTGGGCTTAAACACCATGATGACGAACCTCTCCTGATACAAGAAGAAAAGACAGCCTCACCAGAAGAAGTTCCCGCATCATTAGCACCCAAGGAAAGTATTTTTAAAAAAGAGTTTCTTGATCTGGATAATGCTACAATTGAAACTGAAGAAAAAGCAGTAGTTCCTAAAAAAGAGGTTAGTGAAAATATTGTTATAAAATTACCCACATTTCATTATGATTCCCAAAGTGTAGCCAGAGAATTGGGAATGGAAAAAAGCTTTTTTGATGAGTTGCTTTTTGATTACAAGAATGATGCCAGGGTTATTAGCAATCAAATCACTCAAGCTATTATTGCTTTCGATACCCATACGTGGAGAGAGAGTGCGGCTAAACTCAAAGGAATCAGTGATAATCTCAGATTGAGTGAAGTTTCTGAAGAACTTGCGATTTTATCAAAAACAAATGACGCTCAAGAAGCCAAAAAAGCCTCGGCACGGCTTAATAACTATCTCGATCAACTTTAAGAGGAATAACCATGCATTTAGGACTTAAAAATCGACTCCGCCTAATCAGTCTCTTACCGATTCTGATTTTGTTTTCACTCGCCAGTTATTATGTTTATACATCGTATGTGAGTTTTCAGTCGGCTAAAACACTGCAAGCAAGACTCGAAGAAAATAAACAGCTTAATGATCTTATCAATAATATTTCTCGTGAACGCGGGATGACGGTGATGTATTTGGGTAATGCTTCCGACACAACTCTCAAATCACTAAAAGCTCAACGCAGTATTGTTGATCAAAAAATCAAAGCATTTGATACAAGTTACACCTCTGCCAAAACCACAGCAATGATTGCAACACTGGAAAAAGCACGGCACCAATCAAAACCTTCCGTTGATAATCAAACTGCTGATTTTAATGAAATCTTTGATAATGTTTATGGGAAATCACAAACAGCTTTAATCGGTGAACTTTCCTCTCTTGCTACCCTTCAGGTTGATGACCAGGTCTCTGCCATGGAAAATAGCTATCTCTCTCTTGTCCGTGCCAATGAACACACCAGTTTGGAGCGCGACTATATCACCTATATCATCTCACGCGGGATTACACTGGAAGATAAAGAGATCAACCGATGGCTTAGTTTTATTGCAAAAGCCGATGCTCTGAATTTTGATACTATTCTCAACAAACCCCTGAAAGATTCTCTCACTTCCTCTCTCTTTAGTGACGACAATACCGAATTGTTTCAAGACATTACCTCTGAGCGCAGTGTTATTTTGCGCACGAAAAATGATACTGCATTTGAAACAAAATCGGGGATCTGGTTCGCCATGCTCTCTGAGAAAATCAACGCCATCAGTGAAACAGAAAAAATTCTGCTCGATGGTATGGATGCACGGGCAAGTACCATTAAAACCCAAGCGGTACAACTCCTTATTAGTACTATTACCGTATGGTTGGTATCCGTCTTACTCGGTACTTTGGGATATTTGCTCTCCAATGAAATTGCAAAAAATATCAAAAATCTTGAATCGGTTCTCAAACGGGTAGCCGAAGATACGCATGATAACGAAGCCGATGCACTGAGTAGATCGATCAATCTTGATACGGCAGAGGGTACTGCGCAAGCCTATGCTCTCTTGGAACGTATCATTGAGCAAACGCTTGGTGATAAGCAGTTTGCACAAGAAGCCAGTGAAGCCAAATCAATGTTCTTGGCAAATATGTCCCATGAGATCCGTACACCACTCAACGGTATTGTTGGATTTACTGAACTTCTAAAAGATACTGAACTTCACGATGAACAGCGAGAATTTATTGATATTATCGAGAAAAGTTCTGAAAATCTTCTTGAAATTATTAACAATATCCTTGACCTATCTAAAATTGAGAGCAATAAACTTGAAATCGAAGACATTGCCTTTAACCCAATGGATGAGTTTGAAAGCGCTGTTGAAGTATACGCTGTCCGTGCTTCTGAAAAACATATTGACCTTGGCTGTTTCATTGATCCAAGTCTTGAGCGACCGCTCAAAGGGGATCCAACCAAGATCAAAGAAGTTATTATCAATCTTCTTAGCAATGCAGTCAAATTTACCAATAGTGGTGGTTCAGTCAATGTTGATGTCCGCCGCATCGAATCCGATGAGCCTCATCGTGCGCGTATTCGCTTCCAAGTCAAAGACAGCGGTATTGGTGTCACCAGTGAGCAAAAGTCTCGTATTTTTGAAGCCTTTGGTCAAGCAGACACCTCCATTACCCGTAAATATGGCGGTACAGGTTTGGGTCTAACCATCTCAAGCCGCTTTGTTGAGCTTATGGGCGGTAAACTTGATCTTGAGAGTCAACCGGGTGATGGAACGATGTTCTTCTTCACCTTATCATTTGATGAAATTGAGACTCTCAACGAACCGCTAAAAGGTTCTTTCTCTAATATCAATGCCGTTATTCATGAGAGCATAACGAAGAAAAAAGTACAAAGTACCTATTTAAAAGAGTATCTCGATTATCTTGGAGTAAGCTATACCACGTTTACTGAGCTTGAAGAGTTAAAAATACTAGAGCGCCAAGTCAACTATGACCTTCTTTTTGTTGACAACGATTATACCAATGATGATGGTCTTATCGCTTATGCTTCGGCAAACGAGCAAACTATTCTTATCACTAAATCGTATTATATGAAGAAAATCGATTCTATGGGCCTTGATTTATTCAAAGTACTTTATGAACCTCTTAACAGTTCAAAAA
>JAQTPC010000018.1 GCA_028713005.1 Minisyncoccota bacterium | reverse complement strand
TGCCGATTATTCCCGCCGACCTTTTGTCTATATTACTTTTGGATAATGAGACTTTTCGTCAATTGTCCCAGCCTGACGCTAAAAAGACGTTTTTAGAGATGCTCAAATACGAGCCAGAAAAAATATTCGCTGATGTGAGACCGCATATTGGAATTGCAATTTACAGCGCATCAAATCAAACACTCACGATAACGGAGGCACAAGCCGACGCCGCGACCGAAGAAATCATGGCAGCCTTACGCAAAAGATTTAGTGCTGACCTAAAGAAGACCACGCGTCCATCACCAGCTCGCAAAAAAAGTTCAATATTTGCTTGAATAACCCTCACCGCCACGGAAGCAATTCCGTGGTTTTTTATTTCACCATCGTCAAAAAATCTTCTTCGGAAAGAATGGCTACTCCAAGTTCTCGCGCTTTGTCCAACTTTGACCCTGCCTCTTCCCCTGCAACGACATATGACGTCTTCTTTGAAACAGAGCTCGAAACATCTCCACCCTTTGCACGGACTATTGACTGGGCGGCATCACGATCAAGGTTCTTCATACTACCGGTAAAAACGAAAGATTTTCCTTCGAGTGGACGTGTCCCGCTCGTTTGTTCAGCGATGATAGTGACGTTCTTTAAAATATCTTTCACAAGCTTCTTATTTTCTTTATTCCCAAACCAATCAACGAAAGATTGAGCAACGACTTCTCCGACACCATATATAGAACGAAATTCCTCTATAGAGGCTTTCTCAATAGAATCGATAGACTTGAAATGGCGCGCCACATCATAAGCAGTCTCCTCACCCACTTGTGGTATAGACAATGAAGTAAGAAGACGAGGTAGAGTAATATTTTTCCTTTTCTCTATTGCATCAAGTAGATTGTCCACTGACTTTTCAGCAAAGCGTGGAAGTGCGAGCAGATCGCCTTTTTTAAGCCTAAAGATATCAGCGAAGTCAGTAACGAGATTGTTCTCGAGTAATACATCGATAATCTTTGGGCCGAGGCCGTCTATGTCAAAACATTTTTTTGAAACAAAGTAGTAGAACTTTCTCTTTTGCTGTTCAAAAGAATCCGTACTAACGCATTTCCATGCCGCTTCACCCGGCACACGCTCGATACGACCATCGCCACCACAGGCAGATATATGCATCGGCCAGACAAACGGTTTTGAATTCTTTGGGCGTAGTTCTTGCACTACAGAAACGATATCAGGGATCACGTCACCTGCTTTTTGAAGAATAACAGTATCGCCGAGGCGGAGATCGAGACGCTTTATCTCATCTTCATTATGGAGTGTTGCGCGTGAGACAGTCGAACCGGCCACGAGTACTGGCCGCAAGATAGCCACAGGCGTGATGACTCCTGTACGGCCAACTTGAAATGAAATATCTTCGAGAATAGTCGTCACTTGTTCAGCGGGAAACTTATAGGCCACTCCCCATCGAGGGGACTTGCCTGTATAGCCTAGAGCTTCCTGAATCTTGCGTGAATCAACCTTGATGACAATACCGTCGAGCTGATATGCCAAGTCATGACGCTTCTTGGTCCACTCTTCATAAAATCGTTGAACTTCAACAACACTTTTACATACTTTGAAATATGGATTTACTTTGAAACCGAGCTCTTTGAGCAGCTCAAGTTCAGCGGATTGGCTCAATGGTACATTATTACTAATACCGTTTCCAATCGGCATGGGAGGGTTCTCGCTTCCTTTTGCAGAAGCAAAACCGCGAGAACTCCCACTGCCTCTGGAAACTACTGCCGTCAACTGATCGATATCGTAGATGAACGAATCCAACTTTCTCGAAGCAGTAACCTTTGGGTCGAGCTGACGTAATGATCCTGCAGCGAGATTTCTTGTATTGGCGTAGAGAGGCTCGTCATTCTTTATGCGCTCTTTATTGATGCGCTCCAAGTCTTTGACACTAATCCAGATTTCCCCAACTGCCGTTAATGAAACACTTCCTCCCCCTTGTAACTTCAGTGGAACACTGTTAATCGTCCTTATATTATGCGTCACATCCTCACCCACTTCACCATCACCACGAGTTGCCGCTTGGACCAATGCGCCCTCTCTATATGTCAAAATGGTTTTCAATCCATCGATCTTGAGCTCACAACAATACTCGAGTTTTTCATCAGACACTCCAGATTTTTCCATAAAGTTTCGAACTTTTTCTTCCCATTTTTTGAGCTCGGCAAAGTCGAATACATCATCAAATGACCACTGACGAGTAGTATGCTGTACTTTCTTGAACTCTTTAATTGGCTCACCTCCCACACGCTGACTCGGTGAATCGGGCATGACCAAGTCTGGGTATTGCGATTCTATGGCCTCCAATTCTTTGACCAGGGAATCGTAAGCTTCATCACTTATCTCTGGCGCGTCTTTTGTATGATACAACTCACGATGACGGTTTATAGCCGTTTTTAGCTTGTTGAGACGATCTACAGTCGATTGTGGCGCCTTACTTTTCATGTCCACAGTATAGAGGAATTATGACTGTGTGTACAAGATGGCGCGCTCTACTTTGCGAGGACCAGTCAGACTGCATGTTGAATTACTTGTATTCCACCCGATATTATAGCCTCGAGACAAAACTGTCGTTGTCGTACTGGTAACTGAGCCATTAGTAACAACTACAAAAGCAACTTTAACGATGGCACAACTTCCGGCGCCGGATTGAGTTTTTTGTGCATTCAAATCACTACCAGTACCCGTGAGCATGTTGAATGTTGACGTGCCTGCAGTAGCTCCCCCTGATTCATAGGTGACAGTCATATTGGCGTTATTGGCACAAGATACCGGTGCTGTCGGATTTGTACTAGTGAGACCAGTCAAATTTTCAATACCGCACTCAAGGCCACTATCGGCAGCATAAAAAGCATACACGGAGTCGCGTGCTGATGCTGACAATATCGCCTGCTTACGGCTCACTGACAAGATAAAGGCAGCGATACTCAATACGAGCACTGAGACGATAACCGCGAACAAGAGCGTATATCCTTTTTGAGTTTTCATATTAGCGAGGGATGTTGGTTATGAGCTCTTTTAATCGAATCTCGTTTGGCACTGAACCATCTGACCATGCCACTACAACCGTGACTATTCTTTCATTTGGATTGTTACTTGGATTGGTTACAGGAGATATGAAGAAATAACGAACAAAAGGAGTTACTTTATACGCACCATTCACATTGATGATGCTTGGATAATAATAATCACTTATATTACTCACATTCATCTGGCATTCACTATAGGTCGTGGCAGTACAAGGTATGATACCGACTGCAGTATCATCGCCTAAAAATAACTGAGTAGCGT
This sequence comes from Minisyncoccota bacterium, assembly GCA_028713005.1. Taxonomy (GTDB): domain Bacteria; phylum Patescibacteriota; class Minisyncoccia; order Phycocordibacterales; family PALSA-1337; genus C7867-002. The sequence continues at coordinate 8,359 of JAQTPC010000018.1, read as the reverse complement.
CAGGTGTAGTACATGCTGTCGTGCACGAACTTTCATTGAGTCCGTTAAGCCAATTTGCAGGCAGAATCGCTGCATTATTATCCTTGATACTCTTTATCGATTCCATACCCTCTTGCGCAAGATAGGTAGCGATCATAGCGTTACGGGAACCAAGAGCAGCGGTCAAAGCCTTGTTAGCAACTGTCAGAGGACCAGCGATAGCAACCATCAGTATGGCAATCGCCACCAGAGTTTCAACAAGGGTAAAGCCGCTCTGTGCTGACTTGTAACTTGTTACTTGTATCTTGGTACTTAATTTCATATTATTGTGCTCTTTGTGAGATAGTCGTCTGAACATCAAAGACCGACTGATCTTTTATTTTTATACCGGCATATCCAGCTATGCGGATGAATGCAAGCCCATACGGATATGAAGTATTGCCGCCAAAAATGCCTGCTTTATAGTCAGTGATGTTGACCGACTCAGAAGTGACTGGATTGAAGACCACATTACTACCTTTTATCGTAGCCGTCTCTTCACCCTTATAGATGACTATCTTTTGAGTAGAACCATTGGTAACAGTATGGAAGAGATATGAATATATCAGGTTGGACGTTCCATCAGTATTTGAAGAAGTGAAACTAATGAGCGTATCTTTTGGACTTTCATATACAGCATTTAAGTCGCAGGTAGCTCCAGTTATGATGAGATTATTGCTATCAAGCATACTCGAATCTGACCATGAACATTTGTATCCGGTACCCACACGCATCTCACGACTGATTGCATCAAGGATAAAGCTAACATTGTTGACCCCAGACTGGATCGCTTGTGCCTGACGATTTGCACTGGTCACACGCACGAGCGCACCTACAGCGATGACTGCAACAACAGCAAATATACCAAGAGAAACAATGATCTCAATCAAGGTAAATCCACTTTGATAGCCTGGGCTTGTATTCTTTTTAATTGGCTGTGAATTGATCATATATTATGTTCTAAGTATACTATGCGATCTATCTAATTCCCTACTGATATCTGACCATTTTTTCTGACATACACTACTTGATTGTTGGTATTATCTGATGACGACAATGTGATAAAAGCGATTGGCTGAGTATATGCAGTAGTGACATTGCTTGCATTTGTCACATAAAAATAGGCATTTGGATTTGGACGCTTATAAGTGATGTCGAGACTATCAGTACCTATGAGTTTGTATGCCCCGTTTGCGTTGGTTGCGCAATCCGAAAGCAACGCACCTAAACAAATTGCAGTAATCTGAGCTCCTTGGGTAATAGTATATTTAGTGATGTCTTCGGCTGTTCCATCATATTTGAATGCACTGCCAATACCATTGACCGTGTCAGCAAAAAAAGTGAAATGAGTAATGTCATTACCTGCAAAATGAACACCATACGCTGAACCGAAATTGTCTACAGTCGGATCAGTACTTTTGACACTCAGGCCATATGTCTGAGCGGTACGAACAGTGAGCGCCATATCATAGGCCATATTGGTGATGAGCGTTCCTTGGTTGAAACTGCCGTACTTTGCGATAACAAGAGCGGTCATAGCTGCAAAAATTGCAAGCGAGATGATGAGCTCGATGATAGTGAAACCAGTATGTGCTGACTTTCGATTCATGTTTATATTATAGCGTGAAACCAGAAAGATACGTCATAATAATATCTTTCAACAAGTGAATATCGAGGACCTGAACATGGAACAAGAGGACGAGGTACATGCCAAGGATGAGGTAGGGACCAAATGGTATCTCTATCCGTGGCTTGAATTTCTTGTGCGTTGCAAGCAGCCAGATAACCGAGACTGCTGCAGCAATCCAAAATGCCAGAACAAGAGCGTTGATACCCATACTGACACCAAGTAGCCAACCGATACCAAGTGTGAGCTTTGCATCACCAAGGCCCATCCAACTTCCTCTCGAGACGAGCCAGAGCAGAGCAAATGGTACTGCAAGCACAGGACCTGCAATGAGCATCTGAATAGTCGGTATATGCCACCATGAACTACCGCCAATGAAGAGACTGAGGAGAGATAGTCCTGCAAATGAGTATACAAAACTATCAGGGATGATCTTGTGCTTGATATCGTAGACAGAAATGACAACGAGTAGACACGCAATAGCGATCTGGAAAAGTGTAATAGCCGCACTCAATGGTTCTGCGGGTGGAAAAGCGAAAAAGATAAGAACAAAAACTGCGCCTGCGATGAATTCTACAAGTGGATACTGCCATGAGATCTTGCTCTTACACTTACGACATGAACCTTTTTGCGCTGCAAAACTAAAGAGAGGTATAAGCTCCTTCCAGGTGAGCGTCGTACCACATGACATACACTTTGATCTTCCACCTAGACCCATACCCGTGTTGAAGCGCAGTGCAACTACATTTAAGAAACTTCCAACGACTACTCCAAAGATGAAAGTAAGGATGAGTGAGAGAATATCCATAGTGAATTATTTTGTGCTGATACAGTAGTCTTTCGAAGCACTATTTGTTGAGTCATAACAACTAAAACCTGTTGCCCAAGAAGAATTAGTGGCGCGAACTGATTCTGGATAGCTATTTTGTTGTGCCTGTGTGTTTGTGCCTTCGAGCAATGCATGGAGCACATAGTCTGTTTTGTCTGTGTTCACGTTATATCCGTACGATACGCTTGTTGAAGGATCCTTTGGTATCTTGGTGAGATATGATGTGCCAAAAGTGATACCAGATACGCATGATGCAGTTGCATCTGGTCCCCCAATCGTTCCATCAACGGCTGGATACTGACCACATCGATCGAAGTACTGCTCGAGAGCGAGTTGTATCTGATTGATATCAGATACACGCTGCGCATCGCGGGACTTGATCTTTGATGAGGTGAGACTGGTGATGATAATACCAGTCAAAATAGCGATGATCGATATCACAATGAGTAATTCAATGAGAGTAAAACCACGCTGCGATTGATTATTAAAAAATGAGGAACGATAGGTTTGTAATTTCATGAGTAAATTATAACATGAATTAATATTATGTTGTGCGCAGGCCTACACTTCGCAGGTTAGGCCTGCGCAACACCGGGCCCACACGCAAACCACCCACTCGAATGAGTGGGTGGAGAGAATCTTTAAGAAAGATTTAGGAGACTAAATTAGTGACAAAATGAATCGGCTGCTGTTGTTGCTGGAACTGCTGCTGTGCCGTTCTTTGTATTTCCTGTTGAGTCGATACAGAAATAGTTACCGGTACTGAGCTTACCCCAGATAGCATAAGCTGTAGGAGAAGGTGACCATGTGTTAGCGCCAGTCGCTGTGCCACTTACAACTACGACAATTGAACTCTGTGCTACTGATGTTCCAGTGACCGTATTTGTGCCTGTGATTGTACTACTACCAACTGTTCCTGAAATTGTAGTATTTGCTACAGCATCGGCAAGCAACAGTGCGACTGCGCCTGGATTACCTGTACTTGTTATATATGCTACGCCTGCACCTGAAACATAGAATGAGTTCTTATAGTCAACTCCATTTGAGTCTGATTCAAACTGTGTTCTCAACTGACTCACTGTAGCTGTAATACGTGTATCCTTACCCTTGTTACGAGCTGAGTTCAAAGAAACGAGAACGACCGATGACAAAATACCAATAATAGCGATAACGACGAGCAATTCGATGAGGGTGAAACCTCCTTTCTGATTCATTTTCTTCATTGTAAAATAAAGTTTACTGATAAATTTTCTAATAAACAGACCTTTAAGGGGTTGTTGATATCATTATATCACCCCCATAAAAAGCAAGTAAACTGACGTGGGGATAACGCAAGATATACCCCTCTAATTCCCTCTACTGAGTACTAGCAATGTTATAGATAGGGATAAGAACTGAAGCCAAGAGCACCGCAACACCACCACCAAGCATGACGATCATAAGCGGTTCGATGAGGGACACGAGTGATTCGACTGCTGTCTCCACTTCACGAGCATAGAAGTGTGCCACTGTTTTCAAGATACTGCCAGACTCACCTGTTTCTTCACCAACTTTCATCATTTGGACCATGATACCCGGGATCTCACGAGGATTATTTGAAAGAGACTCTGAGAGCGTCTTACCGCCTTTTACGGATTCGACTGCTTTTGAGATGATGTCGAGATAGATCTTATTGTTGACGACAGTTGAGGTGAGCTCGAGTGCACGCACCATCGGTATGCCAGATGAGAGCATCGTAGAGAGGTTATCTGACATACGCGAGAGATACAATTTTTTATACAACGAACTGACGTACGGAATATTGAGCTTAAAATTATCAAACACGACAGCACCTGCAGGCGTGCGTACAAAACGGACAAGGAAGAAGCCGGCGACAATGGCCACAGCAAGGAGTACGAATCCGTATTGAACCAAGAAATTACTAATGCCCATGATGACTTTGGTATATGAAGGAATATCGCCGCCATTTTCAGTGAGAATAACACTGATCTTTGGGATAACCACTGTAAACATCAGGATCATAACAGTAAAGAACGTGATGACGATGAATGCTGGATAGATGAGGGCACCTTTCACTTTTGAGGTGAGCTCATAGGCACGATCGAGATAGTCAGCAAGGTATTGGAATGTCTGATCGAGTTTACCCGACTCTTCACCTGCTTTGACCATACTGACATAGAACTCTGAGAAGACCTTTGGATGCTTGGCAAGTGCACCAGAGATAGCACTACCTGACTGAAGATCATCAGCGATCTCAGTTAGTTTTTTTGCGAGAACCTGGTTTTCGGTTTCACCACCAAGGAGACGAAAGACGCGGAGAGCTGAAACTTGAGCTTCGAACAATGTCGAAAGCTGGCGAGAAAGAATAACCACGTCTTTATTTGATACACGGTCAAATATACTCAAGTTCATCGACAAGATAGAGTTGCTTGCTCCCTCCTCGTGAATAGAAGTGAGCACAAGTCCACGTCTCTGAAGCGAAGCAATGGCGATGTCAGTATTCACCGCATCGATTGATCCGGTTCTTTTCGCTCCTGTCTGGTCAACTGCTTCGTAATTAAATAGCATATGGTGTAAGTATAACTGATAATACTAAATCATTCTTTCGAGGTTCTTTGGATTGAGGGAGTTGAGATAGGCGCTCTCTACGGTGATCTCTCCAGCACGGACAAGCTCTGCCAATGAACGGTTGAGGTCAATCATGCCTTCCTGAGAACTGGTCTCGATGACCGTATTGATCTCATGAGTACGACGCTCACGGATGAGGTTTGAGATAGCGTTGTTATTGATGAGGAGCTCATATGCTGGGATCAAGCCACCAGATATGCGTGGGATGAGGCGCTGTGAAAAGATACCAGTGAGTGAGCCCGCGAGCTGAACACGGATCTGATCTTGTTGATTTGCAGGGAATGAGTCAATGATACGATCGATAGTCTGTGCAGCGTTATTGGTATGCAATGTTGAGAACACGAGGTGACCTGTCTCAGCAGCTGTCACTGCAGTAGCGATAGTTTCGGTATTGCGCATCTCACCCACCATACATACATCGATATCTTCGCGGAACATAGCTGAGAGCGCATCAGGAAAATCAGGCGTATCGAGACGGACTTCACGTTGATCGATGATCGATTTTTTTGATTCAAAGAGATATTCGATTGGATCTTCGATGGTCATGATGTGCTCCGTACGAGTTTGATTGATGATCTCAATGAGCGCAGCGAGTGTTGTGGTCTTGCCCTGACCAATAGGTCCTACCACCAAAAAGAATCCTTGCGGCTTACGGGTAAATGTTTCGAGGATAGGTGGCAATTTCAATTCTCCTAGAGTACGGATGCCTTTTGGAATGAGACGGAGTGCAATAGCTCGTGTGCCCTGGCGATAAAAGACATTGCCACGGAAGCGGGCGTTCTGCATATTGTATGAAAAATCCACATCACGCTTATCCTCAAGCATCTTTTTGTTGATTGGCGTCAAAAACACATCGATAAAACCATCGAGATCTTTTTCTGTCAAAACAGCTTTTTTTACCAATGGAATGAGCTCCCCTGATGAACGGATGATAGGTGTTCGTCCAACAGCGAGATGGAGGTCTGATGCACCGTCTTTGATGATCAGACTGACGAGATCGTTGATTTCTTTTGTGTAATCCATAATATTTTCTGTTTACTGTTTACTAATTACTGTTTGCATATTTTACGCCTTCTTGCTCGCACAAATCTTCTCTACCTGAGTGAGAACCTCTGATGGAATAGTCGTTGCTTTGACTATATATCCATCTACTTGAAGCTTTTTTGCACGCGCAATATCATCTGACGAACCCTGATTTGTGAGCATGATGATGATGGTATTTGGCACTGCATTGTCGCGTCGCAATGTAGCTACGAACTCGAGACCATCCATTCCTGGCATGACAATATCTGACAAAATAACATCAGGTACATAGCCATCCTTGATGAGCTTGAGTCCTGTCGCTGTAGCATCTGCAGTCTTTACTTCATAACCAGCTTTATTGAACTTGATCGCATACATATCAAGCAAAAATTGATCATCATCAACCAAGAGGACTTTACGTAGTGTGTTTGGAGTTTGAGTTTGAAGTTCCATAATAGATATTATAGTGCATCCCCGAGTGGACAGCTAGGCATTGATCTTATTTTCGTCTTCGTACAAAAGCTCATCATAGCCCAACTTCTTTACTTCTTCGATTGGTATGGTCTTTTGAAAGGCTTTTATCATTGCGTCTTCCTTGAGACGCAACATACCCTTGCTACGAGCGATACGAGAAATCTCAGAAGCATTAGGATTTTTCAAAATAGCGTTTTCAATGTCTTTATCCATAGTGAACATCTCGAACACTGCCATACGTCCTCGAGTTCCTTTTGGAAATTCTGGTGTTGGCTTTGCCTTCATGACTGTCGCAGAGAAAGGTATCTCTTTTTTGTACTGCTCAGGCAAATCGCTAAATGAGTGGTCGATCATAGCCTTGAGACTGCCCTCAACAGGCACCGGTTCACCCTGACCTGGTGGCAACAAACTAACGAGACGCTGAGCGATAGCGAGCACAAGGGTTGGTGCGATCAAATACGGATCAACTCCCATATCGATAAGACGAGGAATAACACCTGCTGAGTCATTGGTATGCAATGTTGAGAACACAAGGTGACCTGTCAAAGCGGCTTGGACGGCAAGCTGAGCCGTCTCCTTGTCACGAATCTCACCCACCATGATGATGTCTGGGTCCTGACGAAGCGTGGTACGCAAACCAGTATCAAATGTATAGCCGATCTCTGGACGTACTTGTGACTGACTAACTCCTTCGATGGTATATTCCACTGGATCCTCGAGTGAGAGCACGTTGTAACTTTCACGATCAACTTCAGAGAGTACTGAATAGAGTGTCGTTGATTTTCCTGAACCTGTAGGGCCAGTGATGAGGATGAGACCATAAGGACGATTGATAGCGTCCTTGACCATGGCTAGATTTTTCTTTGAGAGACCGAGCTGATCGATGGTACGGATACCTTTGGCTTGGTCGAGAATACGCATCACCACCTTTTCTCCGAAATATGAGGGAAATGTTGAGACACGAAAGTCAACGCGACGACCATCGATGCGCGCAGAGAAACGACCGTCTTGTGGCTTTCTCTTTTCATCCAAACGCATATTTGAGATAACTTTGATACGCGCAACCACCGCTGAGTGAACCTGTGGAGGCAATACGAGGCTGGTATTCAATATACCATCGACACGAAAACGAACACGTACTTTGTCGCGCATATGTTCGATATGCACATCAGACGCCTCACCTTCTACCGCATAACGAACGATAGTGGCCACAATCTTGACTATAGGGGCATCTTCGATGATGAGAGAGTCGTCCTGCTGTTGACCTTTACCATCTTTTGGCTTTGCACCATCAGCCACAGGAGCGTCTTTTTTGATGACATCTTCAGGAGTGATAGAGAGTTCTGTTTCAAGTTCTGAGAGCGCCTGAGTAACCTCGCCAGTGATACCTTTGTACATCTCAATGACTTTATTGAAGTCATCAATGGTGATGAGAAACATCTTGTACGGTATATTCTTTTTTGCAGCGAGGAAGTTGAGTGCATCGCGAGCTTCCATGTTGTCTGGATCGACGATACCAACCTCGAGTACCCCTTCTTTGAGACCGATCGGTGCAAAACGATAGTGCGATGCTGACTCTTCAGGAATATAATCAAGTGCTTCAAAAGGAACCGATGCATCTGCGATCGAGCGAACAGGCATATTCAAAAATTCTCCGCGAGCAATGAGAATATCCTCTGGTTTTACACCATGAGCAATGAGTGCTTAATCAAGCGATGCTCCGCTGCCCATTTGCGTTCGTATTGCGCGGATATCATCCT
>JAQTPC010000017.1 GCA_028713005.1 Minisyncoccota bacterium | reverse complement strand
AGCGATCACTATTGGATATGTCAGCGCAGACAAACAGGCTTTAATAAGAATGTCTTGACGTTCCATGACCATACGAGCCATACGAAGTGACTGGATAAGATTACCTGAATGCTCTCCATGTTCAATTAGTGCGATAAGCGTTGGTGAAAATTGAATGTACTTTGCAAACGCAGAAGATAATAGATTTCCTTGGCTCACATGTACATGAACTTGAATCAGAACCTTGTTTTGCTTGGCAGAAAACAATCCTGAGGAAATCCTTAATGCTTCATCTAACATAAGGCCAGCGGAAACATACATTTCTAGATTTTCCAATAGAAGAATTTTATCCCGAATATTCCAAGACAATGATGTTGAGTGTATTTTTTTCATCGATATCATGAGAGTAACGAATCAACAACTTCAACATGCGTTGTCACACCCCATTCAACTTTTTCCATACCATCGTCGAACATCGTACGAAAACCATGTGATCGTGCATATTCCAGATAAGCAGAAGTTGGCTCTCGATTTGCAATGAGATCACGCATCCCTTGATCAGGTTCGAATGCCTCGACTATTACTGAGCGTCCTTTATAACCAGTTCCACGACATGTGTCACAACCAACAGCGTCACATTGACCGCATACATTGCGTATTAATCGTTGCGCGATAACAAGCGATAAAGTAGATGCAAGTAAATACGGATCCACTCCCATATCGATAAGACGAGGAATCGCTTCAATAGCAGAATTTGTATGGAGTGTTGATAATACTAAGTGACCAGTCAATGCAGTATGTATAGCGACTTGCGCAGTCTCCTGGTCACGAATCTCCCCCACCATGATCACATCAGGATCCTGTCGCAACGCGGAACGTAGGCCCGCTGCAAAAGTAACTCCATGTGTATGGTGTATATGAACCTGTCTCACGCCCGGTATCTCATATTCAACAGGATCTTCAAGAGTGATGATAGAAATCGGTTCAGCTGCCTTTGAAGAAAGACAACTATGCAATGTTGTTGTTTTTCCTGAGCCCGTTGGGCCAGTTACAAGAATAAGCCCATGTGCTCTTTTGAGTGCATTATCAATTAATTGGACATGATCAGGAATAAAACCAAGCTGAGCAAAAGATGCGTATTCTTTTATATGAGCTGGGAGCAAGCGCATCACTGCGTTTTCACCATGATACGTAGGCATGAACGAGATCCGAATATTATACGTCTGACCGGAGACCTCAGTTCTCCAGCGACCGTCTTGTGGTATTGCATGTATATCTGTGCGTACACCAGATAATATCTTGAGTTTGGCGATGAGTTCCTTATGTATATCTTTTGTGATCAGTCCCCCATCTTCAATATTTCCATCTATCCTAAATCTAAGGTAAATATGTTCGGGACGAGGATCAATATGTATATCAGAAGCCTGAAGCTGTACAGCGTGCTTTAAGATTTTATCTACTGCCTCTGTGGCATTTGTGTATTCATGAGTAATTTTCATATCAAAAGAATATCAGGTAAGAATCAAGCTCTGATGAAAATTGTTTCAAAAAACGATAAAATCCGAGGGTGGGCCTCGGTATTGCACATTCTCAATAATGTGGTATATTGTGGCCTGGATTGCTCTTTGGCAGATACTGTTTTTTTGAGCAAAATAAATAGGAGAAAAACAAAAACAACAATACAGGAGTAAATAATGGTAAAAATGTTACGCGAGAAGTTCCCTGGCAAGCTTCCGATGGAGCCTGCATTCAAACAAGTCGCAGTTAAACACGCCACCTTGATTGTCGGGCCACCGAGCTGTGGCAAGACGAAGATGCGCGAAACGCTCACCGCCGCTTCGGTCTATATCGGTGGCTATGTCTCAGAAGACAGCAGTGCGATCATTGATTGGCATTGTGATCCCGAAAACAACAGTCCGTTCTACGAAGAAACGATTACGGCCGACAAGATTCGCAAGTCAGGCGGACTGGTGGACAACCAACTCATTTGCCGTTTGTTGCAATACTGGCTGATGATCAAGGAAGTTGAACTCATGCACCAACACGAAATCTCAGTGCAACGTCTCGACCTCAGCGGTTTTCCTCGGACACGTGAGCAATACGAAGCGATGTTTAAGTTCTTCAATCGTGTCAGTATCTTCGCCATCGACCTCAGCGAGGAAGAAGCGAATGAAAATCGCCTGAAACGCATCGAACAGGCACATGGCGCTGTGCGTGATGACGATAAACCTGATCGTTTCAAAAAGCGCTGGACTGATTACCGTGAACTGACTGAACCGTTCATCAAGTGGGGGCTGTCACAAGGGATTATTACGCCCATCAGCTTCTCTGCGAAGCATCTGGAAAAGGTGCTCAAAGTCACCCGGCGCGCACATTACACTGAATATGAGCAAAAATCAGTTCAGCGACAGTTGCTGAACGAAAAATGCGACGCTCATTGGTTGGCCCAGCAGTTCGATGATCCGGACAACTACAAGTCACACATGGACAAGCAGCTTAAGCTGCACCAGGCTCAGCAACCGGCTCCTCAAATCAACTTGGCGAATCAATACTTCTTCGAACAAACTCAACGTGTTCGGATCAGTGTCTAATCCACTCAAAAATCACCTCCTCACCAGCTTCGGCCGGTGGGGATTTTTATTTGTCTCCCATTACTCGAATTTTCAGGCTCTTTCTGCTACAATTCATCCATGTTCAATTTCTTCAAAAATAGCCCCGCAAAGCCAGCTACTGATACAAAAGAGCGTAAACTTTCAACTGAATCGTACAAGGGTGTACGTGACTTCTTTCCTACAGATATGGCAGTTGAAAAGCATATTTTTTCTATTTGGCGAAACATTTCAGAAAAATACGGTTATGAAGAATATGGCGCATCGGTACTCGAGCCTGCTGACCTATATCGTGCAAAATCTGGCGAGGAACTCATCAATGAGCAAACATACACTTTCACTGACCGTGGTGACCGTGAGGTGACGCTTCGTCCAGAGATGACACCGACACTAGCCCGCATGGTTGCCGCAAAGAAACGTGAACTTATCTTTCCTCTTCGTTGGTATTCGATACCAAACCTTTTCCGTTATGAACAACCTCAGCGTGGACGTGTTCGTGAGCATTGGCAGTTGAACGTTGATCTTTTTGGTGTTGAGTCCATCACTGCTGAGATAGAAGTCATCAATATGGCCTACGATATCACTCGTGCGTATGGTTTGAAAGATACTGATTTTGAGATCCGTATCAATAACAGAAAGGTGATGAACTATATCACTAAGGAAGTTTTTGGTCTTGATGAAGAATCTGCTCGTAAGGTTTCAAAGCTCATAGACAAAAAAGAGAAGATTCCTCGAGAAAAATTTGAAGCCGGAATACGGGAGATATTTGATGGACAAAAAATTGCTGCAAAAGCCCCACAGTTCCTCACACTTCTCAATTCAAAGAACTTTGAAGAATTCGCTACAAACCTCCCTGCTTCAGCAAGTGAACATGAGGGCATAGCAGAGATTCGTCGTGTCATTGCAGGCCTCGAAAAACTTGGTATCACCAATGCACGTTTTGATCAAACCCTCATGCGAGGTTTCGACTATTACACTGGTATCGTCTTTGAAGTATTCGATCTCAATCCTGCCAACCGTCGTTCAGTCTTTGGTGGTGGTCGCTATGATGAGCTTTTGGCCCTCTTTGGTAATGAAAAAGTCCCCGCTGTCGGCTTTGGCGCTGGTGACGTCGTCGCTCAAGACCTCATGGAGACCTATGGAACACTCCCACAAGCTCCGGCTTCGGCTGATATAGCACTTTGTGTTATGGGTGAGACAAATACTCCATTTGCTCTCGATCTTGCACAAAAACTCCGTGACAAGGGTACACGAGTCGTAGTTGACCTTTCAGGTAAGAAACTCGGTGATCAGATCAAAAATGCAGACCGACGTCATATACCGAAGGTTATCGTAATTGGCGAAGAAGAAGTGAAGACAGGTAAGTTCAAGGTGAAGGATTTGAAGAGTGGTGAGGAAGTAGATATGAGTGTCTAGTAAATTTCAAGCATAAAATTCCAAGTTACAAATAATTGTTATTGTTTGTAACTTGGAATTTTGGATTCGTTACTTTATTCCTGTATAATATCTCAACTATGCGCATCATCACCTTTGACATTGAAACAAAAAATCTTTTTCAGGACGTTGGCTCAAACGATCCAGTTGATCTCGACATATCAGTAGTCTGTACCCACGACTCCCTCGATGACAGTTACAAGAGTTATCTTGAAGGGGATTTGAGTAAACTTTGGCCCATCATTGAACAAGCTGATGCCCTCGTCACGTGGAATGGCGATCATTTTGATATCCCTCTTTTAAATAAGTACTACCCTGGTGATCTCACAAAAATAAAAAGTCTTGACCTCATGCGCGAAGTCCAACTCAAACTCGGTCGTCGCCTCAAACTCGATACCGTCGCAGAAGCAACACTTGGTGTCAAAAAGTCAGGTCACGGCCTTGAGGCAGTTGAATGGTGGAAAACGGGAGAAATAGAGAAAATCATCAAATACTGTATCGATGATGTGAAGATCACTCGTCAGATATATGATTATGCTATCCGACACAAACTCCTCAAATACCGTGATGCAGGTGCACTCAAAGAGATAAAACTCGATACCAGTAAGTGGGGTGAACTCGAACCAGTATCAATGACATATACGCTACCTTTCTAGTCTAATGCGTAGGCCTACCCTCCCGAGGGTAGGCCTCGGGGAATCATATGATATAATAATTTCATATTAATTTACCTAATTTATTATGGAACAAAAAAATCAACTCATCACGATTCCAGGCGCAATCATCATCGGTTGTACTATTCTTGCTATTGCTTATTTCATGACACAGCGATCGAACAATCCTGCTCCTACAAATGGCACTCCTCAGATTCCAACAGTAACCATGGCACCGATTAGCGCGAATGAGCATATTTTAGGTAACCCAAACGCCAAGATTAAGATTGTTGAGTATTCAGATCCCTCATGTCCCTACTGTAAAATGTTCCACCCAACCATGGAGCAAGTCATGAACGCTTATGGTGCAAGTGGAAAAGTTGCATGGGTCTACCGCCAATTCCCTCTCGACAAACCTGATGCAAATGGCAATATCCTCCATCCAAATGCAGGTCATGAGGCACAGGCATTCGAATGTGCTGCATCTATCGGTGGTAATGATAAATTCTGGGCATATACAAAAGAGTGGTACAACGTCTTTCCTCTTCAAGGTGCAACTGATCGTCCAGTAGCCGAGGACACTGCTCAACTTGCTTCTATTGCAAAAAAGGTCGGCTTGAATGCTATATCTTTTAGTGATTGTCTCGCCAGTGGTCAGTTCAAGAGCAAAGTAGAGGCTCAATACCTCGATGGCGTTAATGCAGGCGTATCTGGTACACCATACAACATCATCATCACCCCTTCAGGTGCAAAGATCCCTCTTGCTGGCGCAGTATCATATTCAACACTCAAGAATACAATTGATACATTGTTGGGAGACGTTAGTTCAAAGTAATATGCAGTTTTAAAAAACATTCCGAGGCCTACCCTCGGAATGTTTTTTATTCACTTCCCTACTCTCACTTGCTTCAACCCACACCAATAACAGGCATTATCTCCACAATGTGCGGTGATGATATCTCCGCTCCAGACGGATGCAAGAAGCCCATGAATATCTTTTTTAACTTTCTCAATATCAGCGTCGGCGATAGGTAAGGTAACGATAGGACATCTACCCTTTTTGTCAGGAGAAATAAAGACAAGAGCCGGAATGATCTTCTTGAATTTCCAACGTGGGTCGTCCTGTAAAAGAAGCTTATAAAATGTCAGCTGTCTGAAATAGTCGCCATTAGAATTTTTCGTCTCACCTTTGATCTCTGCCTCAGACATACTTTGCTTTGTCTTGTAGTCAAAGACATTTACTTCATTACCCACTTCAACAATAGCATCGAGTTTTCCGTGAATTGGGATAGTTATTTGAGTAGTATCATATTCACCATTAAATGTGGTCTTGACCCAACGCTCAGTGGCGACAGATGCGTTGACTGAGAAATGACTTTCAAGAGCCTTGGCGACAACTGGTGCATCTTCGAAGAGTTCTTTCGTAACTATATTTTTCTCATTTGTTGCCAAAAATGATGTCTTAAAATAATCTTCAACTGATTTCTTTATCACTTCTTCTATAGCGTGCGCAGGTCTACCCTGAGCACCGTCTATCTTCCAGATATGATCCATAGCTTCATGCATGGCAGTACCTTTCTCAGATGCAGATGAAGGGGCTTGAGGAAGTTTCAAAATACTGTTGTAAATGAACTTACTTGGGCAATCAAGAAAATTATTTAAAGCGGTCACTGAAAGACCAGTATCAAGCAAGACTTTCTTACTGAGGTTGAGGATTTTACTACTGTAGTCATTTTGAGTAGAAGTGCTTTGATCTTTTTTAATGTCGGCAACTTCTGCCCCTAACCTTGCTAAAGTAATTTGCTTCACTGTTTTCTCCGATAATTCGCCGATAAATCGTAACGGCGTCAAACCCTTACCATCTGACTCCTCAAGCGCCGTGAGGATAGTGGCATGCTTACGTGCACGCGTGATAGCTACATAGAATAAACGGCGCGTATCACGAACATCATGATCAATAACTTTCTTTTGTGGCAAGATGAACGAAGCGCCACGAGCACGACCGATCCACGACTCCTCTGTAGCATACGGAATAAATACATAATCAAACTCTAGACCCTTTGACCCATGAGCAGTCATGGCCTGTATAGGCAGATCAGGTGCACCGACAGAGACTTTGACCGTCTTTGATTCCGCTGAAAGTCGGTATGCAAGCAGTGACGCGATGAGCTCCCGAGGATTCTGAATATTACCCTCTCGAGCGAGCGACTCAGCGAGCGTGACGATGCCTCTCCATACATGCACATAAGCAGGATCGTAGGCCACAAGCTCAGTAAAGCCAGACATTTCAGCCGCTTCGATGATATATGCTAGCGCACCATCATTGAGTATTTTTCTCTGGAGGTGGAGCAGGACTGGTATCTTTTTTTCCAATCCTTCTACTTGTCCGCTACGTAGTTCTTTGATGAGTACTGCAACATTTTCAAATGAAATATTCCATAGACCAGCGACAAGTGTTCTACCGAGAGAATCTACGTGCGATGGATCATTCAAATATTCAAGAATATCAAAAAATGTAGCGCCAATCGGGTGATGAAAAATATCAACACTACGTTCAGATGATACCGGTACATGAGCTGATTCGAGCAGACGGATGACGCGTTCAAGATCACGATTACGACGTGTGATAATGGCAACGGTGGCACCAGGTTCTTTTTCAGTAATCTCTTTTAACTCTTTCACCAGCTGCGCTTCAATGGCTGCAACATTTTCACCCGTGATGATATCGAGTGGGCGTAGTTTTTCCGAGGGTAGGCCTCGGACAGACACACCTGACTTCAATTCAACACGAAGCTCCCGATGTTCATCACCCTCATAGTTATTTTCTATCATTGAAAAACCAGCATCGAGAATGTTTTGGTGCGAACGATAGTTGGTGTCGAGAGAAATAAGCTTCATTGTCGGCCAGCGCTTTTGCAGGAGCAAGAAGTTTTCTACTGATGCTCCTTGGAAACGGTATATAGCCTGCTTCTCATCACCAACGATAAAGATATTCGGTGTCTCGAAAAAGTCTGCAATGAGAGCAATGATTTGGTTTTGCGAATCATTGGTATCTTGATGCTCATCAACCATGACGTAGAGGAATCGTTCTTGGATGAGTCGAAGGAAGAGGTTATCTTCAGTATTTTGTAGTGCGCGCAAAAGCTCAGTGAGCAAATCATTAAAATCCATTCGCTTTAATTCCTTCTTCTTCAATTCATACAAACGGTACACTTCAGCAAAAAGCATCGTCTTTTCGCATTTAGCAATTTGTTCGAGAGCATCCGCCTTTAACTGACCTTTTGTTGCTCCGCGAGTAGAGATTGACGACTCATCATTTTTAATAAATTGAATCTGTTTTTGAGCATGTTCACGAACCATGTCAGGCGTGAGGGCCTCACGTTTCGATGTGTCGATCGAATGAAGTATCGCTGGTACATATGCATCAGGCTTGCCGAGTGGATGGATATCAGCAAACTCTGGTGCTTCGATGATAGAGCGGATGATAGACTCTTGTTCAACGTCTGCCATATGCTTCCGTCCATCGAGATGGAGAAAATGATCTGGGTACTCAGCTATCATTGCAGCTGCAAAGCTATGGAAAGTATGGATAGCAACTTCATGAGCGCGGTTACCGATGACCTTGTGGAGCTTGGAACGCATCGCTTTGACGCCTGCATCGGTATAGGTAATGGCCAATATGCCGTGAGCTGGCGTATCAGTCTGTTTGAGGATGTTTGCTATGCGGAGCGTGAGTATAGTCGTCTTACCGGTGCCTGGGCCCGCTATGACCATAACAGGGCCTTCTATTGTATCCACAGCATCCTTTTGAGCTTTGTTGAGGCGGTTGTATTGAAGATCGAATTCTGTTGAGGAAAATGCTGACATAGCGCTTATTATAACAGGTTACTTATTCATATTTATATAAAAATATATAATTGACTTATCACACAAAAATGATATAATAATATTAGCGGTTAAACAACCAATTGAACAAAAATGAAACACAAAACGAACGTAAAGCCTGCCCAAGCGATACATGATGTGGTCGATGGTCACTTCAATAATCCTGGCAGGATGGATACAGCAACACTTCATGCGGCACAAAATGCTGCAAATCGGAAAGTCGTCCCTATCAAAGTCAAACAGCCGACTCACACAGGACACAATTGATACCTACAAATCACAATAAACCGCCCTCCAGTACTGGTTGGCGGTTTTTTAAAACCTCGAGGAGAGACCTAGAGGTATCAAAAATAGCCCCCAGTTGAAGGCTATTTTTGGCACTTTCTTATTCTAAAATCTTAAATCTAATATCTGAATTCCTAATAGTTCTTGAGTCTATTCGACTGATCATGCTGACGAATCTTTTCATGAGCCTTGGCCTCGATCTGACGGATACGTTCACGGGTAACACCGAACTCCCTTCCAACTTCTTCGAGTGTATGAGTGATGCCATCATTCAAACCATGACGCATTTCGAGAATCTTGCGCTCCTTCTCTGAGAGATCGTTCAAGATAGTATTGACCTGATCACGGAGGATACGACGTGAAGACTCTTGTTCTGGTGAGAGGATCTTGTCATCAGCGATGAAGTCACCGAGAGTAGACTTACCATCATCATCGTCACCGACGGGATTTTCCAGAGAAACGACATCCTGCTCGATCTTTTCGATCTGATAAATCTTGTCAGTATCCATACCCATCTCAGTAGCGATCTCATCAGGTAGAGGTTCACGACCGAGATCATGAGTCAAACGGCGGACAACCTGCTTGTATTTGGCAATCGTCTCCACCATGTGCACTGGTACGCGGATGGTACGAGACTGGTCAGCGAGAGCACGGGTAATAGCCTGACGAATCCACCAGGTAGCATAGGTTGAAAACTTATACCCTTTTGTCCAGTCGAACTTGTCGACAGCGCGGAAGAGACCAAGGTTACCTTCTTGGATGAGGTCGAGCAACGTGAGGTCAGGTGAACGTCCAACGTATTTCTTTGCAATAGAGACCACGAGACGAAGGTTCGCCTTTGCAAGGAGATTCTTCGCTTCTTCATCGCCATTCTGAATACGCTTTGCCAACTCCTTTTCCATACTAGCGTTGATGAGTGGGTACTGACCAATCTCCTTGAGATACATCTGGATAGAGTCATAACCGGAGTCACCACCTGTACGTGAATAGTGAGGCTTCTTATCTTTCTCCTTAACATCTTCTACTTCGAGCAAACCTCCGCCTTCGAGAACATCAACGTTTGCAGTACTGAACTTGGTATACAACTCATCGAGGAACATAATATCGTTTTCGATCTGAGGAAATTCTTTGAGAATCTCATCATATGTCACGAAACCACGGTTCTTACCTTTGAGGATAAGTTTATTTGCACGAGTCTCAAAATCTTTGGCTTTGTTGGCACCAGTGAGTTTTTTTGGTTTAGCCGCTTTTGCTGGTTTCGTTTTCTTTGACACGATCTTTGCAGGACGAACCTTTTTGGCTGGAGATTTTTTTGCCATTTTTTTTGTTTTCTTCATGAGGAGAAAAAGGGGGTAATTAGAGTGGGTAAACGTAATTTTAATTGTATCTCGAAGAGAGTTGTGGCACAACACGCTTTGTAAACAGAGCTAAAGTAACTCGATTTCTGTTTACTATTTTCTGATTACCGTTTACTAGTTACCAAACTCTGTACCCTTATACTTTTCAGCTATAGCATCGATCATAGCCTTCTTTGGAGAACCAGTGAATCCTGAACCAGCAGGAACCAAGTGACCAATGATGACGTTTTCCATGAGACCTGAGAGATCGTCTTCTGCACCACGAACTGCATTTGAGATGAGAACGCGTGTTGTATGCTGGAATGAAGCCGCTGACAAGAAACTCTTGCGTGAGAGAGATGTTTCGGTAATACCCATAACAATCTTCTCAACCTTTGCTGCAGTACCTCCAGCAGTCTTTGCGAGCGCATTCTCTTCTGAAAGATGAACATCATCAACAATCATACCCTCAGTGAGAGAAGTCTCACCTCCCTCGACAACACGACGACGTGAGAACATCTGCTTAACGATGATTTCGATGTGCTTACGTGACACTGTTTCACCCTGAAGTTCATAGATCTTACCAACTTCACCGATAACATAGTCCTTTGCACGCTCTTCACCACCATACTCGAACACTTCGTCGATATGTGCTGAACCGTCAGTGAGAAGATCACCCTTCTTGACCTTGTCTCCTACGCGGATGATAACAGTACGACGGAATGGAAATACGTACTCAACAGCTTCTGTTGAACCAGCTTTCTTTGACTTTGAAATGTCTTCAATCTCTGGGAGAACCTTGATCATCTTTTCCTTGCCCATATCCTTGACCTCGGTGACTACACCACTGACTGTTGCAACAACAGCCGGGATCTTTGGACGACGCTTTTCAAAGATTTCTTCGACACGTGGCAAACCTTGTGTGATGTCACCACCAGCTGAAGCGGCCCCACCAGCGTGGAAGGTACGCATTGTAAGCTGTGTACCAGGCTCACCGATAGCTTGAGCAGCGACTGTACCGACAGCTTCACCGAGAGCGACGAGCTCATTCTTTCCGAGGTCCATACCGTAACACTGTCCACAAACACCGCGCATTGTCTTACATGAGAGTGGTGAGCGAACTGAAACAGCTTGCACTCCTGCATTTTCAATAGTTGTTGCATCTGCCTTTGAGATAAGGTGGCCTTTCTTAAATATAACAGCACCCTTTGCATCAACAACTTCATCAGCGAGGATGCGACCACGAACATTCTTTGAGAGAGGGATACTCATACCAGAAGCACTCTGTGCACGGATAACAATGAAATCCTTTGTGCCACAATCTTCTTCTGAAACGACGACATCTTGAGCAACCACGAAGAGCTTACGTGTAAGGTAACCAGCCTTTGCGGTGTTGAGAGCAGTATCTGAGAGACCCTTACGTGAACCGTGAGTGGTGATGAAATATTCGATTGGAGTCAAACCTTCCTTTGAACATGAGAGAATTGGGAACTCGATAGTTTCTCCAGAAACTGAAGCGATAAGACCCTTCATACC
>JAQTPC010000016.1 GCA_028713005.1 Minisyncoccota bacterium | reverse complement strand
CTCCGAAAAAAATGCCATGCTTATTTGATTAACAGCACGCGTTATATCCAACATAAAAGCGACCCTTGAGGCCGCTTTTTCTTTTACCTAAATCTTAAACTCCATCACATCCCCATCCTTGACCACATATTCCTTCCCCTCTGTTCTGAGCAACCCCTTCTCACGAGCCACACCAAACGAACCTGACTCTATGAGCTTGTCCCATTCGATCACTTCAGCACGGATAAACTTATCTTTAAAATCAGTATGGATTGCAGTACCAGCGAGAGGTGCAGTCCAACCACGACCAATAGTCCATGCACGGGTTTCTTTTTCTCCCGTCGTAAAATAGGTGATCAAATCCAAAAGTTCATATCCTTTCTTGATGAGATCATCGATACCATTATCGAGACCACCGAGACCTGTACGCATCTCTACCTTTTCATCATCAGTCATATCTTTGAGATCGTGTTCAGTACCAGCGTCAACGATGACATAACCAGCGCCAGTCTCTTTGAAGAAGTTGAGCAATGCTGTCCAGCGTGGATCAGGATTACCACTAGCATCTTTTATTTCATTGAGATTCTTTCCTCCCGTCTTTTTATTGAGCACATACATGAACTTTTTTACGGTGAGGAGATGCATACCCTTGAGGAGAGGTGCCTCAAACTCATCTGCTTTGACAGTGCCAGCGAGTTTACCTGCTTCAAGAGCTGCCATAACCTTGGTGAGTATAGCTGACTCAATGATTGCTTCTTTCTTACCTGACTTCACTTCCCTATTGAGGTTTTGAAGACGCTTCGAAACAGTCTGCATATCAGCCAAGATGAGCTCGAGGTTGATGACTTCGATATCTTTGATCGGATTGATCTTACCGTCGACATGGATGATGTTATCGTCTTCGAATATACGAACCACTTCAGCAATAGCATCAGTTTCACGGATATTGGTGAGGAACTGGTTACCGAGACCTTCACCAGCTGAAGCGCCCTTTACGAGACCGGCGATGTCCACAAACTCAACGATAGCTGGAACAGTCTTTTGGGTCTTTGAAAACTCTGCGAGCTTGTAGAGACGCTCGTCTGGGACCGCTACGACGCCAACAGATGGGTCGATCGTCGCAAAAGGATAGTTAGCGACAAGGACGCTCTTTTTGGTGAGAGCGTTGAAGAGAGTTGATTTGCCGACGTTTGGCAAGCCGACGATACCTATAGCGAGATTGGACATTGATGTTTAATTGAGCCTAAAATATAGCTTACTTTCTAGCTTATTGGAAGAGGGGTGGATGATTTGGTGGGGAGTGATGGCTAGAACACAATACGACATTTTTGTTTTAGCAACGTTGACCAAATTTATTTTTGCTATAATTAGGAAATGAAACAATGCCCTATTTGTGGAAACCCATATACATATAATGACCCGAAAATTTTATACCACGTGGAATACAAACCAGAGATAACAATAGATGCGTGTCGTGGCTGTAACTATGCGGAATATTTGATTCGTCATCCTGAGATCAAATCAGATTACTACATGACATCAAAGATGAAAAAAGTTAGAGAATGGACCCTCCGTAATCGGCCGCTCATTCAGAATACGAAACCAAAAAGCTTATACAACGCAGTTGATGCAACCAAGATGCCTGGAGAGACACGGTTTGAACGAAACATCAACGCAGTAAAGCAAGCTGAAAAAATGTATAAGGAAAATCCAAACATCGAATCAACTTACGTTAAATGGGATACGACAGGGCGTGATGAAAAACTCAAACTGGATGATGACGAACCGAATGAATACCGTCCTGGGATAATTAATATCTAAATAGAAATAAAAAAGCCACAGTTACGCAGCTCTTTTATCTATACACTTACATTAACTCAATTAGTAACCTCTTTTTGCCACCTCAAGAGCAACAAGAGCGTAACAGAGTCTCCATGTGGCGCTGTCCTTACCAAGTTTAGTTGGGTTACGAAACTCAATTGCCTGTTCACCAATAGCCTCAGCAAGCATAGGTTTAACTTCCTCAAACAAATCAATCGGGTCTGATTTCCAAGATGCCTTATTTTTTTCTACGTTTACGAGTGATCGAAAAGCAGCAAGAATTGGATAAATAAAGCCCGAAGGAGTCTGATATTGAGATTTTCCACCAATAAATGGAAGTTCAATTTTCTTCTTACTTTCCTTCTCAGTAATCACTCCCTGCAAGCCACCCCATCTTCCACCTTGAAAATTATAGGACTCTGGTATCTCACGTGTGATAGTATCTACAAGCTGAAGAATCTTTGGTAAGAGAACTGTATATTTCGTCATCAACTCGCGATTATCTGCATAGTGTCTAAGAGCACTAGATTTTCCTGAATAGGCTGATATAGGATGTTTTTTGTCAGAGAACGATTCTGCGTCAAAACAAACTAGGTAAGAAAGAATGTCTTTGATATCGATATCCTTCTTAGATCCATCTTCAAGCAATTCAATTTCTTTGTAAGCAATTCTATCAGAATAAGATTGCCCTTTCAAAACCTCCTTTATTGTCTCAAAATGACTTCTGAGCTCTTCAAGACTCTGTTCCTTGACTTGAGCGGATCGATTTCGAGCGTCAACAATATCAACAACCTCGTTCAAATCACTAAACCCCTCCAACAACTCAACACGGACGTAGGCATTTTTGAGATCATCACGCCCATCGACAGTATTTTCTATTTCATTACGAATAACTCGGTATGTATGACCACCATCCAAAAGACCGTGGATTTTAGGGTTATGCATTTCAAGAATAGCGACATTTTCTTGAGTATCAAACTCAACTTTCTCTGTAATAATAGTGAGTCCACGATTACGAAACACAAACGCCTCAGGTTGCTCAACAAGTGAAGCTTGTATTTTTTTACTAACGCCAGACGATGCAGTCGCTTCACGAGGATTGATATGAAGCCACTGTTCCAATTCTTGTGGCAAATCCTGAACATTGAGAACTGCAACATACATGTTTTTACTTTTACCAGATGGAGAACCGAAAATCTTTCTAAAGGAAGCCAACTTCTTGATCTTGATTTGTGACATATTGTTTTGATTAACTTTTATTAAGCTAACGCAAAAAAGTGCGTTCATACGCACCTACAAATCTGATCCTCCCCATATTAGATCGACCGGGAGTGCCAGCATATGCTAGGCACCTTCACCGACCATTTAAGGCCAAGTGACCAATGAGACGAAGGTAGCTACTTAATTCGCATCTTCATCACCATGGGCTGACGCGTATGCTGTCAGCTGGTTATGTATTAATTGTAACATGACCTTTTTTCACAAACAAGTAACTGCCCGGACAAATTCCTAGTTGTTTATAAAATTAGTTATTTCGCATGTCTCCAGGAAGTAATGGAATAATCATCGGAAGCCTCAAATTGTTGGGTAAGCCTACCACCGGTGGTCTAAGATAAATTTCAAGAAAAAACGGAAGTCGTGGCCAATCTTCTAAATGAAATCTGTGTCGAGGTGTGTCCTGACCAAACCGATACTTAAAGACATAGTGAGATGGAGTGTATCACGAACAAGAAAAAGACGGAAATGTTTGCGTGCAAACTATTGACTAAACATAAAAAATATGCGATTTTAAAATTAGTGAGTCAACAAACTAAAACAAGAAAGGTGTCTAGATGAAACTTGCATTTGATCCTTACCAATTCAACACAAAGCTATCCAACGGCGTGCAGGTGCACTGGAAGAACGTTCCGTGGGCAAATGGCTTTGTCTACGTGAACATCATCATGAGCGTCGGCGCAATGCATGACCCTATCGGCAAACAAGGACTTGCTCATTTTATCGAGCACATGCCTTTCAATGGTTGCACCGGACATTCTTCATTTGAAAAGATCGAGAAGGTTGATCATGAAATATTCCGGAACACATTGAATGCTTGCACGGACTTCGAAAAAACCATTTACAGCGGAAAATTAACCGTTGATAAATTACCCTTAGCAATGGAGTTCATGAGGAACTTCATCTTTTTTCCAAGTATCGATCCTACAGAAGTTGAACGCGAGCGCAAGGTCATCATTCAAGAGATCTGGCGCAAGTATATCAACGTTAAACGCGAGGATTTCGAGAAGAGAACGCAAAAGATGCTCTATGGCACGCATCCGTTCGGCAAGATGGACCGCGCATTTGGGTGGCACGACAGTGTCACAAAGATCAATCATGATGACTTGCTATTATTCCACCGGAGCAATTATTTGTCGGAAAATATGCGGGTCGTCATCGTCGGGGACATCAGTGCAGCAAAACTCAAATCGGTTGATGTGCTCACAGGCAGTATCCCTACCAAACAAAGCCTAATCAAACCGGCCCCAAAGATTGGAGAATGGATCAACCCACGGAAAGCACCTTACACGATATCTGCTGGCAAATACTTTGGGTTGAAGGGTGCTTCAATTCAAAAGTCAGCAGAGGTGACTTTTCACCGCATCTCACCTATCCAACCAAACAACGAGCTACCTTACATCGCTCGTGAGATGCTCCGACAGATATTGTTCGAGGAGATCAGAGGTAAACTGGGAGCCACATACACCCCAAAAGTGTCGGGTAATCGATTCATCGATCATAGCTCCAGCCGCATCTCTCTCTTGGTCGACCCGGATGCCGTGACTGCCGTCAAACAGATCATCGAGAAAACCGTAACACAGATCGGCGAAAAAGACCGGCGGCAGGAAAAACGGTTCAATGAGGCCAAGACAGTCTGCCTCGAAGACAAGATCACTGCTGACCGCTCTGTCGAAAGTATCGCTGATGCAGCCACAAGAGAAGTGAGCGTCACAAGTGAAATCATAAGCGTAGCTGAAGACTATGCTCTAGCTAAACAGATCACTTACAGTGACGTTGCCCGATTTTTCTCCGAGGAGCTCACCTATGAGAAATTGTTCTGTATAACGATCGCACCCTAGCGAAACAGCGCACGTTCCCCACCAATTCATTTGGTGGGGAATTTTTATTATGTTTTCAATCTACTACCTACTCACTATCGAAGTGAACCACTTACCAATCTTTGACCATACTGATGTGCGTGTCGTTGCACTTGAAGCCTGTTCAGTTGTATGTACCCTCACATCCACCGTCAGCGGAAACGCTCCGATAGATGATGTCAAATAATATCTACCTGGCTTAGTTGGCATAGTGAGTGTCACCGCAAGTTCACCATTTGTATCAGGTGTGAATGTGACATTTTTTCCATTGAATATACCTGAGGTAACATTCTTTTTGAGTGGAAGAACGGAGACCTTGATCGATTGTCCGACTTCAACAGAGATGCTTTCGGTGAGCGTATTGGTACTGTCGACTGTCATAGCTGCTCTGACAGACTGACCAGCGCGTGTAACGTGGTACACACCTGGTGTCGTAGTTGTAGCAGGCAATGCAAGAGGTGACACTTTGAGACGAACGAAGTCTTGTGTTGAACTCAAACCAACACTGGCCATGAATGACTGAAGCCCTGGCGCACTCTTGAAGATACGAGTGATCGGGTCTGGGAGTGGTGCAAAGACAAATGAAGTAATTGGAGTGATGAGATTAAATGATCCTTTGCCACTACCAAAGAATGGAATATCTTTGAGAGTCAGTTTTGGAGGAAGGTTGACGGGAATACGGATACCTTGGAGAAGTCCTTGGAGGAAAACAGGGTCAACTGGTGATGAACCTTGATGTTGAACTGGCGCAGTAGCTGTTCGTGCTGGAGCTGGTGGTATATATGGTACGTAGACGCCAGCAGTTGTATGTGTACCCGTCGTTCCCCCACTACCACCTGCCGCTGCAGCGATACAGAGACTTGGACCGATGGTATTTTGATCAGCTCCTGGATCTGTTGAGACGGTGCCGTAGGCAGAGTTTACGAGGGAGACAGTACCACCATTACCACCGTGACCACAGACAGTAGCTTGTCCACCATTTGCGCTCACACTACTACTGTTACCAAAGGAGTTGCTGATACTGATTGTGCCCCCATTACCACCACGGAGTGTACCGGCACCACCGAGGGCACGGACTGCACCTGTTGTAGATGTAGCGATTGTGATAGTTCCACCCGTGTATCCAGTGCCTGTGGTGTTGCGTGCACCACTTACATCCACTGAACCAGTCACCGTGATATTCTTGAGAGTGATAGTGAGACCATTGGTTGTAGTGGTCGCAATGATGTTACCCGTAACTGTGTAGCCAGTATTGTTGTCTGTTGTTGTCGCTGAACCACGGAGTTCAGTATTTACCGTTGCACGACAGTTACCGGTCACGTTGCCTATGAGGTAGTAGTATGGACGTGGTTCATCAAGAAGATCCGCTCCGCAAGTAGTCCATGTAGGAGCAGTGTTGTCGTAGGTGAATGTGACTGCAAGAGAGGTGAGACTACTACTTGCATTGGTGCCGCGGACGTAGAGGGTGTGCGTACCGGAAGCTGGACGAGTGATGTCACTACCATTTTTACTACAGTCAGTGCCATGACTATCATCAACAAAGTTATCATATGAATACTCACACTTAGTTGATGTTCCCCAATCAACGACAGGTGACCACTTGGTAACAGTACCCGCTACTGGCGCAGTGATAGCTATGGTAGGAGTAAGTGGTGCTCCCCCATTGATACTCAAGTTGGTGATGAATGAGCCACCAAGAAGTGCTTGGAAAAAGTTGATGGTGGTATCGTATATTGCATGGGAGAGATCAACGACCGAGCCCACCGCTTGGATGATCCAGTTATTGCTACCTACAGTAAAGTCGCGTGTACCAACATCTGCATCTTGGCTATATTCACGGATAGCAGTTCCTCGAGTCGCCATATCAAAGCTATAGATACGATCGTCAGACACAGCAAAAAGTTTTTTACCGTCAGCTGACATTGCAACATCTTCCCACCACATCTCATCATTAACTGGTTGAATATCAGGTGGACCAATCAATGGCTGCCATGATACACCATAGTCTTGTGACACCCACATCTGATTTATATTCCAGTCTATCGTCGCAAGCACCCTTCCATCAGCTGAAGATGTAATATAACCGTAACACGCATCAGGATCAGAAGTTCTCGGTACCCATGTATTACCACGATCAGATGATGTGTATATGAGACCATAACAACCAGTCGTTACGAGGTTGCTACCGTCAGCTGAGTAGACGAGACCATCGATATTTCCATCGCCGTTTGGATCTGCATGTGGAACCCAGGTGACACCATAGTCATCTGAAGTCCATATCTGTGCATCAGTATAGTTACCCGCCGCAAGATACTGTGCGTCAGATGTCATGGTTAGGTAGTACCAGCTAATGCCTGTTGGTGCCGATGTTTTTGTCCATGTATGACCAAAGTCTGTCGATAACCAGATGCCACCAGTAGCTCCGTTTGTATCATCCCCGTCGAGAGCAAATATTTTTGTGCCATCAGCTGAACTTAGTACTTTTTGCCAACGTTTAGCGCGCGTATCAGTTGTACTATTGGTACCATCAGCTGGCGCCCAGGTTTGACCTGAATCAGTGGAGAACCAGATGTAGTTATTTCCGTACCAATACGCTCTATCTACAGCAACCATTTTTATACCATCGGCCGATAGGGTCACCGAAACAAACGAATGATACTGAGGTATGGTATTTGAAACACCTGTCCACGTTAAGCCTCCATCATGAGATACATAAAGTGGTGTTGAGTTTGAATCTGGCTGATATGCTCCTGCGATCAGGTGATTTGCATCAGGCGATACTGAAATTGAATACCAACCACTATCAGTCACTGGTCCATGTGCTGTACCGAAAAGCAATGGGGCGATAGCACCAGGATTTTCAGAATGATCGCCTTTGAATGTTGTTCTACCTGTTGAGGTTCCTGTATTTTGAGCATTACCGCTGAATGTATTCACTCCAGTGATACTGCCATTATTGCTACTCGAATTATTAAACTCACTCGTTCCTTCAACTGTACCAGTATTTATATTTGATCCATTAAAAATTGCCTTGCCAGTGACTGTACCTGTATTCGTACTGCTATTATTAAATATTGCTGTACCTACGACTGAACTGTGATTTGAACTCGTATCATTGAATACACCGACACCTGTCACCGTACCATTATTGATACTCGTATTATTGAAGGTACTAGTACCTGTAAGTGTGGCAGTACTACTTGATGTACCGTTGAACGTTATGCCGTAGAGCGTATCCATATCGACACTATCCGCTGCATTTTCAAAAACTACACTAGCAACCTTGATCGCACTACCTGTATTCTGGGACACATTGGTATGGATGAATACATTTGCAAAAGGTCCAGGGAAGCTATTTGCGTGTACAGTCGTACCCACATCACTCCACCAATTGTTTACATTGTGCCAATCACCATCATTACCACCCCCAGCTATTTGATCATTGAAATAGTACGTACCGCTTGTTGGAATATTATTGAAGACACCATTCCATGGTCCATACGATGCCCCATTTACAGTTAAGCCTGAAACATTAAAGAAAAATGTCTTTACATCAGTGAGCAGATTCGTAACAAAGTTGAGGTTTATTGTGCCGTTATTACTCGAGTAGCCAGTCGTATAGACTGTAGTGCTCGCAAGATTGAGGTTAGGTGCATTAAATGTTACCGCTCCTCCACCGCCACCCGTAGGTCCCGTACCACCCTTTGCATATATAAGAGTTGTCGTTGAATTATTTATAGTAACTGTACCACCGTTTCCACCATAGTTTTGATTACTTTGGCCACCATTCGCCGATATCCTATTTACCGAAGAATAATCAAGTGACACTGTTCCTCCAGATCCCGCTGACTGACAATCATAATAACTACCATTTGCGTCAATTGTATTTGCTACTGAATAATTGAGGCGTACTGTACCACCACTGTTAGCATAACCACCACAGTTTGATCCAACACCTGAATTCATCTGAATTGAACCGATGACCGAACTTGTTGCATTCACAGTGCCACCAATACCTTGACCGTAGTATCCATTACCACCATTACCGTGTATCACTGGCGCATACGAGTTCAATAGATTGACTGTACCGGCACATGAACCATCTCCGCCGAGATACCACTGCCACCAGTTGCCGTTCACGCCCCCGTCAACATCGATAACAGTAGACGTTGAGTTAATGAGAGAAACAGTACCTGCACATTTTGCACGAGCATCGACTGCATCGACTTTTTTTGCTTGAACAAGACTTGTTGTTGCATTGGTGAGTGTAATCGATCCGCCACGACCACCATAAAAAAGCCATGCATATGAATACGATGAATTTGCAGTCGTACTTCCTGTCACCGTCAAATTTTGAAGTGAGTAATTGTACCCATCTGAACCAGGATTGAATCCATCACCAATAACATTTCCATTGATTGTGTGCCCGAGTCCATCTATCGAAACACCGTCCGCATTGATATGACAGTCGCCATTGATATCTGCACCGAGAGTGTATGAGCCAGGGAAATAAATATTACAATCAGAACTAGAGTTAATCACACCGCCTGATATTCGATCAAGCGAAAGGTAACCGCCCGCAAAAACACCCATGTTACCTGGCAAATTACCTGGACCGTTGAGAATCAGAATACTATTTGAAATTCCTAAATTTGCCGTATTGATAGTGCCATAATTCAGGGTTGTTGTGCCATAAAATGCGTTCTTACCATAATAATCATCATTAACTGATCCACTTTCACCCAATATAGTTCCACTTACATCTATTGACGTACTAGCTAAGTCCAAATCTGTTGCAGAAATACTTATGGTACCCCCTCGCCTAGCTAAATTGAAATTTCCTCCTGTACCCGCGCGCGCTTCAATAGTTTTACTTACGTTGGCATTCCCAATAAAATGAGTGATGGTTATGGTTCCTGCTCGACCAGAATAAGTACTATTCCAACCTGTAACACCTGAACCACCATTGGCACGTACGATTGTAACTAAGGAATTATCAACAATTATCGTACCCCCCACACCGACTGCAATACTATCCGTATTTATATTACCCCCATTCGCCACTATTAACGGTACATTCGAATTTGTTATCGTAATAATACCACCACTCCCTGTTTTACTGTTATATAAGTCTGCGCCACCAACCCAGCTACCTTGAACCGAATTTGCACCGCCGTTTGCGGTGACAGCTGGTGCCGTTACATTTATTGCAGTGACACTACCACCTGAACCTGCATAAGCTGCAGCTGTCACCACACTACCTCCATTTGATGATGTAGTCGCAGTGACAGTGACATTTTGTATCGTAAAGTTAAAACCTGTGTCCGTCTCTCCAACACCATCCCCCACTATCTTTCCATCGACTGTATAAAGACTTGCACCATCGATCACTACATCATTTGAAGTAATACGAAAACACGTACCTCCGGTAGTAGTACTGACACTATTGCTCAACGTATATGTACCAGGCGCAGCGAGCTCACCACAGGTCGTAATGGTACCTGGGGTGAGGACGTCAGCATGCGCTTGATGTACAAAAAGAGGTGGTAGAGCGAAGACGATTCCTAGTACGATGATGCTGATTTTATTGTGTACTAGAAAATTTCTCATTGTTTTTACGGAGCATTCGGAGCAATATCTGGTGATACAGTTTCGGTAGGCACAACTTCAGATGCCGGAGGAGCAACTATAGTTTCAGTTGTTGAAGGACTATCTGGTACAGATTCAAAATTTGTACTTGTGGCCGCAGATCTAGGTACAGATATTACTTCTGTAGTTGGAACAATGGCATCAGTCGTACTTGAATTCAATGAATCTGTTGTCGGAACAGTCTCAACTGTAGTTGTGGCAGTTGTGGTAGCGATAGTTGAAGTCGCTGAGCCTACAACAGTGATATCACTTGGTGTACTCATATCGAGACTTATAGTCGCCATAGAGTCAGTAGTCGTTGCTGTTGCATCAGTTGTTGTCGCTGTCGATGTCGCAGTATCAACAACGAGGTCTGAGGTTGTAGCCACAGAAGTCAGAGAGATAATACGTCGAAGCGCTATCTCACCATCTTTTTGGAGACCTTGCACAATGATTTGATCGCCTACCTTGATATCTGAAAAACTAAATGGGACATAAGATTTTGTCTCAACTTTGATAGAAGAATTTACAGCAAAAGTATAGAGGGTATTATCCGTCTTGTCTGAGGAATGCACGTCGGCAAGAGTGAGCTCATTTGGAGACACCGTACTGACAATACCGATAGCGCTAAAGTTTTTACCAGTACCGCCCGCATTCGTCATCGTATCAGCACGAGAAACACCATAGACAACAATAGAAACTATAGCTACCACCGCAACCATCTTGAGCACTTCGTGACACCAGATTTTTGGTGCTCGTATGACCTTCTCGATGATAATTGACTCAGGTTGTCTGCGTAAGTTAAGAAGGTTAGGCATGATTTTCCTAAATAGGTAGTTACATTTTAACATACCTCTGCACATCTACCCTACAGTAACCTGTGTAAAACTACTTTCCCATGACTTTTGCCAAATCAGTCTGTTTATCCTGCAGTACAGCCATGACCGCCTCTTGCTGGCCCATGCCGGCTTGTATCTTTGTTTGCGCCTCTTCAGCTACCTGCTTGAAAAAATCAGGATTCTTTTCGACAATAGCGAGAAACTTCTCTATCTCTGCTTCTGGCACACCTTTCATTTGTTTTTTGAGCAATGCTTTAAGGAAAAAATTCATATGATTATTTATTTGAAGTAGACACTATTGTATGATAGTTTGAATATAAACGAAAGGTTGAACCGTATGACAAAAAATGAGTTACCGTCTGATGGTGAAAAAGTTTACTTTCTTTCAGCATCAGCGAACCCGCATCGCAAGAAGTTGAACGATTGCGTCTGCACGATCTTGTCTCGTAAAGAATTACCCGAAAGTTCGCTTGTATATTGGGACTACAGTGAACATATCGCTGTTGAAGTAAAATTGCCCTATCACTTTGATGATGACCGGCACAATGGTGGCACAACATGGGTAGATCTCAGTGAAATCCATGTGATCAAGAACTAACACAAAGGACGCTTTATCGCGCCCTTTTCTTTTTACTCTATTTCATTTGTTCCCTTTTTCTATATCTTGCGCGGCAACTCACCCCAC
>JAQTPC010000025.1 GCA_028713005.1 Minisyncoccota bacterium | reverse complement strand
TAATAGTTGGTCGCCGATCTATGGATTCGCCAACATCGTCAAAAATAATGCCGTCCACCTGGGAGTCGTCTGCAATAGTGGGGCCGTCAACGCAGTCTCACTTGAAAACCCGATTGACTATGCCAAGGGCGCAATAACTTGGCGGAACTGGTTGGCGATGGCCGATACGATGAGGAACCATCCGGAGGTTCAAATAGCGTGGGCGATTCCGTATGATTTGCTGTGCGACACTTCCCCCACTAGTTGGCGGTACGATTCAAGCCGGATAGCCTACTACCATTTCGCCTTTTATCTGTCGGTCATGGATACAAACTCATGGTACGGGGCAATGCGGTGGAACGATACTACCAAATGGCGGGACATATTCGAGATTGACCCGCAGGCACCGGGGCCGAAGGCGACGATAATAGATTCTGTCGGGACGGGTGGAGGAGCATACGCCGCAAAGCAATATATTATTCGCCGTTACTTTTCGTCTGGGGCGACCGACACGACTTGGGTATTCTATCGGACGCCTTACGGGACTGGTGACGATTTCGTGAACGACAGCGTTTCGGTTGCATTGGGAAGAAGTATTTATAAAATTGACGTAAATGCCGACACGTCCGCGACGGCCGTTTCCACGATTTACCTACATCCTTATCAAGCGTGGATTGGCACGAACAAGGGGGCACCCGCCGCAGACCCCGCTATCGGTATTTACCCTGCTTCCCTGACCTTTACAGGGTCGATTGGTGGGTCTAATCCCGCCGATCAATATATTACCCTCTCCAATAGTGGGGCCGGTGTCCTCAACTGGACGGCCACAAAGACGGCGGCATGGTTGACGATCTCGCCCACGTCCGGGTCGATAAGCGGAACGGTTACGCCAATAACAGTCAGCGCGTCTTTGACTGGATTGACCGCCGGAACGTACACGGATAATATCACTATCGCGGCAGTAGGGGCCAGTAATACCCCACAGACAATCGCGGTGACGTTTACCGTTTCCGCAATGGCCCCGGCAGTATCACACGGCAAAAAATTACATGGAATCAGGAGATAAAGATGAAACGGTACATTGTCTTTGCTGTTGTCGTCCTATTGATGGCAACTTGGGTACAGGCAAACTTTCTGGGCGTTAAGAAAGCATCGGAAACGATTGCCTTCCCCGTTCACCCGCCTCTTGATTCGGCGGGTATTCCCCATGCGCCTGATTCCATTCAGGTAATCGCCTATGGTGATGATGATGCGACGGCGGCATACAAGGCAACCGGGGCGGCTTATGCCTGTGCCGGGATAGATACGACGATGGATTATGGTTCTGTCCTCATCTGGTTTAACGATCAGATTCAGGATATAGACGACAACGGCGGCAACTTCGAGTTGGCGATTGACGTAGTGGCGTGGGCGCATCTGTTACCGACGCATACCTTTGCCACGGTTCAGGTCATTAGTGACAGTCTTGAAAATTTAATGACTGCTTGTAGGGACAGTTCTTCCAGCGCGGCGGTGTTGGCGAAAAACGACTTGGATAGTTTACAGGCCCAGGACGGTTGGCTCGCATCAGAAGCCAGCGTTTTAGCCGCTAGGGATACGGCATCCCTGGCCCATAAAGCCGCACATGAAGCCGGGGATTCCGCTCACGCAGGTGTCGTTGCGGCACTCACTACTCCAGGCGATTCTACCAAGTCGCCAACTCTTTTCCAACGGATTTATGCCGCATGGTCGATAGGCAAGGACGCACGGGATACCGGGTCGTTGGCGCACAAGTCCGCGTTGGATGCCAGAGATACAGGCCATGCCGCTGTCTTGGCCGCTTTAACGGCTCCCGGCGATTCGACCAAATCTCCGACGCTTTATCAGCGCATTTACAACTCTTGGTCAATGGCGAAAGATGCCAGAGACACGGGGTCACTTGCTCACAAGGATGCACATGAAGGTTTGGATAGTCTCAAGACATTGGCCGATGCGGTGTATGATACTGTGGCGCGGGTCATATACGATTCAACCGTCGCTTCGGCGACTCTGGTTGATAATTTCTGGGACGAAGATACCACCGGCCACAAGACCGCTCCGAATATGGGATACTACGTAGCGACGGGCGGGTCTTCGACGTTCAATCCCACGACCGACTCCGTTATGGCGAAAGCCCAGGTCAAGGGGATTGATGCCAATGTCATAACGACGGCCTCGGTAAAGGACGGTGCCTTTACGAATGCCAAGTTTGCGGACAGCGTATTCGATGAAGGAAACCTTATGGGCGGTTTGTTGGATGCCATTGCCGCCCGGATTCTGGCCGATTCAACCTATTTCGCCTCGACCGAAGACATCTGGCGCAATATCGACACGGCCGGGTCTATTGACACGTCGGCTCTCGGTGCATGGCTCGTTGCCAACGTGACGGCATCGGGCGCATGGAGTACCGTTCAACGAGATAGTGTTCTGGCCGCTCTTGCCAACGCGGGGATATTCGCTAAAGTCTGGACGGGCGATTCCAACCGGGTTGTATGGATCAAAGACACGACCAAAACCGGCCGCCGCCTGTCTATCATGGGGTATCAGCCGGGTCCGAATCTGGTCAAGAACGGCGAATTTGAAATGGATACGGTCGCCAATACGACCGCCCCGACCGGATGGACAGAAGTGACCGGGACATACAACGCAAACTGCAAAATACGGACAGAGGCGAATTCGGCTAATCATTGGTTCTATCGACTCTACCAGACTGTTGCAATCTCTGACTCATTTGTCTTAGCAACCAATGTGGGGACGCTCTATCCGGGGTACTACCTATTGTCGGCCGATATTCGCGCGGCCATTTCTGGCGTAGGAAATTATAGAGGATGGATTGCGATTGATTCAGGAGCCGCTTCCGGGGCGGGTGCGGACGGGTACGAAGATAGTCTAGTCTTCACAGAAAACACCGTTGCCTATACAACCCTGATGCCTCGATCTAAGATCGTCCATATAGTTGATTCGGGACAATACTGTGTGTCCGTTGGGATGAAGGGCACAATCTATGACGACATAGACTTCGACAACGTGCGCCTGATTCCGCTCACTACCGAGTACGTGACGTCGACCCCGGCCAACTCTGTGGGCGATACT
>JAQTPC010000006.1 GCA_028713005.1 Minisyncoccota bacterium | reverse complement strand
ACGGTAAATTCGATGACAGGGGGTAAGTCGTAACAAGGCACGGGTAGCGGAAGCTGCTCGTGGAATATTTCAAGAGAAACAACGTTTTTGATCCTTCGGGGTCACTAACTTAAATGTCGATATGCTTCGCAAGATGCATGAGTGATTGCCACACAACTCTAAATGGTGGCACTTAGCCGGGGAAGATTCCCGGACAATATGGGAGATCTCAATTGAATCTCTCATAGGTGAACGGAACAAAATAAAGAGCGCTATATATGAAAAGACCACCTGTGAAGGTGGTTTTTTCTTTGGCTACAATTGCCTATTGTTTGGCCCAAAATTGGCATTATTTCGTTACAAACTTGCACCTTTGTACACTGTGTGATGTAGTATTGACAGGGGTGTTTTAATATGGTAAGATAGTATTTGGTCAGTTAGATTTCGCAGTTCATTGTGCTGTCATAACGTCAGCGCAAAACAATCAAATAACGGAGGAAAACAGTATGTGCTGTCTTTCAACCACAACAAAAAACCGCAGATTAAAAACACGCTTCTCACTTTTCGAAAGAAAAGCGAAGCAAACCCCGGTCAAAGGAACAACTATGAAGTCAAAATCGGCTGAAACAAGTCCATTCGAATCGGTTGACAATGATGCGCTTCTCGGCAAGAAAAAGCCGGCGCTCGTCAGAATGATGATGTGGTTCGGTGGATTGTCTGACAACGGGCAGTTGCTCGTCTTGTTGACTATCTTTCTTCCAATCACTCTCGCATTGGTTTACTGCTATGCTCGGCATGCGGCACACTAATGACGATACATCTATCGCGCTGTGAAGGTCAATCCCTTCCAGCGCTTTATTTTTTATCCAAATCTTTGCCTCTTTTTTATAATTGACCTATAGTAGTCGAACGGTCACGTGGTGGAATTGGTATACACGTACGGTTGTTATGCGTATTAACCGCCAGTGACTTGTAGTAGGTGATTTGGTCACGTGGTGGAATTGGTATACACGTACGGTTGTTATGCGTATTAACCGCCAGTGACTTGTAGTAGGTGATTTGGTCACGTGGTGGAATTGGTATACACGTACGCTTCAGAAGCGTATTCCTTTCAGGATTGGGGGTTCGAGTCCCCCCGTGACCACACATGTTAGTTAACTACTAAGCAAGGCATCTGCATGCCTTGCGATGGGGACTCGAAAAGGTTGAGCATATAGCGCGGAGCAAAGCGAGCACCATGCGAAACCTGTACTGAAGCTGTAAGCTTCGACTCTCCCCGTGACCACAACGGTATTTTTATACTATAATAGTGCCATGACATTCGAATCAGCACCAAAACCACTCGACCCAGAAAGGGGTACAAAATTATTTGAACAGATGCGTGCTGCACTCAAGGGTGATTCTGCTGGCCCAAATATTTCAGTAGATGGTGTAGAGATATTCCAAGGCGGGACCGAAAGACCTCCTGAAGAAGTTGAAACAGAAAGTACTGTTCCAATACCAAGTATTGCTTCGCAACTCAAGTCAGGTGGATGGAAAGCGGATTGGGATCGAGTTCAAGAAGAAAAAAATGATCAGCGATATGGAGATGGACAAGATCTGGTCAAACAAATGAAAGAGGATGAGCGTTTGGCAGATGAGCGCAGAAAAAGAGATGCGGCACCTTTGAATTAATATAAACAAAAAAACCCTGCGAACATTCGCAGGGTTTCGTTGTAGGTAATGACCAAATTTTGGTATGAGAGGCGGGACTTGAACTCGCGACCTCCACGATGTGTAGCTGGCATCCGTGGCGCTCTAGCCGGCTGAGCTACTCTCATACTCTGCTACTACTAATCTAGTACTTTTAGAAATATTGTCAATCAGTCTCGTGATATAATCAGGCTACGTATGGTAGATAAAGCAAAAAAGCACACAGCACACCCGGAGACGATGATAGGACATGTTCATTTGACTGTAGCAGACCTTGATCGTTCACTTGGATTCTATCGTGATATTCTCGGCTTTGAAGTGACGACACGTTATGGTGACAGCGCAGTCTTTCTTTCAGCAGGAGGGTACCATCATCATATTGGTCTCAATACATGGGCTGGCAAAGGTTCGGTTCCGCCGCCGGCAGGCCATAGTGGTTTGTATCATTTTGCTATTCTTTTCCCAAGTAGGAAAGAGCTCGCTACTGCACTCAAGCGACTAATGGATGCAGGGTATCCGCTCACCGGTATGGCTGATCACGGTGTATCAGAAGCGATCTATCTCAATGATCCTGATGGTATCGGTGTCGAGCTTTATGCAGATCGACCTCGCAAAGAGTGGAAAGTGAAGAATGATGGAGAGGTAGAGATGGTGACGATTCCACTTGATGTTGATAGTTTGCTGGCAGAACTTAGTTAAATAAGTATTCGTCAGGTATACTGTATGTCCACTGAATATTAGTTAGTTTATTTTTATATATGTCGAATGATATCACTGCAGCTCAGGTAGAAAAAGAGTTGCGTAAATTGGGTAAGCCAGCCAAGGCAAAAGTGCTCTCTGGTTTCTTTAAAACTGGTAAGGGTGAATATGGAGAAGGGGATAAATTTCTTGGTGTTACAGTGCCAATTCAGAGGAATGTGGCAAAGAAATATAGTGAATTAGATTTGAATGAGATAGCAAAGCTCATCCAGAACCCAGTTCACGAATGCCGACTTACTGGCCTCGAGATCTTAGTCATGCAATATGAGAAAGCAAAAAAGTGTGGCAATATAACTCTTCAAGAAAAGATTATTGCTTTTTATTTAAAGAATACAAAATACATAAATAACTGGGATTTAGTGGATGCGACAGCACCATATATGCTTGGTGATTGGTTGCTTAATAATGATCGCGACATTCTTTACATGTTTGTGAAGTCAAAAAAACTCTGGGAGCGCCGTATCTCTATCATTTCGACATATGCTTTCATCCGAGCAGGCGATTTCAAAGATACCATCAAGATTTCTGAACTCCTTTTGAAAGATAGCCATGATCTCATGCATAAAGCAGTTGGTTGGATGCTCCGCGAAGTGGGGAAGCGTGATGAATTGGTATTGATGCGTTTTTTGAATACTCATGCTCATATGATGCCGAGAACGGCGCTTCGATATGCTATCGAGAAGTTTCCAGAGAGTAGACGTAAGGCATATTTGAATCGATAGAATGGGGTGTATAATGAATTCATCATTCTATGAATAAACCATCACTAATTTTATTCCTCTTTGTGTTTAGTATGTTCGGCATTGTGTATGCCACATGTGGCGTTGTGACTGTTTCGGCGCATGAAGTCTATGTACTTGATTCGTCCGAGATACATATAGCTCTGCAAGCGCCACAACCTGATTTCATACAGTCGATTCAAGATCATTTAAGTCAGTTTCTACTTTGGGGATCAATTGTTATCATCCTCGTACTTACCATATTTTTTGTTTCAATAAACCGCCCACTTGAGCGTGTGTGCGATCCGTGGCTGACACGACTGAAGAAATATTCTCCCCATGTGGCACAAGTGACGCTGGGATCAGCTCTCGTGGCGAGCGGGTATTATGGCGCAATCTTTGGTGTCGAGCTGCCGCTCAGAGATATCTTCGGCAGTTTTGCGGTTTTATTTTCATATATCTTGATAACTCTTGGAGGCATGCTCATATTTGGATTATTTCCTCGCATCGCAGCCATAGGCGTTACGGGTATATTTGTTGGTCTTGTCTGGCATTTTGGTGTGTATATGCTCAATTACGCAACCTATCTCGGAGAAGCGATAACGCTCGCTCTTTTTGGTGGAGCACATACATTATTTGCTGACCAACGTTTGTCTCGGTTTTTCACCCGGGTGATACCAGAACATTTCCATGTCTACAAATTTATGATTATGCGCGTATTGTTCGGGATCTCTCTCATCTATGCTTCGTTATATGCAAAGCTGATTCATGGAGCATTGGCGCTTGAAGTTGTGACCAAGTACCATCTCACGCACTATTTTCCATTCGATCCGATCTTTCTTGTTCTTGGGGCGATGCTGATTGAAATATTGATTGGCACATTCTTCCTTATCGGTTTTGAAATTCGCTTTACGTCACTTTTCTTTCTTGTTTTCCTCAGTATGTCACTTGTTTTCTTTGGCGAATCAGTATGGCCGCATATCATCCTTATCGGTACAGCGGTGGCTATGTTTTTGCATGGGTATGACAAGTACACATTCTCTGTTCGATTGGAAAAAGACAAAAAAGCTGAGCCAGTGCTTTAATTTTCTCGTATAACAGTGTAGACTCATAACATATGATTTCATACGATGATTTTAAAAAAGTAGAGATCCGTGCAGGCAAGATCCTCTCTGCAGAAAAGATTCCTGATACTGACAAATTGTTGCGATTAAGCGTTGATTTTGCTGAAACTATTTCGACACTAGCACCTATCGATCCAACTGTACCTGTTGCTTCAGATGCACCAGTTCCTGCGCCTATCATCACAAAACTCCCTCCACGGCAGATTGTCTCGGGTATCTCGATGTATTTTCCTGACCCAGCAGTGCTTGTTGGCAAGACTTGTATGTTCGTGACGAATCTTGAACCACGCAAGATTAAAGGCTATGAAAGCAACGGTATGCTCTTTGCGGTGTCTACACCAACTGGCGGCTTTTCTCTTCTTGAGCCAAATGACACCATTCCTCCTGGTACCTGCGCAGCTTAATATATGAATGAAATTTATGACGTTATAGTTGTTGGTGGCGGCGCCTCTGGCCTCATGGCTGCGGGGCGTGCAGCTGAATCATTTAAACAAAATGGAAAAGTCGGGCGAGTTTTATTGCTTGAGAAAAATAAAAAAATGGGCGAAAAGCTCAAGATCACTGGTGGTGGTCGTTGTAATATCACCAATGCTGAATATGACATTCGTGAGCTGTTGAAATATTATGGTGATGCAGGCAAGTTCCTCTTTTCTGTATTTGAAAAGTTTGGGGTAAAAGATACATTTAGCTTTTTTGAAAGCCGAGGCCTACCCTTGGTAGTTGAAGAACGTAAGCGTGCATTTCCTGCGAGTCATAAAGCACTCGATGTGTACAATGTGCTTGAGAAATATGTGAAGGAGGGTGGGGTAGAAATAAAGACTGGTTCTGCGGTGACGAAAGTTAACAAGGAGGGCAAAGTTGTTGTATCTGTTAACTGTGGTGCTCAAGAATATTTTGCCAAGAAGTTCATCTTCGCTACTGGCGGTGCATCGCACAAGGAAACAGGCTCAACAGGAGATGGCTTTAACTGGCTTCGAGATCTTGGGCATACTGTTGTCGCCCCAACTCCTTCCATCGTACCTCTCGCTGTCGAGGATGAATGGTCAAAAAAGCTCGCCGGTACCACTCTCGAAGATATGAAGATCACTTTTTATGTAGATGGTGTCAAAGATTTTTCAAAGAAAGGACGACTCCTCTTTACTCATTTTGGTTTGTCAGGTCCGCTCATACTGAACAGCGCTTCTACTGTTGCTGATTTGCTTCCCGCAGGTGAGGTTACGGCAATCATC
The DNA here is from genome assembly GCA_028713005.1 of Minisyncoccota bacterium. Classification (GTDB taxonomy): domain Bacteria; phylum Patescibacteriota; class Minisyncoccia; order Phycocordibacterales; family PALSA-1337; genus C7867-002. The sequence continues at coordinate 50,521 of JAQTPC010000006.1, read as the reverse complement.
GACCCATTTCCGAGTGAAGATTTGGGCGCTTTCGAGAAGCGTATTATCGGCGTGTTCGATGAGAATAAAAATAAGATAGTTAAGAATGTGTTGAGTGAGATCGTGCCTGCTGGCATGTCGAAGGGTGTAGAATTTTTAATTAACCAAATCAATCTAATTGATCTAAATAAACAAGTGAATGATGTTCGAGTTGAGGAGCGCAAGAAACTAGTTCATTTATTGAAAAAATTACCGGTTACTATTACTTCACTTATGGGCGATGATAGGGCAGTTGTGTCTGATGGTGGCGTATCTTTGGAAGAAATAGATATGAGAACGATGCAGTCAAAGGTGGTGGAGAATTTGTATGTCACAGGCGATTTGCTTCATATCAACCGTCCATCGGGCGGGTATTCGCTTCAACTCTGTTGGACGACAGGGTATGTAGCAGGAGGGGAGGTGATGAATTAGTTGCTCTGTAAAATAGAAAGAGTATAATTTCTCGTATCAATATTAAATTGTCCCTCGGGACAGTTTTTTAATTGATTATTTTATATGATAAAAGATTTTGATAATTGGAATAAACTAAAGCAGACTCTAGAAAGAAGAGCTCCAGTTTTTTGTAATGAAAGAGAACTATGGTGGTGTTCTATCGGTGCGAATATCGGAACTGAGACAAGTGGTAAGAATGAATTACTTGAACGACCAGTTTTGGTTTTACAGGTATTTAATAAGCACTCGATACGAGTTGCCCCTCTGACAAGTAAAATAAAGAATGATCGTTTTCATACTAAGTTGGAATACCATGGTGTGCAGGGATGGGTTATTTTGTCTCATTCAAGGACGATAAGTGCAAAGAGACTTCAGAGGAAGTTATATAAGATTAATATGTTCCAACACGAATGGGTCATGAGACGCCTCGATGGGATTCACCATAAACGAATCGGCTCCGGTTTCCCGGAGCCTCGGAGCCGTAAGGCCTGATGTGATCAATATTACCAAAGTCGTATTTTGAGGTCAAGACTTTCTTTCTGTTTACCTCTTGCGAGGCGAGGCCGAAGCCACTTGTAGATAAATATTAGCAAAATAATAGAAGGTGTCAATAATAAAACGAAACCCCCGTAAATTGTGGGGGAATCTCGGAGCCGTAAGGCCTGACAAAAAAGTATATTGGATTGGATTTCAGTGTCAAATCCTTGATGTGAATTCTATTTAATCTTTATTCTAAGCCATTTTTTGCTGATTATATTAAAACATAGATAAAAGTACTTGACAAATCTGTGGGGTATGCTATACTAATCCTGTAGTGAAGTTCATTATATTGCGTCCAGAGAGTCCTAGGGATGCGAGGACAAAGCTCGTTTAGCCATCCCAGTAGGCAATGCCTATTTAGTCCTGTGTGCACGCAGGCGTCCAACATGAATGACGTAAATCTTATCAGCATCCTGTTGCTTCGGCTCAGGGTGTTTTTTTATGTAAACAGAGTAAATCCTTGACATTTTCCTGCACATAGTATATTATGTTGAGACTAAATCACATGCCCGGTAAAGATAACAAAGCTTCTAGTGGAGCACATAAAGCAGGAGGATCATCGCACCGCCCAACAGGCGGACGTCCTTTTCATGCAGGTCATGCAAACAAAAGTTTTGGCGGACCAAAGCGTTTTGCTAGTCCTTCATTTGGCAAACCTCAATTCAAGAAATATCAGACAACCAGTACTCCTGGTACCGGTTTTGCAAATAGTCCAAAGCCAGCGTTTGGTGGCGGTTACAAGGGTAAGTCTTCATTCGGTGGACATGGCTCTCATGGTGATCGCCCATCTTTTGGTGGAGGATACAAAGGTAAGTCATCTTTCGGTGGCGGATACAAAGCGGGACCAAAGTCTGGTGGTTATCAAGGCAATCGTGGTGGCGGTTCACGTGGAGGAGGTCGTGGTGGTTTCGCACAGAAGTCATTCCGTGATATCTCAAAATTCGTCAATAAGGCAGTCATCACCGAAGAGGTGGAAGTTTTCAAGCCTGAACATGCATTCATCGATTTTCTCATAGACGATAAGCTCAAGGCCAATATCGTCAAGAAAGGTTACGTCAACCCAACTCCTATCCAAGATCGTGCCATCCCTCATGTCCTCAAAGGATCTGATGTCGTTGGTATTGCGAACACTGGTACCGGTAAGACAGCGGCATTTCTCATACCACTCATAGATAAGGTCCTCAAGGATCGCAGTCAAAAGATCATTATCATGGTTCCTACTCGTGAGCTCGCTACTCAGATTGACGATGAGCTCCGTGGTTTCGCAAACATGCTCGCAATATTCTCAGTCGTTTGTGTCGGTGGTTCACCTATGGGCAAGCAGCTCTCAGGCCTTCGCCGTTCATATAACTTCGTCATCGGTACACCAGGACGTCTCAAGGATCTCCAGGAACGTAAGGCTCTCGACCTCGCTCATACAAAGACCGTTGTTCTCGATGAAGCTGACCGTATGCTCGATATGGGATTCATTCACGATATGCGTTTCATGATGAGTAAGATGTCAGCTGAACGTCAGACACTCTTCTTCTCTGCGACCATGTCGAGTGATATCCAAGTGCTCGTCAAAGACTTTTTGAAGTCACCAGTTTCTATCTCAGTCAAAACAGGCGACACAGCAAAGAGTGTTGATCAGGACATCGTCCGTGTTCAAGGTAAGAACAAAGTTGATGTTCTCCAGGATCTCCTCACTCAGTCTGATTTCTCAAAGGTTCTCATTTTCGGTAAGACAAAGCATGGTGTCGAGAAGTTAAAGGAGCTCCTCGTCGCTCGTGGTTTCAAAGCAGAATCAATCCACGGTAACAAGACTCAGTCACATCGTCAGCGTGCTCTCGATCTCTTCAAGAAAAACAATCTCCAGGTCCTCGTTGCAACAGATGTTGCTGCTCGTGGTATCGATGTGTCAGATGTCTCACATGTCATCAACTATGATCTTCCTGCGACATATGAAGATTACATCCACCGTATCGGCCGTACTGGCCGTGGTGGCAAGAAGGGAAAGGCGATTACGTTTATAGAGTAAAAAAGTCCTGCAATTCAGGGCTTTTTTATTTGTTATGCTACTTATCCACACCACATCACTTGCAGGTGAACGATAGTTCACCTATACTGTATTCATGCAGGCAGGTGCCTACCCAACATATTTATCAAGCAATTATTAAGTCAGTTTAAATACATTTAATACCATGAGTAAACATCAAATCGTTCGTGAGTTGCGCCGTGAGATTGTAAAGCTTAACCGCATCATAGATCTCGCTATTATCAGAGGAGTATCGTATCGTGAAGAGGCTCGTCGTCACAAGTTTCTTGTTGCTCAGCTCAATCGTCTCCAGCCACGCCGCTCGATCTTTAGTTCACTCAGTTTCGCTCACATGTTCATGTTCTAGAGTATAATTAATTCATGTCTTACGAATCCTACAAAAATAAGATCTTAAATTTTTACCGCGATAATAAGCGTATGCCAGCGTACCAAGAGATCATGTCTTTGGTCGGCTTCAAGTCAAAAAATGCAGTTTACAAACTGATCAATAAACTTGTGGCTGATGAAGTGCTCGATAAAGATTCGCGTGGACGCCTCATACCAAATCAGCTTGTGGGGGAAGTTCCACTACTCGGTCTTGTTGAGGCAGGTTTTCCAACCATGGCTGAGGAGCACGTGCTCGATACGATGAACATTGACCAATACCTTATTGGAGACAAAAATAAAGACAAAACATATATGCTCGAGGTAAAAGGTGACTCCATGATAGAGGCAGGTATCAACGAAGGTGACCTTGTCATTGCAGTAAAGGGAGGTGAACCAAAAGACGGTGACATTGTCATTGCTGATGTTGATGGTGGCTGGACGATGAAGTATTTCCGTAAAAAAGGAAATACAGTCTTTCTCGAACCTGCCAATAAAAAATATAAGCCTATTTATCCAGAAGTCAGTTTAACTATTGCGGCTATTGTGAGAGGTGTTATCAGAAAGTACTAATGACTTTTGGTAAGTAATATTTTACTCATACATACGGCAACATATGTGTCCCTCTGGGGATTTTTTGTTCATATCGTTAAGTGATGGTGTGTTATACTATTTCTATGAAAAAACGTTCTTTTTACCACTTCCTCAAAAATAAATATACGATTATCAGCCTTGTTGTACTTATTATTATCTTTGGCTATTACGTAACTCATCGTTCAAAGGCTCCTGCTTTTGAATCAGCTGCAGTGGCTATGGGTAATGTGGTTGAAAAGGTGAGCGTAACTGGTGCTATTTCTCCGCTCTCAAAAGCAGATCTTGCTTTCAAAAAGAGTGGTGTTGTGACAACTATTCCGTTCAAGGTTGGTGATCACGTCAAACGTGGTGAACTCATCGCTGCTCTTGATAATGCTGGTGATATTGCGGCTCTTGCAAGTGCACAAGCTACACTCGCGGATATGTCACGTGGTTTGAGTCCTGAGGAGCTTAGTGTTCAAAAGACAGCACTCGATAATGCAAAAAAGAATGCGTTCAACGCTGTTCATGATGGATATGCACGGGCTCAAGGCGCTTTGGTGAACTATATGGATAGTTTTTTCACTAATCCTCAGAGCGTCAATCCAAACATAAATCTTCACACTGATTCTCAAACAATAAGCACAAATATAAATTCAGCTCGCGTTAAAGTTTCTGACATATTGAGTACATGGTCATCCCGTCTCAATGGAGTTCAGCTTGATACTATCTCACCATTTACGGCGGATGTTGCTGGATATTTGGCAACAATAAAATCATTTGCAAGTGATCTATCGGGTATTGTTGGAAAACTCAGTCCTGGCAATTCGGGTATGACTCAAACGCAGATTGATTCAATCACCACTACCATGAATGCTGGTCTAACAGCATTAAATGGTGCCATCGATACAGTCACCGCTGCTCAAACCGCACTTTCATCTGCTCAATCAAATTACGATCTCAAGCTTGCGGGTAATTCATCTCAATCAATCGCTTCACAGCAAGCTCGAGTTGATCAGGCACAGGCAAATGTAAATGATGCCCGTATCTATTCACCAATAGATGGCATTGTAACCAAAGCCAATCCGAGTGTGGGTGAGTTTGTAGCTGCAGGGCAATCAGGTTTTGCAGTGCAAAGTGATGGCGGTTTCAAGATAGAGGCGTATGTGCCTGAAGCTGACATAGCAAAAGTTTCAGTAAAAAATAAAGCAAATGTTACCCTTGATGCTTACGGTCAATATGTCATATTTCCAGCTACAGTAACTGAGATCGATCCGGCTGAGACAGTTCTTGAAGGGGTTCCGACCTATAAAGTCACTCTTCAGTTCGATGCGCCAGACGCACGTATCCGTTCTGGTATGACTGCAAATACAGATATTCTCACTCGTGAAGTCGATAACGTGCTCACGGTTCCAACGCGCGCAGTTGTTGATGATAATGGCAACAAAACTATTCGTATCGTGAACAGCGATGGCAAGAGCTATAGCAGTGTTGGTGTTACTGTCGGTCTCAAAGGTTCAGACGGCACGACGCAGGTCATCTCGGGAGTGAGTGTGGGAGATAAGGTGGTGACGTATGTGAAGTAAAGTAAAAGAGCAAAAGGTAAAAGTAAATGACGACAAACATCATCGAAGTCAAAAACCTCAAGAAAGCCTATCACGATGGTATCACTGAAACTGTCGCACTTTCTGGTGTTACCTTCAATATACGCAAAGGGGAGTTCGTTGCTATCATGGGTCCCTCAGGATCAGGTAAATCGACGCTCCTACATCTCCTTGGTCTACTTGATTCACCAACCAGTGGTCATTATTCGTTCAATGGAAAACAGGTTACTTCATATTCAGGTGACGAGCTTGCACAGCTACGCAACAAAGAGATTGGTTTCGTATTTCAATCATTCAATTTGCTTGCACGTACGACAGTTCTCGAAAACGTGAAGTTGCCACTTGTGTACTCTGATGTGCCTGAGCATGAGTGGAATGAACGTGCTACCAAAGCGATTGAGGATGTTGGTCTCGGCCATCGTATTGGTCATCATCAGGCGGAGCTTTCGGGTGGTGAACGCCAGCGCGTTGCTATCGCTCGTGCGCTGGTCACTGACCCTGAAGTTATTTTTGCAGATGAACCAACAGGAAACCTCGACTCCAAGTCGGGTAAAGTGGTCATGTCTATTATCCAACGACTCAATGAAAAAGAAGGAAAGACAATCGTACTTATCACTCATGAAACTTCTACAGCAGAACATTCAGAACGCATCATTCGTCTTCGTGATGGCGAACTGGAGAGCGATACGCAAGTAAAAAAGCGTCTCTCGGCTGACGATGAGTACGTGAAATAAGAAAAATCACACAAACATATGACCTACGCCCATTTATTCAAAACTTCATTGACCGGACTTACAACGAATCGCTCTCGTTCAGCTTTGACGATCTTGGGTATTGTTATCGGTATCACTGCTATCATGCTAGTCATCTCTCTCGGCGGGGGAGCACAGGCTCTTATCCTCGGCCAAGTACAGGGCTTGGGTACAAATACTATTGCTATCATTCCTGGACGTGAACCGACTGGTCCATCAGATGTCAGTGCGCTGTATAGCGACTCGCTCAAGATCAAAGACGTACAAGCGTTGCAAAACAAGGCTAATGTCCCTGATTTGAAATTCGTCATGCCAACAGTCTTTGGGGCAGGTACAGCGGCATATGAGGCAAATGCATATCAAGTATCAGTATTCGGTGCAACTGAGCGTCTTGCTGAGATATTTGATCTTACCCCGAATCGTGGTGAATTCTTCACGAGTGATGATGTGCTCTCGCGTACTGACGTCGCTGTTATTGGTTCAAAAGTAGTTGAGCACCTTTTCGGTAGTGATAATCCTGTTGGTCAAAAGATAAAGATCAAAGGCAGAAATTTTAAAGTCATCGGCACCTTGCCGCCAACAGGAGGTGGTTCGTTGTTCAATTTTGATAGTATGACACTCATGCCGTATACGACTGCCCAGGATTATCTTCTTGGTATCAAGTATTTTAACCGTATCATTACTCAGACAGGAACTGACGCTCAGGTACCCGCAGCTGCGCAGGACATCGCACGCACGCTCCGTGATTCGCATAATATTACTGATGCAACAAAAGATGACTTTACTGTTCAGACGCAACAAGATCTTGCCAATCGTCTGAGTACTATCACTGGTGCGCTCACCTGGTTCTTGGTGGCAGTTGCTTCGATTGCTCTCTTTGTGGGTGGTGTAGGTATCATGAATATCATGCTCGTATCGGTTACTGAGCGTACTCGTGAGATTGGTCTTCGTAAAGCTCTTGGTGCCACAGACAAAGATATATTGTCACAGTTCTTGCTCGAAGCGGTGCTGCTCACTGCTATAGGTGGGTTGGTGGGTATCATTCTTGGAGCTTCACTGGCTTATATTATTGCTATTGTTTTGTCTAAGGGACTCGGGGTCAATTGGCAGTTTATATTTCCATGGAGTGGAGCAATCATGGGTCTTGTGGTGTCAGGATTAATTGGGCTTATCTTTGGTGGATATCCAGCAAGTCAGGCATCAAAGAAGAGTCCGATAGAGGCGCTCAGGTACGAGTAATAATTTTAAATTTTATGCCATACACATTTGATATAGCACTCATTCACTTCTTTCGAAAAATATCTGTGCCAGTAGCGCGTTTCGGTCTCTTCGTCATTTTCTTTTGGTTTGGTATTTTGAAAGTCCTTGGTTTGAGCCCGGCAACACCACTTGTTCAGGCGCTTTTTGAGCAGACTATCTCTTTTATGAGTTTTCCAACATTTATTGTTTTGTTTGGATTATTTGAATGTCTCATCGGTATTCTCTTTTTGATTCGTGGATATGAGCGTGTTGTCATCCCATTACTTTTTGTTCATATGATGACGACGTTTATGCCGTTGATTCTTTTGCCGAGTGAGACGTGGCAGAGTTTTTTGGTGCCGACATTAGAAGGGCAGTACATCATTAAAAATTTAGTTGTTATAGCTGCCGCTATCGGTGTTGCTTCGCATTTGCACCCGTTGAGACATTATTCAAGTAAAAAATAATCGCAAACGGATAAGGGTGAGCATCAGCAGGGCGACGACGGGGGCAGACTTTTTGTTGAGTTGATTGAGTAGCACGGTTGTGCATGCGGCGCTGGTCGAGCGTATTGGTGGTATATAGAGAGAATCTGCATGTACAGTAAATAAGATTTAGTCTCATTTACCAAGAATAATATGCTGAATACTTGGATGGTAATTGCAACATAGTCTTATTTAGTGTACAGTGACATTTACATGACACGACGCATACCTGACGACAATTCAAACAGTAATACGGGCGACAACCTGTTTTCGCATATGTTATGGTCAGTTCGACTCAAGGCAACTCCAGGCCGAATAGCATTGTTATGCATGCTCAGTAAAGAGAAACACCCTTTAACTGTATTAGAAATCAGAAAAAAGATTACCGATTTGGATAGGTCATCACTATTTAGGATATTAGAAAGCCTCGTTAAAGCCCGTTTAATACATCGTATCAATTTCGGGTCAGCAGATTCTCTGTATGAAATGACCTACGGAAGAAAGCATCATCACCATATTATTTGCAACAGTTGTGGCGACATAGAGGAAGTAGAGAGTTTGGAAAAATGCCCTGTACAAAAAGTGACAGAATATGTAGCAGGTGAATCAAAAAAGTTCAGAGTCATACATAACCATTCCCTCGAATTCTTTGGTGTGTGTAAAAACTGCGTTTAATTTTAATTATTTTGAAATAAAAACTTTAAATAAAAACATGACTATCACCCTTATCGCTCTCAGTGCCCTCATAGCAACTCTCCTCGGAGGTCTTTTCGCACTCCGCCTACGCGACAAGCTCCATCTCATCCTCGGCTTTTCAGCGGGTGCAGTCATAGCTGTGGCATTCTTTGATCTCATACCTGAGGCACTTGAGCTCGGCGCCGGATTTTATTCAAACAATACAATCCTCACTATTGTTGCAATCGGTTTTATCGCTTATCTCATCCTCGACCGTGTTGTCTTTCTCCATGCACATGCTCATGAAGATGAAGAAGGGGGCAGTCATGACGCACATGCAGTCGCGCACAATAGAGGCATACTCGGCGCCGCCAGTCTCTCGGTGCACAGTTTCCTCGACGGCATCGCTATTGGTCTTGCATTCCAAGTATCAGCAGCTGTCGGTATAGTTGTTACCATTGCAGTTCTTACTCACGATTTTTCTGATGGTATCAACACGGTCAGCATGATCTTGAAAAATGGAGGGACTCGCATCAAAGCCTTTCGTTGGCTCATTGTCGATGCGGTGGCACCTGTGCTCGGTATCATCTCAACACTTTTCTTCACAGTTTCAGCTCAGGGCCTCGCTCTCATCCTCGCTCTCTTTTCAGGCTTTTTCCTCTATATCGGTGCAAGTGATCTCGTTCCTGAGAGTCATCATGCTCATCCGAAATTCCTCACTACAGCCATGACTATTCTCGGTGCTGGAGTGCTCTATCTCGCTATTAGTGTTATTTAGCAAAATATACTTTAAGTGATACAATTGAGCGCATGAAGCCTCATATACTTATTCTTGGTGCCGGATTCGGTGGTATGTATGTTGCGCGCGAACTCAAGTCTCTTGTAAAAAAAGGTGAAGTCGATGTAACTATCGTCAACGAAACAAACTACTTTCTCTTCACACCTCTTTTGCATGAAGTAGCGACAGGCGCACTTGCGCCACAGTCAGTGGCAGAACCACTCCGTGAGATATTTGCAGGTACTGATATCAAAATATGCCAGGGTACCGTGACTTCGATCGACCGTGAGCACCGCATGGTTACCGTGCTTGGCGACATCAACGGTGACGATGTTCATCATCGCATCAAACATGAGATTACCTATGATTTCCTTGTGATTGCCACAGGTGCTACAACCAACTATTACAATATTCCTGGTGCTGACATTCATACGTATCCGCTCAAAACTCTTGCAGATGCTGCGGAGATCCGTCGCCGCGTGATCGATTCATTTGAAGAAGCAATACTTTGTGATGATCCAGTGGTGCGCGCACGACTCCTTTCTTTTGTTGTTGTTGGTGGCGGCCCTACGGGCATTGAGATAGTTTCTGAACTTTCTGAGCTCATAAAGGGCATGGTCAAACGTTACTACCACGATACAAAATGCAACCCGAATGAAGCGGGTAGCTGTGGTCCTGAAGAGCCAACCATCACTCTCATCCATGCCGGCACAGAGTTGCTCCAACAATTCAGTCCATCGCTCCGTCAGGCTGCAGCAGATAAGCTCAAAGAAGCAGGGGTTCAGCTCCAGCTCAATGCGACGGTCATTAACGTCACTCCACGTGGTTTGGAACTTGCCAACAATACGACCGTGTCAGCATCGACAGTCATCTGGGCAGCAGGTGTAAAACCAATTATCCCTCCATTTGTTGGTGACATGCCCGCACTTATCGGCGGACGTTTGGTGGTAGATGAATATTTCCGTCTCGGTGGCGATGAGAGAATCTTTGCACTCGGCGATGTGGCTGGCTATATCGATACAATGCATACGACTGCAGAAAAGCCGATGACTATGCCGATGCTGGCTCAGGTTGCAGTGGGTCAGTCACGTTCAGTGGCCGCAAACATTCGTGCCTTCACTAAAGGAAAGAAAATGAAGAAGTTTGAATTTCATTCAAAAGGTTCGATGGTCTCAGTGGGGCAGTGGTTCGCTATCGGTGAGATATTCTCGATGAAGATAGCGGGACGACTAACCTGGTGGCTCTGGCGTACAGTATATCTGTTCAAATTCATCTCATGGAAAAAGCGCTTGCGTATAGTGATGGATTGGACGCTCGATGCATTTTACCCGAGAGATATTACTAAGTTGTAGGTTTTTGATTGACTGTGGATAGCGGGGGGGGGTGGGGTGATTCTCAAGGTTTTGTCAGGTATAATATATTTACATGAAAAAGTTCTCTCTACTTGTAATTCCGCTCCTTCTAATACTATTTAGTTTTTCTTTTGTCCAAACGGCTCAAGCTACCGGCCTATTCTATTCGACTATTTCTACTACGACTCTCTATTTTTGGCCGTTAACATCAAATTTTACTGCGACTGTCGGCACCAGCACCTCCTCGTTTTCTAGAAACTTTGATGCAGCTGAGCAACAATCTTCAGGTTTATGGCTGGATAAAGGTCATCAGACGCCACGATTTTCAAATGGAGCCTATACAAATGAGACAGCAGTTAACAACAATAATAACTTTTTTCCTTACCCAAACAGTGAGACACGAGATTTGACGTTAACAGCATGGGTAAAGGTCAATATGACCGCACTTAAGAATCAGCCGGGAGTCACCACCCAAACCGCAACCGGAACAGCGGACCTGAATGTTGCGAGCGCTATAACGGCAACTGCAAACAATGCCACTATTCTGGCCACAACCACGGTGCTTGCGAGTTCGGTGCGAACTTTTTCCGCTTACGTCAAACGTCTTACTGGTAGTGGGTCTGTGTTTATAACTCAAGATGGCACAAATTGGAGTGATGTGACTTCATTGATCAACAATTCTACATATGTGCGCGTTTCCACAACAACCGCCTCAGCGGTAACCAGTCCAATTATAGGCTTTAAGTTAGGAACAAGCGGCGACTCGATTGCGGTGGATATGGCGCAAAATGAAAATAGTGATGCCCCGACCTCGCCTTTTTGGCTAAGAGGTGACAGACAAAGTGATAGCCTAACTCTTAATGGTCTTTCGGGATTTGCAACAAGCTCTCGTTACCGTATGACAGCGGATGTTACACTGCTAAATAATAGCGCAAACGGCGGTTCGTTTACTTTAGGCCCGGTTATTCCAAATTACAATCCTGTAAGTTCATCCATTGGAAAATACGGTGGTTCTCTTCTTGGTGTAAATGCTTCTAATCCTATATATACAAGTATTATTCCAACGAGTACTGTCAATGTTCTGAATAATTTTGGAGTTGAATGGGGGCCGGCAAATATCCGCATTATTATGAATGGCGCTCGTTGGGGATCTGATATTAATGCGAATCCATCTGTAGATCGCTCTGCCATAAGTAGTCTTGTCATTGGAGGAAATCAGCAGGTAAAAAATCTAAAGATTGAACAGGTTACTAATTACAACAATGTTGTATGGTTCGGCGATTCGATTACTGCATCTAACCCGGGCTTTGTTACCTATGCTCAGCCATTCATGCCTGGACTTGAATTCTTTTTTACGAATAAAGGAGTCGGAGGAGATGGAATTCAAGACCTTATCAACCGGCAGTCTAGTGATTTAAATCCGCTTTATGTACCTGTCGGCGCGAGTAACGTGGTGGTGATTTTCATCGGAACAAATTCCTTAGCTGCTGGTGTCAGTACCTCTACTGCTATTGCTCAACTTCAAGCATTGATAAATAATATTCATGCTGCAGGCAACTGGAAAGTAGTTACCATTACAACCCTAGCCCGTGACGGGGGTTTTAGTAACGGTGTGACCAAGGCAAGTTTCTTGGCAGCTGCCCAAGATTACAATAGTGCGCAGAGGAACGGCACTATCACAGGTATTTCCCGCGTTATTGATGCGGCTTCGCTTTCTAGTTTGCAAAATTCAGATGACCCTGTTTTATTTGACTCATTCCATATCCATCCACAAGGACAGGCGTTAGTTGATCTTGGCACATATGTAGCAAATGCATTGCTGGCAGATATTAGTATCACCGCTTCTCCTTCTTCAATTTTTCAAAATAGTACAGGGAACACTATTACTTTGACAGGGAGCAGTACGTCTTGGACGACTGGTACAGGCACTTCGAGCGTACCAGTATTTACTTTGAGTGGTGGAACTGGGGCGAGTATTACTTCACAAATTGTTACTTCATCAACAACTGCGACTTTGATTATTTCCGCAGGAAGTCAAACGGGAACACTTGTTATTACAGATCCTTCGTCGTCTGCAAGTACCAGTATTACAGTGCTTCCAAATTCAAGACCAACATTGGCAACCCAAACTGCTTCATCAGTGAATACGACTAGTGCAACTCTGAATGCTACTCTGACTGATGATGGTCATGCCTCCTCTACTATTAGAGGTTTCAACTACGGTCTAACCACATCCTACGGGTCAGTTGCTTCCTCTACTGGAACATTTGATATTGGTACGTTTAATCAGTCCATCACTGGACTCAGCTGCGGAACAACGTACCATGTTCAAGCATTTGCAACTAATGTCGCTGGAACAGGTACAAGCACTGATACAACATTTACAACATCTACATGTCCATCAACAACCCCTGTAACAACAACTACAAGCAGCGGCGGCACAGTTTCATCTGCCTTTCTTGCAACTCTCCTCGCTCCAGGACCTGCAACAACAGCGTATCTTGAGTCACTGAACAAGAACAAAAGTCCAGTCAATTCAAGCACATTTACCCAAAACCTCACCGTCGGTTCTCAGTCTTCTTCAGTCAAAACCCTCCAACAGTATCTCAATGCTGCAGGCTTTACTGTTGCCACCACTGGCCCAGGTTCACCAGGTCACGAAACGACTACTTTTGGAGGTCTAACAAAAAAAGCGCTTGCCAAATTCCAGAAAGCAAACAGTCTGCCTGCAACTGGTTTCTTCGGTCCTCTCACTCGCGCAAAACTGAAGGCCTTGGGGTATTGATTATATCGTTTCAATTAAAAAAGCCCGCTACCAAAAGGATAGCGGGCTTTGTGCTTTACCAAAACAGATTGAGTCCACCTTGAGCGAGAAGGGCGTGACTTTCAGTGTTGGTCGACAGCGCGAGATATGCAGCGCTTGTAGTGTAACGGCGTTTACTGATCACATGAGTCAGTCCAACCGACCATTCCAAACCTTTGTTGCTGTCATGCAGATCAGTGATCATGTAAGACACGCCTGCGGTGAGCGTCGATGACCATGGCAAGAAGAATGAGACCTGCGCTTCAGCTTTTGACTGAAGACTGAACAAGTCCCCGTCGAGACGTAACAGCGCCACGCCGACAGAACGATTGTCGTTACCCCAATGACCGAAACGGCTATCGAGATACAGATAATCTCCATCAATCGCTCGTGATCCGTAAGAGACTTGGTTTTTTGATAGGGTATCATCCCACCAAGACATTTGCGCAGCAATGGGAGTTATCCCTGCCGGGCGGATTGAGGATTCAGTGGTGTGAGCCAAAGAACCTACGAACAATCGGCTGAACCAGTTTTTTGATTCGATGACACCAGGCACAGACTGGACGATGGTTTCGCGGATGCTCGACTGCAACGAATGCTGAAGAGCTGATCTTCCTGCATGTGCGTAAGCGTCATTTGCGCGGTATCCTTCTTTGCCTATCGTTCGGGTCCACCGAACGTTCGCCTGGCTGCTCATGAATGAATCAAAGATGTTCACGGCAACGCGTTTGTCGAGTTGATCCTCAAAGGTATCAACCCATGTGCGCGAAACGTAGGGTTGTTCCAAGAGTGAGTAGTTGGGAGTTGTGCCTGGGGTATTGGCGACGCTATTCGTCGTATCTGCCCAGGCTACCGTGTGTGAGATAACCAATAAACAGGCCATATAATAGGCCTTCTTAAGGGTATTTTTCATAATATAAGGAGGTGTGGTGGTTGGTTGTTTTTGAAAAGAACTACGGAACTCGTCGTATCATAGCTCTCTTCCAGGGGATAACAAGGGGGTAGGTTCATATCTTGTGGATGCGCTTTTGGAGTGGGTATGGTAGCTAAAATAGTCCAGAAACAGGGTGGTTTTTTTATTTTAAATAAAAAAAGACCGTAAGCCCGATGAGCTTTTGGTCTTTGTGTTTGAGGTGATCATTTCGTTGTTTCCAACTCGTATTCTTTCCAATCAATAGGGGTGAATCCCTTTTCAGTCCAATGACCTGCGAAGAATCCTCCGCTCGGACAGCAACTCCAACGTAGACAGCCGATAACTGCATCATCAACGATAGTGGCAATTTCTTTGCGGATTCCCGGGCTTTCTATCGAGTAAAGAGCTACCCCTTCACCTGGACAGATAGGGAGGCCACATACTGCACAGCGAATGATCTCTTTTTTAATTCGCGCCGTTAAGCACGAGGGACACTCAGCCTCTTTGGCACTAAATTCAATACTGCGTATACCGTAAAGGTTCAAGTGATATGTCTTCGGTCCTACATGGCCGCACTTTGAAACCCTGGTCTTTTTTGAAGGTGATTCAAGTGCGATGTGTTCGTTTGATGGGGGTAATGCGTCCCGCTTTGGTCCAATACTGATTGCAACCTCCGTGCCATCGACTGACCGTAATCCGCTTCCCGGCGGATGTATTTCAGTGACAATTTCGACGCTCTTTGTTTTCGAGAGCGGACGGAAGGTGCGGTGAAGTGTAAGTATTCCCAGGAGTGTTCCGAGGAAACCGCCGATTATTATTTCAGGTATATGGTGACTCATAGCTACTCCTATTGTTTTTTTGTTGAACTGCGTTTATTTCAAACTAACACGCACTTACGATTTGTCAATTCAATGTTATAATATTCCCATGTTGGACATAAAAAAACTTTCAAAAATAATAGAAGGGGATGTCAGTACCAGTGAGTACAGTCTCGATAAGGCCAGTCATGATGCGAGTCTGTTCGAAGTAAGGCCATCTGTCGTTGTCACACCAAAAAATACTGCTGATGTAGAAAAACTCGTCCGTTATGTCGCCGATGAAGCTCTTCACCGTTCAAATAGTTCAATTGCCGAACCAAAGCTTACCCTCACCGCGCGCTCAGCTGGTACAGATATGTCAGGTGGTCCGCTCACAGAGTCCATCGTTGTTGATTTCACCAAAAATTTCAGTCACATAAAGGAAGTCAAAGAAAAAACTCTTGATCCTATTGTTGGCGTCGAAATCAGTGGTTACGCAGTGACTGAGCCTGGTGTATACTATCGCGATTTTGATAAAGTCACTCTCGCAGCAGGTGGTCAGATCATGCCGAGTTATCCTGCATCGCGCGAGCTCTGTACTGTCGGTGGTATGGTGGCGAACAATTCTGGAGGAGAAAAGACGCTCACCTACGGCAAGACTGAACGCTATGTTCGTCGTCTCAACATGGTTACTGCAGACGGTAAAGAACATACCTTCCAACCGCTCACTATGCATCAGTTGGAGCAAGCAAAGAAACTTCCTAGTTTTGAAAGCGACATATACCGTAAGATGCATGAGTTGCTCGACAAAAACTATGACATCCTACAGAAAGCCAAGCCAGTTGTTTCGAAAAACTCAAGTGGCTATTTTCTCTGGAATGTCTGGGACAAGGAAAAGGGTATATTTGATCTGACAAAGATGATCGTTGGTTCTCAGGGCACGCTCGGCCTCGTCACTGAGATTGAGTTTGCACTTGTTAAGCCAAAGAAGTATTCACACATGGTGGTAGTCTTCCTCAAAGACCTCGCACAGCTTGCACCAACAGCGACACATATCATGCAGTTCAAACCAGAAAGCTTCGAGTCGTATGATGATCATACATTTAAGGTTGCTCTTAAGTTCCTTCCTTCACTTATCAAGAGAATGAAGGGTAATATTATCTCACTTGGTTTTCAGTTCATCCCTGAGATGCTCGCAGTTGTCCGTGGCGGCGTGCCAAAGATGGTCCTTATGGCTGAGTTCACTGCCGATACCGATGAAGAAGCTCTCCGTCTCGCAATCGCTGCACATGATTCGCTCAAAGATATCCATGAAAAGTCCCTGGTCACCAAAACAGCTCGTCAATCAAATAAGTACTGGATCATTCGTCGTGAAAGTTTCAATATGCTGCGTCAGCATGTCAAAGGTGTCCGTACCGCACCATTCATCGATGACTTTGTTGTACCACCCGAGACATTGCCAAAGTTCTTACCACGCCTCTACGCTATCCTCGGTCAGTATGAACATGACATCACCTATACGATTGCGGGACACGTGGGAGATGGAAACTTTCATATCATTCCGCTCATGAATCTGAACGACCCAAAGTCACATACCATCATCGAAGATTTGTCAGTAAAGGTGTATAAGCTCGTCCATGAGTTTAACGGCTCGATTAGTGGCGAGCATAATGATGGCATCATTCGTACACCATTCGTAAAGATGCAGTATGGTGAAGAGGTGTATAGGCTTTTTGAAGAGGTTAAAAAGATTTGGGATCCACAGGGAATATTCAACCCTGGCAAGAAAGTCGGAGGTACACTCGAATACGCTTTCAAGCATCTTGTCAAAAATTCATAGCCAGAGTGGTTATGTTAGAATGTTTACATACTGTGAACGTTGATAGCATCACCGAAGAAACTTAGTTGCGCATTATCAATTACCGGCTTCTGACATTATCAACCGCCTAATGCCGGTGTCAGAAGTGAAGTGATTTATTTTTGCCGAAGCAAAATTTATTATTTTGCTTCGCCAATTATCTTTTTGAATGGCGACAGGCCGTTCGGTATCTGTCGCTCTCCGGTGGTGCTATCAGTGTTTACGGTTTCCTATATGAATGTCTTTCCTGAAAACGCCTTCGATCTGATCACGTCATCAGAAAATATCACGCATGCATATACTGATCTGGTGAGAAAATTTGACGAGGAATCAAAAGCGGGCAGGTACAGAGGAGTCGACGGCATTAAGCTCAATACCCTCAATTTTTCTTCTACTGAAGAAATTCCTGTGATCAGGCAAGAAATGCGTGATCTAAAAAAGATACGTCCTGCGTACATGCAGACTATTCCCAAGAAGAATGGCAAAAAGAGAAAGATATTCGTCTACTCGATCAAAGAGCGCATAAAAGCTGAAGCGATATATCGCGTACTCTTGCCATTTTTCGATAGTTATTTTTCTCCTTTTCTTTTTTCATATCGCTCTTCTCACCCTTCATACTATGCGGCTCGAAGCGCCACCCGCAGATACAAGAGATATTATGGCGAAGATCATGTACTGGTGACTGATATTTCGGATTATGCTGATACAATTGACCATGACATTCTTTTGAAAAAACTGCTTGGACTTGGGCTTGATGCACGGACGCTCCGGTTACTGGAGCTTTTTATTAAAACCAATACATTGGAAGATGGAGTTTTAATAGAACGACCTCGAGGTGTCCTCACGGGAACGCCGTTGTATGCGCTTCTTTCAAACTTCTATATGGATGATTTTGATAAATGGGCAGGGAAGTCCGTTGCGCTCTATCGTCGTGTCGGAGACGATATCATCGCTATGGATAAAGATGCAAAAAAAGTAGCACATGTGGGCAGTGAGCTCGCAAAGACAGTTCAGGATCTCAAAGTAAGACTCAATACTGATAAGGCGAAACTTATCCCGAGCACCCAACCTTTTAAATTTCTGGGATATTCCTTTCGTGCGGGAAAGATTAGTTTTGATGAAAGCTCAAGAAATAAGGCGTTGGCATCATGGAAGCGTGATATATTTTCTTCGCGCGCAAAAAGCGTTTCAGCAAAGATGAAACATATCCGCTCTCTCATTATGGAGGGAACCGATAATTTTGATAATCAATTTACTCAGCTTATTGATCAAAAGAGATTGGTTGATGATGATGCATATATGAAGCAGTTCTCTGAAAAGCTTTTTCATATGCTGACGGTTTATTTTAAGGGCAGATATACGCCAAAAAATCGTCGGGAAGTTGAGCCTGTTTTGAGGAAGACTGGAATCCGCAGTCTCTTTGAGTATTATAGGGAAGTACGTTATCCTAAAAAACATGTTTAATATCGGCAGGCAGGCGCTCTTGTATCAACAGAGGCGCATCATAAAACAGTCTATCCGTCCGATGAGGCTTGAGAGGCATCATTGGCATTATATACGCCAGTTTTTACAAAAGAATACGCGCTCAATCCTTATTCTACCGTCTCTTATAGTTGCCCAAGCTATCATTGAAATCGGAGTGCTCATCTTTCTCAATGGATCGATTCGCGAACAGATATACTATGCGCTTCATACAAAAGCACTATCTGTCTTTATTATCTCTGTGCTCTGTGGCGCATTGCTTTATCTGTGTGTGACATATCTCACTATCAAATTTGAAAGAACCCTTGTCCTCGGTCTTATAAACGATATTCGCAAACGTCTTTTTTCTGTGCTTTTACGTCGCTCATACACATCAGTTACCAATGAAGAGAAGGCTGATTTTATAGCTAAAGTATCATATCATCTGCCGTTATTATCGCTCGGCGTCGATCATAGTTTGTTGGGCAGTGTACGTTGGGTCATCATGGCTGTTGTATTGATATCACTCAGTATTATTGCGGGTCCACATTATATTATCGGCATTGCTGCTCTCGTATTCCTAGGAGTTTGTGTTGGTCTAATCTCATATGGCATTGCCCGGTATTTCATCTCCCGAGAGGTTGCCTCATACTCTCAGGTGATACGTCACGTGACCTTGACTCTTTCAGAGCTGTCATTCACAAAGATTTTGCAAGGCGAGCAATCTGCACTTGATGCGCTCGATGCTCGTGTCGGAGTTGATACCTATTTCAGAATACGTCGTGATATTTGGTTGCGGTATCTTAATAGGGTATTTTTTGCGGGGGTATTTGCTGCCACAAGCATCCTTATTATTATTAGCTTTTCTCATCCAGAGTTGATTTCGTTCTTGTATGACCCGGCTACTACTATACTTGCTACGATCATCTCGCTCTATGCTATCCGTTTCTTGTATGAGTCAGTTCAGACAGGTTTGTATCTGTTGCCACTTAAGCTTGGTTTGTTTCTCGCTATACCTGAGGGCGCAACATCGCTTCGCCAGATAAACAAAGATACGTGGAACCATATCACATTCATCTCAAATAAGATCAAGTTATTTGTCGAAGGGAATTACATGAAGCGCGTCTCTATCTCGCTTCGTCGGGGACAAAGGTATTTATTTACTGGTGCGGCGTATACAGGTAAGACGGCTCTTGCACGTCTGTTTACTGGCAATGCAGTATTCAATCCGCTTGGCTGGGTAGTGAAGATCGACGCAAAAAGGGTTGATGGGAATACATGGGCACAAGAATATGCGAATCGTTATTTTTTTGCTCCTCACGTATATAGTGAAAAGACTATCGGTGAGATTATTTTTGCAAAAGAGATGCAGCAAATCACTGAAGATGATATTGCACGGGTGTATACGCTATGCCAAAAATATCCTGTTTTTTCTAAGATTCGGAGCAAGAAGAGATTTATCGGCGAACCGCTCTCAATTTTCAGTGATAGTCCAACATTATTATTTGCAGTTCAAACTCTGCACTGCATCATTAGTCGACCGCAATTGATCGTTGTTGATAATCAGTGGGTCGATAGTGGGTATGCAGATATAACAGCATTGCTACATATCTTGGACGCTGAACTTCCAGAATCTACGCTCGTTGTCTTCTCAAGAGAAATAAATTTTTCAATCATATATAATGAGCGCTATGTCATCGAACAAAATGAAGTTCGCCTTACAGCTTAAATACACAATTCTCATTTTTTTAGTTTTAGCTGGTACTGTAGTTTATGGGAGTGTCAGGTTTGCTCTGTACAGTAATGAAAAAAGGGTCTTTGTTTTTGGTCCACAAGAAAGCATCATTGTTCAGCATCCTTTTGATTCAGATATATATTTCAATAATACCGTTGGACAGACAGGCTCATTGGATATATTGAAAAAACAGATTGATTCAGCTCAACATACGCTTGAATTGGCTATCTTTTCATTTAGTTCAGATGAATTGAAACAGGCGATATATGCCGCCGATAAAAGAGGGGTAAAAGTGACGCTCGTACTCAATACCTCAAAAGCTAAGCAACATGATTATGTATTCTCTGATTTACCTACTACTATCCAAAGGATTGATGCGGGTAAATATGATGCAATCGATTCACTTAAAAAAGTTTACATGCATGATAAGTTCATGATTGTTGATCGAGGATATTCTACAGAGCAACTGACGACAGGGTCTTTTAATTTCACTACCTGGGGCGAAAAATACAATCAGAGTTATTTTTTGGTGACACATGATCATGATTTGGTAACTGTTTATGGAAAAGAATTTGATCTACTTAAGCAGAAAATATCAGGGACAAAAAAATTAGCAGTCACAACGTACAATCCGTGGGCCACTACGATACAGTACACAGATAGTTTTATTGAAGTATGGTTTTCTCCGGGCTTTGGAAAACAAGCAGTAAAATATCGAATCATAGATATTATCGGTAAATCTGAAAAAACTCTTGATCTCATGATGTGGGATATCACTGATCGGCAAGTTGCTTCTGCTGTTGTAAAGAGGGTTCAGGCAGGCGTGAAAGTTCGTATCATTGCTGAAGTTGCTACGGCTTCTACGGAAGCGTCGATGATCCCATATCTTCAGGAACAAAAAGAGAAGCTTGGTCTTAATAACTTAGAAATAATACTTGATACAAAACTACCTGCTCAATCTATTGATGTATTACCAGATGATTTTGCTCCGTATATCCACCATCACTCGCTTATCGCTGATGGTAAGGTGCTCGTCTTTGGCTCTCAGAACTGGAGTCTCTGGGGATTTTATAATAATGATGAAAATGCTTTTGTAACAGATAATTCCTATTTGATTAGTGAGTTTCAAAAAACATTTGATCATTTCTACACTATACTCAAGTAACCATGGTAAAATAGGGGAATGAGTACCAATCAAGCCATATCAGTACAGAATCTCACCAAAACCTTTAAAGGTGGGTTTGAGGCAGTAAAGGATGTGTCATTTGAAGTTCCAAAAGGTAGTACATTTGCTTTCCTTGGTCCCAATGGTGCAGGAAAGACGACTACAATCAGGATGCTTACGACGCTTCTGGCTCCAACATCTGGCACTATCACCATCAATGGCTTTGATCCATCAAAGGATCCTCATGCAGTGAGGAAATCATGTGGTATCGTCTTTCAAGACGCGAGCCTTGATGACGATCTCTCTGCATATGAGAATATGGCTTTTCATGCGGGTATCTTCGGTGTACCGAAAAGCGAAGCGAAGACGAGTATTGAGGAGTTATTGAGATTTGTCGAACTCTGGGATCGTAAAGATGATTTTGTAAAAAACTTTTCCGGTGGCATGAAGCGTCGCCTCGAAATAGCGCGTGGTCTCCTCCATACGCCAGCGGTTCTATTTCTCGATGAGCCAACAGTTGGCCTCGATCCACAGACACGCAATCATATCTGGTCATATATAAAGAAGCTCAATGCTGAGAAGGGTTTGACCGTTTTCTTTACTACACATTATATGGACGAAGTTGAGCGTGTTGCTGATCATGTTGTCGTCATAGACCACGGAGGGATGGTGGCAAGCGATACAGTCCAAGGTATCATTTCAAAAAATGGCGGTACTACATTGGAGGATGCTTTTATCAAGCTGACTGGTCATGACATCCGCGAAGAGAGCGTGGACTCCGTCGATCATCTCCGTTCAATGCGCAAGATGTTTGGTGGCAATAAAAAATAGAATATGAACTCAACTACTCTCACTACAATCTATATCCTCTGGCTTAGGCAGATAAAGAAATATTTTCGTTCGAAGTCGCGCATCATCGGCTCCCTCGGTCAACCACTTCTTTTCCTTCTGGTACTTGGTTTTGGCCTCGGTCCAATATTTGAAAAAGGGGGAGGAGGGGATTATATACTATTTCTTTCACCTGGCATCATTGCTATGAGTATATTGTTTGCGGCAGTTTTTTCTGGCATCGAGATCATCTGGGATCGTCGATTTGGTTTTCTCAAAGAGACCCTGGTCGCACCTGTGAGCCGCACTGCTGTTATGATTGGGCGCACGTTAGGTGGAGCAACGACAGCATTTTTTCAGGGAAGTATTGTCCTTCTCATTACTTTCTGTGTCGGGTTCCATACGACTATCATCGGAGCATTGCTGAGTTTGGTAGTCATGTTTACCATTGCAGTGATTTTTGCTGCACTTGGTACTATTTTTGGATCACTTATGCAGGATATTCAAGGCTTCGGTCTCATTGTGAACCTACTTGTCATGCCTCTATTCTTTCTTGCAGGAGCACTTTTTCCGCTCGACACGGCACCTACTGCTATCCGTATTGTTTCAGATATCAATCCGCTTACGTACGGTGTGGACGCTATGAGACATGTACTTACTGGAGTTACACATTTCGGTCTTTTCACAGATGCGCTTGTCCTTTCAGGTGTAGTTGTTCTTGCGATAGCAGTTGGTGCGTATCTTTTCTCAAAGATTGAAGCGTAAATTATTTCTTTATGAAAGCTACTCGAGTCACAGTTGATGATATGATGCAGTCTGGATATATCTACAAACGGACTGAACCAGTTGGAAAAAACTTTGATCCAGACTTCAAACCACAACTCACCCCACAAGAGATGTTTGAACTTGGTGTATTCGGTGGAGTATATATGCGTGATTGTGTGGATGAATTTCCTCAGGCATGGTTTGAGAATGCACACCTCGCTTCTCCAGAGATTCATGAGCACGATGCAAAGCTAAACTTCTTTGGTGTGAATGCAAGTCAACCTCTTTCAGTCTGGAAGGAAAAAGGGTGGATACATCCCGATGATCCTCGTGGTTGGTTCCAGTGGTATTGTCGTTATTATATGGGACGTAGACATCCTGATGATGCCCGTCAAATCAAGCGTTGGAAGGCCATGAGGCGCCATATAGCTCAGATAGCACACAACTGTCGCCCGGGAGATGAGACGTGTCATACCCGTCAGCGCCAAGCGCTTATGCACTGGGCATACGATAGTCGAAAAATGTAGGTTGTACTATAATGTACCTATAGCTAATTTAAATATTATGGCCGATAAATTACAACTCATTTTGATCTTCGTGGCGGTTATCTGTGGCGTTGTCTCAGCAACATATTTTTATACGTCTGCAGGCATATTTATGCATCTGCTCCGAAAGCCTCTTCGCCTCATTTCATTAGGTATGTTTCTCATTGCTATTGGTGTCTTGCTTGCGGCATTCATCTCATATGAAGCACAGTTCGGTCTGGACTTTTATGTTGGCGGTATCCCGCTCTCAGCATTCTTTTATATCTTATATATCATCGGTTCAGTGGTGATTGGTTTTGGTGCGCGCCAGTTCGCTACGCATCCAAGCGATAACAATGTTGTCGATGTGTCGATGAAGAGAACTTCGTAGAACAAAAATCGGCTCAGGCCGATTTTTTATTACCAAGGATATTTTTGTCCTTTGAACCAAAATTGTCCTGTTTCAGGTTTTGATAGAGCGAGTTTGTAGATGTCTGCTGCAGCTTCGGACGGGAGGACAGGCGCGTCGTTGCCACCCATGTCTGTCTTGACCCAACCAGGGTGAACTGAGGAGACGGTGACCCCTGTTTTTTCATGTTCCAGTCTCATTGCCAAAGTTCGCGTGTACATATTTATTGCAGCCTTGGAAATCTTGTATGCTGGATAATGAAAAGGAAAATGAGAAGTCAAAGCATCTTTCATGTCAGTCTCCGTTAATGAGCCAGCTGATGATGAAGTGTTCACAATGTGCCCATCGTCCCGTATAGTTTTAATTATTTGTTCAGTAAAATCGATTGTACCAATCAGGTTAACCATTAGTGTTCTTTGCAATTTATCTACGATTACATGAGTCTCTTCATCGTCAAATAATGCTCCGGCATTGTTATGCATGATATCTATCTTAATACCTGATTTAATTATCTTTTTGATGCATTTAAGAATCGATCGAGGTTTTGACAGATCCAATTTATAGACTGTCAGGTTTTCGTGTTCAAAATCAATTTTACCGTTTATTGATGTGCCGATGACTATGTGGCCTTCTGCTAAATATTTTTCGGCGAGAGCTTTGCCTATACCACGACTGATGCCAGTGATGAGGATTATTTTCATGGGGATATTTTAGCATATGTAAGTACGTTCATTTTGAGTTTATTGTAGTTTGTGGAAACGTGAAAAATAAGCAATAATGATTTTTATGACTTGCGTATTTTGCTCAAAACCAGAGATAAAGGCTCGCGAAATAATCAGTAACGATCTTGCGTGGGCTTTTCCGACAAATATCCCGATAACACCGGGACACATTTTGATTGCACCGAAACGTTGCGTTGCCACATTACAAGAGTTAACTGCAGAGGAGCGCTTGGCGATATTAAGTTTAGCTGACCAAATAATGAGTGCGCTTAAAAAGACTTTTGGTGCACAAGGATTTAATTCAGTATGGAATCAAGGTGTACTTGCTGGTCAATCAGTACCGCATTTTCACTTGCATATTATTTCTCGAACTGAGGGCGATGCAGGGGTTCTCGGGTACGATCCACGAAGTATGTTATATCGTACGGGCGATAGGGAACCTACGAGTGAAGTTGAACTTATAAAGATTGTTGAGGAAATTAAAAAGACACTTTAGGTACTTACTCATATCTCAACGCCTCAATCGGATTGAGTCTCGACGCTCTGCGTGCAGGATAGTACCCAAAGACGATACCAATAAAGGCTGATACGCCGAAGGCGAGGATGACTGATGTTGACGATATGCTCGTCGTCAGTATGCCGAGCGCGGTCACGATGTGCGACACAATCCAACCAAGTGTCACACCGATTGCTCCGCCGACTACGGTGAGTGCCACTGCTTCTGCGAGAAACTGGAAGCTGATGTCGCGACGCTTTGCGCCGATTGCTTTGCGTAGACCGATCTCGCGTGTGCGTTCAGTCACTGTGGTAAGCATCATGTTCATGATACCGATACCACCAACTACGAGCGATATGCCTGCAACTGACCCGAGGAGATATGTGAATGTGGTGGTGATACTTGAAGCAGTAGAAACGATATCAGCCATATTTTGTACATTAAAGTCAGGCTTGGTAACATCTTTTATCTTATGTCGTGTGATGAGAAGATCGGTGATATCTGTCTGCACCTGAGTCATAACACTTGAGTCCGTTGCAGAGATGCTGAGTGAGGTGACATATGCTGAACTGCCAAGTAAAAATAATTGTGCTGAAGAAAGGGGAATGTAAATGGCGTCATCTTGGTTATTCATACCGCTTGTGCCTTTTGAGGCAGTCACACCAATCACTTTGAATTCCATACCATTGATACGTAAGGTTTGTCCGACCGCTTCGACACCATCACCAAAAAGGTCACTTGCCGTAGTTGGTCCGATGACAGCAACCTTTGTGCGATTTTGCACATCTTGATCTGAGATAAAGACTCCATCACCGACTGAAGTATTGTGAACAGTCGTATACGCAGGCATCACACCAACAACAGAAGTGTTCGTATTTGTGCCTTTTGCCGTGACTTGGTAGCGACCTGTCACCTCTGGTGAGACGGCATTAATGTTCTTTACATCAGCAGTGATCGCTGTCACATCTTCGGTAGTAAGTGTTTTTGCTGAGCCGCGTCCTGTTGAAGCGCCGTAACCAAAGCTACGAGTTGCACCAGGGGAGACGGTGATCAAGTTTGCACCGATAGACTGGATACGCGAAGTGATCGACGCTTGTGCACCCTGACCGATCGATACCATGATGATAACTGAACTGATGCCGATGATGATGCCGAGCATGGTGAGTGTGGTGCGCACTTTGTTTGCGGCGAGAGCGGAGATTGTTTCGTGGAGTATATCTTTAGTGGTCATAGTAAATTAATTTCTAATTAGAAATCGTAATCACACTTTTCTCTTGGCGTGTTCGATAATGCGCTTGTTATGACCGCGACCATCTTCAATGATCAAACCGTCTTTTATATAGATGATACGGTCAGCATGTTCGGCCACTTCACGTTCGTGGGTGATGAGTACGATAGTGCAACCGAGGTCTTTGTTGAGTCGTTGGAATGTGCCAAGTACGATATCACCGGTTTGTGAATCGAGGTTGCCAGTCGGTTCATCAGCGAGGATGAGAGAAGGATTGTTGACGAGCGCACGAGCGATAGCAACACGCTGTATCTGTCCACCAGAAAGCTGATTTGATTTGTGATTGTAACGATCTTCAGAGAGCCCTGCTGACTCGAGAGATTTTCGAGCACGCTTTTCGCGTTCTAGTTCAGGTACACCAGCATATATGAGGGGGAGGGTAACATTGCGCATGACGGTGGCACGAGGAAGGAGATTGAATGACTGGAAGACAAAACCGATACGGTCACGGCGTATCGTCGCTAGCTCATCATCAGAGAGTTTTGAGACATCTTTTCCATCGAGTTTATATGTGCCAGATGTGGGTGTGTCGAGAGCACCGAGGATATGCATCAGGGTCGATTTACCTGAACCGGATGGTCCCATGATAGCGACAAACTCTCCGTCGGCAATCTCAAATGATACTCCACGTAAAGCCTGGGTTTCATTGTCTCCCATGACATATGTTTTTTTGATATTTTTTACTTCAATCATATTTAGAATGCACCTGGTGGGGGAGCACTTACTCCACTATTTGCGTTTGTGGCATTTGTAGCACCAGATGTAGTTGTTCGGAAAGTTGCATTACCTGATGTGGTTGTGCGAGTCGCCCCTTGTCTGTTGCCGCCCAAGAGTCCTCCCAGGAGTCCGCCACTCGTCGCAGTCGTTGCTGTTGTGCCTTGAGCTACTGTTGTAGTTTTTGTAACTACTGCTTGTCCAGCAGTGAGACCGCTCAAAACTTCTGTATTTGTATCGTCCGCATCGCCGATAGTGACAGTGACTTCTGTAGGAGCAGTAGCTGAGGTAACAGCTATACCTGTAGCTCGGTTAGCATTTGATGATCCTGAACCAGCTGTACGTGTAAACGTTCGTGTACCTGTTGAGCTCGATGTGGTCGAAGATGCAATCCTGCTACGGTTAAATGTGGACGAAGCCATCGCTGTTTCCAATACTTGGACGTAATGAACATTTCCACGCGTCTTTATGGCGCCTGAAGGAACAAGGAGAACTCCTTCTTTTTGTTCGGTGACGATCGTAGCATTGAGGCTCATGCCTGGTTTGATGCGTGAGTCAGTAGTATTGATCAATATTTTCACATTGTAAGTGACAACTCCTGAACTGACTGTACCGACGAGATCCACTGAAGCGACTGTTCCCGTTGCTGTCAAACCATCGATAGCATCAAAGGTAATGTTGACCGGCTGGCCTTGTTTTACTTTCGCGGCATCTATCTCATTCAAAGAAATAGTCGATATCTTTTGTTCACCAATGAGAGTTGCTATGGCAGCGCTCCCTGCCTGGCTATATACAGAAGCGCTGATTTTACCTACGATGCCATCAAACGGTGCGCGGATAAAATAGTTTGCATAGGTTTGTTGCGCTTGAGCATAGCTTAGTTGTTGTGATTGGAGATCGAGCGAGTCTGTTCCTGCGATGAGGGTTTGCAAAGTGTTGCCACTGCTCTGGATCGTGCTCTGAGCAGATACGACACTCGATACATCGCTGTTGGTCGTGTTTGACCATGAGTTCACGTTGCTTGCAGCTGTTGTTGCTGCATTTGAATAATACTCCGGCTGAGAAGTAGTGATAAAAGTGATCGCTGTTCGTGCACTAGTAACTGCCTCAGCCATGTCTTTAATCATGGTATATGTATTCTCAAGTAAATTGTCGATGCTCGATGTGGCGCTATCTCGGCTGACTGTTTTAAATATGGCTAGAGTTTGGTTATATTCAGCGACAGCCTTGTCGTATTTTTGTCCGGCAGTATCTCGATATCCACGAGCAGTCTCAGAGAGATTTGGAGAACGTTGGTCGCCTAAAAAGCCACTCTGATTATAAAAAAGATCTTTCATGCCCGATACGATATTTGGCAGATCAGTGAATATCCCTGCTACTGTACTAAAGCCATTGTCATAGGCTTTAGTTACACTACTATTTGCTTCAGAAAGGTCCGTTGTCTTTGGGGGAGTAGTGAGCTTTTCGAGAGAGATACGAGCAGCTTCAAGTGTGCGACGCGCATCAGTTGAATCTATAGTAGCGATAAGGTCACCCTTTTTGACTCTGTCACCAACTGATATATTGATCGAAGTGATCGTGCCGCTCACTTTACTTGTAACATCCAGCTGATTGAGCGCTGAGACCTGTCCCGTACCAGTTACCGTCTGTGTCAGGGTACCAAGGTGTGCCATTGAGAGCGTATACTGCGTCTCGGTGCTTCCTGTTGATATCTTTGCATATATCTCATAACATCCGCCGACTAGTACAAACAAGATTACGATCGCCCATATCTTATGAGATAGAACAAATGACCATATTTTTGAACTGCATTTTTTGATGAATGGTGTCATGAGATGATGAGTTAATATTAGCGTTTCAAATTACTACTACTGCCAGTCATCGCACCTGCGGGTGGTGGCATGATGCGGATAAGTGTTGCATTGATCCTGCCATGATCGTCCGGCTCGCCGATGACTATGACCGCTGAACCGACATGGATATCAGTGGTAGATGCTTCGGCACGTAGAGCGCGAATCAATGTCGAGGTGCTGATGAGGATGATCTTTTCAGCTTCATATGGTCCTTTGATAGCAAATGAAGGGAAGTTGATACCAATGACAGCGCCAAATGCACCATGAGGCATAGATGGAGCATCGTCGATCTCTCCTCCAAATGGTGAATGTGGACCACTGAATTCACGGGAATAATTTGCTCCCCATTGGTATGAGAAGTCCGTGGCTCTGTGTCCTACATATATACCTGCGCCAAATATGATCAGTCCTGCAAACGCAAAGCTCAGGTAGCGCAGGAGATGTGTGTATTTTTCAGACTGAAATGATTTGAGGAAATGTTTGAATTTCATATTGTTGGAATATAGAATATGGATAATTTATGCGGTGGCGAATGATGTTTCTGTGCCCACGCTCATCTTTGAAAAATAGTATGTGCTGCGCTTGAGGGAGTATGCACCAACAAGTATGAGTCCAAGTACGGCACTTGTCTCAAGTATCGGTGCTGATTCTGCGAGAGTGAAGGCAAACGTTTTCCACGAGCCAAGTACTGACGCACCATCACTCCATCCAAGTGAAGCAAACTGGAGGAAGCCAGATTCGGTCGCACTGTTCCATAGGTTTTGTCCGGCTGGTGCGAGGCCAGTAAGCGTACCTAATACAAAAAAACTATATACGCCTGCACGAACCCGGATCTGTATGATACGAGCTTTCTGAATGCGTGTTACGACGCGTATGCCGACGTCTTTACGAGGTTCAGCTACTGTTGCATAGGTAAATAGTTTCTTGTATGTTTTCTCTGGTTTCATGTGTAGTAGTTATACGAATACAGCGGATATTTCGGTGCAGTTGGCCATCAGGGGCGAATATGCACAAGCGAGTCGCGTATCTTTTCAAGCGACCGTCGATGCCAACTTTTAATAGTATTCATCGGTTTTTTTATCGTATCTGCGATCTCTTCGAATGTCATGTCTTCATGATAGTGCATGATGAGTACTGCACGATGATCCGGATGTAAAATGTTCATAGCCACATCGAGTTGGCTACCAAGTTCTTTGTTGGCAAAAATCTCTGGTGGTAACGGAGCTTCGTCAGTTAGGGTGTCAGAAAATGTCGAAATTGCTTCACCATCTGAATCAGTTTGATCCATTTCTGAGAAGACAACAGCTTTCTTCTTTTTTATGTAATCAAGGGCAGTATTTCGAGCTATGGTGAAGAGCCATGGTTTAAATTTCATACCATCTTTGAAGCGGTTGATATGTTTCCACGCTTTGAAGAATGCATCTTGCGTTACATCCTCTGCTTCTTCTCGGACACGAACATATTGAAGTATAAAATTAAACACATGCTTCATGTAGCGAGACATGAGAATGTGGAAGGAAGCATCGTCACCTTTTTTTATCTCTCGGACGAGATCTTCATCGGTATTCATAATCTCATCATACTATAGGTTATAAAAAAGACGCACAACCATTTTGTTTTTAAAACATTGTATTGTACAATAGTAGACATATCAGCTGTCTCGTAATTTAATTTTATCTCCATGGCAAAAAGAATCACCGGAGTTGGAAAAAAGCGTGCTACACGCAGTCGCAAGACAACAAAACGTCTCGCAACAAAGCGTGCACGTCTTGCACCAAAGCGTGCAAAGAAAGCAAAGAAGGGCAAGCGTTAGTCTCTATCATTTCACGCAAAATACGCTCTATCGGGGGCGTATTTTTGTTTGTGCAGTTTATGGAGCAGAGGTATATAATAGACATATGAGTACAACACTACAAAAAGCAATATTTGCCAATGGTTGTTTCTGGTGCACAGAAGCAGTTTTTGCCATGCTCAAGGGGGTAAGCATAGTGAAGCCAGGATATACTGGTGGTACATTAGCCAATCCAACCTATGAGCAAGTCAGTAATGGCAACACTGGTCATGCTGAAGCTATAGAGATCCAGTATGACCCTGCAGTTATTTCGTATGACGATCTATTATCGGTTTATTTCAATACTCATGATCCGACGACAGTAAACAGACAGGGTAATGATATAGGTACGCAATATCGCTCGGCAATATTTTATACGACTGATGAGCAAAAGGAAAAAGCTGAACGCCTCGTCAAAGAGCTCAATGACAGGGAAGCATATGACAAGCCCGTGGTAACAGAAGTGAAACCGCTCGATGTATTTTATGTAGCCGAAGATTATCATCATGAATATTATAAAAATCATGAAGGCCAGCCATATTGCCAGCTCGTAATTGCGCCAAAGCTGGAGAAGCTGCAGAAGAGATTTGAAAATTTATTAAAATAATCGATGCAAATTACAAATGGTTGCGAATGATGCAAATAAATACAATAAAAATATGAATGAAGAAGAGATCAAAAATAAATTAACCCCTGGCGAGTATCATGTCCTTCGTGAAAAGGGCACTGAGGCACCATTTAGCGGTGAGCTGCTCAATGAAAAAAGATCGGGAATATACATGTGCAAAGTCTGCGGTACGGCACTCTTTCCTTCGACTGCCAAGTTTGATTCGGGTACTGGTTGGCCATCGTTTGATCAAGCGCTTCCTGGTGCCACTAAACTGATCGAAGACGTAAGTCATGGTATGAGTAGAACGGAGGTTGTATGCGCTACATGTGGTTCGCATCTCGGTCATGTATTTGATGACGGTCCTACCGGAACAGGCAAGAGATATTGCATGAACTCTGTCTGTCTTGAGCTTGCGGCAGAGGAAGAGGGTAAAAAATAATATGAATCAAACATATTCTTGGTATTCAAATCTCATTAAACCACCGTTTGCTCCACCGAGTTGGATTTTTGGCCCGGTATGGAGTGTATTGTATATAATCATCGCAATAACATTTACTCGGGTGTTCTATCTCGCTATAAAAGGTGCGATCCCATGGATCATTGTCGTTCCTTTTATTCTAAATATTATTTTCAATTTGTCCTTTACTCCTTTACAGTTTGGACTTAAAAATAATTATCTTGCTGCTATCGATATTATTTTGGTTCTCGGAACACTTATATGGGCAATATGCGCCATCTGGCCGCATTCTCGTATTATTGCCTATGCGCAAGTACCGTATTTACTGTGGGTCATTTTTGCAACTGTACTACAGCTCAGTGTCACGTGGCTTAATAGATAGGTGCAATTCGGTCCCATTTCAAGTAATATAAGATTACTTATGAATCCAAGCGAAATATCACCACTCATCCGTGAGCAGGCACCTCTCATCTTAGCTGAGATACAAAAAGCAAAAAACATTCTCTTTCACTGTCATCCATCTCCTGATCCTGATTCAGTTTGTTCTGCATTGGCCATGAAGCTGGCCTGTGAGCAGTTAGGTAAAAAGGTAACAGTCATACGTGGTGATGCTGCTTTGCTTTCAGACGGCTTTTCTCTTTTTCCAGGTATTGAATCTGTCGTTGGAAAAAATTTCAATGAAGTAGACTTACCTGAGTTTGATCTCTTCATCGCTCTTGATAGTGGTTCACCAGATAGAGTTTCAGCCAAAAATCCTCCCATATTCCCACTGTCTATCCGTTCGATCAATATCGATCATCATAAGTCTAATACTCAGTTTGCTGATATCAATCTCGTTGAGATGTGTACATCAACCACGGTTATTCTCTATCAACTCTTTTTATTGTGGGGCATAGAAATCACTCATGGTATAGCACTCAATTTATTTATGGGCTTGTATACAGATAGTGGCGGACTTAAGTATCATCCAGTAGATTATCGTGTTTTCCAGATTGCGACAGCTCTCGTCAAAACCGCCCCTGATTTTGTCGATGTGATATTTCATATGGAAAATAGTCAGAATAAGCAAGCGATCTACTTTGAAAAAATCGCACTCAACTCTATCGAAACTTTCTTGAGCGAAAATATCGTTATGACATCTATATCTCTCAAGCAGATTCAGGAGAATGGCATTGCGATCGATTCTATTCACACTGATATTCCTAATAAGCTCAAATCAGTTATCGGTTGGAATGTCGGCATGATACTTGTAGAACGTGAACCCGGCATAGTCAAAGTGAGTATGCGTAGTCGCGACATAGAGAGATTTGATGTTTCAAAACTCGCTGTTGCGCTTGGTGGAGGAGGACATAGGGCAGCTGCAGGTATACGTTTTAGTGGTATTAGTTTGGACGAGGCAAAAGAAAAAATTGTATCAAAGGCGAAAGAACTGTATAATCTCTAAACTATGAAAAAACTTATTATTTTGATATTAGTGCTTGCTGCGATCGCTTTCCTCTGGCTATTACTCGATCATCGCTCACAGTATCCAAAGAGCAATGAACAAACACCTGTTGTACAGGCACCTGTGGCAACCACATCGACATTAACAGCACCAGTTACTACTTCATCAACAAATACTACTATGCACCACACTATTACTATTGAAACAAACAAAGGTACGATCGTTTTTGAGACATATGATAATGATGCACCAAAAACCGCTGCAAACTTCATCTCTCTTGCTAACAAGGGTTTTTATAACAATCTCATTTTCCATCGTGTCATCGAAGGATTCATGATCCAGGGTGGTGATCCGACTGGCACAGGAACAGGTGGTCCTGGATATAAGTTCGCTGATGAGCTCGATCCAACAACTGCTTCATATAAGGCTGGATATGTCCGTGGTGTCGTTGCTATGGCAAATGCAGGACCAAATACGAATGGTAGTCAGTTCTTTATCATGCACAAAGATACTCCACTCCCGCACAACTATAGTATCTTCGGTAAGGTCATCTCAGGTATGGATGTAGTTGATGCAATAGCTTCTACACCAGTTGATGGTTCAGACAAGCCGCTTCAGGCTGTTGTCATGAAAAAGGTTACTGTAGCTGACATTAAATAAGCTCATAAACAATTTCTCAAAAAAAGCTCCGTCCGCGCTTAAAGGACGCGGCGCGGACATGATTCCGCTGAATCAGGAGTTTTTTGTGTATAGTACCCTCGGCCAGAATTGAACTGACATCCACTCCTTAGGACGGAGTTGTTCTATCCGTTGAACTACGAGGGCGATAATTGAATATATCACATATTCATTCAGTGTTATACTTTTGCAAATAAGCTCGTTTTCTGTTAATGTTTTGAGCATGACGCCTGAGGAAAAATCATTGTTAGAGCGCACGTATAAGCTTGTTGAAGAGAATAACAACATTCTTATAAGTATGCGCCGTGGTGCTCGTATCACAAACATAATGAGGATAGCGTACTGGGTCGTCATACTTGTGGTTAGTTTTGGGGCATACTATGCTATCCAGCCATACATCAATGTTATGCTCGGGTCACTCAGTTCGCTCAGTGGTTTAGTGGGGAATGTAAATGCGGCAAATGATGCAGCGTCATCGATAAGAGATTTAATTTCGCCAAGGTAGCTCAGTTGGTAGAGCATTCCCCTGAAGAGGGAAGGGTCACCAGTTCGATCCTGGTCCTTGGCACAAATTTTCGCGGCACAATCGATCCTGGTCCTTGGCACTATTTAATATAGGGATATTGCACATTTACAAAAAGTGTGGTATGTTTTTTCTGTATTTTTAACGTTCATTGGCATAAAAAATTCAACATAAGGAAGTATATGAAAAAAATCAGGATTGCCGGTTTCGGCGCATGTATGATCAGTGGAAAGCCCTTTGGGCAAGAAAATTCATTCTTCAGTCAGGCAGTGAATCATCTCAAGGAAAAAGCCATTGTCGAATCCCTTGTTACTAGTCTGGCAGGATTTCCGATTGATCGTGCATCGGAACATCTGGAAAAACAGGTGCTTCGAAAAAACCCGACGCATGTGGTTATTCAGTTTTCCTCGGTGGACATCGCTTCGCCGTATGGATACTCATATACGATCAAGCAACGCCTCGGCCTCACGAAAATGAAGCGTTCGCATAGCGATTCATGCGCTTCTTCGCGCAATAGCTCATCGGAGCATCTGGAAGCATTTTTTGGTCCGCTTAAACAGTTCGACTTAGTGAGTAATGTCCGGCGTTTCATCAAAGGGCGGCTCGGTGTGATGCTTAATATCGAGCCTCGCACAAACAGAGCAGTGTATCTTGAAACCATGAAGAGCATGGTTCACAAGATCAAGGGACAAGGAGCTGAACCAATCGTCTTGCTGCCGTTTCCATTCCTTGATCTGTGGTCTGACTGTCAGAGCGGCGCGCTTACGAAGCATGTCCGTTGCTTGAGTAGGGAACTAGGATTCCGGGTTTTAGAGACTCGAAAAATCCTCGAACCCTATCCCCGCCACAGGATATTCTTGAACAATGGTATGCACATAACCCAATTCGCCCATGCTTTGCTTGGGCGTGAACTGGCCGAAATCGTCATTACGGCCTAAGACTGATATTCTTCAAATACACGCACTGCTCAAAGCAATGCGTGTATTTTTATATCTACAGCAGGCCTTAAAATAAGGCTAATAATCAGGGGATAGGGGTACTTGACAAATAGGATATAAGTAGTATATAATGTGACATATACGACTTGTTATAGGCGTATCTTTAGTAATAATCTACCCGCTATTACGGCTTGATTAAGCCACTGTACGTGGTATATCAATCTGTGTTAGCTTTAATTATATGAATTATAAAATAAACAAAAACTACATATTCGGCGGCATAGTCCTCGGATTGGCTCTCGTCTTTGTTGTTGGCTTGTCTCAGGCTCCAAAGGCCGAGGCTTGTAGTTCAAACTGTGGTACATACTATCCACCAGTTTACTACCCTCCAACACAGACCTCAGTCTCTCCTCTCTATGTCCAGTGTTACCCACAGCCTTTGACAGCAAATGTTGGCGATAGTGCTACATGGGTATCAAACATCTCAGGCGGTACAGGGTCTTTCAGTTATTCATGGTCAGGTACTGATGGTCTCACAGGTGCTGGTCCTTCGATCTCAAAGGTGTATTACACCAGTGGATCAAAGAGTGCGACTATGACAGTTACTTCAGGAAGTCAGACAAAGTCTGTCTCATGTAGTGGTTCTGTCACTGTATACGGTGATACTTATCAGTATCCTCCTGTATACCAGCCACCAGTGTACGTTCCACCTCCAGTATATGTTCCACCTCCAACATATTATCCTCTCCAAGTTTCTTGTGTTCCAAACACTTCATATACGAATGTAGGTACAACAGTCACATGGACAGCAAATATTTATGGTGGTTCTTATAACAATGGTTACAATAACTATGGTACGTCTTACTCATGGTCAGGTACTGATGGTCTCTACGGAAACGGTCAGACTATCTCAACTACCTATAACAATCCTGGATACAAGACTGCGACTGTTACTGTCTATTCAAATGGACAGACAACAACTCAAGCTTGTTCAAGTTCAGTAAATGTTACTGGTTATAATTACAATAACTATCAGTCTACGTATTACAACTACGTTCAGCCATTGAATACAAATAATGGTCTTAACATCGGTTGTTACTCAGATCCACAGACAGCTTCTCTCAATCAACCAATCACGTGGTCTGTAGAAGTTACTGGTGGCGTCGGTCCTTACACATACTCATGGTCAGGTACTGATGGCCTCTCTGGTACAGGTATCTCAGCTATCAAGTATTACAACTCATATGGTGAAAAGAGCGCTATTGTTTCTGTCACATCAGCTGATGGAAAGACAGGTACACGTGCATGTAGCAATACATTGAACGTTCGCCGTTCTGGTGGTGCTGTTATCACACAACCTGTTCCTACTCAAGTTACTCCAGCCCAAAACCAGAGTAACAATAGTCAGTCAGCAGCAGCCCTCTTCTCTCTCCAGAATATTCCTTGGGGTTGGGTAGCTATACTCATCATCCTCGTTCTCTTTGCTACTATTATGTATCTTATCTTCAATCGTCCAAAGATTTAATATCTTTGATGATTGTACGAGAATTGAGCGGGTGTGCTCGTCTGCCTCTGGCAGAAAGCTCCAAATAATGTCTAAAGATCCTATAACAACAGAAGCCCCCAGAAATGGGGGTTTTTGTTATGCCATATAATATGGGGGACTGTACAAATACTTGCATATATTTTATATATGTGGTATACTGTGAGAAGTATGAAAAATGGCAAAGGCGGACAAACGGATCAAGATGTTTCAGTGGTCCTTGCACGTCTTCGTAAGATACGAGCACGGGGTCAACCTGAAAAGCTTGTAGTGTCTACGGGGCTATCGAAGCTTCGTCAGGCTAGGATCATAACTGAGGATCAATACAATGGTGCCATGGGCATCACAACAAAAAAAAGATCATTATAATGTAACACAACGCAAACATAATTTTAAAAGGATGTCTTCACAGGCATCCTTTTTCTTTTAATATGTCCTTATCTAGCATCTTTTTTAAGCTCAATCGGCGTCAATGAAAGCGCAGAAAGGGCAGTGCCCATTTTGACAGCGAATTGATCGGCACGAATGCTCTTAGAGATCACGTCCATCGTGCTACCTCTTTCTTTTGCAAGTTCTTGTATGATTTTAAGGCTGTTCATGTGCATGGCGAGAGATTCTGTCGCTCGTTTCTCGACGTCACCCAGTCTTTGGACTTGAGCCTGTTTGATGACTTTTTCCAGTCTATTACAGAATGTACTCAGCTGAGCGATAATTTCTCCAAATACGATGTGTTTGAAAGGGTCTTCTTCGATAGTATACTGAGTTTTATTTCCTGAACTAGGTACAGCTTCTTTATTTTCAGTATATTCAGCAAGACGATGAAAAACCTCCTTGCTTCCGCCGATAACTATTCTAGGTACTCTAAAATTCTTTAGTTTACCGGTTTTTTCAGAATCAAAGTATTTTACTGAAGGGCTATAGCCTTTATCAATCGCATCAAATGTGTGTCTGAGTTTATTTCCCAAGTCTTCTATCGATGTGCTGAAATCAAGCGCAAAACCGATATGTTCATAGCGTCCTGGTCCAAGATCTATTTGGGCTATAGAATCTATACCTTTGAAGTAATCATCAAACTGAGAAGCGACAATGGTAGTGACTTTATCTGCAAGCCAGCCATGATTTTCTAGTGCTTGTCTAAATGTATATTCTGCAGATACACCCCTCTCAATTTCCAACAACTGTTCAGGTGTAAGCTGAAGCCTTTGATCTGCAATCTTTATTTCTTTTTCCTGACAGCGTCTCAGGTCATCCTCGATCTCTTCATCTTTAAAGAATGGGTGCCCTTTAAAATCGAGAGGGTTTATACGTGATTCGGTTATTTTTTCTGCTTGCGCCTCAATATCTTTGAGTAGCTGTTGCGTAGAATCATGTTCCTGGTTAAATTTTTCCATAAATATATATTTTATTTTTTCTCCTTAATCTCACTCTCAATCTTACTTAGTACCTCCTCAACCTTGAGTTGTCCTATCTGACCATGATCGCGACTCTCGAGAGTAACTGCGCCAGCGGCTATATCTTTGTCACCAATGATGATGAAGTAAGGAATGTTTGCAGTCTTGGCATTACGGATCTTTTTGCCAAAGCCAGCGTTTGAACTATCGAACTCAGAACGAATCATGTTTGAGCGGAGGAGTTCATGAACTTTTTTTGCTTCATCCATATGTGCATCACCGACAGGGATGACTGCAACCTGCACAGGAGCCAACCAGAGCGGAAACTTGCCTCCATAATGCTCTATAAGGAAGCCGATGAAGCGTTCATGAGTACCGAGTGGGGCACGATGGATACAGAGAGGTGTTTTGTCTATGCCATCTTTGTCGGCATACGTAAGGTTAAACTTCTTTGGCACAGAGAAGTCGACTTGATTTGTGGCCAATGTAAACTCGCGACCAATAGCACTCCAGACCTGCACATCGATCTTTGGTCCATAAAACGCAGCTTCATTTGGTACTTCGATAAAGGGTATCTTTGAGTCGATAAGAACTTGGCGTACCATGTCTTCGGTCTTTTTCCAGAGGACAGGATCATTCACGTATTTTTCACCAAGCTTCTTTGGGTCGTGGGTAGAAAAGCGCATGATGAACTTGTCGATGCCGAACGTCTTGAAATAGTAGAGGTACATCTCATTGACTGCACGGAACTCGTCGGCAAACTGCTCTTCAGTACAATATATATGCGCATCGTTCATCTGGAGGGCACGTACACGCATGAGGCCAAATAGTTCACCTGACTTCTCATGGCGATAACAGGTGCCATATTCAGCGAGGCGGAGAGGGAGGTCGCGATAGCTCTTTGGTCGCGCTGCATAAATCTTGTGATGGTGTGGGCAGTTCATTGCTTTGAGATAATATTTGCCGCCCTCGTACTCCATAGGAGGGAACATGCTATCTTCATAGTAAGGCAAATGACCACTCTTCAAATACATAGACTCCTTTGCTAGGTGAGGTGTTTTTACGCGTACATAGTTACCCTTGAACTCTGTTTCTTTGGCGAGCTTTTCAAGTTCTTCGATGATAGCAGCTCCATTTGGGAGCCAGAGTGCGAGGCCGGGGCCGACATCATCATCAAAGTCGAATATGTCCATCTCTTTACCAATCTTGCGGTGGTCACGCTTTTCAGCCTCCTTCATCATGGTTTCGTATGCGTCGAGTGCTACTTTGGTTTCAAAAGCTAATCCATATATACGAGTGAGTTGAGTGTTAGCTTCATTACCTTTCCAGTATGCACCAGCGATGCGTGAGAGCTTGAATGAATCGGCAGGAATGTCCTTTACCGGACTCTCTGAATGTCCACCACGACAAAGATCAGTGAAATGTCTTGCAGTATAGAGAGTAATCTTTTCTCCCTTAGCTATAATGTCAGAGATGAGTTCGAGTTTATACTGATTGCCCTTGAATGCTTCACGAGCTTCAGCTTCTGTAACTTCTTTACCTGACATATCTTTCCATGAAGGCAAAAGCTTGCGCATCTTCTTTTCAATATCCTTCAGTTCTTTCTCTGTAGGCTTTTCGGTAGGGAATTCATAGTCATAGTAAAAGCCATTATCGATCGCTGGTCCGATTGTCGGCTTTGCATCTGGATAGAGCTCAAGAACTGCCGCTGCCATGAGGTGGGCGAGGGTGTGACGAGCATGGATGAGCTTTTCATTTGAAGGATTCATGATAATAGAAGTTATAATTGTTAATTAACTGGCAAGACCTCGAGGGGAAACCTAGAGGTTCCTATAAAAATATCCGCCCGAGCACGCACGCAGTAAGACTGTGTACATGCTCGGGCGGAGAAATATTCTTCGCGGTTCCACCGAGCTTTCCTAGAGGTTCAACCTCAGAGAGGTCTGACCTGTAGGCTCTTTGTATTGATTTTGACAGATGTCAGCTTTATCTGACCGAATGTGGGTGGTAGCCACAACAAGTTCTGTACAGTTATATTAGCGCAAACAGGAGTGAGGTTCAACCTCTCATAGGTCCGACCTCGCTAACTGAGCTTCTTGGTCAAAATCTCTTTTATAACTGCAGGATTTGCGGCACCCTTGGTTGCTTTCATTGCTTGACCAATCAAAAACTGTATAGAAGCGACTTTGCCTGCTCTATATTCAGCTACAACTGCAGCATTGTCAGCAATAACTTTGTCGATGGCTGGCTCTATAGACGCAGCATCGCTTTTTTGGATGAGTCCATGCGTATCGGCAAGTACTTTAGGTGAGATATTCTTTGAAGCCTCATCTGTAACGAGAAGGGAAAGGATCTTCTTTGCTCCAGAAGACGACATATCACCGGCACTAATCATGTCTATGAGATCTGCGAAGTGTTTAGGGGCAATAAAATCAAGTGAATCAACCCAATTAGTTATATTAGGGAGTTTTTTTAATAATCCTGCGTAGTCAGTAAGAAGATAGTTGATAACCAAGCGGGTAGACTTCGAATCACTATTTGTAAGACCAGAAACTACATCATCAAAGTATCTTGAAAGTATGCCTGAGTAATCATCAACAAATACTTCCGCTTCTTTGTCAGTTGCTCCAAACTCTTTCTTGAATCGTTCACGACGCACCCAAGGGAAGTTGAGGATGTTATGAGTGTCTTTCAATTCATTTTCAAGTGAAGCTTTTGCAAATTCAGGTATCTCAGAAATCTTGAGCTTTGGTATATCAGGGTCAGGGAAGTAGCGATAATCGTGTGAGCTTTCTTTTGAACGCTGAGAGAATGTGCTGTTAGTTTTTTCGTCCCAGCCACGAGTCTCTTGTTTTACTTTTTCGCCAGCCTCGATGAGTGCGATCTGTCTCTCGATCTCATGGGCGATAGCACCTTCAACAGCACGGAATGAGTTGAGGTTTTTTACTTCAGTCTTAGTGCCAAACTTTTTTGCTGCAGTGTCCTCGGGTGTGGCAACAGAAATATTTGCTTCGACACGCATCTCACCTTTCTCCATGTTGGCTTCACCGGCACCTAGGTAGCGGAGGAGGAGCTGAAGTTCTTTTGCAAAGTCAGTCGCAGTTTTTGCGTCACGGATGGTAGGGGTGGTTACGAGCTCCATGAGAGGAACTCCTGAACGATTGAAATTCACTAAACTTTTTTCATGAGTGTCATGTGTCGACTGAGCGGTGTCTTCTTCGAGATGGATGCGCTCGAGAGCGACACCGGCAAGTGAACCTCCACTGATGAGAGGGTACGCATACTGACTGATCTGATAACCTTTTGGTATGTCAGGATAAAAATAATTTTTACGATCCCACTCTGTAAAGTCTGCGAGCGTACCATCGACAGCGATGCCGATCTTTAATACATGCTTGATTGCCTCTCTATTCAAAACAGGAAGTGTACCGGGATGACCAAGACAAATAGAACAGACATTAGCATTGGCTTTTTCTTCATCAGGATTGTTTGCGCATGCACAAAACATCTTTGACTTGGTGTTGAGCTCGGCGTGGATCTCAAGTCCTATAGTAGGGATGTATTTCATGAATACCATAGTAACCAGTAATCGATAATTAGTAAACAGTAATGCGCAGGGTAGACCTGCGCATTATTCTCCACCTAATCTTCATGTCTCACCATCAATTTTCGTGGACCTTTCGAGATGCGTTTTCGAGGAGGTCGTTTTTCTCTGTTTGTTAAAATTTCTGTCAAGAGTTTTTCGATATCTTCACGACGATAGACTCGGTAGTTATTGAAGGGGTGTCGGCTTGCCTGGAGCTTACCGCTGTTATCCCAGTTGCGGAGGGTGAGAGCGGTCACGCCGAGCATTGTTGCAGCTTGTTTAACAGTTAAAAGTTTTTTTGAACTTGCTTCCATGATTCCTATAGTATACAACACTAAACCTTACTAAACATATATAACTTATCCACAACTTTAGTAAGGTTTATGTATTTTTATAAATTGTAATTTCATTTAGAGCCGCAAATCTTCAGTTGGCTTGATCAACGAGTTTGCTAGATATTTTCGATGGTCGAAATATGTCCGAATTACATTTTAGTATGACTTCTGAGGGTCATTTTTTTGATTCTTTTGATAAAAATTTACAGAGTTTTTGCTGTAAGTGAAATTAAAGCCATTCACGATAATTATTACTTTGTTGTCAGACGCTTGTTATCCACAGAAATATCAATTTGAAACTGGAGATATCCATATAATACTCACGTATGAAGAAGGACCAAATAATCATAGACGGAAAAATGTATCTTTCATCTCGCCGAGGTGCCGAGATTGCCGGATATTCTTGGGATTATATTGGTCAACTCTGTCGAGCGCGTAAGGTTGATGCAAAGATG
Organism: Minisyncoccota bacterium; assembly: GCA_028713005.1. Taxonomy (GTDB): domain Bacteria; phylum Patescibacteriota; class Minisyncoccia; order Phycocordibacterales; family PALSA-1337; genus C7867-002. Next base: position 7,529 of record JAQTPC010000006.1, on the reverse strand, counting down.
ATAGGGCGCACTTGGTATGTAGAAAAAGGCTCAATTTTGAAACATCAGACTGAGACCTTTAAGGCGAATCATACGTCCTTTAAGCCTGCTGATTTTGCTGGTAATTACTCACACCTCAATACGCCAACATTTCCACTACTTTTGATGGGTCCACAAGGAGGATCTGTTTCCGCTATGTCTCGTAGTATGACTGAGCAAGTCGCTGAAGTGGCTCGTGAGGCTCATCGTGGGACTTCAAAGGCACTTGTATCATCGTTGCTTGTAACTGCCATCATCGTTTGTGTAGTTATTATAGCTGCACCACTTTTCATTTCTTCGAAACACATCGCTCTTAATGAATCAAACTCAGCTTCAGTCGGACGGACGGACGCAATTGTATTTGCCCAGTCATCTGTAGTTGCTGCGTATGATGCAGTAGTTAAATACACTTCACTCGGCATTGTACCTTCAATTACCTCTACTCAATCGGCTAGTGATGCCGATCCGTATCAAGAGTTGGCGTACGGTGGCATCGTGGTCACACCTTCACAAGGAACAACTACAGATGAAAAGCTCGCCAATGCAATCACAAATTCTTTTTCTGACCCTGTCGAGGTTCGTAAGAATGAAAATGCAAATACAGGCGTCATCACCCCGATGTTCCGAACCGTGAAGGGCCATGACTTTATGTATGTATTGGTGCCGGTCCAGACGACATCGTCTACTTCTAATAATGATTCAAAATAAGATGAAAACTCCATTCATGAACAATTTGAAGTCAATGAACGTAGATTACGATAAGGTTTTTGTTTCTATTGCTGTGTTCTCACTCATCTCATATTTCTTTGCTTCGTATGTCTTTGCACAAAGTATGTCGAGTACAAACTACTCGATCCCTGATCAGAGCATCAACTTCGCAGGAAAACTTTCTTCGTCGACGAACTATACAGTCGAAGATACTGCGGGTGAAATTGCTACCGGTTTCTCAACTAGTACAAACTACGGTATCAGTGCAGGTTATCAGCAGATGAATATCGTGGTTCTTTCAGTGGTTCCGCCTTCAAACGTTACTATGTCACCATCCCTCGGTGGCGTATCTGGCGGTAGTGCGAATGGTTCTACTACCTTTACCGTCACTACAGACGATGCTGCGGGCTATACAGTGACTATCACAGCGAGTTCGTCACCAGCTCTTGTGAGTGGTCCAAATTCTTTTGCTGATTATAGTCCTGTGGGCGCTGCTCCAGACTTTACATACTCAGTTCTCCCAACAAACTCGAATTTTGGTTTTTCAGTACAAGGAGCAGATGCTGATCAACGCTTCAAGAATAACGGCTCAATCTGCAATACAGGCACAAATACAACAGCATCGACGTGTTGGGATGGTCTCTCAACATCAGCAAAGACTGTTGCGGGCCGTACCACGAACAATACGCCATCAGGAACGCAGACAGTGTTGTATTTCCGTGCAGCGACGGGGTCGAACCATATTCAAGTTAATGGCACATATGTTGCTACAACCACGCTAACAGTGACCCCGCTATAAACTGTTATGAAGCATTTTATCTACACAACTCTCGTACTTGCAGGACTCTTCGCACAGAGCACCTTTCCAGTACTTGCATCAGTTGGTAGTTCCTTCACTGCTTCATTTACTACGCTTGCGAGTGACTTCGTAGTACCTTCAACACCAACAGGTCTCGTTGCTACTCCTGCATCACAATCACAAATCAATCTCACCTGGACGCCATCAACTGATAATATCGCAGTTGGCGGCTATGTCGTCTACCGCAATTCATTTGCAGTAGCAACAACTACCAGCGCTTCATTTGTCGATACAGGACTCTTTGCAAGTACAACATATACATACGAGGTTCAAGCATTTGATACTTCATTCAATTATTCTGGACTTTCAGCTTCTGCAGCGACAACGACTCTCGATGTGCCAGTTGTTGTGGTAGCAACATCTACACCTGCTATTGCACCAAGTAGTTCATCAAATCAATCATTCATCTTTGGATTGCAGGTAAGTGCTCATGTGTCTGACGCTGATATTTCTTTTGGAACAATAGCTCCAGCGCGTTCAACCGTATCATGGGGACTGACATCTGATCTTGAGGCAGGTTCAATCACAAGTATTTTGTATAGTACTCTCCATGAAGTGACAATCCCAGGCCTCGTTCCAAATACACATTACTTCGCACGTGTATCAGTTGTTGATGTTCAGGGTAATCAGTTTTCATATCAGGTTGAATTTACTACACTCACTCTCGTTCGTTCACCACTCGTTAACCCATCTGATTTCACTGCAGAGTTCGCACGTATCGGTTCAGATGGTGTCAATCTCAGCTGGACAAACCCAAGTGATACTCGTTTTGATTCTGTCCGTATCGTTCGTGGAGAAAACTTTTTCCCACGTGATCAATTCGATGGAAAGCTTGTCTATGAAGGAGGACGTGAATCATTCTTTGATACAACTGCTGTTGCCGGAAAAACGTACTACTATGCTATTTTTGCAAAAGATGCTGAGGGGAATTATTCATCAGGTGCGTTGGCGCAAGCTTCATCAGTAGTCGGGGTAAATCCATTTGTTACAGCGCCTCAAGCGGGGTATGTTGATCCATTGGTTGCACGTCTAACAATTGCCGACTTCGAGTTTATTCAGCAAGGAAAGGATCTCGTCGTGAGTGGTACAAGTACGGTCATGATTAACGGCATGAGTAATCTCACGATCCGTTTGGCGTACAACAAGGTTCCTGAAGTTTTGAAGACGATTGCTGTGTCACTCACTGATCCAAAAGACTCATCAAAGGCATTTATCTTCCTGCTCCGTGCTAACAGTGACAAGACATTCTACGAAGCAAGTATCGGTGCACTCAATACAGTCGGATCATTCCCATTGGCTATCAGCGTCCTCGATTATCAAAATCAGAGTTTGAAGCAGATCGCTGGTTCACTTCAAGCACTCGTATTTTCAGCACCAGCTTCCTCAAAAGACACAGCGCAACTTTTGTTCTTGATCATCCTTGTGGCGATCATCGTACTGGCAATTTACATGGTCCGCTCACGTCGTACGAATAGTACTAATAAGTTGACTGGCGCTGCTCTGGTATTTGTTCTCATGTTCGGTTCATTCACATCGTTCCTTACACCACAGGCTCAAGCTGCTATCAATCAACAAATCAACTATCAAGGCAAGTTGACCAATGCTTCAAATATTGCAGTTGCTGATGGTAGTTATACGGCGTCATTTAGTTTGTATACGGTTCCTACAGGTGGTGCGGCGATTTGGACCGAGCTTGATAATGGATCAAATAAAGTCGTAGTTAAGAATGGTCTCTTCAGTGTAATGCTCGGTTCAACTACACCATTTACCGGAGTTGATTTCAACCAGACTCTCTACCTCGGTGTGACGATCGAAGCTGATGCAGAAATGACACCACGTAAAGTTATCGGTACAGTTCCATCAGCACTGGTTGCTCAGACAATCCAAAATATCACACCTGGCCAGTTGCTCCGCAGTGATATTCAAAATTCAACATCAACATCCTCAACATTTATTTCTGTCTTGCAGAGTGGAGCAGGAAAGATCGCTGAATTCTTTGGTCAATCAAGCTTCAGCGTCTTGTCACTCCTTTCAAACGGAAATGTCGGCGTCGGTACATCAACGCCTGGTTCACGTTTTGCAATCGCTGGCGCAGCTGGTGCGACTACAGCACTCTTTAGTGTTTCGACCTCAACATCTGGCTTTGCTACCACAACAACATTCCAGATCGATCAGAACGGCAGTCTCGCTCTCAGAAATGGCGCGACACTCACACTCAATAACTTGAATGGTCCTTTGCAGGCGAATAATGGTGTTGTGAGTGCTACATCTTCAGTAGGTGTCCTTTATGGAGGTACAGGAGTTACGACAGCTCCTTCGTATGGAAACATTCTCGTTGGTAACAATACAGGAGGCTACACTCTCACTTCAACTTCATCACTCGGTCTCCCGACATCAGCATATCCATTCACATCTCTCACCAACTACGGAACAACAAATCAGGCGACAACAGGTATCGCTTGGTTCCAGAATGGTTTGAATGCATCATCAACGTCACATTTTGTAAATGCGAGTACGACAGCTCTCACTGTTTCAGGTACCGCATCAACTACAAACTTGGTCGTCTCAAATAGTGCAACTATCGGTGGTGCACCTACGGGCTACGGAAGTTTTAGTGTTAAAGATGGCTCATCATTTACTGCTATCCCAGGATATGGTGTTGCGTCAATCGGTAAAATAAATTCTACAACAGGTTGGAATGGAACTGGTTTTCTTTTTACAAATGCGAGTGCAGGTTCGAAGGCCTTCTCAATGGTGTATAACAACGATACAGCATATTTTGGTGAAGTAACAAATTCTACGTCAGCAAATTGGATGACATTAAGCGCCGGCGGTATTGATCTTACGAGCAACACAAATCAAATCATGAATATGACGTCGAGCGCAGGCGGTTATCAGTTCATGCAGATAAATGATACGAATGGAAATTTCTATCAATTTGGCGTTAATGGTAATGGTGGCGATCTCAATTCATATAATTATGCAAATAATGGTCTTGATACCTATACGTATGGTTCAAAAGTATTTTCATTTGGTGCAAATACTGGAACAGTGAATCAGTCACTGCGCCCACTGAGTGTTACAGGTCATGCAATCATCACTGGAAGTAGTGGTGCAGGTACAGGAAACATTACTGATGACGGATTAGGAAATATCACTTGTGACGATACGTGTGCGTTTACTACTGAGTTGACTGTCGGAGACACTATTCTTGTTCCAGGCGAGGGTACACAATCAGTTGTCAAAACAATTACAAGTGACTCCGTTATGACTCTCGGTAGTACCGTTAGTGCGTTCAATGAAAGCTTTACCTATGTAAAACCAGCGATCACCGCAGGTTCAAATGGCGGAGGCGGTATTATTTTGGATGACGGTTCAGGCCATCTTGGCGCGCTCAAATCAGTCTATGGCGGAGGTTCATATGCTTTTAATGTGGTGCCAGATCCAGTCAATAATCCGGACTCAAATCTTACGGTTCAACCGCACATCACTCTTTCAACTGGTGTGGCATTCGCTTCTGTTAATGCGGCAAATACCGCTAACTTGCCGATGGAGTTCCGTGCATCACAATATAACTTCTGGAGTGGAGGTAGTGTAGCGATCGGTAACAGCACTCCAACTCAACCTCTCGATGTGCAGGGAAATATGCGTGTCCGTTCCGGTTTGTATGATGGTTCAAACTCGGTCGGCACCGCAGGATATGTCCTCATGTCGACAGCAACGGGAGTACGCTGGGTAGCAACATCATCAGCTTCTGGTGCAGTATATCCGTTCACCCCTCTCACAAACTTTGGTGCAACCAACCAAGCTACAACAGGTATCGCGTGGTTCCAAAATGGACTCAATGCTTCGAGTACATCGAATTTTGTTACACTCAACGCTTCCGGCCAAGGTCTTTTTGGTGATGTTCGTTTAAATAATTCAAATACAACCATTGATACTCAATCAGGAAATCGAATTATAGTTGGTGCAGGACAAGGTGCAATCATAGGAAGTGGTGCAGGTGTTGTTTCGTTCACATCAACCGCTTCGACGACATTCTCAAATCCTATAACTTCAGCATCGGGAAATCTCACGATCGGTTCATCTGGTACAACTAATAATATTATTCTCAATCCATATGGTGGAAATGTGGGTATTGGTACAGCTACCCCAACTCGGACCCTCGATGTTATCGGCAGTAATAATGGAGTCGCAGCAGTATTCCGAAAAGCAAATACCGCAAACGGTGTCGCTCTCGGCAGTAACATTAGTAACAATAACTCAATGATTAGCGGTATCGCTGCTAATGGTACCAGCTTTGCTCAGCTCTACATTGATCCGTATAATTCAGGTGTTGATATTGGTAGTGGCGCACTCGTAGTTTTGTCAACAGGCAACGTCGGTATCGGCACCACCTCACCATATGCAAAGCTCTCAGTCGTCGGTCAAACAGTGTCATCATACTTCACTGCAACCACAAGTATTGCCTCAACTTTCCCATATGCTTCAACGACAGCCCTCACAGTTGCAGGTACAAATGGTCTCACTGTCGGTTCACTCAACGGCCCACTCCAAGCAAATAATGGTGTCGTATCAGCAACATCTTCTGTTGGTGTATTGTATGGCGGCACCGGACTGACAAGTGCACCTAGTTACGGCCAAGTTCTCGTCGGTAATGCTCTCGGAGGTTATACCCTCACCGCAACTTCATCACTCGGTATCACTGGTGGTAGTGGAGCAGCATATCCATTCACACCACTTACCAACTATGGTGTAACCAACCAAGCAACTACAGGTATTGCTTGGTTCCAGAATGGTATCAATGCTTCGAGTACGTCTCATTTTGTCTATGCATCGACGACGGCGCTGTCAGTTTCAGGTAGCGCAACTGTTGGCTCTAAGCTCAGTATCGGTACAGCAAATCAAGATTATGATCTCTCATTTTCTGGTGGTGGAGTTGCAACGATCGGTAGTGCTGGCCCAGGTGGCATGACAGGGATAACAATTGATTCGACCGATAGCACAGAAAATCTACGTTTTACTGTGGGCGATAGTGAAAAAATGAGAATTGATGTGAATGGATATGTAGGCATTGGCACACAGGCTCCTGCGTATGCTCTCGATGTCAACGGTTTCGTTAACGTGACCGGCACTACAGGATATAAACAGAATGGTGAGACGATTCTTGTCGCGAGTAGTACGACATTGTCTGTATTGCTTGGCGGAGGTGCAGGTGCATCGCTTAATGATCCAAACGGCCTTAGTAATACAGCAATTGGGTATAGTACATTGGGTACAGCAACCTCATCAGTTGAAAATACCGCTGTTGGTTATAATGCTCTTGCAAATAATGCGACAAACTTCAATACCGCTGTAGGTACCTGGTCAATGTATGCCAACACCTATGGTATCGATAACACTGCAATTGGTGGATATAGTCTCCGTTTCAATACAACCGGCTCAAGTAGTGCAGCTGGAGGTACATCAGCTCTTCAAGCAAATACAACTGGTTCATATAACACAGGTTTCGGTAAGGCGGCACTCCGTTTTAATAGTACTGGTTCAAACAACACTGCTCTCGGTTTCAGATCTTTGTTTAATGCTCTCGGTTCAGGCAACGTAGGTATTGGTTTTTCAGCAGGAAAGTATGAGACAGGATCAGATTCATTTTACGTAGACAATCAGGATAGAATCACCACTGCTGGAGATAAGGCAGGCGCGCTCCTGTACGGTAAGTTCAATGCAACAGCGGCGAACCAGACACTCATTATTAATGCATCAACTACTGTTGCTCAGAACTTCAGTGTCCTGGGTACAGGTAGTTCATACTTCACCGGTAACCTCGGCATCGGCACCACCTCACCATTTGCAAAACTCTCTGTCGTCGGTCAAGCAGTCGCATCATACTTCACCGCAACTACTTCTACTGCATCAAGTTTCCCATACGCGTCAACCACGGCCC
>JAQTPC010000015.1 GCA_028713005.1 Minisyncoccota bacterium | reverse complement strand
TACTGTATATCTTACATCGTCGGTATATCGATAAGTTTATTGATGAAATAATCAACGGGCGCAAAATCATCAGTGAGAACTGGTGTGCCGGGTTCTATTTGTGGAGTCCACTCATGAGTGAGCTGGTCATTGATCTCAGGGTTATCATTAGGAAATGAGCGTGGAGGTTCAGTTGACTTGAATCCAACAATAATGATGTTTTGAACTACCGTTTCATTTTTTGGATCAGTGACAGCATACACTTTTAGATGAGGAAATACTTGTGAAAGAGTTTTGTACTCTGCTTGGAATGATTTGCCCATAGTACCACCAAGAGCAGAAGGAATGTTGAATACGACAACGCCTTTTGGGTTCAGGATACCGTAAAGCTTTTGTGCAGATTCTATTGTTGAGAGTTGGAACGGTACCGAATAAAAACTTCTGAAGGCATCTACGTAGACAATATCGTATGTATTTTTTGTATTATTGATATAGGTGCGACCATCTTCGTGATAGATGTGTAGGCGTGGGTCGTCGGTGATAAGTCCAAAGTATTTTTTTGCCAATTCTGTGGTCATAGGATCAATCTCAACCACATCGAGCTTCTGCATATTCTCGTAGCCATCTGTGTCTATCGGATCAAAACGATGGTTACAGTTATCTCGATGGAGCATGACATACACAGTTTCGCCATTCTTTGGTGCGCGATCAAGTTTTACTTCAACATCAGTGTTTGAACCCGTGATTTCATCACTGTGTCCTATGATGCCACGAGGCTTGTGCAAGTAATAATCACCACTGATCACTTCTCCGGGCTTACCGTCTTCTTTTGTTTCATGCACGTGTACATAGCCAGTTTCACATGGCATATGAGTATCATTTATTTCGGCTTTATCAACGAGCACTTCTGCATTGGGAACTTGATTTTGTGCATCAATAAAATTTTCCGCACCCTCTATCTCCGCGCCAACAGGAGTACCTGTCGCTTGGTAGATTAATTTTCGCTTTGCGGCAAGTTCAGCAGGATCTGTTGAAAGGATGATAGGTACAGTTACTTTTCCGCCATTATCGTATATTTTTCCATCAAGAGACCATTTCTTTTCCTGATCAAAGAGTGGTGTATCACCAAGGAAAAATTTTGCATATGAATATCCTCCACCACCGATGAGGAGGGCAGTTGTTGCATCGGGGTTGAAATGTCCGCCAAGGCGATTGTACCGAGCATATTCAAAGACGAGATAGTCGCTATCAAGGTAGGAACCAGAATGCATCTCATGGTTGACGCGCATGATTCTCATCGGCTTTTGCGCATGTTCATCAAAAGCATCATATATCTGAATACGGCTGTATTGACTAACAACATCATCTATCTCCTTCATCTTTGTACGATCGATGATGACTGATCCATCAACACTGAGCATATTGCTCGAGAAAGTGGGTGCATAAGTAAGAGAATGACAAAAATAGAAGATGAAAAATAGTGCCGGAATAGCCAGTAGGTATACATTATGTTTTTTGTGCCATAATGCACCGAGCACTATAAGTATGAATGAGATAGTTAGAAGCGTTGTAAAGTACGATAGATAGGGGATGAGTATAAATGCGGTCAAGAATGTGGCAAAAACGCTACCAATAGCTGAAATAGCATAGAAGATACCATTCGTTGCGCCGCTATTGTGCATATCTTTAGTTTTTAATTTGAGTGCATAGGGGAGAATGGCGCCGAGGAGTATGTTTGGAATAAGAAAAAATATGGCAATAGCAACGAGTGAACCAATAGCAACGTCTGTTATTTGAAAACGAATAAAAAGACTTATGTAGTTTTGGAATGTAAATATAGTACCAATAAATACACCAGCTCCTAAAAGTAACCCTGAAAATATGCGTGAATCAGTAGTTTTGTCTGCCCACTTTCCACCAAAGTAGTAACCACCAGAGAGTCCGAGCAAGATGATACCGATGAGATTTGATGATACGGTGAGTGCGTTACCAAAGGTCGATGCAATGATACTTAGGCCAAGAACCTCTAGTATCATAGTGACGATTCCAGCAATCAGAACGATAGTTTCAAGTGAGTATTTTCGAAAAAAATGCATGAGTAGAGTAACTGATTTCATAGCAGTAATGATATCATATATATTTCTGAACTTTTAAAACAAACAACCACCCCGTTGGGTGGTTGTTACATTGTATATATGTGCTTACATGAAGGCGGGATGCACGCTGGGATGAGTTTTGATGTGAGGTTATGTTACATGCTTGTAGTAGCAAGCGAGTGTTCGCTTGTGGTAGCTGTAGTACCTATTGAGTCTTTCGACTGAATCAAGAAGTAATACGTAGTGCTCGCTGTTAGTCCATTCAATGTGAGTGAATGGCTATTGGCAAGATTTGGATCTGTAACTGAGGCTGTACCTACTGCACCAATGACTACTGGTGTTGTTGTCGAGTAGTATACCGTTGAATCAGTAGCTACGTCAGTGCTCCAATTAACGGTAATTGCAGTTGTTGTTGCCTGAGAGGTAACATTGCTGATCACAGGAATTGTTGTTGTAGCTACGATTGGTGCTGTGGTAAATGAGATTGGTGATGATGTGCTCATGTTGCCATCTGCGTCAGATGAACCGACGACGACGTAGTAGGTCGTACTGGCATTGAGCCCAGTAAGATCGAGTGAGTGCGTAGCCGTCGTAGCGCCATTGAACACTGCAGGTGTGACAATTGTATTTACGTTTTGATTTGTGTCAAACCAAACGCTGCTGTCAGCTGACTCATCAGTATTCCAAGAAACGATCGCTTTGTCTGATCCGATATTAGAGATAGCGATGTTGCTGAGTACTGGTGGAGTCATATCTGTGCTTGTTGCCTGGGTGACATTAACGTTCGCACTAGCCGCAGCGGTCATACCAGCTTCATTCTTAACTGTGAATAATATGTGGTATGTACCAGGTTCAGCATATACGTGAGTAAATGTTGATGTCTGGGTGAAGGCAGGCTCTTTCATGAGCAGCGTTCGCATGCCAGCCATAGCAGTGTCTCCCCAATCAACTGAATACGAAAGCTGCGTATTCTTTGGGTCAAGAGCATTCAGTGTCCATGTACCTTGCTCATCTGTGATGAGCGATTGTGGCCCATCGACGCTTGTAATGACTGGCGCAAGACTTGGTAGAGCAGGGGTCTTGAATGATATTTCAGACGATAGTACGCTTCCGTCTTTGACATTCGACTTTACGACTACAAAATATGTAGTGTCAGGTGTCAATTTGTTTAGTTCGATCTTGTGTTTAGTGGTAGGGCCTTTTCTTGTGATAGAAGGGTTCTTTGATGTATCTATCGGCGAAGTGGTGCTGATCCATACCATCGAATCAGAACGGAGATTGGTATTCCAAGTTACCGTTGCGTGATTTTGTTTTGTTGAGGTTGCGACAAGGTTACTGATACTTAACGTGGTTGCACCAGCTTTCACGTGAACAGTGACAGATGATTTTGCGGTGAGGCCAGCATCGTCACGTACGGTGAACTGGACCTGATAGGTTCCCGGTGCATCGTATGAGTGACTGAATGTCGCTGTTTGCACAAAGTCAGGCTGCAACTTTGCTAAAGCAAGAGGGTGAGCAGTGTCTCCCCAATCAACTGAGTAGCTCAAGTTACCATTTTCTGGATCATAAGCGCTGACCGACCATGTGCCGACTTGGTCGGTGGTGAGGACGGTAGGTGAGCTTATGCCGCTAATAACAGGCGGTCGGTTCTTTTGTGTTTGGGCAAAAGTTCCGGACGGCGCCACGAATAGGGGGACGATGAAGACTGTCAATATGACAGCCGAAAGTATTTTGTTCTTCATAATGTGATGGGTAGTTAATTTATTATTGTTATAATGTGTAATTATTTGATTAATAGTTGATAAATATTGTAAGCGCACACAAAATGTTTAGATTACTAATTGCATATCCAGCATCCTCGACCTTCAGAAACTGTGACGGATAGGTAGGATACTTTATTTCGTAGACATGCAAAAATAAATATGTCTTAACAAATCAAAAAACCCTGATTTTACAGGGCTTTTTGATTTTACATTTTACTTAACGATTTTATCGTGCAAACTCAGTGGTTCTCGTCTCACGGATGACGATGACTTTGATTTCACCAGGATACTTGAGATCTTTTTCTATCTTGAGAGCGATATCACGGGCGAGTTGCTTTGATTCGACGTCGGTCATCTCTTCAGGCTTCACGAAGACACGTATTTCGCGGCCAGCTTGGAGAGCGTATGCTTTTTCAATGCCTTTAAATGAGTTTGCAGTTGCTTCGAGGTCACCGAGACGCTTGAGATAGTTCTCTATATTGTCACGACGAGCACCAGGACGAGCGCCAGAGATTGCATCAGCTGTCTGAACGATACGTGACTCAACTGTTTCATATGGATACTCTTCGTGGTGAGCCTGCATTGCTTTGATAACTTCTTCAGGTGCTCCAAACTTCTGGAGGATGCGACGACCGATCTCTACGTGAGTACCAGTGACTTCATGGTCAAGAGCTTTGCCGAGGTCATGGAGGAGGGCACCAGCTTTTGCAACTTGGACGTTTGCACCGAGTTCTTCAGCAATCATGCCAGCGATATGAGCCATCTCGATCGAGTGTTGAAGTACATTTTGTCCATAACTTGTACGGAAGTGGAGGCGTCCGAGGATAAGAAGTATGCGTGGATCAAGACCGATGACGCCACATTCGTATGCAGCTTGTTCACCTTTTTCCTTGATTGTCTTGTTGATGTCCTGTTTTGCCTTTTCTACGATCTGTTCGATGCGTGATGGCTGTATACGGCCATCTTTGATGAGCTCTTCGAGGGCGAGACGTGCAGTATGGCGACGTACTGGATCAAATGATGAGATGGTGATAGCTCCAGGAGTATCGTCAACCATAACTTCAACACCTGTGATGCGTTCAAATGCTTTGATATTGCGACCTTCTTTTCCAATGATTTTACCTTTGATATCATCACTTGGTATTGGAACAGAGGTAGACATGATATCTGAAGCTACTGATGAAGCGAGGCGCTGTATAGATATGGCAAGGATATCTTTTGCTTTTTGCTCGAGCATCTCCTCACCTTGACTTTCGAGCTTATTCATACGGACGAGAATATCTTCCTCAGCTTGTTTTTCGACAGTCTTGATGATCTCAGTCTTTGCTTCTTCAGCAGTCATACGAGCAACTTTTTCAAGTGCAGAAATACGCTCACCGTGGATTTTTTCGGCTTGTTCACGGATAGCTTTGATCTCAGTGACGCGCGTTTTGACCAATTCGACTTCTTTGTCGAGATCAGTTTGACGTTTGTCGAGGAATTCTTCTTTTTTGATAAGACGAGACTGACTCTGGGAAATAAGGACTTCTTTTTCTTTTGCCTCTTTTCTGATATCTTCGAGTGTTTTGGTAGCCTTGGTTTCTGCGTCTATGGTGATCTTTTTTGCTTCTTCCTTTGCGGCGAGAAGCATTTCCTTGATCTCAAGCTCCATCGAGCCTTTCTTACCAAGGGAAATGATCAATCGTAGATAGTAACCAACAGCTACGCCAACAACTCCTGAGATGGCCAGGAAGACGGCGATAAGCTTTAATGAATACATATGCGAATGTGATTCGCTCCGGCGGAACTACGGTGAAATAAGGATTTTATGAGTCTTTTTGTGCCAAGGTGTCATAAATAGTAAGGGTGTCACTAAGTTCGTAAAAGCGAAATCAAAATTAAAATGAGTAACATTTGTATCATATAATAAGGAAAGGGGGTTGTCTAGTTTGTTTTTGACTTGGGTAATTTTTCGTGTATAGTAAATCTACACTATTCTTAATATTCAATTTCTACTATTTATGAACATCCTCATCCCAACTGTCATCGAAAAATCATCATTTGGCGAGCGCGCATATGATATTTACTCACGTTTGCTCAAGGAAGGCATCATTTTCCTTGGTGGTCCTATTGATGATACCGTGGCTAACATTGTCATTGCCCAACTTCTCTTCCTCCAATCAGAAGACCCAAAGAAGGAGATTTCTCTTTATATCAACTCTCCTGGAGGCTCTGTTAGTGCTGGTCTAGCTATTCTCGATACGATGAATCATATAAAAAATGATGTTTCTACGGTCTGTGTCGGTATGGCAGCTTCAATGGGTGCAGTTATTTTGTCAGCCGGCAAGAAAGGAAAGCGTTTTGCATTGCCAAATGCAGAGATTATGATCCATCAGCCTTCTGGTGGCGTGGAAGGTCAAGCTTCGGATATTGAGATCAGCGCAAAGCGCATCATTAGAACTCGAGCTATCACGAATAAGATTTTGTCAAAAAATACAGGTCAATCACTCGCGAAAATTGAGAAAGACGTCGATCGTGATTTTTGGTTTGATGCAGAAGAGGGTAAGAAATACGGCATTATCGATGAGGTCGTAAATGGAAAGAAGTAGGTGCGATGCAAATAGCACCCACGCACGCTAATGACGCGAATACATCGCAATGAGATTACATAGATTTTATATATTAGAAACAATTGGTTCAAAGAATGTAATAATTCTCGACTCTGTTGACGTTGTTCACCAGATCCGTAAGGTTTTTCGATTGAAGAAAGGTAATCTGCTTATTATCTTTGATGGATCAGGTTCTGACTATACGTGTGGCATTGAGGATTTTCGCGATGAAACAATAGTTTTAGGTGTAAGGGAAGTGAGTAAAAGTCGTTTCATGCCAGAAAGAGATGTGTATTTGTATGCGGCACTGGTGAAAAAAGACACATTTGAATGGATAGTGGAGAAGGCGACTGAACTTGGTGTGACAAAAATCATCCCAATACTAGCTGAACGAACTGAAAAGAAAGCAGTAAATGAAGAACGATTGAAGAAAATCGTTATCGAAGCAAGTGAGCAATCAGGACGTGGAAGTGTGCCAGAAATCGCAGCAGTAATTTCATTGAAAGAGGCCGTTGTTGAATTACAAGCAAAGAATGAGTCTCTCGATACACGTGTAAGAATGCTCTCTTTCCATACAGATGCCGAGTTGTTTACGAGGGTAGACCTCGGAGAGGTTGAACCTCTGGCGTGTTTCATAGGTCCAGAAGGTGGTTGGTCTCCAGATGAGATAGATTTGTTTCATAAGAATAAAATCCCCGTCAAATCTATTGGCGATCAGGTTTTGAGGGCAGAAACTGCAGTAGTCGCCACCCTTTCACTGGTGATGTTTGGGAAGTAGGGAGGTTTCACTTGGATTTTTTATAAAAAAGCGTGTCGCCGAATTCTGGCGACACGTTCTGTATTTCTTAGATAAGATGAGCGATCCCTGGAATATCCATATTATGTTTTGTGAGAAATTCAAAAGTATCCTTTGCTGCCAGGAGATAGTCTCCACTAATCCACGTTTTTTTGAATTCGTAGTGAGTTTTTTTGACTTGAATACAAATTCTTGAGTGGTCGATTTTTGGATTATCATCCACTAAAACTAGAACTGGTAGCTTAGGCGCATCCTCATCATCAAATTTTTTACCTTGTTCATATCTAATATTTTGCTCAAAGCCAAATGGTAAAATAATGATGAGCATATCACACTTTTTTTCGCCGAGGTTCCATACGGGACCACATTGTTCATATTCGTAAGAACAAAGTTCTGGTTCATGCAAGCCGATGAACACTTTATTTTTCAGAAAATTGAGAAAGTGTTCGGAGAATAAACGTTGATTTTCAGTCATTAACTGTTCAGGACCGCTAGTCACAAATATTTTCATAGAATCACCTTTTGTTAGTTTGTTGTTTCTGGAGGCAAATTATCACATATAACAAAAAATCACAACAATTATTATTTGTTGTAATTTTTCTTTATTAGAAACGTAATTTAGTTTTTTTACTTCCCCACCTTTTCCAAAAACTGGAATACTTTTTCGTTTGTAAGGACTGTTGTTGCATACTCTTGTGCACGTTCACGATCTGCATCAGTGTAATGCTCAACAATGTGATTTACTTCCTCCTCAACCTCTTCTGGAGCAGGGGAGATAGATTCGACTTTAGCGATTTCATTTAAAATGAGCTGAAGCTTCGCTTTCTTCTCAGCATGAGGTCTCCATTCAGCACGAATCTCCTCAGGAGTCTTCTTTGCATGCTTGAGGTAATCCTCGAGCTTTACACCCATACGCTCAATATCTGCTTCAAACTGTGACTGTGTACGGTTGAGTTCACTTTCAACAAAAATCTCAGGGATTTCCATAACTGTTGCATCTGCGAGCGCATCAGCAATACGGACACGAGACTTTTCTTTTGAAGCGTCAACCTTTTGCTCGGCAATCATTGTTGAAAGCTTATTTTTAAAATCAGGAACATCCGTGAAATCACCGAGCGACTGCACAAATTCATCGGTGACCTCAGGTAATGAAGCTTCGATAGCTTTGTCATGCTCTTCAGGAGTCATATTTTCATGATCGTGGCCTTCATGCGATGCGCGAGACTTGCGGATCTTGAGGATAGCTTCTTCAATATCTGAATCAGCAACCTTCAACTCATCTGGAGTACTTTTAGCAACTTCAGTCTTTGAAATCTTTTTATAGTCAGGAAGTTTGAACTGGGGTACAACTGCTGTAGTGATCTTGAATTCAAGAGGATTACCAGGCGCGAGCTTGGTGACGAGTATCTCAGGTTTGCCGATAGCATCGATCTTTTCACCAATCATTATGTTGACATAAGCCTTAGATAGAGCCATCTCAGCCATCTCTTCGAGGATAGTTGATTGCCCAACTTTTGCGACGAGCACATTTTCTGGAACCAAACCTTTACGGAAACCATCGATGCTGACGGAGTTATTTATATATGCGATAGCCTCAGTACGGAATTTTTCCCAAATAGCAGTAGGGATAGAACCAGTGATCTCAATGCGAGATTTTTCGAGTGGCTTGATAACAACTGAGTCGTACGGCTTCTCGATTTTTTTGGTATCTTTTGTAGTCATGGCAGTTTTCTTTCTAAAATTTCTAAATATTATTTAATAGCGTTCGTTAAGTCTTTTTTGAGGGTTTGAATATCATCGTTACCATTGATGCGAATCGTGATAGTTGTTGATGCTGTGTCAGAATTGAGAGTTGCTTGGCGATTGATGTGTGAGGCAAATACATACAAGGCCGCACTCACAATGACGATGATGACAACAAGTGTCCCAACGATCGGCCCGACATTTTTACTCTCTTTTTTTTGCATATGTTGTTTTTCGAGGTGTTGTTGAGGCTTGTTCAACTGCAGTGCTGATATCATCTACGACATTGTTCAATGCTTCGCGAGCCTGACTGAGAGCTGTATAAGCCAACTGTGATTCTCTATATGCAGGACGTGGGTTTGATCCCGTGACAGTCGAAGTAGCATTGCCGACGGCAATAACTGCAGAAGTCAGTATCTGGCCCGCTGTATCAAATGTAGCAATAGGAACAGTCATGTCTGTACCTGAAGCCACTTCTTTGTCTATACGAACTTGTATACGGTCTTTGATGTTCTGCAAGTTGGCAAGTGACTGTTCAAGCGGTGCCAAAAGCACACTGTTACGAAAATCGCGACCGATCTTGCGTTCATAGCGAGATTCGTATCCTTGGCGGACATTTTCTCCAAAATTGAATATATCAGGAATGTTGAAGAACATCATAAAGTAATTATTTCTTATTAGCGTACAACTTTACACCTTCTTCGAAGGCTTCTTTTGCTTCTTTTACACCCTTGAAACCTTTGACGATTACTTCTTTATCTTGAAGGTTCTTGTATGTTGCATAGAAGTGAGCGATTTCACGGAGGGTGTGTTTGTTGAGATCAGCGAGGTCCATAACATCGCTCCAGCGTGGGTCTTTGACAGGTACTGCGATGATCTTGCTATCTTCTTCGCCAGAATCGTTGATGTTGGCGATAGCTACTGGGCGTACCTTTACGAGGATACCTGGCATGAGAGGGTATGTGGTAAATACGATCACGTCGAGTGGATCGCCATCGTGCCACAGTGTCTGAGGGACAAAACCATAGTCAAAAGGAAACTCTTGACTAGTATGGAGAACACGATCGAGAGCAATGATGCCTGATTCTTTGTTCACCTCATATTTGTTACCTGAACCTTTTGCGATTTCGATGATGACATTCATCTCCTCAGCTGTTCCTGGTTTTATATCATGTACTAAGTGCATAGTGATATTGTATCAAATTTAATTAATAAGTTATCCAACTTTTATTCTTCTGTTGATTCTGCATCAATTGCTTCTGCCACAGGCTTTTCGGTTGTTTGTGACTTGATATCGATCTTCCAGCCAGTGAGCTTTGCGGCGAGGCGCACGTTCTGACCACCTTTACCGATAGCGAGAGACTGCTCATCTTCAGTAACAGTGACAATGGCACGATGTTCTTTTTCATCAAGCTCAAGACTGATGACTTCTGCAGGAGAGAGGGACTCTTCGATAAAGAGTGCAGGGTCCTCATTCCATTCGACGATATCTATCTTTTCACCTGAGAGCTCACTGGTAACTGTTGAAACACGGACACCACGTTGACCAACCATAGAACCGATAGGGTCAATGTGACTGTCGTGAGAGACAACAGCAACCTTTGAGCGTGAACCAGCTTCACGAGCGATACCTTTGATCTCAACGATACCCTGAGCGATCTCAGGAGCCTCTGTTTCAAAAAGCTTCGCAAGGAAACGAGGGTGTGAACGAGAAAGCTTGAGGACGATACCGCGTGGACTTTCTTCTACAGCGTAGAGATATGCACGGATACGGTCGCCAGTCTTCCAACGTTCACTCGGGATCTGCTCTTCGTATGAGATAACGCCGAGTGCGCGTCCCATATTGACGAAGACAGTACCACGTTCGACGCGTTCGACGGTTCCAGCGACGATTTCGCCTTCTTTTGCACCGTATTCACCCATGACTGAGACTTTCTCAGCTTCACGGATCTTTTGGATGATGATCTGCTTTGCTGTTTGTGCAGCGATGCGACCGAAATCAGCTTTGACTTCGAGAGGGAAGACAAGTTCATCACCAACGACTACATCACGCTTGATGCGACGAGCGTCTTCGATGAGCATGTGCTGCTCTGCATTGAAACGAATCTTGATATCATCGACATTTGTATCCTTGAGATCGATTTCTTCTTCCTCATCACCTTCCATGATGACTTGGTCACGATCAACGACCACCTTTACCTGCCAAAATTCGACACCACCAGTTTTTTCATCAAATGATGCGCGGACGATCTGACCTTTCTTACCGTATTCTTTCTTGTAAGCGGTTGCGAGAGACATGGCGATAGCTTCCAAGGTCTTTTCCTTTGGAATACCACGCTCTTCTTCGAGCTGAGCGACGACTGAGTTTATGACTTTGAGATCAAACATATATGTAATTGTTACGCACTATTATTAAGTTGTAATAAGGCTTTCGGCCTTATTTTAAGGGCTTTTTGACCCCTATTTAACGAAAATGTCCGCCGGTGGGCGAACTGTTACTTACTGGGATAATGTAGCATAAACACTATAAAAAGTAAATAGGTGTATATTGACATTACTATAATTCATGATATAATTGTATGTAAGAAAGGACATTGATATATGAACGAAAAATACACGCAGTTACTGAACAAACTTGGGGCTGTAATCGTTGCCCGGGTTTCGAAAGTTGTAACTAAAGACAAGGACCTCATTTGCTTTACCGCCATTGGTGGTGGATCGATATGGGATGACGACCCTCGCTTCGAATTTGAACGTGGTCGCTTCAGTGATGTTGAATGGGAAAAAACGGAACGGTCATATTCTCATTACTTCGGCTTTGCAACCTATCCAGGTAATTTGTTTGGAAGCTCAGGCCAAATTTACTTCCAGAGGGACGATTATCTTGAAGTAGATTATTTTAACTCCAACAATAACATTCATTCGGAACTCAATCCTCCGAAAGTTGGTGACCACCTGATCGGGAGATACGAACTCGTCCCTGGGAAAGGTCTTCGTCTCAAGAGTTGGAGTTATATTTCTGAATTCGAGGTCTACATTCGGGCCGGCTTAATCAATGGTCTTAGTATGAGCGAGGAGACCGTTGGTAAGATGGAAACGAGTAGTGTGAAAGGCCGTAGTCAATTGGTCAACTTTGCTCGACTGATCTTGAATGAACAAATCGGATACTACCTCAACCTAAAGAAAACCGGTGCGCCGAAGGCTGAAGATGAGGCCTATACTTACCGCAGTCGCATCGACTCCATGGTTTATGGGGTCGTGAACGAACTTCGCCCAGATCTTTGGGAGAAATACAAAGAAGCCTCGCTCGAAGAAAAAATGTATTCGAGCACGATTCGTGAGCCCGCCCCAACGCCGATTGTTGATAATCTGACCGGGCACGGCGAGAAGGTTGGACTCAATACGCCGTTTAGTAGTTTGAAACTTGCATAATGGTGATATTTCACTCGGTTAGGACTACCGCCAACATCCTACCTCTACACCAGATCGTGTAGAGGTTTTTATTTTTTTAATAAAAATTGAGCAATACATCCTCTGTATTGCTCAATGTGCTATCAATCCTATTTCTTTACTTGCAAGAATTTGTGGCGCGTCCGAAGTTTATTGAGCGCGAGTGCCTCAATCTGCCGAATGCGTTCTCGAGTCACGCCAAGCTCATTTCCAATCTCCTCAAGGGTTTTTATGTCCTTGCCGTTGAAACCAAAACGCTTCTCGATGACTATTTTTTGCTTAATGCTCAATGACTCGAACAGATCTGCAACGAGCTTGCGATTGTCGACTTCGTCAGTCTTTGCAGTCACCGCCTCAATAGTTGTGTCGGCGATCAAGTCGGAGATGGTCCTGTTGTCACCGTCGTCACCTACCGGCGTATCAAGCGATATCTGGCTGAGCGCCGCAGTTTTGAGGCGAGTCACGCGCTCCACGGTAGTCTGAAGCTCCATGGCTAGCTCATCATCGGTTGGTTCTCGACTGAGCCTTCCATATAGTTTATTTTGTGCCCTGCTTAGGTCCATCAGCTTCGATCCAATATGCACTGGAAGACGGATGGTTCTGGCATTGTTCATGATGAAACGCTTTATGTGCTGTTTTATCCACCATGAAGCATACGTTGATAGCTTTGCTCCTTTACTGAGCTTAAAACGGTCTACAGCTTTCATAAGGCCGATATTTCCCTCATTGATGAGATCAAGGAGGGCCACACCACGGCCTTCGTATTCTTTGGCTATTTTCACAACAAATCGTAAGTTTGCCTCGATCATGTGTTGGCGTGCTTTTTTGTTGCCAGATTTGATCTTTTTGAAGAGATCAATTTCTTCCTTCAGAGTCAGGAGGGGAACTT
>JAQTPC010000014.1 GCA_028713005.1 Minisyncoccota bacterium | reverse complement strand
AGGCAATATCATCATCGATCCTTGGTTCGCTATGCCAGATTCACTTCGATTCCGTGAGATCAAATGGCAGCCAACATTCCTTTTTGGACGTTATGTTGCTCATGCAAGTATCAATCCTGGTTACGGTACTACGACTGAGACTGCTGATGTTGTTTTTTGGGTCATTCCTTGGAAGATTATCCTCCTTATCTTTATTGGTCTTATAATCATTATTGGTGGCGTCAGATGGATTGCGAGTCGTATCAGTTTTGTTCCTAAAAAATCAAAAAAATAAATGCGCATCTTGTCTCAAGTAATACTTAGTTTCTTTGTTCTTACTATTGTCTTCACGGCCTTTGAGCCGACGATCACTCGTGGCGCTGTGACTACGAGTCAGTTTACTATCTCTCAAATAGTTACTACAGAGATATCATTTGCAACACCTGCAACAAATATCATCATGTCGCCCTCTCTTGGAGGTATTACGGGCGGTACTGCAAATGGTCAGACACAAGTAGTTGTCACAACTGGTAATAGTACCGGTTATAACATGACACTGACTGCAAGTTCGTCACTTGGTATGATCGGCAATGCAAGCTCATCAAACTATATCCCTGCATATATACCAAATGCCACCACATCTCCCGACTTTTCTTTTACTGCACCAGCAAACACAGCACGCTTTGGTTACACTATAGCAGCGAGTAGTTCTGCTGATGCTGCGCCATTCTTCAAAAACACTGGTGCGATATGTAACGCTGGATCGAACTCAAACCCTTCAAATACCGCAGCATCGTCTCTGAACTGCTGGATAAATGCTTCAACAACTGCGGTGACGATAGTTAACCGTACATTACAAACACCTTCATCAGGAGCAACGACAACTCTTTTCTTCCAAGTAAAGATCAATTCAAATCCAAGTCCCGTTATTCCAAATGATACATATGTAGCGACATCGACTCTCACTGCGACAACAAATCCATAATTTAAACTATTGAAGTGAGCGGGGAAGTGATACAATGTGACCATGAAAACATTACGTGAATACATCGCAGAAGCTAGAAAAAATAATATCGCTATCGGACATTTTAATATTTGTACACTCGACGGAGTGTGGGCTGTTGTTGATGCCGCAAAAGGTCTCAATGTACCCGTCATCATCGGTGTATCAGAAGGTGAGCGTGACTATGTAGGTGTCACAGCAATCGCTGCAGTCGTCAAAAGCATCCGCGAAAGCACCGGTCAGCCAGTATTCCTCAATGCAGATCACACGTATTCATTTGATCGAGTGAAAGAAGCTGTCGATGCTGGTTTTGATGCGGTTATTTTTGATGGTGCACAGCTCAGCTTTGAAGAAAATGTGGCAATAGCAAAGAAGTGTGTCGAATATGCACGCGCAAGTGGTAGAGATGTGCTCGTCGAAGGCGAGCTCGGTTTCATCGGTACATCATCAAAGGTTTTGAACGAAATCCCTGCAGGAGCTGTGGTTGGTGATGCTGCTATGACCAAGCCAGAAGATGCACTCAGGTTTGTCACTGAAACAGGCGTTGATATGCTCGCTCCAGCTGTGGGCAATATCCATGGTGTTGTTCGTGGTGGTGACCCTGCACTCAATACAAAGAGAGTCAAAGAGATCAGTCAGGCAGTCGGTATACCTCTCGTTCTCCACGGTGCATCAGGCAACTCAGCGAGTGATATCTTTGAATCAGTCCAAAATGGGGTGGGGATAGTGCATGTGAATACTGAACTCCGTTTGGCATATCGATCTGGCTTGGTGAAGTCGCTTTCAGAGAATCCTGATGAGGTTGCGCCGTATAAGTTCCTCCGTCCTGCAAAACAGGCGATGCAAAAGGTGGTAGAAGAGAAACTGAGGATTGTGAATAACTTGCACTAGGTTATTTTGTACGTACGTGTGGTATAATTCTAGTATCGCTATATCTTTCTATATATGTCAGACATTCAATTTGAAGCAGATGTAGATAATAATCCGCGCTATGCCAACCGAGCAGTCGGACATGGCGCTGTGGGTGGGCCTCAGATAAGTATGTCTCAGTCAGGAGGGACGTCTCATATCGGGATGGTCAATTGGCTTATTCGTCATGGCATTATCAGGGGTGAGTCAGGCGCCAAAACGCTTCTGATCGCGCTCATAGCGATAAATTTTATCGCTACAGGCCTGATACTTTATTTCTTTGTCTTGCGTTAATATTTAAAATACATATGAAAATAAAAAAAACAAAAATTCACTTTCATCACCCACACCCGCTACCAAAGTCAGTTAAAGTCATCTTCTGTATATCTATTATTGTGAACATTTTGGCTACAGTCTATATCGCTGAGAGTATCTTCTAAGCTATTTCTATGAAAATACAATCACCTTCAAGCAAAGGTTTTACCCTGATTGAGCTCTTGGTGGTGATTTCTATTATCGGGCTGCTTTCAAGTGTAGTGTTGGCAAGTTTGCAGAGTGCGAGAGAAAAAGGACGTGTCGGAGCTGGTACAATTTTTGCTACCAATAGTTACCATGCAGCTGGCGCTAGTGCTTACGGCATATGGAATTTCAATGACGCCTCTGCAAGTGGCTGGACAACCGCTACAGATATTAGTGGTTCAAATAATAATCTTACTTTGACAACTGGATCAATATCGCGAAGTACGAATGTTCCATTTGGAACAGGATACTCAGCTATCTTTTCTGCTACAAATGCTGATTCATATTTCCATAAAACGCTTTCTGGAAATAGTATGGTTGTTAATAATCTTGGTACAACTCTTGCTGCTTGGATATATTTTGTTGATAATCCGGATTATACGGATATAATCAGTTTATATAATTCTTCTTCCAATTGGCCAAACTTATTAGTATATGATGGAAGCAGTCTCTTCTGTTATTCACAAGCAAATGGTTATCGATGGATAACGATCTCTGCGAACTTACAAAAAGGTAAATGGTACCATGTGGCATGTACTATCAATGCATCAGGACTCCAGACAGTCTATTTGGACGGTAAAGTTTTAGGTACAGACCAAGGGTCAGCAATCACCGGTAGTTACACAGTAACGGATGTATATATTGGATCAGCTCCTGCTGATGCAGGCGGTATATATAGTACGTTACAAATTGATGATGCGGCAATATATAGTCAGTCTTTGGCAGATTCACAGATCAAGTCCATTTACGCTGAGGGTCTCCAGGCGCATCAAATGGCAAGTATAAGCAAATAAATCATGTATTATAAAAAACTACAAAATTCAAAAAACGGTTTTACCCTGATTGAACTCTTGGTGGTAATCTCTATTATCGGACTACTTTCAAGTGTAGTGTTGGCGAGTCTGCAGAGTGCGAGAGATAAGGGTGTAACAGGAGCCGCGATTCAGTTTGAGGATCACACTTATCATGCTTTTGGTGCAAGTGCAGTTGCAATCTGGGGTTTTGATGAGGGAAGTGGTACAACTATTTCTGACATTTCTGGTAATAATAATAATCTAACACTTATTACTTCCACTGACTGGGCAACTGCAGCACAGGCTTTTAGAGGTAATTCCGCATTAAGTTTACCTGGAAGTGGATCGATACATAAGGCAACAATCTCAAACCTGAAGAATTTCAGTACTTCAAACGGTAGTATTTCATTCTGGATTAAACCTTTTGATACCAATCAATTTAAATATATTTTCTCAGATAGTACGAACCACTTTATAGTTATGCTCAATATCGAAGGTACTTTAACTGGTAGTTTTATTAATTTGTACTTGGGTGATGGAGTTCAAAATCGACAAGCATCTGGTCAAAAAATATCACAATATGTAAATAAATGGACTCATGTAGTTGTAACGTGGAGCGGGTCAAGTTTTGATATGTATTTTAATGGTGTAAAGCAGGTTCTTACAAATAGCACATATTCAGCGCCCACTGTATCAACTAGTTTTACTGTTGGAAACGATGGGGGCGGTGCATCAGCATTAAGTGGATATTTGGATGAAATGAGAGTGTATACTCAATCATTACAAACAGCACAAGTTCAACAACTATACGCTGAAGGTCTCAAAACCCACTCTCTCGCTAATAGTAAATGAAGCCTTAAAACCTCGTTTTACCTTTGACTCCCTCACTATTTCATGTATAATGACCGTTCTTATTCGTATTAATATATAACATGCTTACACTTAACGTAGAAAAGCGAGATATGAAGCAAAATCCTGCGATTTTGCGACAAAAAGGGCTTATTCCTGCGGTTTTTTATGGACCAAAAGAGAAGACCACGCCTGTCACCATGTCTCTTTCAGAATTCAAAAAAGTCTGGAAAAAGGCCGGTGAGTCGTCAGTCATTATTCTTAAAGAGGGTTCAGATGAGCATGAATCTCTCATTCACGACATCGATATTCATCCGTTGTCGGGCGAACCTCGTCATGCTGATTTTTATGTTATCGAAAAGGGCAAGAAGGTTACCGTTCATATTCCACTCGTCTATGTTGGTGTTTCTCCAGCAGTAAAAGACAAGGGTGGTATCCTCGTCAAAGTACACCGTGAGATCGAGATCGAAGCAGCTCCACGTGATCTTCCTCATGAGCTCACTATCGATATTTCAAAGCTCGTTGAGTTCTCGGACGTTGTACATGCGAGTGACATCGTTCTTCCCGCTGGTGTATCTCTCAAGATCAACGCCGAGGAAGTAGTTACCGCTATCTCTGAGCCAAAGGAAGAAAAGGAAGAAGCTCCAACAGCTATCGACATGTCAGCTATTGAAGTCGAAGCAAAGGGCAAGGAAGTAAAGGAGGGTGAAGAAGGTGCTGCTCCTGCTCCAGAAAAGAAATAGTTTTCCCCAGTAAACAAAAAAACTCCCACAGAGGGAGTTTTTTTTGTTATACTATAATCTACTATGTCATCATCAAAAAACAGAGGTTTTACTCTTATTGAATTACTCGTGGTCATTTCTATTATCAGTCTGCTTTCGAGTATTGTCATGACTGGCGTCGCTGATGCCAAGATCAAAGCTCTTGATGCGAAGCGTATTCAAGAGAAACGCTCTATTGATACTGCGGTTCAACTCTATATCTCAGATAAAGGAAAAGCACCTGATCTCCAGGGTACCTGTGCACCAGGTAGCGGAAATAGTGTCCAATCTTGTTTTGCGGGTGGTGTTACCAATCCTACAGGATGGGCAGCGTTTCAGTTGGATATAGCAAAATACATGCCAAAGATTCCAAATGACCCCTGTGGATTGACTTCTGACTGTGCCACAAAAGGTCTCGAGTACACCTATGTTGCACCTCATGCCCTCGAACAATACTGTGTCGGTTGTACTTCTGATACATTGGCAAAGACGTACGCGGTTCAAAGTATGCTCCAAAAGAGTGCGCAGCTTTCAGGTATCAGTACACTTAGTACATTTTATGCCATACCAATACCAAGTGGGGGAGGCGGCAGTGGTGGAGGTTACGGAAACTAAGCATTTCCTGCTCCAATTTTATGGATAAAAAGATATATGTAACCGGGATAATTTTCCTCACGCTCTGTTTTGTTAGTTATTTTCTCAATGACTATGTAAGCGGTATATTGCACGCTCTCGTCAATATCATTGCTCCAGGGAGAAGCGATTCGAAGCCTATATTCTTTTTTAGCTACGGTATTACTATTGGATTCATATATCTTTTCTACTACGCTAAAAAAGATTCTGTCCTGGTATCAAAAATTAAAAAATATATACCAGTTTCATTATGGTTGAGCGTCAGTGCATCCTTCGCCCTAAGCTTAGGTGTATATGTGTGGTTTATGATCAAGTATCATTTACCGTTTACGTATACACTCATTGCTCACAATGATACGTTCACTTCAACTGCACTTTTACACAATCACTTTACCAAGGGTGCACTTGTATTTGTCACCCAATTTTTTGCTTCTTCGGGCATAGCCAATGTTGATTCGGGTACTGCACTGATAGGCCTTGTTCCTCAGTGGATATTTTTTGCCCAGGCCTTAGTCGTACTTATTGCGGTTATCTCGTTTGTTCTCTACTATCGAATAGTACTCGGGTATATACGAAGTCTGACACTTACACGTAATATCAGTTTTTCACTATTGTATGGATTATCGTCTTTTATGGTACTCAAAAGTATGCTCGATGGAGGTATCTTTGATGCGGTGGCAATACCGAGCATCGTCTTCTTTGTCGTTCTCACTGTAGTACATAAAAAACGGGTAATGTGGATTGTATCAACACTTAGCGCAGTGCACATCATCCTTATGAGCTGGTTGTACTGTACAGGCTATTTTTCAGGTGATCAGGACTACGTGTATCATATGTACACAATCTTGGTTGATGGAGCAGTGCTTGGTGTACTCTATATCACGTTTGCACTGCAACATAACCGCCTCTATTTTCTTACAGCTCTTTTTCTATTGATATTTATGTATCCGCAAGTGAAAGGGTATGTCGTTTCAACTGATTATATAGATCAACCAGTGAGTACGGATGGGGCATGGGTTTCATCCTATAAAATGCTCACTGATTCTAGGTTTACCTCAGTAGGTGAGGTGGGACGCGTGAATGTATACAGTTTTGTGCCATCAGCATCAGATGATATCCGTGTAAGCGACTTGGTTGATATGAGTGGCTTTATCTCATCTTATACCCCAGTGACCGTGATTTATGATCAGTGTTTTCCTCATACAAGCTTCATATCAAGTAACATGAAAGTTCATTCACCGGTTGCCGTGTCTTCCCATTTATCGACAACGACCCGCCTATACGGTCTGTCTATGACACCATATCAGGATCCAGGAGGGACATCTCAGGGCATGTTTGAGTACAATCACACCGTCTCATTTGCGCCTTGCTTGCCGATGCAGCTGGCTTCATTTGTCGAGGTGGTGAGAAGTCTCGGACTCAGTACGTTCTTTATTTCTGATATTCAAGCAAATACTAATGACCCTCTCAATCTTGTTACTTTCTAGTATATATTTTGCTCTGCCATGTTGGATCTTTAACATGAGTGCAGCACTACTCACCCCGCTCGGTAGAGTATTTCCACAGTTAAAGAGGATAAATATACCTATCGATATGGGTTTGACGTGGAACGGTTCACCTCTCATCGGTCCATCACGCACATACCTAGGTCTACTCGTTGCTTTTATTGTTGGTGCACTCTGGTTTTATATCGGCGGGGATACGTATGCATTTTTTAAGACAACTCTGGCATTTATTGGTGTCGTTGGGGCTAGCTTCATCAAGCGACGCCTGAAGATAAAATCGGGTGCGCGTGCATATATTATGGATCAAGTTGATTATCTCTTTATCACGGCACTCATATTTTATGTATTTTCTCTCGAAAAGTGGCAGATATTATTGACTGCGCTCCTCATCACTGCGATCGCGCACCCAGTAGTATGTTATGTGGCCTATAAGCTACATCTCAAAGACAGCCCATTTTAAGCATTTTTTGGTATACTAGATGTGATGAATATACGACGTTATTTTTTTATTGCCATTTTGGCACTACTGGCGCTTCCTATAACTGGTCGGGCACAAACTTTGCAATGCAATACGCCAGCGGAAAAAGCTGCGTGTCAGGCTGCTCTTGATCAGACCAATGCTGAGCTTGCACAAGCTCAAAAAGATCTCGCAACCGCACAAGCAAAAAGTTCATCTATCACCAACGATATCGCTGTTCTTGATGCCAAGATTAAGGCAGCCCAGCTTCAAATCAAAGCAAAAAACCTTCTCATTCAGACTCTGGGTACGAATATCGCTCAAAAACAAGATCATATAATAAGTCTCGAGGGTCATATTGAAAAAGGAAAACAGACCTTGGCTGATTTGCTCCGCCGAACTCGTGAGGTAGACGGATATTCATTACCAGAGATACTTCTCTCACAATCAACAGTCGCAGGGTTCTTTAAGGACGTAGATGCGTTTGATTCACTTCAAGAGCGTCTCCAAGAAACTTTTAATAGTTTGCGTAGCGACCAGGTTTCTACAGCGGCAGAGAAGACTGCTCTCGAGAAACGACAAAACACCGAGCAAGATGCGCGTTATGTTATTCAGCAGCAGCAAAATGCGATTGTATCTGATCAAAAGCAAAAGCAACAACTCTTGAGTATCAGCAAGGGAAATGAAAAGGCGTATGCAAGCTTAGCTGCACAGAAGGCCGCTGAGGCTGCAAAGATCCGCGCAGCGCTGTTTCCATTGGCTGGTTCAAAGGCCATTCCGTTCGGTACGGCAGTCAATTATGCCAATGCGGTCTATCAAAAGCTTGGTGTTCCTCAGGATTTACTTCTCGCTATCCTGAAACAGGAAACGAATATCGGCGGCAATGTAGGAACATGTTATCTCACGAATCCAACAGATGGATCAGGTATCAATACAAGGACCAATCGATCCGTCAATAATGTTATGAAGCCAAGCAGAGATGTGCAACCATTCTTGAGCATTGTCTCATCGCTCGGCTATGACTATAAGACGACCGTCGTTTCGTGCCCACAATCGATTGGTTATGGCGGGGGCATGGGACCTGCACAGTTCATCGCATCGACGTGGATGCTCTTCAAGGATAGATTGGCTGCAGCATTGGGTGTCACAACTCCAAATCCCTGGAATGCGCAAGATGCATTTATGGCCGCTGGACTCTATCTGGCTGACCTCGGTGCAGATTCTCAGAGTTATTCTGCTCAGAAAAATGCTGCCTGCAGATATTATTCAGGAGGAGCTTGTAAAACATCAAACGGAAGCTCATCATACGGTGCAAGCGTCATGTCGCTTGCTGACAGCATACAGAAAGATATCAATTTGTTGCAGTAGAAAAAAAGCGCCCGATGGCGCTTTTTTTACAACTAAATAGTGAGAATAACAGGAATAACCATCGGTCTCTTTGCAGTCTTCTGTAAGAGGTATTTTTGTACCGCATCAGTAACATTGTCTTTGACGATATCAAGGTTGAGAGGATTCATACCTTTGGTCGAAGCATCAGCTGTATCACGGATGAGGAGACGTACCTCATGGAGTAACTCCTGTGATTCACGGAGATAGACGAAGCCACGAGAGATGATATCGGGAGACTTCTTGAGCTTACCAGTTGTGGCATTCATAATACCGAAGATGATGAAGATACCATCCTGAGCGAGTGCCTGACGGTCACGGATGACGACGTCCTGTACATCACCAACTGAGAAGCCGTCGACAAGGACAAGTCCTGAGGGAGCTTTTTCCTTGAGCTTTACGAGCTTAGTACCACCATTCTGGATCTCGATGACATTGCCGTTATCTGGAACAACCACGTCTGATTCGAGGAGGCCGTTCGCTTCCTTGGCGATATCACAGTGTGCGCGCAACATGTAGTGATAGCCGTGGAGAGGCATAAAGAACTTCGGCTTGATAGCACGGTGTATCCATGCGGTCTCGTCGCGGTTGGCATGACCAGATGAGTGAACATCAGCGATACGATAGTGGAGAATTTTTGCACCCTGACGTGAAAGGTTATCTTTGAGCTTTTGGACTGCACGCTCGTTGCCGGGAACGACTGATGATGAAAGGACGACGGTGTCGCGTGGTGTGAGCTTGATCTTGGCATGCGTCTTTTGTGACATACGGACGAGAGCAGAGAAGTCATTTGCCTGTGCACCTGTTGAGATGATGACGATGCGATCAGGTGGATACTTGTCTATGTCGTCAACAGAGATGATAGTTTCTTTTTTAGCTTTGAGAAGGCCGAGGTGCTTACAGATCTCAATGTTTTGTTTCAAGCTACGACCTTCAACGATGACTTTTTTATTATATAACTCCGCGAACTCAACGATCTTGAGGAGACGCTCCAGGAGAGATGAGAAAGTTGCGATGATGAGACGTCCTGACATACCCTTGATGATATTTTCAAGGTTTTTGTGCACGACTTTTTCTGGAAGTGAAAATCCAGGGTTCTCAACATTAGTTGAATCAGCCATGAGGATGAGAACATTTGTAGGTCCCGCAGGGCCATTGACGATAGGGAAAGCACGTTCGTATTCGCCGACTTCTTCGGCAGTAGGAACACCGTCGACGTGATCGAGCTTGAGGTCACCTGTGTGAACGATCGAACCAAAAGGAGTCTCGATGATGATACCCATAGCATCAGGGATGGTGTGTGTAACTGCAAAGAATCTGACCTTGAGTTTACCTACCGTGATAGTGCTGTTTTTTTCAACGACTTGAATATCAAGCTTTGGAATATGCGCGAACTCCTCCTGTCTCTTTTGGATGAGAACTGAGGTGAGTAGACGGGTATACACTGGTGGGTTACCGATGCGTGGCATGATATAGGGAATACCGCCGATATGGTCGAGGTGACCGTGAGTGATGAGTACAGCGCGGATCTTGTCCTGGCGCTCTTCGAGGTATTTTGTATTTGGCAAAATAAAGTCGATACCCGGTGTTTCGTCATCCTTGAATTGGAAACCGATATCAACAACAACGATATCGTCGCCGTACTGAATAGCTGTCATGTTCTTACCGATCTCCTCAACACCACCAAGAGGAATGATACGAACAGTGTCAGCAGCAAGAGGTGGAATAACATCACCTTCACGCTTCATCACTGGCTTGTTTGGGCCACGACGAATAGAACGAGCAGCATCAGGACGGACGATGTTCATACGAGTACCTGCAACGTGCTTATCTGGCAATGGAGCATGCTTTACCATGATTGATGACTGAGGAGGGTGGGCGCGGAATTGGCTCGATGCGGGACGTCGAAAGGGGACAGTTTTGCGAGCGCCACGACCAAGAACGACACGATGGCCGTTAGGTGTACCTGCAGATAGAGGGCGCTGTGGTGCAAATGATCCTGGTGTAGATGTTGATGTAGGAGCAATGGTACGTGTTTTATTGAAACGAGGTGAAAATGATCTGCGAGGACCAGGTGTGTGTGGTCGGCCACTTTGTGGTGGACGGCTCGGTGGGATATTTGGCGTGTTGTTTTCGTTGTTCATGGTTTTTCTGTTTACTTGTCTGCGTGGCAGACTAATTTCTAATTATTATTTATTTAAATATATTCCACACTTTTTCAGTCTCCGTATACCAGCTGGTAATTGAATTCCAATGATCTGCCGGAGTGATAATCGAGTCGAGACGTACTCCTGCGAGCGTCTTTGGTACTGCGTATATAAAGTCGGGAGAATAGAGAAATAGAGCGGGAAGATCAGCCTGTATGAGTTGATCGAGCTTTTTGTAATCATTAATCATAATAGTCGTACTTGAGGTTGTTCTGATATCAGTGAGTACTGCGTCGACTTTGCTGTTGGTATACATGGCGACATTGAGTCCGGGAGCATTTCTCTGTGAAGAATGCCAGAAGGCGTACAAGTCACGATCTTTTCCGATCTGCTCTCCAAAGAGGAGTGCGTCATACTTACGTGTGCGAATGACATTTTGATAGAGGTCAGATGGTTCAAAGATCTGTACGTCAACCTGTGCACCGAGTGCAAGCCACTGCGTCTTGAGTAACTTTGCGGTGGCTACAAGATCAGGTGCATCAGCTGTATAGATATCAAATGAAAGGGTAGTTGATGCAGTCTTTGGCTTTGACGATTTTTTCTCATATATACCCGAAGAATTTTTTCTCCAACCGTTCTTTTCGAGGAGAGCCTGAGCGGCACTGAGCTGTGCAGTATCAAAATTACCAGAAGAATCCAAGGTGATACCAAGGTCACTTAAAAGTCGGGTAGGTATAGGTCCATGTGCTGATGCACCGTAACCAGAGAGGACAGAGTCGATGATTGCATTGCGATCAGTTGCCATGTCGAGCGCATTTCGTACAACTGGATCAGCAAGTATGGCTGACTGGGTTTGATTGAAGAAAACACCAAAAATACGAGGAAGGGGAGTTTCGAGAACGGTGTATCCTTCTGCAGTATTTGAGGCGAGCTTTTTTGCTTCAACAGGGTCTATCGAAGGGAGACTGTCGATAGTTCCATCATTGAGTGCACTGAGGGCTTTGTCTTCACGAGAGAAGAAATAAAAAGAAATCGTGCTGATAAAGGGACGTTTGCCAGCGTAGTCTTTCCAAGAGATGAGACGATATGATACTGGTATACCTCCTGAATCACGGCTAATAGAATCCACCTTATATGGTCCGGAACCGACTGGTTGAATATTATATTGACTAAAGATGAATTGATCATCATTTACTGCGCCCCAAATATGCTTTGGAACTATGCCGATAGTTGTATTCGCCAAAAAACCGCTGTACGGCTGCTTCAATGCGAATTGAATCTCTGAGGGAGATATTTGTTTGACGGTGATATTTGCCCAGTCACCTTGGCGAGGGCTTTTCAAAAGAGGGTCCTGTATCTTTTGTATAGTAAACGCAACATCGTCACTCGTAAGTTCAGTGCCGTCCTGGAAAGTCAAACCTTTTCTAAGTATAAAATCATAGATAAGGCCGTCGGATGAAACTGTCCATGACTGTGCGAGGTCAGGGACAAAAGAGCCTTTTTCATATTTTGTCAGACCAGAATAGATGAGTGCACTGAGGTCGCGATCGACATCTGAAACAGCGAGGATAGGGTTGATTGTACGAGGTAAGCCAACTTCACCTTCACGGAGCTCGCCACCGTATGCAGGCACTTCAGTCATAAAAATAGCACTTGCCTTTGTGGCGAGGATAAGAGCAGATACACAGGCAAGAATGACGAGTGTACCAAAAATAGCCTTCTCGGTAGCTGAGAATTTTGATATATAGTTCAATATATGGGCGCCGCGTTTGAGGCGGAATTCTTTTTGGAATTGTTCAGTCACAAAATGTGGCTATATAAGGAGATAAGATCGACTAAATAAGATTGACCAGCGCTGAAGCTGCAAAAAGTATAGCAATGATGATTGTTCCAATGAAGAGCCATTTCTCTAATCCTCTACGGGTATGATATGCAGAACTGAGGTTATCGCTACCACCAAAAGCACCACCAACCTGGGCGCCAGTGCGTTGGAGCAGAATGACCGCAATCAAAAGTACGGACAGGATTATCTGGACATACGGGAGGAGAGACTTCATTGGATAGAATATAGCATATGCACCTTTTGTGTGCAACAAGGCGTATGACTATACGTGCTATACTATAATCTCACTTAATTTATTCTATACATAATATGCGACGCTTACTCATAGTTTCTATTATCATTGTCAGTCTAGTGATCGTGGGCATTATTGGATTTTATTTTATAAATAATTTTACCTATACTCGCCATATTACGCTGCCACCACAACTCCTCGCTTCATCTTCGACTGATACTCTCGGACAAGGTCAATCATTTGTAAAACCTGAAGTGTTTGGTCAAAAAGACTCTGCATCACTCAATCCAGCATCAAGTACAATAAGTACGAATGCTTGGAAGACATATACGAACAATGAACTCGGTTTCTCAGTAAAGTATCCGAAAGACCTCGTTTTGAATGCCGATTTTCCTGGCAGTTTGATTTTGGCAGTTCCAAAGGATAAATATTTCCATTGGCCACTCCTCGATGATACAAAGATCACGGTTACCGCAAGTTCGTCGTGCCCATCATTTGTGAGTGGTTTTGCTCCTGATAATGTGGCCTCAGTTTCTGTTGATGATATCGTCTTCGTACGAAGTGAGTCGGCTGATGTTGCTGCGGGTAACGTATATCGTGAACTAGCCTACGACATGATGAGCAACGGGCTTTGCTACCGTTTGAGTTTGTTTGATCATGGTGCAAATGGAGCAGGTCTGTACGTATCTGGACAGGCGCTTGTATCACAATACGATGCACAACATCAGGCAGATATAGACAAGCTTGTCAGTGTCTTTATGGGTA